>NC_011978.1:628187-1256374 GCF_000018945.1 Thermotoga neapolitana DSM 4359 | reverse complement strand
CAGGTGGAAGCGATGACGATGGCAGACAAGATAGTTGTCATGAAAGACGGAGAGATCCAGCAGATCGGCACCCCCCATGAGATATACAACAACCCCGCGAACGTCTTCGTTGCCGGCTTCATCGGAAGTCCTCCGATGAACTTCATCAACGCAAGGGTTGTGAGAGGAGAAGGTGGTCTCTGGATACAGGCGTCCGGCTTCAAGGTGAAGGTGCCGAAGGAGTTCGAAGATAAACTCGCAAACTACATAGACAAAGAGATCATTTTCGGTATCAGGCCTGAAGACATCTACGACAAACTGTTTGCGATTGCCCCAACCCCGGAGAACACGGTAACGGGAATCGTCGATGTGGTCGAGCCTCTTGGAAGCGAAACGATCCTTCATGTGAGGGTGGGGGATGACATCATCACGGCATCCGTCAACCCGAGGACACAGGCAAAAGAGGAACAGAAGATCGATCTTGTGTTCGACATGACGCGAATGCATGCCTTCGATAAAGAAACGGAGAAGGCTATCATCTGAGGGGGCCGGCCCCCTCACTTTTTTATTCTGAACTCGATCACATCTCCGTCTTCGAGGGGATCGGTGAACATCGCTTTTTTCCCGTTTCTGAGAAGTTCGTAATCCTTCAAACCATCCAGTTTCACATCTTTCAGAAGATCTATCACCATCGGTTTGAAGTCCTTCATCTCCACAGTCTCACCGGTTCTGTGGATGATCTTCAGAGGAATCCTTTTCAAAACACCGTTGAAACTGACTGTGATGTGGGGAACCTCCAGTGCCTCTTCCAGGGACTTTTTTCCCTTCTCCACCACAACGAGTTCACTTCCGAGGGAAACTTCTTCGTCATCCTTCAAAACCTGGCCTTCTCTCAAAAGATCGAAATCCACAACGCAGACTCTCTTTTCTTCTCCGTTGACGACGACCGTCACCTTGCCGTAGGATAGTTTCTTTCTGATCTCATTTACCTTCATCTTCTCTGGAAAACTGATAACGTCTTCTTCGCCAAGTGGTTCTTCAGGAGATGCCGGGGAGTTGTTTTTCAGGATCTCCGGGTAAATTTCTTCGATCTCTCCGGATGGAAGTTTCACCCTCACGGGTTTTGCAACGTCCTTTACCCTGAGAGTGACGGTCTTTTCCTCGATGTGAACATCGATCCTGTCTCCGTGCTTCACTTTCGAAGATAGGCTTGCCTCCTGGCCGTTCACCAGTATCCTCACGGAGGTTCTTCTTCTTGGCCTCAGGATAGTTTTTCCGTTCACAACGACAGAGATCGTATCTCCCCCGACGAGCGAAGAGAACCTGTAGCCTGCCTGTATGAGAACCTGCATCACGGAGTACTTTCCGGCGGCCCCTATGAGTCTCACGGGAATTCCATTTACGACGACCTGAGAAAAGACAGACCCCCTGTTTCTCATGGCGCTGTACGCTATCCCGGCGGGTGTGATGTATTCGCTTCCTCTGACCTTCCCAGTGATGTCCTCCACAACACCCGTGCTTTCCACACTCTTCAGAGAAACCCTGTCAGACGGAAGGTTCAGTTTTTCGGCCAGCGCCTCCACAAACCCCGGAACCTTCGCTCCACCTCCAACCACCATCACAACAGAGGGTGGTTCTCCGTTGAGTTCCATCACAGTAGAAGAAATCTCAGACGTGATCTGATCGACAACGGGTTTTATGGCGGACTCGACCTCTTCTCTTGTGAGATCGATCTCTCTGTCGAGAACGTTTTTCACCTTCATCTTCCCTGTAGTGAAAACACTTCGCTTGACGTGTTCTGCCGTCTGGAAGTCCAGCAGGAAACTTTTTCCTATTGCCTCTGTGATCTCGTCACCTGCGAGTGGAATCATTCCGTATGCCACAACAGTACCTTCCCTGGATATGGCGATATCGCTTGTTCCTGCCCCAACATCGATGAGGGCGATGTTCAGATATCTCAGATCCTCCGGTACGGCAAGGTCCATGGCAGCTATGGGCTCCAATGTCACGTGCATCGGTGTGAGTCCCACCGTCTCCAGAACTCTCATCAAAGAGTCCACAACGTGCACGGGAAGAAACGCAGAAACAACCTTCACGTAAGCCCTTCCACCCCTGTGGCCCTCCAGTTTCTTCATCCACATGTCGTCCAGCCTGTACTCCACAACAGAGTATCCGACGCAGAAGAAGTCCTCTTCCACATCGCTCTGTGCGTTGCTGACAGCCTCTATCTCCAGTTTCATCACGTCTTCCCTTGTGATGTGCCCCAACTTCGAAAGGTCTCTCTCTGCTTCACCGATTTTTGTCTTCAGGAACCTTCCTGCAAGTGCGACCGCCACTTCCTCGAGTTTCAACTCGTTTCTCTCCTCAAGCCTTCGCTTCACTTCCTCGACGGTCTCTGCAACACCCATCACGTCGTGCACCTGTCCATCGAACATCGTGCGGCTTCTGTGCTCTATGAGTTCAGAGTCGACGATTCTGATCACGCCTTTTTCCTCGATTGCAAGCAGCCCCGCTATCTTGCGTGTCCCAACGTCCAGGGCAAAGATCACACTTCCACCTCCACGACCGTAACACCCGTTCCCCCTTCCGATGGAGTGCCGAACCTGAAGGAAACCACCCTCCTGTCTTTCCTGAGAATTTCCCAGACACCCGTTGCCAGTTTTCCCGTTCCTTTTCCATGGATTATATAGCCTTTTTTGATGCCGTTCATCACCAGATCATCTATGAACTTCTTCACGACGGGTTCTGCCTCTTCAACGGTCATGCCACGTATATCTATCTCCGTTCTGAAAGAGGAAACAAAGTGAGTGCCCTTTTCCCTGTCTTCCTCTTCTTTTTTCTTTGCCTTTTTGAGCTTTCCAAGTGGTACCTTCACCCTCAGAAAGCCAAAGTCAACAAGGGCGGTGTTTCCCTTCACCTCCACGACCTTTCCAACGGAGGTTCCTCCCTCCATCCTCACGTGGTCTCCCACGTTGATCTCTTCCTCTGCCTCCTCTTCGATGGCCTTCTTCTTCAGGTCTTCCCTTTCCTTCTCCAGTGTCTTCACGGTCTTTCGCATTTCTTCAACGCTGCCGGACTTTGCCACGTGTATTGCCTGATCGAGTTCTTTTTTGACCTTCCTGATGTAGTCGTTGAGTTCCTTCAGTTCTTTGTCGAACTCTTCTATCTTCATTCTTCTGAGTTTTTTGTAGTCCTCTTCGTATTTTGCTCTGAGTTTCATGTACTCTTCTTTTTCCTTCTGGAGTTTTCTCTTTTCCTCCTCGAGCAGGGAGATCTTTTCGTGGAGCGATCTTATGAGGCCCTCAAGCTCCATCTCTTCCTGTGAAAGCCTGGATCTGGCGTTTTCTATTATGCGCTTTTCGAGGCCCAGTTTCTCTGCTATCTGGAACGCATGGGACCCTCCCGGAACACCAACGAGGACCCTGTAGGTTGGTGAGAGCGTCTCCGGATCGAACTCCATCGAGGCGTTCAGAAGAAGAGGATGGTTCATCGCGAAAACCTTCACGGGTGTGAGGTGAGTCGTCACGAAAAGGGTTGCTCCTTTCTCCAGAAGGTCTTCTATTATCGCGATGGCGAGAGCAGCCCCCTCCACTGGGTCCGTTCCAGATCCCAGTTCATCGAGAATGACAAGAGAGTCGCTGTCGGCGTTTCTGACGATTTCAACGATTCGCTTCATGTGTGAGGAGAACGTGCTCAGGCTTTGCTCTATGCTCTGCTCTTCACCGATATCCGCCATTATCTTTGGAAAGATCTTCAACTCCGTTCCCTCATCGCAGAGGAGCGGAAAGCCACTCATCATGAGGGCGGTGAAGAGCCCCACCGTTTTGACGGTGACGGTTTTTCCTCCCATGTTCGGTCCCGTGATGATAACACCCTTTTTGTTCGGTGGAAGTTCCAGGTTTATCGGAACGACCCTGTCTTTCGGTATCAGCGGGTGTCTTGCGTTCACCAGTTTTATCCTCGAGGATGGTTTCACAACGATGCCGTTGTTTTCCTTTGCGAACTTTGCCCGTGCGTAGAGGGAGTCGAAGTGGGCGATCAGATCTATGTTCTTTTCAAGGTCCTTCAGGTTCGAAAGGAGCATGTTCGTGAGATGGCGAAGAATGCGACTGATTTCCAGTCTCTCTTCTTCTTCCAGAAGGCGCATCCTGTTGTTCAGCTCAACGAACTCCTCAGGCTCCATGAAAACGGTGGCACCAGAAGAGGACAGATGATGCACAATACCCCTCACCGATCTCTTCATGGAGGCCTTCACGGGAAAGAGGTACCTTCCATCCCTGTAGACGTACATCTGCTCCTGGAGGATTTGAGAGTGATTCTTCACGAAGTCGTCTGCCCTTTTCTTGATCTCTGTCGAAAGACTCCTCTTTTCGCTCCTTATCTCCTTCAACTTCGGGCTTGCCCTGTTGGAGACTTCTCCATTCTGTTCTATGCACCTGTTCACTTCTTTCACGAATTCTTCAAACGACACAAGCTGAGAGAACGTCTCCTTCAGTTTCTGGTACTCCCGTCTTGTGAGATCATTTTTCAGGATGTCGCAACCTTCAAGAAAGCTGGAAACGCGCAGAAGTTCCCACGGCTCCAGAGAGGATCCCGCTTTCAACTTTTCCATCTCCGGTGTGATGTCGCTCAAGCCTTTTATGGGAGGCTCTCCCCACCTTGTGAGGTAGTTTAGAAGTTCTTCCACCAGTTCCAACTCGTTCCACGGGTTCACGGTTGGCTTTAACGTGTCGAGGTGTCTTTTCCCGAGATCGGAAAAGGTGTGTCTCTTCACCAGATCAACAACCTTTGGAAAATCGAGAACCTCAAGGTAATCCACTTTCTACCACCCCAATCTGATGAACACAGGCAAACTGATCTGAGAATCCTTCAGAAGTACTCTGTAACCAAATCCCCACCTCACCTTGCCGTACTTTTTCCAGAAGAACGTGACAAGGCCAAAGAAGGGTTTTATGGAAAGTCCCACCCTCGTTTCCAGAGTGAGCATGAAGTCCTTCAAATCTACATTCCTCAGAGCACCGACAAAGAAAGAGAAATTTGAAACATCCCACAGTTCCACTCCCGCTGTGAACCTTCCGTTGTCCACACCAAAGGCCATCGAGGTCGTTCCGGAAAAGTCGATCGAAAAGCCCACAAAGGCTCCTCCCATCACACACGTGGAAAGAACAAAGAGCAGAGCAAAGAAAAATCCTTTCACGTTTTCCACCCCGAAACGATTATACTATGATGGGGGTGAAAGACTTGATCTTTCTTGGATGCGACGTTGGTGGAACGAAAACACTGGCGGTCCTGAGCGATGAAGAGGGGAACATCCTTGCCGTTCACAGAGGTCGCGGGGCGAACTACCAGGTCGTTGGGAAAGAGAACGCCCTGAAAAATCTGAAAGATGTGATAAACAGCGTTCTGGAAAGGTCAAAGAAGACTCTCGAAGACGTGGATTTTGCCTTCTTCGGATATGCCGGAGCGGATTTTGAGTACGAGATGAAGATCGTGAGGGAGATTTTGGGAGAAATCGGCCTCAAAAGATTCGACTTCGACAACGACGGAAGAATCGCCCTCAGGTCCGGCTCTTTCGACGACACGGGGATCATGGTGAGCTGCGGAACGGGCAGTATCTCGTACGCATCCGATGGAAAGAGGGTGAACAGAATAGGAGGGCTCTCTTTCTCCCTCGGTGAAAGACTTGGCTCTCACTACATCGCTTCCCTTGTGACATCCGCCGTTGTGAGGGCAAAAGACGGAAGGGACGACTGGACGGTTCTCGTTGACGAGGTTGAAAAAGAGATCGGGCCGGTCGAAACTCTTCTGAGGTACGATTACGAAGGTGGAGACACCAGCGAGATTGTTAAAAAGGTAAACCAGATCCTCTTCAGGTGTGCCGAAAGTGGAGATACTGTTTCTCTCAGAATATTCAACGACATCGTGACCGAAGTGAAAAAGATCGTCGACGCCCACAGAAAATCCCTCAACTTCACACCACCCATCAGGCTGATCCTGGAGGGAAGCTTCTTCAAGAACGCTCCTTCCCTTCTCATAAAGATGATAGAAAGTGCCGTCGGAAAGGAATACGAAGTCACAATCCCGGAGCACGATCCAGTGATCGGTGCGGTACTGTTTGCCATGGAGCGTTCTGGAATCGAGGTGACGGAAAAACTCTACAACAGGCTGGTGAAGAACTACCTGAAGGAGGTGAAGAGATGAGAATTGCGGTGATAGGTGGTGGAAGCAGTTACACCCCGGAGCTGATAAAGGGGCTCCTGGACATCTCCGGTGACGTTCAGATCGATGAGGTGATCTTCTACGACATAAACGAAGAAAAACAGAAGATCGTGGTCGATTTTGTGAGAAGGCTCGTGAAGGACAGGTTCAGGGTACTGATCGCCGAGAGTTTCAAAGACGCGGTGATGGATGCAAAGTACGTGATCTTTCAATTCAGACCAGGAGGGTTGAAGGGAAGGGAAAAAGACGAGGGCATACCGCTGAAGTACGGCCTCATCGGACAGGAAACAACGGGGGTGGGGGGATTTTCGGCGGCCCTGAGGGCCTTCCCCGTCGTGGAAGAGTACGTCGAAACAGTGAGAAAGGTCTCGAACGCAACGATAATAAACTTCACCAATCCTTCCGGGCACATCACCGAGTTTGTCAGAAACTACCTTGATTATGAAAAGTTCATAGGACTCTGCAACGTTCCGATAAATTTCATCCGGGAGATTTCGGAGATGTTCTCAGTAAACCTTGAAGACGTGTTTCTCAAGTACTACGGGCTCAACCACCTGAGTTTCGTTGAGAGGGTCTTCGTGAAAGGCCAGGATGTCACAGAAAAGGTCTTTGAGAACCTGAAACTGAAACTTTCCAACATACCCGATGAAGATTTTCCAGAGTGGTTCTACGACTCTGTAAGGCTCCTCGTGAATCCGTATTTGAGATATTACCTGATGGAAAAGAAGATGTTCAAAAAAATCACCTCGCACGAACTCAGATCAAGAGAGGTAATGAAGATAGAAAAGGAGCTCTTCGAAAAGTACAGAACCGCTACTGAAATTCCTGAGGAACTCTCAAAGCGTGGAGGAAGCATGTACTCCACAGCGGCGGCCCATTTGATAAGAGACCTTGAAAAGGACGAAGGAAAGATCCACATAGTGAACACGAGGAACAACGGATCGATCGAAAATCTCCCCAACGATTATGTTCTCGAGATTCCATGCTACGTGAGGTCTGGCAGGGCACTTTCGATCTCTCAGGGAAAGGGAGATCTCTTTGCCCTCTCGTTCATCCATGCTGTGAAAATGTACGAGCGCCTTACGATAGAAGCGTATCTTAAGAGATCAAAAAAACTGGCACTGAAAGCCCTTCTTTCTCATCCTCTGGGGCCGGATGTGGAGGACGCGAAAGATCTTCTCGAAGAGATACTGAAGGCAAACAGCGAACACGTGAAACTGGAGTAAAAAAAACAAAGGAGGGGGAAATTCCCCCTCCTGTTTTTGGTCGGCCAACGTATATTATACCACATGTTACTCCGATTTGTCAAGTAGGTATTTTCATCTTCTGTCCGTTCAAGTGTTATTATACTCCTTCCTCAACTTCTTTGCAAGGTCCACCATGTTTTTCAAAGAGGGTACGACCTCTTCCCAGTTTCTTGTTTTAAGGCCACAGTCGGGGTTCACCCATATCAGTTCCTTCGGAAGTATCCTGAGGACTCTTTCTATTATACTCTTCATTTCATCAACGGAGGGAACAGCGGGAGAGTGAATGTCCCAGACACCAACACCAATCTGTTTCTTCCAGCCCTTGAAGTTTTCAAAGGCTGAGATGATCTCTCCCTTGCTCCTTGAAGCCTCGATGCTTATCACATCGAACTCCAGCCTGTGGATGTACTCTATTATCTCGTTGAAATCAGAGTAACACATGTGGGCATGGATCTGCGTCTCAGCCTTTGCATTCGCAGCCAGATTGAAGGCGTTTATTGCCCACTCGAAGTACTCCGGCCATCTGCTCTTTTTGATGGGTGCCTTCTCTCTGAACGCAGGTTCATCGATCTGGATGATCTTTATTCCGGCTTTTTCCAGGTCTTTCACCTCCTCGTTTATTGCAAGGGCGATCTGGTAGGCGATCTCCTCTTCTGGAATGTCTTCCCTGTAATAACTCCAGCCCATGATGGTGATGGGCCCTGTGAGCATTCCCTTGACAGGTTTCTCCGTCAGAGACTGAGCGTAGGTGATTTCCCTCAGTGTCATGGGCCCTGTCCTTGAAACCGTGCCGTATATGATGGGTGGGCGGTAGCATCTTGAACCGTAAGAAAGAACCCAGCCGTTCTGTGTGGTGGCGATTCCGTTCAGTCTCTCCGCGAAGAACTCCACCATATCGCTTCTTTCGAACTCACCGTGTACCAGAACATCGAGCCCTATCTCTTCCTGGATCCTTACTACCTTTTTTATCTGCTCTTTTATGAAGGACTCGTATTCTTCTTCCGAGATTTCTCCCCTTCTGTACCTTGCCCTCATCTTTCTCACATCGCTGGTCTGAGGGAAAGATCCGATTGTTGTGGTCGGAAAAAGAGGAAGTTTCAGCTCTTCTCTTTGAATCCTGTCACGCTCCTGATACTCCTTCTCTCTTCTGAAAGAGTCAGGTGTGAGCTGTTTTATCTTTTTAGAAACTGATTCATCGACGGCGAAGTCTTCGAAACTAACCTCTGGAAGATTTACTTTTTTCCCTTCAAAGAACTCTTTCAGTACTTTCAGCTCTTCAAGTTTTTCCTTTGCGAAGGCAAGTTTTTCCCTCAGACCATCAGGAAGGCTGTTTTCCCATTGCGCAGTTATGGGAAGGTGAAATAGCGGACAGGAGTTCGAGATGGCACTCGCACCGAGTTTGTCCACAAGTTCTGCCACTTTCTTGAGATTTGCTCTCCAGGGCTGACGGCCGTTTATGACACCGGCTATGAGAGTCTTGTCCGATGGAAAACCGTGTTTTTCGAAGTTTCTGAGATTTTCTGTGTTTGAAACAAAATCCAGGTGAAGGCCCTTCACAGGAAGGGACACATAAGACTCGTAGTCAGAGACGCTATCGTAATAGGTAAAAATCGTCAAAGGAAACCCTGAAAACTCGCTGTACACATCTTTTATCAAATTCCAGTGGTCTTTCTGAAGATCACACACGAAGGCAGGCTCGTCCACGAGGATTTCTCCACAACCGTTTTCTACGAGTTCTTCAAAAACTTTCCTGTAAACAGGAACGAGCCTGGTGAAAAGTTTTTCCATTTCACCGGGTTCTCTGATCCACATCCCGTCTTTTTTGGAAAGATAGAGGAAGGTGAACGGTCCCAGTATTCTTGGTGCGGTTTCAATTCCCATCGACCTGAAAAAGAGAAAATCTTCAAGAGGTATATTTTCAAGGAGTTCAAAGTTTCCACTCTCTATCTCGGGAACAAGGTAGTGGTAGTTCGTGTTGAAGTACTTTGTCATCTCAAGGGCTTTTCTTCCACGTGCCATCTCAAAATAAGTCGAAAGGCCCTCATACTTTCCAAACCGCTCCGGAATTGCCCCCACCATTATGGCTGTGTCGAGAACGAAATCGTAGTAGGAAAGTTCGTTCGAAGGAACAACGTCCACGTTCGTTCTGTAGTTCTCCACCATGTACATCCTGAGTTCGCTCATCTCTTCTTTGAACTGGTTTTCTGTGATCTTCCCCTTCCAGAAATCTTCCAGTGCTTTCTTGAACTCTCTTTTCTCACCTATCTTTGGAAAGCCGAACGCGTACACCTTCAATTTCTTTCACCTCCATTTGTTGTATGATTTGGAATCATAATACCACATGTTGTGTGTAACGTGGTTAACGACAGGAAAATTTGAACCGACATTTCCGAGGGAAAGGCCAGGTCATCTCAGATCATGATGTGTGATATACTATCAGAAAAATCATTGAAGGAGGGAACAATATGGTTGTGAAATCTTCTGAACTCACCCCTGAAAAGATATCGAACATGCGCGGCGGAAAGGGTGAGGTGGAGATGACACACCTTCTTTCCAAAGAAACCATGAGGAACAGGGCAAGACTCTTCGCAAAAATGAAACTTCCACCGGGGTCTTCTGTGAGACTGCACAGGCACGATGGAGAGTTCGAGATATACTACATCCTCTCCGGAGAAGGCATCTTCCACGACAACGGAAAGGACGTTCCCATAAAGGCAGGAGACGTGTGTTTCACAGATTCTGGAGAGTCACATTCCATAGAGAACACAGGAGAGAAAGACCTTGAGTTTCTGGCGATAATCGTTTTGCTCTGATTAACTTTTTCGCCCCGCGATCACCACAAAAGCCCCTTCGCCGTATCCTTTTAAGACAGGCTCAACATCGGTGAGTTTTGAGGGATGGTTGAAGAGTGTCTGAACCACTTTGAAGTCCCCAAAACCCACCATTTTCATTAGGTGCACTATCTCTTCAGTGGAGAAGAATCTTGCACGTTTGTAGAAGAGGCTCTTTTCCTTCTTTTCTTCGTACTCTCTTCCCAGAAAACTTTCTCTGCCCACAATACCAACGATAATGTGTCCTCCTTTTCTGATCACTCTTTTTGCTTCCTGCAAAGCCCTCAGTGGATCATCCACAAAGCAAATCGTGGTGACCATCAGTGCAAAGTCGAAGCTTTCATCCTTCAGTGGCAGATTTTCCGCTGTTCCTTCTATCACCAGTATTCCCCTTCTTCTTGCTATCTTTCCCATGCGTTTTGAAGGTTCCACCCCGATCTTTATCTTCAAAGGAACAGCGAACCTTCCTGTACCAACTCCTATCTCCACTCCCCTTCCCTCTGGAAGAAGGGCCTTCACCGCTTTGAGTTCAGAAAGATAGGCGAATTTATGCTTTAAGAACCACTCCTCGTACTCGTTCACGAAGTGTTCAAAGACATCCCACATGCTTTTTCACCGTCCTTCCTGATAAAATAAAGTCCACGGGAGGTGACACCTTTGTTCGAAGAGTACACCTCTTTTGTTTTCAAAAACAGAAAGAAGATCTTCGCGGTGGTGCTGGTACTGAACATTTTAGCACTCTTTGGGCTTTTCAGACTTCACTTCACAACTGAGTTTTCCATTCTGATGCCTCAGAAATCCCGTCAGAAAGAGATATACGAGAAGATGAACGGCGTCTTCAAAACAGGAGAACAGCTTGTGGTGATGGTGAAGACGAACGTCGATCCCCTGAGCAGAGAGGGAATAGATGAGATCTTTGAAATAAAGGAAAAACTCTCCTCCGTTGAAGGTGTAAAGACTGTCATACCACCCATTCCGGAGAAGTTTCCCGCTGGCTTCAGACTGGTGGAGACAAAGAACATGTCCGAAGAGCAGTACAGAGACTTTCTGAGCTATGTTGAAAACATGAAAGACTTCCTCAACGTGAGGAAAATGGAAGATGGATACTACTCCCTATTCATGATACTTCCCAGAAACAGTGTAAATCCCAATGAAATCGAAAGTACTCTTTCAGGATATGAACATTACCTCTCTGGAACACAGTATCTGGAAGACCAGATATTTCGCTATCTTCTGTTCATGATATTCACACTTCCCCCACTCGCCGTTGTTCTTCTTCTGAACGTCTTCAGAGTACAACTTGGAAGGTTCAGATACGCCATTTTATCTTTGATACCGGCGGGATTCGCCGCCCTCTGGACGCTTGGCTACGTGATGGGATGGATGGGCCAGAACCTTTCCATCATCACGGTTCTGGTTCCCATATTCACCATCGTCATGGGAAGTGCCGATGGGCTTCACTTCGTTTCGCACTTTTTGGAACGAAAGAAAGATGGAGAGAGTACGTTCAACGCCATCAAAGATACTCTCGAGAGTGTTGGAAGGGCGATGATCCTCACCACACTCACCACGATGGCAGGATTTCTCTCTTTTCTCACTTTGAACTCTCAGTCCATGAAACAGATGGGACTCCTCGCTGCTGCTGGAATCGGTCTTGCGGGAGTTTCAACGTGGATCGTACTTCCCGTAATACTGTCAGGAATGGAAGATGTTGAGATCAAAAAGAAGGAAAGCAGCCTGGCCCGGCTTTTTCAAAGACTTTCAAAGCGAGCGTGGATCATCACACTGGTGGTTCTTTTCGCCTTCCTTCCAGGCACATTCCTTCTGAAGGCAGACCTCAACATTCTGAAACTCTACAAAGGCTACACAAGGGTCAGAAAGAACGTGGAGAAGATAGAAGAGATCTTCGGAAGGGCTCTGCCTGTTTATGCCGTTTTCGAGTCAGAGAATCTGCTCTCTCCAGACTTTGCCCGGAAGGTCCTTTCTATGGAGGAAAAACTGAAGAGCAAAGGATACGATGCCTTTTCCGTCTACGACATCCTTGTGAGGATGAACGAACATCTCTTCAAAGAAGAAGGTTACCCGAAAATCCTTGCAAGGGCGCTGATACTCAAAAGACTTCTTCCAGAGGATTACACGAGCAACTTTCTATCCGAAAGCACAGGAAGAGCTTTTATCTTTCTGGATAACCTCGACAGAAACACTCTCGAGGAAGTGGAACACATAGTGAAAGAAAGCGGCTTTCAGGTGACGGGGCTTCCCTACATCATAAAAGAGATGAACGACTCGATCGTTCATCAGCAGGTACTTTCGGTGGTGCTTGCTGTCAGCATGGTCTTTCTCCTTCTTGTTCTGTTTCAGAGAAGTTTTGTCATTCCAGCAAAGGCGATCGTTCCTGTTCTGATCTCGCTTGTGTCTCTTTTTGGTTTCATGGGGCTTTCTGGGATTCCTCTGAACCTGATCACGGCAAACATGGCCGGAATAGTGATCGGGGTTGGTATAGACTACGCCATACATGTGACGGAGCTGTTCAGATATTACAGGGATCTGGAAAAGACGGTAAAGATCGCATCCACACCCGTTTTGGCAAACGCCTTTGGTCTTTCTGTGGGGCTTTCCGCTCTGATTCTGTCACCCTTCACGTTCCACACTTATCTTGTCGCAATCATGTGGGTCACGATGACCGTGAGCTCTTTCATGAGTCTTGTGGTTTTGCCAAAACTTCTGGAGGTGAAAAGATGAGGAAAAACGAGTACACCTGCACCTTGCTCGAGCCCGGTGTATGGCACATCGCCGACTACAGGGGAGACAGTATGTACCTGGTAGTGGGAGAAGAGAAAGCCCTCCTCATAGACACCGGTATGGGAGAAGGTGACCTGAAAGGTTTCATAAGATCCATCACGGAAAAACCCATCGAAGTTGTTCTCACCCACGCCCACTGGGATCACATCATGCAGGCAAACCAGTTCGAAAAGGTGTATCTCAACCACAGGGACCTTCAGATCATAGAACTGTTCAAAATACAGGTGGATTACAAAAACTTTCTGGACGTGAGAGAGGGAGACAGTTTCGATCTTGGTGGAAGAACGCTCGAGGTGATCGAAGTCCCGGGACACACACCAGGGTCGATCGCTCTTCTGGACAGAGAAAACAGGCTGCTTTTCAGCGGGGATTCGGTGGGGGCAGGACACACCTGGATGCATCTTCCGGGATGTCTTCCACTGAGAGAGTACCTTAAAAGCCTGAAAAAACTCAGAGAGATCGACGGTTTCGAGAAGATCTACCATGGGCATCTGAGTGGCACACAGTTGAAACCTTTTGGACCAGATTATCTGGAAGACCTCATAAAGGCTGTGGAAGGTGTTATCGATGGGTCACTGAAGGGCGAGCCGTATCCCTATGGAAACTTCAAGGGTCTCTATGCAACATGCGGCACGGCAGTTCTGGTGTACAATCCAGAGAAAGTCTGAACGATTTCTATTTTTCTCTTTTCGTGAGATACTCGATCAGTAAACCCACACCGATTCCTATGAAAAGAGACGCAATGAAATAGAACACGGAATGTTTGAAAAGAATAAAACCAACTCCAAGCCCTATCAGGGCCGTTCCACCCGTGATACTCATCTTTTTCATTCTGCCCATCTCCTCTTTTGATCCAGTATCTTCATTGTACTCTCAAAATCCTTCAAAGTCCACTCAACGTTTGATCTTTTTTTCGCTGCTTCTTTTGCCAGCCTGTCAGCCTCATCGTTGCAAAAGTCTCCAGAGTGACTCTTCACCTTCTCAAAGACCACTTCAAGACCGCTCCTGCAAAACTGCTCGTAAAGGTACTTGTAAACACGCGTCACCGGCTCTTTTGTTCTGTACTCTTCCGTTGCCCACTTTTCAAGCCCTTCAAGATCGTGCCTGAGAATGAGTCTTTTTGCTCCTTTCTTCAAAGCACAGTCCATGGCAAAAAGTGCAGCCATGATCTCTCCGGCTATGTTCCTTGAGTCTTTGAACTCATCGATGTCCGTCCAGAAGTAGTACTCTTCCTTCTTTCCCCTGTAGCACAGAACCACTCCAGAACCACAGACCACATCATAACTCCCATCCACATAGGCGATCATCGTCTCTTCGTCAAGTTCCGGGCAGGTGCATTCATCTTTTCCCTCAAGATATGCCTTTGCATCCTCTATCTTCTCAAAACTTTTGTACTCTGCTCCCGGAAAGCCCTTTACCTGTTTTTCTGCCTCTTCCCAGGACTCATAGATTCCTGGTACCCTTCCTTTCCTCACAGCGTAGTATTTTTTTGCCAACTTCATCACCTCTCAAACCCATTTATACCATGTCCATTTAAAATCGATACAATTTGGAGAAATTAAGGTCCTGGATGTATAATAGACCCAGTCGTTGAAGGGGGGATTTTCCGTGGAAAAAAGAGTTCTGGGGAAAACAGGTGAAAAGCTCTCTGTGGTCGGATTCGGCGGAATCGTTGTGATGAACGAGTCCGTGGAATCTGCAAAAAAGATAGTTGCCAGAGCGATCGAGAGGGGCATAAACTACTTCGACGTTGCTCCTTCCTACGGAGACGCCGAGGAAAAACTTGGCCCAGCGCTGAAGCCTTACAGAGACCAGGTGTTTCTGGCCTGTAAAACGATGGAGAGAACAAAAGAAGGTGCCTGGAAAGAATTGAACGAATCTCTGAAGAGACTCCAGACGGATCACTTTGACCTTTATCAGTTCCATGCTGTGACCACGCTCGATGAGGTGGAGGCCATCTTTTCACCGAATGGAGCTATAGAGGCCTTTTTGAAGGCAAAAGAAGAAGGACTGATAAGGTACATCGGTTTTTCTGCTCACAGTGAGGAAGCTGCACTTTCGATGCTGGAAAGGTTCGATTTCGATACGGTACTTTTTCCACTGAACTGGGCAAGCTGGCTGGGAAAAGGATTTGGCAAAAGACTTTACAGCAAAGCCCGGGAGAAAAACATGGGAATTCTGGCAATAAAGGCTCTGGCAAAAAGACGTCTGGAGGAAGGAGAAGAAAAACGCTGGGAAAAATGCTGGTATCATCCTGTGGATGATTTCGAAGAAGCATCCATGGCACTTCGCTTCACACTATCACTGCCCGTCACCGCAGCTGTGAGTCCAAGTCACCAGGAATTTCTCTGGTGGATGTGTCAAATCGTTGAAAATCAGGGAACAAAAATCAGCGAAGAAGAACTGCAGATACTGAAAGAAAAAGCACAGAAACTGACACCCGTTTTCCCACTCGATCACTCTTGAGTCATCCAGTGTAATATCCTCACCAGTCTTCTTCTTGCCCTGCCGTCCTCTTCACACCAGAAGGCAACAAACAGGGGCTGAACCTTGAGAGAGTGCCTCTTTGCAAACTCTCTCACCACATCCGGCTTCCTTAGCCTGATCCCAAACCTCACTCCATCGTACCTTCCGCAGTTCCTCAGAAATCTATCAAGGAATTTTCTGTCAGGCTCTTTCATCTCGATGTATTTCAAAGTGAATCTTTCTAGTTTCTTTCTTTTCATCTATTGCGCTATCTATTTCTGAGAGAGCCTCCTCATAAAGCTTTTCATGACGGTATTTCAGAAATCTTATGTAATGTTTCCAGGATGCATCATGGCATGTTTTGAAGCAGTATGTAACAAGTGGTCGTGAGAAAAGAAATCCATGCTGAAATGGTGCTTTCAAAAGTTGATGACTTTTCAATCCTTTCCCTCCAAAACTATTATTTTTACGCTATTTTATCACACTGCTGTGTAACGTTAGGAGTGAAATTGCACAAAACATGAAATCTCAATGAAAATCCTTTATCGCAGAACGCTTTAAAAAGGGCTTTTCAAAACCAGGAAGATTTGAAAGGTCACAAAAGATCTGTTCTAATGAGGAAGGGGGATGAAAATCGTGAGAAGGATCATTCTCACAATAGTTATTCTGCTCTCTCTCCTATACACGCTTGTGTTTCCCAGTCCTTCTGATGATTATCAAACGACAGTGAGGAAAAAAACTGTTGTTCACACCCTCCTGCTAGAGAAGTCACACTCGGAAGATTTAACGGCTGGAAATCAAATTTTACGGTTTAATAAAAGCCTCGCGAGGCTTCTAATATCGAATGAAAGGGGGGACAAAGGATGAATGTACTTAAGCGAATCGCGAACCATTCTATTCCTTTAGGTGGATGCACTAACAGAAGTCAAAGATGTGCAGTAGTAACTCCTTAGACTGAGGTTAGAAATTTTTAAAGAAGGCGGCCGCCTTCTCTATTAGGAATATCTAGGAATATTTGATTATTAAGTACTCTACAAAAATGGGGTGGTTGTATGTCAGGGTACAAATTCTCGGATTTTCTCATTAAAGTACAAGAAAAGAACCGGATCCTTCTTTATAACGTGTTGTTAAGAAGTTATGCGGAAACCAATGTGGATGAGCTGAGAAGATTACAAGCTGCACTCAACGGTGCTAATGAGGAGTTTCTCTTGTCAACTTTTGTAGATAGAGGTATTGTATTGGAGAATCATATTAATGAGTATGCATTGTTCAAGTATATTTCGAATAAAATCAAGTATGACCGCTCTGTTTTATCAATAACAGATGTCATAACATTGAACTGTAATTTAAACTGCATTTATTGTATGCAGCAAGGTATCAAACCACATAATAAAGAAAGAAATGGTTCACTTTCTCCTCAAGATAGAGTAAATTTATGGCTAGCCTTGATGGATCTGTTTGACACGAAGACCATTGCTGTGACATTTTTTGGTGGAGAGCCTTCTCTCTATCCTGAAAAGTTGAGTGAAATTATTAGAATTGCTGAAAAAGAGCAAGTGCCGATCAAGCAGTACAATATAATAACAAATGGTGTGAGTTTTTCTAATCATATGTTTGAAGTACTAAGTAATTCCAAATTCAGGTTTATTCAAATAACCATAGATGGGCCAAAAAACATTCATGATAAAAGAAGGATCTCGCAAAACTACGACGGGACTTGGGAAGTAATAATAGATAACATAAACAAATTACTTAATAAAACAAATTTAACAATAGTTATCCATACTGTTTTAGACAGAATGAATTCAGAGGAAAAATACGGTATGATGATAGATGAGCTCATAGACATCTTCGGTAAAAATACGATAAAAGAGAGATTTTTGTTCAACATTGGATTACTAAGTCATCCAAATAGTTCTTGTGCCTATACGATCGAGAATATACCTGATATTGCAGAGTATGCAAATATTTATGTAAATACTATAAAAGTTGCTCTAGAACGGGACATTTTCCTATTGGATTTTCTCAACATCTGGCCATGTACCTACCATAAGGAAACAGATCTAGTTGTTGCTCCTAACGGAGATTTGTACAATTGTATTTCGGGAGTGGGAAGAGAGGAGTTTAGGATATGTTCCTACAGTGAATTTCTTAATTCTCCAATAGACTTTTTGAGGCGTTACTCTCAATTCATGGAAAACGATAATACTGACAACGAGTGTAAGGACTGTATCTATTTACCTATATGTAATGGTGGCTGTAGGTTTAACGCCTATATTTTGAAAACAAAGAAAGATTGCTGGAAAGTTTTTCATCAAAATTCTTATCCAGAACTTTTGAGATTATTTTCAAAGTTCCGTGAAAGGGTGAAGTTGGTATGAGAAAAGTCGTAGAAGTGTCCGGTGTCAGGAAATCCTTCGGAGAACTTCGAGTTCTCGATAAAGTTGATTTTTACGCAGAAGAGGGAGACTTCAAGGTAATCGTCGGCGAGAACGGTTCGGGAAAAAGCACACTGCTGAAAATCATGATAGGTCTCTTGCTTCCTGACGATGGGGAAGTGAAGGTTCTCGGCGTTGATGTGAAAAAGCACTGGAAGAAACTATCTGCGAGAATAGGGGTGGTTCTTGCAAACGAGAGAAGTCTGTACTGGAAACTCACTGCCTGGGAAAACCTCGATATCTTTGGGGGTGTATACGGCGTACCGAAAAAAGTCAGAAGAGAACGAATGGAAGAGCTTCTCAAAAGATTCGGTCTGTTCGAATACAAAGACAAACCCGTCGAAGAGTTTTCAACGGGCATGAGGAAAAAGTTGATGATTTGTAAAGCGCTAATTCACGATCCAGAGGTACTGTTCATCGACGAGATACTCAACGGTCTGGATCCACCGTCGGTGCGTGAAATGGTCGGTTTTTTGGATGAACGGAACAGGAGGGGATTGACTATCGTAATGATAAGTCATGTACTTCACGTTCTTCCCGAGAATGCCTGCGTTGTTCTTCTTAGAAACGGTCGTGTACAGATGGAAGTGAGATACAAGGATATCCGCAGCGAAAGAAGCGAAGTATATGAGGTGTTCGAAAACCTCATCAGGGGGCGAAATATGGATGAGGAAGATACTCCATCTGGTTCTGAAGGAGATGAAGATAAGGCTTAAATACAGGTTCGTGTGGGTGAACATGGCTCTGACACCATTTTTCATCATAGGACCTTATGTGTTTTCTTCCAGAATCGCTGATGTGAACTCGCTTGCAGAGAACGTGTTGATAGGAGCCCTGCTCTGGTACTGGCTGAACCAGTACTTCTTTGGGGTGGGAGACGGATTCACAGAAGAAAGAGAAGAAGGTGCCCTCATCTCCGTGGTACTTGCTCCAATCAGTCTTTTGGCTTTTTTGTTCTCAAAAGCCGCTGACACATTCTTAATGAACCTGTACATAACATTCTTCACATTGCTTTTCTTCTACCTTTCCGGTATAAAGCTTGAGATCCATCTTTACTTTCTTCTTTTGCTGGCGGTGAGCGGTGTTTACATAACATTCTTTTCGATATTTTTCGCAGCGTTGTCGTTGTGGAAGAAGAGAATCAGAAGCATAAATTCCACTGCCCAATTCTTTTTTGGCGTCCTCTCAGGGATGGTCAATCCTGTTGAGAATTTCCCTTCTTACGTTCGACTCATCTCGTACATGATACCGCTCACCTACCTCATCTCCATAGGAAGAAGCATAATAAAAAACGGAAACATGAGTGGCTTTGTTCCCCAACTCCTGATACTGACAGGTTTGAGTTTTGCCTATCTGATCCTCGGAGTATGGTTGCTTAAAAAGGCAGAAAACGAGATTCGAAAAAAAGGAGAATGGGAATCATGGTGAGAAGTCTGTATCTTGCAAAAGCCAGTTTCCTGAGTGCGAAAAGATACAGAATAGACTGGTATGGAGCTTTCCTCACACCCCTTCTGACGATAATGCCCGTTGTCCTGCTCTATTACTTTGGCACAGAATCAGGCCTTGTACGGTTTTTCTACGGTGCGACGAACACGAAGAACATCATCGGATACCTCCTGCTAGGGGCAGCTTACTGGAACTACGTTGAGGTACTCTGGGGATCTGTCTTTGCTTTGAGGTACTACATGAGAATAGGACAGCTGGAAGAACTGTTCATCATGCCCGTGAGTTCCATAGGGTACATCCTCTCGTGGTCGGTTTTTGGTCTTGTGAAAGTTACCGTGGAGTCTGTTCCGATAATCGTCCTGGCAGTGCTGCTGAATCTGATGACCTTCAACCTGGTTGAGTTTGCCCTTGCAGCGGGTGTTGTTATTCTTTCCATAATCGCTTCTTTCGGTCTTGTCTTTCTGTTTTTTGGCATCACGTTGAGATTCAAAGAAGGGGACGAACTGGTGAGTTTGCTTGGTAATGCCGCTCCTCTGATTGGTGGTATGTTTTTTCCTGTGAATGTTCTTCCAAAAGTGCTGGAATATCTTGCATATGCTTTTCCATTTACGTGGGGGTTGGACCTCACACGCTATTTTCTCATGAAAACAAACACATTGCTTGACTTGAAAAAAGAATTCATCATCTTGATTGTTTTATCTTTACTGTACTTAGCTTTTGGCACCATTTCTTTTAAGGTACTTCAAACCAAAGGAAGGAAAAATGGGTTGCAGGGTTTTTGATGATTCTTTCACGTCCCATTGCTATATTGTTCAACAGTGGATAAGTAGCAATCACCGTGGGAATTTATCAAATGAAAATAGGTCTCGTGCAAGCGGGTGGTTTGGTGGCAGTGTTGGTGGTCGCAATCTTTCTGGAAAAGAGTGCCAGAGGCTGCTACTTTGCAAAAATTTCTGCATTATCAGAATCCGCTGATATTGATTGAAGCGGGGGAATTAGATGGAAGCCGCCGTGGTTGTGGCTTATTCTTATTTTGTCTTGAAGTTGGAGTTTGCCATTTCGAATCCCGTGATGTTTGCCTGTTCGTTTCTGATACTGGTCCTTTCCTTCATTTCCACCTCTTTCGTTTTTGCAACGCTTTTGACACTCTCAAAGAACGCCTTTTCATGGATGTCAACGATCCAGTATCCGGTGTATTTCATCTCGGGAATGCTCTTTCCGATAGACATTCTTCCAAAATGGATTCGAGTGATTTCCAGTTTCCTTCCCATAAGCTGGTCAGTTACGCTGATGAGAGATTCCTTTGAAGTTGGCAGTGCTGGAAAGGATTTGATTTTCAACGCACTTTTACTCACGCTTTTTTACTTTCTTTTAGGACAT
Source organism: Thermotoga neapolitana DSM 4359 (assembly GCF_000018945.1). NCBI lineage: Bacteria > Thermotogati > Thermotogota > Thermotogae > Thermotogales > Thermotogaceae > Thermotoga > Thermotoga neapolitana. The sequence goes on along the minus strand of NC_011978.1, from coordinate 1,235,566 downwards.
GTTCTTTTCAAAAAGATAGAAAGAAAAAGCAGAGCGGAAGGGGAGCTGGTTTGAGAAGTGAGGCTGCTCAGACATTTTTGGATTTCGTACAAAGGGGTTTCCCTGTGGCTGAACTGGAAAGCCTATGCCGCTGAAAAGATCATCAATCCGATTTTTCGGCTGCTCTTTTACTCAACACTTCTTGCATATGGATATAAAACGCTGCACGATGCGAGAGCTTTCATAATAGCAAATATCATGGCTCTGTCTTCAATAAGCGTTTTTAAAGGGCTCGGCATAATATTTTTCTCCGAGCGAGATCAGGGATCGTTGATTTTCTTCGTTGTTTCGCCTTCATCGAAATTCAAAGTAATGCTAAAAAAGATGCCTTTTCACATAATCGATGCACTGGCCACGGTGATTCTGGGACTGGCTGTTTCATTTTGCTTTTTAAAACTTGATCCCTCCATTACTGCGAGCCTTTTTGCCCATATGACGATAGGTGTACTGGCTCTGAGCAGTTTCGGAATGACGGTGGCAGCTCTTGGACTGCTGACGAGAGATATCAACATGCTTCTTGGTGTTGCAGAGATGTTGGTTTTCATTTTGAGCGGTGCAAGTTTTCCTATAGAAAGACTGCCCGTGTTTTTCAGATGGCTTTCACAGCTTTTGCCGCTTTCGCGTTCGGTCGAAAGCATAATATACGCTCTGCAAGGATTTAAAATGAAGGCCTGGATTTCAAGTGCCTGGGAAGCGGCAGTAGGTCTTGCATACCTCGTTTTGGCCTATTTCACACTGCGGTTGATTGAATTTGCAGCAAGAAAGTACGGAAACATCGATATGTATTAGCGAACATTGGTGATGGGAAGGCCTTTCTGAAAAATCTTCCAGAACACCAGGGAGGGAAAGTCATGAATCTCAGGAGTATCCAGAAAATTCTTCGCTTTTACTCTCTGATTCGAAAGCGTTTTCTGGTGCTCATAGTTATAGGTGGCTTTCTTGCAACGTCTTCGGTCGTGTTCGATTTCTTCATCCCTCTTCTTGTGAGAGATGTCATCGATGGGCTGGCCGGACTGGAACTGAGGTTAAACACGATCTACCTTCTTGGATTTCTCTATGCACTGTCTTTCGTTCTTACGTACGCTGGAGACCAGATCTACCTGAAAGCAAAGTACAGAGCCGTAGCAGATCTGTCCAGTCGCATTTTCAGCCAGTCGTTTTTCTTTCCCTGGCAAAAGCTAAAACAACAGGGCTCTGCCTACTATGCCACTCTGATAAACCATCAACTCAACGACGCATTTTTCCTGCTGGATTACGGATTTTTTCAGAACGTTCTGGTGATAATACGTAGTGTATTCATACTGGCAACCGTCTTCGTATGGAACAAAGCCTTTTTTGGCCTGTTTGTGGCAAACGCTGTGATAGTCGGTATTTATCTGAACATCATCGGCAGAGTAACCGAACGGCCGTACGCACAGATGTATGAAATTCTACGTCGTGTAACAGGTTTCATCACCGAGACGTTTGAAAACATCCACGAAGTACTTGCCGGAGAAGCTCAAAAGAAACGTCAGAAAGAGTGCGAGACGATGTATCAGCAGGTGGCAGACACCGTTTTGAAGGCAGAACTTCCCCGCTCAAGATTCGACAAACTGATGGTGAACCTGCCGGAGTATTTCACACGGCTCTTCATTCTCACCTACGGAGCATACCTTGTGATAGACGGAAAGATGACCGTGGGAACGATATGGGCACTGTGGACATACTTTTCTTTTGTGACGGCACCTCTGTACATGTTCAGAGAACTGGCACGTGTCATAACACGAGTGTCGGCGAACCTCGATGCTGTACTTGACTACTTCGATGAGGTAAAACGTGCTGAAGAGACCTTCAAAAAACGTGAAATAAAACCCGTTCCCGGAAGTCCTGTTTATGAACTGATAGACGTTACTTTTGGCTTCGAGCCAGGAAAACCCATTTTAAAGCAGGTCAGTTTCACGATTCAACCCCGTGAAATTGCTGCCATAGTGGGACTTTCCGGAGAAGGAAAGTCCACTCTGCTGAACATACTGCTTGGCCTGGAACAGAACTACGAAGGTGTGGTGAAACTCTTTGGAAACGATCTGAAGCAGGTAATGCCCTCGGCTGTTTTCGAACATGTTGCTTTTTATTCTCAGAACGTCGGTATATTCAACGACACTCTGGAAAACAACATAGTTCTTGGAAGAGAGTACGATGAGAAAAAACTCGAAAGAATCATAAAAGAACTTGGAATAGAACATCTGAGAGGAAGAAAACTTGGAGAAGGAGGAAGTTTCGTCTCAGGAGGAGAAAAACAGAGGATACAACTTGCCAGACTCTTCTATGCAGACAAACCAGTTGTTGTTCTGGATGAACCTCTCACAAACCTGGACACGATAACAGAAAAATTCTTACTGGAGAAATTGATTGAATTTTTGAAAGAAAAAACAGCCATCATGATATCGCACAAACCGAATATCATAAGGGTTGCGAGTAAGATAATCTTCCTTGAAAACGGAAAAGTTTCGTCTGTCGGAGGGTTCGAAGAGTTGATGCAAAACAACACAACGTTCAGAAGGATAATAGAAACGTACGTGAATGAATCGAAAAGGATCGCTGATAAAGATGTCTGAAATCAATCTACAACAACCTTCCAATCCAGGGGGGATGGGGGTTGTTCAATGCTGATTCCATGGTACGCAACTACATCTTGTGAACCGGTACGGTTATGAAGTGTTTTCCTCTATAGGAGAGACGTACGTGACTCCCTCGTTGTCTGACAACCTCATATTCTAGATCTTCTAACTTATCAAACGATCCGCAGATACATCCCTCGGTAGTTTCATACCGCAATCGTCACATCCTTCACAAAGCGAGCATGTACGTACTTAGGAGCACCCTCATCGAAATGGCATTTGACCGCATCTTTTATCATCTCAAGGAGCTCTTCCCAGGTATCTCCCTGCGTGAATATCGAATACCTCTCAGTTTTTTCGATGTATCCTCCGTCCTCCGATTCCACGGCGATGAAGACTATCTCCTTTTGCGTCTCCATCTTCCCAATCTCCCTGAGGAGATCACAGATTCTCAAGTACTTTCTTGAATTCCTCCACTGATATACCCGCTTCACGGATGATTTTTCTTATAAGTGATTTGGGCAAGGCTCTTGCATGAAATGGGATGGTCGTATATCTGCCATTGCTGTGCCTGTAGAACACATGACTTCCTTTTTGGCGAACACGTTGAAATCCAAGTTTCAGTAAAACCTTTTCCATAGTTTTTGGATCAACTATTGGAAGATAACTCAAGTTTCCACCTCTATCATCTCAAGAGCCACGAATTCCTGGTGATTTATTTCATCTCCTGCTTCCTCCAATACGAGTTCAAGCACCTCTTTTAAATTCCTTCTCACTTCTTCTAAGGAACTACCTACAGTATGCACACCCGGAACGTCCGGAACCATTCCAACATATTGCTTTGTTTCAGGATCGTATTCAATGATAGCTGTGAAAATTTTACGCATGTTTTTCACCTCTCATTTTTCCACCATGACAAATAATATGGCAATTTCGATTAAATTATACAGGACCATATGCCTCAAGATTCTTTCCAGTCTCCTTCTCACTCTTCCATCCTCTTCACACCAGAAGGCAGCAAACAGGGGCTGAACCTTGAGAGAGTACTTCCTCGCAAACCCTCTCACCGCTTCTGGACCTTTCAATCTGATCCCAAACCTCACTCCATCGTACCTTCCGTAGTTCCTCAGAAATCTGTCAAGAAGCTTTCTGTCAGATTCTTTCATCTCGATGTATTTCAAAGTGAATCTTTCCAGTCTCTTTCTTTTCATCTTTCCAAGGGCCTTCTTCACCGCTTCTTTTCTTCCTTCAATGAAAGGATGAGCCTTCACCATTGAAACAACAAATTCCATGGTCCGGTGATCTTTTGCCATGAAGTCAGCGAACAACTCAATATCTTCAAGGAGTGTGTATACCTTTTTGAGTCTTTCTTTCCTTGAAAGGAATTTCCTATCAATAAGAGCCGTGTAGGTGGAAAGGAAAAGGATTTGTCTTTCCTCCAATCTTTTTGTTTTTATCTCTCTCAATGCAGCCGAGAAATTCTCTTCTATCCTCAGTTTTACCCATTCACTTAATAAGGGAGGAGGAAAAGACAAAATGTTGGACTTTTCAAAAGCTTTTGCTATTTTCCTCAACGTCTCTCCCCGAATCTTTTGTGTTTTCCCGTTTAATATGTCGCTCAGTCTGTTTCTTGCAACTCCTGTTATTTCTGAGAGGTGTTTGATGGATGTGGTGTTTCTTCTCAGAAATCTCTGGAGAGATTTTGTGTTCCTATAGAGAGAATTGTTCAATCTCAAAAACAGTCTCTGGTCTTTTTTCAAGAGATCACTTGCGCTGTCTTTTAATCCTTCAGAAGCGATTTCAATCAGTCTGGCAGTTTCAACGATTGCGGGATCAGAAGTTGTCCTTTGAACCTCAAACAATGTGTCCAGCGCATAGAAACGCGGAGCATCAAAAAAGTATCCATTCCAGTAGAGTGCCTCTTCTGCCATATCTTTGGCTTTTTCTGGATCTTTCTCCTTTGTATACCATGCCATATCGTTAAGACAGGCAATTATTCCAGAAGGATGAGGAATTTCTTGCAGTATTTTCAATGCTTTTTCATAGGACTCTATTGCTTCTTTGACGTTTCCTGTTCTTGCCATATATCTTGCTTTTCCTATCAGTATAAAAGCATAAGAGGATTTCTCCAGATGATGAGCCTCTGGCTTTATTCTCCCTAAACATTCAAAAGCGTTGTGTAGATACATGGAGCAATAGTTCAGAAGGTTTCCAATAAATATGCTCCTGAGATTCGGTGAAACGTTTCTCATTCTACCGCGTAAATGAGAGTAAAGTTTTATTCCTTCCTCGTGTTTTCCCATATAACCGAGCACGGTGAGTTTTTCTGAAAGAAGAAAGTAGCGAAAGGCGATCGAGTTGCAAACCTTTATTGCGTTATCTATCTCTGAAAGAGCTTCCTCGTAAAGCTTTTCATGACGGTATTTCAGAAATCTTATGTAATGTTTCCAGGCTGAATCATGGCATGTTTTGAAGCAGTACATAACAAGTGGTCGTGAGAAGAGAAATCCATGCTGAAATGGTGCTTTCAAAAGTTGATGACTTTTCAATCCTTTCCCTCCAAAACTATTATTTTTACGCTATTTTATCACACTGCTGTGTAACGTTAGGAGTGAAATTACACAAAATATGAAATCTCAATAAAAATCCTCTATCGTAGAATGCCTTAAAAATGGCTTTTCAGAACCGGAAAAGTTTGAAAGATCACAAAAGATCTGTCTTAATAAGGAAGGGGGGTGAAAATCGTGAGAAGGATCATTCTCACAATAGTTATTCTGCTCTCTCTCCTATACACGCTTGTGTTTCCCAGTCCTTCTGATGATTATCAAACGACAGTGAGGAAAAAAACTGTTGTTCACACCTTCCTGATAGAGAAGTTGCATTCGGAAGATTTAACTGTTGGAAATTAGGGTTTCTTTTGTTTATTAAGTAATTCTGAATCCGAACACCGGTGTTCGGAAACCACATACGAAAGGAGGGGATGCTATGCAGAAGATGCCAAAACCAGTTGTTCCTAATGATTATTTGAACCCAGGAAAAGGATGTGGAGGAGCTGGTCTCGTCTGTGGTTGGTGTGGTTAAGGAAAAATAGCAGCCGCTTTTTTCCCTTTCCCCTGGCGAAAGGCCAGGGGAAGGGGTTCATCAAGAGGCTCTATTTCATTTTACCAAGGAGGTTTTAAGAGATGATAACCATTAATCTACCCAAGGTCTTTTTCTCATTGATCGAAGCTCCTCGCAATAATAGGTATCTTCTAGACAAGGTTAATTTTGATTTCTACAAATTAGATGATAGTATACAAATAACAAGAAAGGCTTCTTCTTACCTAGTTCGCACTAAAGCCAAAAATGTCATAGAAGAGCTCGAAAAGTTAAAGAAAAATACTTTAATTTCTCTGAAAAGAAAGTTGGTTAAAGATAATGATATTTTGCGTTTAGCGCTAAATGTATCTCAGGTTTGTAGATTAAAATGCAGATACTGTTATGCTAACGCTGGAACATATGGTAATCCTGGCTTTATGAAGAGAAATGTATTAGTACGGACCCTTGATTTCTTTCTTTCGAATTATAATGTGCACAATATACATATTTTTGGTGGAGAACCTCTCCTAAATATTGAAATGATAGAAGAAATGTTCAGAATATTGACATCAAAGTATGCTAAAAAATTCAATAATCTGCGAATAACCGTAGCTACAAGTTTATTTGTTTCAGAGGAAACTATCAATCGCTTTATTAAAATTTACGAGTCCTATAAGGATAAATTCCAAATCTATATGGTTGTTAGTCTAGATGGGCCGAAAGAAATACAAGATAATACAAGACCTAGTCTTGATAGCAAGTCTAGCAGTTTTGATCGGATAAAGAATAACATAAATTTGCTTAAACAGAAAGGTTTTTCTATATCATTTGAAGTTACCTACACCAAGTTACACAAGCAACTCGGTTGGAATATTTTGAAAATATACAAATATTTCTATACCGAATTCAATGCTGCAAATGTGATTATCTCTCCGGTGTACGACTGGAATGGTTCTTTAGACAAAAATTTACGAATCGATATTTCCATTGCTCAAGAATATTATGAAATAATAGCTTCTCTGTTAGAAAAAAGTCGCAGAGGAGATTTAAATGACTTTGATCGTGCCCTGCTGTGTAAATTACTGATGAATTATCTCAACCCTAGTGACTCTTCTGGCAAGATAATTGTTAGTACATTTTGCCCTGCTGGGTCGAATTCATTTATTGTAGATATTTTTGGAAACATATACCCATGCCAGCTGGTTGTAGGAAATTTAAAATACAGAATATCGAATGTTGTAAAAGATAATGAAGAAAAAATACTAAAGAATTTGAAAGACTGGAGGTATAAAGCTTTGAGATTATTTACCAAAGCTAGATACAGCAAGTGCAAGGATTGCTATTTCTTGTTTTACTGCAGTAGATGCATTTTTAAGCGTGATTACCAAAAAGATATGTTCAAAGCATGTGATGTTGAAAAGAAAATAATAGAAACAATTTTGGAATTTGATCCATGGACATTATTACCTTTAATGGATAATTTTAACGGAGGATGAAAACTATGAACCTCTTCTTATTTACAGGTCATCTCAGAGACGATATCAGAAAATTCGAGAGGAAGTACAAAAAACACTATCCGATTTTCTTCTTACTGGAAGGCCTGTTTTTGACCACCAACGTTCTTACTCCACTTCTCATCAAAAAGACCATCGACAGTGCGTTTTACAGAGGTGATGTGGGAGAAATCGCTCTGTTCTCAGTACTATACTTCATCGTTCTTGTGGCCCAGTCTTTCATCATGTACAAACTCAACTACTCAGCTGCGAAGTACTTGCTGAACGCATCCCGGGCTAGGGAATCGAAGAGCGCATACGCAAAAATCCTGGCGCTTCCACTGACTTACGCGAACTCACAGAACACCGGTGATTATCTTTCGGTTTTCATGAGGGATGTTCCGAAGGTAGCTTCGGGAGTTTACCTTGGAAGGTTGCAGTTTTTCTTCAACCTGGGATTTTTCCTTGCTGTTCTTTTCCTTTTGTTCATTCTGAGTGTAAAACTCACTCTTGTGGTCCTGGTGAGCATCGTTCTGTTTTTTGTGTCAACCTCGATTCTGAGGAAGATGGTCATCAGGGCTTCTCAGAGAGATCAGGAATCCTACCAGAGGTTTTTGAAAAGATCCAGGGAAGTGGTGGAAGGAATTCCTGTTCTCAAACAGTTTTCTGGATCTTCGTTTCTCAAAAACTTCCTCGATTCAAGTGCCGGAGAATGGAGCAGGGCGAGTATCGCTCACAGTACGGCAAATGAACTGTCGAACAGAAACATCGACATTAACAGATGGATCGGGAGTACCATCGTTCTTGCCTTCGGTATTTATCTTCTCTGGAAGGGTGAGATAAGTGTCGGAACACTTCTGGCCTTCGAATCTTACATGAACTGGATGTACGACATCGTCAGAATGGCGCTCACAGGCCTGACAATGTTCTTTTCGACGCTTCCAAACTGGGAAAACTTTGCGAGAATATTTTCCATGCCCTTTGAAAGAGCAAGCGGTATAAATCTTGAAAAGTTCGAAAAACTGCAATTGAGGAATGTGTATTTTAAATACGACGGAACTCCTGTTCTCACTGGTTTGAATTTCGAGATAAACTCCGGGGATAAGATCGCAATTGTGGCAAGATCTGGGGCAGGAAAGAGCACGCTCGTTTCTCTTTTCAACAGGCTACTGTCTCCCACAGAGGGTGAAATTCTCATAAACGGTGTTCCCATCGAACAGTACTCTCTTCAATCACTCAGAAGAAACATCGTTCTTGTTCGCTCGAACGATATACTCTTTGATACAACAATCAGAAACAACATCACCCTTTTTGAAGACTTTCCAGAAGATGAAATCGAAAATGTTCTCAAAATGTGTGAGTGTGACTTTGTTGAGAAACTGGAAAGCGGAATAGACACGATCGTAGGAGAGAGGGGAACAAAACTCTCAGATGGTCAAAGGCAGAGAATAGTCCTCGCGAGAGCTTTGATAAGAAAACCACAGGTTCTCATCCTAGACGAGGCCACCTCTGGTGTTGATGGCAAGACGGAGGAGAGGATTTTCGAGAAAATCTTGAGGGAAATAGAAACTGTGATTATCATCTCACACAGGCTTTCCACTGTGAGAAAGGCCAAAAAGATATACGTCATGGAGAACGGACGGATTCTGGACTCTGGTTCTCACGAGGAGCTGATCGTCAGGTGTGAAAAATACACAGAGATTCTAAAGGAGCAGTTTGTAGAATGAATTGGGAGGAAAAGTGGGCATGAAAACTGGAAAGTTTCGGCTCTTGAGGAAGAATCACATAGCACTTGCCGTTTTGACAACTGCGAGCTTAGTTGCCTCGGGTTTTTTCTATTCCAGAAGGGTCACTTTGCTTCAAAGTGCCGTTGACAGAGCGATTCACAGCAAAGAACTTTCATCTTTCCTTGGAGACATTCTGTTGTTTCTTGTGTTCCTCTTGTTAACCATTATTTTCGATTTCCTGGCCAGTTTCATGTCCGCTGTCAACAACGTCGGTATGTTCAAAAATTTGGTCAGAAGTCAGATAAGACTGATGCTCGACGCTGATATGCTTGAACTGAAAAAGCAAAACACAGGAGAGATAATAACCCGCATGTTCGATGATGGGTGGTATATAATCAGTCTGTACTCCTCTACAATTCCAGACCTTGTGGCAACATCGTTCAAAGTAGGACTGCTCGTTTTCGTGTTCTACCAGCTCAGTCCCAGGATTCTTCTCATTGCCCTGCTTCTGTCTCCTCTCTACAGTTTTCCACTATCGAGTCCCAGACGGAGAATAATGGAACATCAGGAAAAAGAACGCTCGAGTTTTGAGAAATGTGTCAAGTTTATAAACGAGACGTTGAGTGGGGCGGCGGTTATCAAGGCATTCGAATCGAAGAGATTTTTCTACAAAGAATTCGGAAAATTAACTAACCTGTGGTTGAACACGTCGAATACGCTCTTCAATGTGGTGGCGAAAACGGAGAGTCTCTATCCGTTTTTAAACGGATTGCTCCCGATACTCGTTGTTGCTCTATCGTCTTTTCTCATCGCGAAAAAGGAAATAACAATCGGAAGTGCGATATCGTTTTTCTACTTCATCAGCGGTTTTTATTCATCAATAAGCAACGTTTACAGTTCTGTTCTAGACATTATGAGATCAAGGACGTATAAAGAACGAATTTCAGAGGTTATGGAACTCAGCGCTGAGAAAGGTGGTGGAAAAGAGCTCGGAGACTTCAAACAGATGAGTTTGCAAAATGTTTCCTTTGGATATCCAGATGGCGGGGAGATACTCACTGATTTAAACATAAAGATAGACGCAGGCGACAGGGTGGCCATAGTGGCGAGTTCTGGGGAGGGAAAGAGCACACTTGTGTCACTCTTCAACCGCTTTCTCACACCCACAAAAGGTCAGATCCTCATCAACGACATCCCTATCGAGCAGTATTCACTTTCTTCACTCAGAAAGAAAATCATCCTTGTTCGATCGAACGACATCTTGTTCGATACTACCATCAAAAACAACATCACGCTTTTTGAGGACTTCCCGGAGGATGAGCTGGAACGTATTCTCAGGATGTGTGAGTGCGATTTCGTCGAGAAACTGGAAAACGGGATACACACCGTTGTTGGTGAAAGAGGAACAAAACTCTCGGACGGTCAAAGGCAGAGGATCGTCCTTGCAAGGGCTTTGATCAGGAAACCACAGGTTCTCATCCTGGACGAAGCCACCTCTGGTGTGGACAGCGAGACAGAGGAGAAAATCTTTGAAAAAATTCTGAAGGAAATCAACACCGTGATCATAATCTCCCATAGGCTTTCCACAATAAGAAAAGCAAAGAAGATCATCGTACTGAATAATGGAAGAGTGGAAGCCGAAGGAACACACGAAGAACTCATGGAAAAATCTCCCCTTTACAGGGAGATTGTAAGGAGTCAATTGGAGGTATAAGAACAGTAGAAATGTTTGTGTGGGGAAAGTACTGATATAGATTTTCGAGTATTTTCTTGAATTCTTCCACTGATATACCCGCTTCACGGATGATTTTTCTTATTAAGTGACTTGGGCAAGTCTCTTGCATGAAATGGGATGGTCGTATACTTTCCATTGCTGTGCCTGTAGAACACATGACTTCCTTTTTGGCGAACACGTTGAAATCCAAGTTTCAGTAAAACCTTCTCCATAGTTTTTGGATCAACTATTGGAAGACGACTCAAGTTTCCACCTCTATCATCTCAAGAGCCACGAATTCCTGGTGATTTATTTCATCTCCTGCTTCCTCCAATACGAGCTCAAGCACCTCTTTTAAATTCCTTCTCACTTCTTCTAAGGAACTACCTACAGTATGCACACCTGGAACATCTGGAACCATTCCAACATATTGCTTTGTTTCAGGATCGTATTCAATGATAGCTGTGAAAATTTTGCGCACGTTTTTCACCCCTCATTTTTCCATCATGACAAATGATATGGCAATTTCGATTAAATTATAGCAGGAGAAAGAGATTCTAAGGCTGGAACTCCGGGTTCAATTCAGGACCATATGCTTCAAGACTCTTTCCAGTCTTCTTCTCACTCTTCCATCCTCTTCACACCAGAAGGCAGCAAACAGGGGCTGAACCTTGAGAGAGTACTTTTTTGCAAATTCTCTCACTACTTCTGGACCTTTTAACCTGATGCCAAACCTCACACCATCGTACCTTCCGTAGTTCCTCAGAAATCTATCAAGGAGCTTTCTGTCTGACTCTTTCATCTCGATGTATCTCAGAACAAATCTTTCCAGTCTCTTTCTTTTCATCCTTGCAAGGGCTCTCTTCACTGCTTCTTTTCTTCCTTCAACGAAAGGATGAGCCTTCACCATTGAAACAACAAATTCCATGGTCTGATAATCTTTTGCCATGAAATCAGCGAATGACTCAATATCTTCAAGGAGTGTGTATGTCTTTTTGAGCCTTTCTTTCCTTGAAAGAAATTCCCTATCAAGAAGAGCCGTGTAGGTGGAAAGAAAAAGGATTTGTCTCTGATGGAGGGAGAATCCTTTTATTTTTTCTGATGATTCCTTGTATTTTCTTTCAATCTCCATTTTTATCCACTCGTTCCAAATGGGAAAAGGCGCACTTGGATCGACACTGAATGTCAACAGTCTTCTTATCGTATCTGCACGAATCGTTCTTGTTTTTCCCTTCAATATATCTGAGATACCTTTGGAACTGAGAGGTCTTCTTTTCTGAATGACATTTTTAATGTACTCTCTCACCTCACTTGTGTTCGGATAAGTCGATCGCGTATGGTCCAGCACAAATTTCTTTGCTTCTTTGAGTAGAGGCAAATAATTCTTTGGCACAGAAATCGAAACGATGATATGTGCAGTACTGTGAATGAAAGGTGATCCTATGCTTTTTTCCAAAACAAACAGGGTATCCAGTGTTCCAAAGAGGTTCCCCGGTGCTTCCTTGTAGTATCCAAGCCAGAAAACAGCTCCTTTAGAAAGATCGTAGGCGAGTTTTGGGTGTTTTTCCTTAATGTCCCATGCCAGATCGTTCAAAGAGGAAACCATACAGGTTGGATGGGGAATTTCTCTGGACAGTTTGTAAGCCTGTATGTAACCGTGCACCGCTTCAGAGAGGTCTCCAGAATCTGCTTCCCTTCTTGCCAGGGAGAGATATAAAAAAGAAAGTGTGGATTTTCTGTAGTTGTTCTTCCACACCCTCATCTTCCGCAGTGGCTTTACTCCGCTTGCTTCAAAATTTATTAAAGTAACGATCACAGTATCTCTTATCGATTTTGACATTTTGGGAAGGTTTCTTTTCAGGTATCTGTATAAGTTCACATCCGTTTTACCTGTATATTTTAAAAATGCCAGTTTGTTCGCTAAAAGGAAGTACTTCGCAGTTTCAGACCTGCTGTTCTCCACAGCTTTGTCTGCTCTCCGAATCGCTTCTTTGAAGTTCCCTTTCCACGCGAGTTTTAAAACATCGAGAATTCCCTTACAATCTCCTGGAATGTTTCCCTCACAGAGAAGATAATTGGCGACCGGGAGAGAAAATGCACCATACTTGAAGATTTCTTTGAGACTCTCAATACCTTTCATTTTCAATCACCTCTTTATAGTTATACCCCAAAAAATCAAATTGTTTCGAACTCGACAAAATTTGGTGCTGAAAATGTGCTTCTAGAGAGGATTTTGGAACAGCCAAAACTTGAAAACCATATAAGGTTTGATAAGGTGATGACAGGTGATCAGAAATGCGAAAGGTTCTGATGATTATCTTTTTGATATTTGTCCTCTTGTCCACAACCATTTTCGCTGACAAAGTGAAGGCAGATAACGAAACACATTCTCAGAAAATTTGAAGATTTAGGTGTAAAAGTCATAGAATTAACTGGTGGAGAACCAACCATATTTCTGGACTTCAAAACAGTGTTAGAGGAGATATTTAAACATAATCTTGAATTGGTTGGCATTTTATCGAATGGTTCAGGATTCAGTGCTGAAGTTTTGAAATTGATTGAGGAGAATAAAGAAAGAGTGGCTTTTCAAATCGATCTACATAGTATTTATCCAGAATATTATGAATGGTTCACAGGTAATAGATATGCTTATGAGAAAGCCGTGGACACTATCTCAAAAGTAACAGATACCGGTGTACCTGTCAGAATTGCTTGCAATGTGACTCCAAAAAATGTGGATCATATGTTCGAAATAGCAGAAACTGCCCATAAGCTTGGAGCTACATCAATTGCATTCGGACCGATTGCTCCATTGGGAAGAGCAAAAGTCAATAAGAACTTGATTCTGAGTATGGATTCTTTTAAAAAATTCGTTTCCAATATGAATAAGCTTATCAACGTATATGGAAAAGATTTCATAACCACTCTTGAATCAAGGCCAAATGCTATTAACTGCGGAGCAGGCTGGAACAGCTTGACGATTTCTCCAAACTTTGATGTGAAAATTTGTCAAATGGCAAGTGTATATATTGAAAATCTTAGAAGATATGGATACTCGTACAGAAATTTTCTAATTGAAAATTCAGATCTTTTGCAGACAATATCAGAAACTCCTGCTCCCAACGATAAAATATGCAAAAATTGCAACGATTTATGGTTTTGTCACGGATGTATAACAAGGGGCATGCAAAAAGCATCAGAGAAGGGGGAAAGATGCCTATGGAGAAAAGAGATTTTAGAACCAAAGCCATTACTCTTAGAAAAATTAATAAAAAGATAGGTGAAAAACACATCTTGAAAGATGTTTCCTTTGACATTTTCATGAATGAGATTCTTGCATTGATAGGTCCCAACGGTGCGGGGAAGACGACTACCATAAGGTGCATTTCTGGGATCTTCAAGGTTGATTCTGGCACTATTATAAAAAATCCAAACTTAAGGGTTTCTGTAGTGAGCGAGAAGGACTTTTTCTGGGAAGGAGACACCGGGCAAAAGAATGTAGAGAGATTTTACAAATACTTTGAAGGAAAACTCAGCAAAGACATGATCGATTATTACTCGGAAAAACTCGGCTTGAAAGAGTTTCTAAGCAAAAAGGTTCACACATATTCGAAGGGTACGAGAAGAAAGCTTTCTTTCCTGCTCTCTCTACTTCCAGATCCCGATCTTCTGATACTTGACGAACCGATGAGCGGACTTGACCCAATATCGAGGATAAACATGAGGGAAACGATAAAAGAGCTCAAAAGAGCGGGAAAGGGTGTCCTCATAACTTCGCATGACCTTGCTGAAGTAGAGAAACTCGCTGACAGATTCGTCCTGATAAAGGACGGCAAGATACTGGCGGACAACTTGGTATGGGATGCTCTTTCAAAGTATCAATCTCTGGAAAAACTCTTTCTCGATTTCGTAAAGGAGGGAAGGTCATGAAGAGGGAATTTGGATATTTCTTTGAAATGAACTTTAAAAAGCCTCCCTTTTACTTTGTGATGATCTTCATAATGGCGCTTTTTTCCTTCACTCTTGCGCAGCTTTTCGCAGACGAAACAACCAAGCAGATCCTTGCAAACGAGAGTATCGCGAGAATTTATATCGCTGAAATGCTCTATGTTATGTGATGTCCCTCAGCATGATCATGATGGGAATCTTCACAATTCTTCAGCAGGTTATAATCCCGGAGAAAGAGAGTGGAAGGATCGAATTTCTGCTTTCAAACGGCTTTAGGATAAAAAGCTATCTGAAAAGTGCTATCCTGTCCATGTGGCTTTCAGGTGAGATTTATCTTGCGATCTTTTTCATAGTTTTTGTGTTTCTTGCAAGGACTTTCAACATCAAAGCGTTTCCGACAGATGTGACCAAGATTTTCATATATGGAACCATAGTGAACACAGGCGTGTCGACTTTCATAAGCAGCGTGGTGATGAAAATCAGAAGGGCCGCTCTCATGAGATTCGTAACGATAGCGAGCGTATTCGCTCTGGGATATGGTGGAAACGTTCTGATAAACTCTACGGTGAAAAACTTTCAAGGTGATATCTTTTCTCTTTTGCTAACTTTCTCGCTTATCATGGGTGGAGTATTCTTCGCACTGGGTATGTTTTTTGGAAAAGGTGTGGATGAGGAAACAGTTGTTCTCACGATTCCAGAGTAAATTAAATCGTTTTCCTAGTCCTTACAAAAAACAAGCCATAAAGCACATTCCTTTCAGGAATTATGATGAACTTAAGCAAAGAACTATCAAAACTTGCTGGACGAGTCCTACACCTCACAGACGTGTCCTGTCTGCGGTAAAAGACACAAGACTTCGACGAGGAACTTCATGGGACCAGACTGAGGATGTCAATTGCTGAGAGTACGGTTTCTATAAGGGTATGCTGGTTGTCTGGTGTGTCCTCCAAACGTGAACTGTACCAGCTGTTTGGCGAAAAACTAAGGGGGGATCTTTCGTGTTCAAACCTTCAAGATACAATGTGATTTTCAGAGATGGCGACTACGTTGTGTTTGTGAACTTTCTAACCAGAGCGATCGCTCGTCTGGAAAAAAGCAAAGCAGAAATTGCAGAGAAGATTCTCAAAGATCCAGACGAAGAGATCCCTGAAGAATGGCTTTCCATAAAGAAAGATTTGATCTACGGTGGGTATATCGTTGATGAGGACTTCGACGAAATAGAGCATCTGAAACTTATGAACAGAATGACCCGCTATGATTCTTCCTCGGTTATGGTCACAATCATACCCACCCTGGCATGCAATTTTGATTGTATCTACTGCTATGAATCGAAAACAGGACCTTCGATGACAGCGAAAACGGCAGAAAGGATCGTAGAATATCTGAAAAGGCTGATTCGAACCAGAAGATCTATAAGTGTAGGCTGGTTCGGCGGGGAACCCCTCCTGTGTTTTGACGTGGTGAAGTTCGTAAACTCATCGCTGATAGAAGCATGCAGAGAAAACAATGTGGATTTTCACTCCTCCATGTCAACGAATGGATACCTTCTCGACAAAGAAAAAGCGGAATGGTTTGACAGGCTCGAAATAAGAAACGTTCAAATAACGATCGATGGCCCAGAAGATGTTCACAATAAATACAGGCCTTTGAAAGGTGGCAAGGGAACTTTCGACACCATTGTGGAAAATCTGGAGAATCTCTTCAGGGTCACGGAGAAACTTCAGGTCACGTTCAGAATGAATGTGGGACCTGACAACTTCCATCGTGTAGAAGAGTTTCTGAACGTTCTGGAGCGATTTCCGAAAGACAGAACGAGGGTATATTTCAGGTGGATTTTTGGATCGAACAGCAGGGAATTCTTTTTCAGGAAGGTCTATGAGATCAGAGATCGGGAGTCTCTGAACATTCTCAATTTCTACGAAAGTGCTGCGAAAAGAGGCTTCAATGTGTTTCTTCCCGTTCTTGTGCAAAACAGATACTGTGAGTACGACTGTGTGTCTTCTGTTGTGATAGGTCCACAGGGAGAGTTGTATCCATGCACAGTGAGAGTGGGAAAAGGCATGGAGATAGGAAGATTGACCAACCGAGGACTGGAATACGACAGGAAAAAATATCTCAGATGGCATTCTTTCGATGCTTTCGAAAGCGAAGAATGCATGAGGTGCAAACTCCTTCCTGTGTGCATGGGAGGATGTAGAAGTGCCAGGTTCGATGGCAAAACGGGATGCCCTGAAGAGAAAAAGGATCCGGAGAAATTCGCAAGGGAATGGTACAGGATAAAACTCCTTGAAAGGCAGGTCGAAAGACATGAAGCCTTCGAGATTTAATTTGGTAATAAATGAAAGCGATGGCACACTTTTGTTCAACACGCTTTCTCAAGCCCTTCTGTGGATAGATAGGAAAAACACCAACAAGGTACTGAAGACCCTGGAAGATCCTTCCTCGGCAGAACTTTCGAAAGCGGAAGTTGAAAAGTTGAAACGGGGAATGTTTTTGCTTGATGACAACTTCGATGAACTGGAGTTTCTGAAATTTCGCTTCAACACGTATCGCTACAGTGATAGATTTTTGAGATACACAATTGTTTTAACCCACTCCTGCAACTTCGATTGCGTTTACTGTTATCAGAAGGTAATTCATATTTCCTCAGGATCCTACATTTCTGAAAAAGTGCAAAGCAACTTCCTCCTGGATGTGGAAAGAAAATTAGAATACCAAAAACCAAACCTGCTGAGCGTTACTTTCTACGGGGGAGAACCTTTGCTTCTGGAAGAAACAGTGGTGAATCTGAGCAGCAAACTGAAAAGACTCTGCGAAAAATATGGTGTGAAGTACGATTCCTTCATCGTGACAAATGGCTACCTTCTGACGGAGAAGATGGTAGATGATCTTCAGAAAGCAGGAATAAAGGCACTGGACATAACACTGGACGGTACAGAGGTGTACCACGATCGGTACAGGAAAGCCAGAAACGGTGCTCCAACTTTCAGCACCATTTTCGAAAATATCTTTCGTGCTGTCAACAAAGGCTTATTCGTTCAGATCAGAGTGAACGTGTCTAGAGAGAACATTGAAGATGTGAAGAAACTCATCGATAGGATAGCAGAGAAAAAGTTGAGAGTGGAGTTCAATTTCCAGCCCATAGAGATCGTTGAGGGAAATCCCACAGGCTTTCAGGACACAGCACTGAACACAGAAGAGTTTGCGGAGATAGAAACGAAGCTGTGGTGGTACATCAGGGAGAAAATTCCTGAGTATCCTTTTGAATATTTCAAAAAACCACGTTTTGCAAGATGTGATGCCATGTGTAAGAACAGTTTCGTGGTCGATGTGGATGGAAGAGTGTACAAATGTTGGGGAGAACTTGGTATGGAGAACTGTTCAGGTTTTTTGAAAGAAACCGGAGTCGAATTCACTGGATCGTATTTGAAGTGGTTGACGTATGACCCACTTGAAGACGAAGAATGCAGAAGATGCCTTGTGCTTCCTTTCTGTATGGGTGGATGTGCTTTCAACAGGGTGGTTTATAGAACCCTGAAATCCTCAAAGGTAAAAAAGCCTCACACATGCATCCCGTTGAGGTACAATTTAAATGAGTTTATAAAGATAGTTGCAGATTACAAAAGGAGGAGTGCCGTTCATGGAATTTCTCAACGATCCAGTGGTGGATGAAAAGGTCTATCTGAGTTTCTGCGATAGTCTGAAAGACCGATGTGGAGACAGAGTGGGAAACTGTGATGAATGTACGAACAGTCACTGTGTGGGCCTTTGCAACACCGAATGTGATCATGTTCCATGGTGGAAGCGAATTTTCCTCTGGTGGTGAAGGTCATTTGAAACTTCTGATCAAAACGTTGTACTTCATTAGAAAAGATATCCTCATCTGGCTTTCTTACAGAACACAGCTCGTTTTGGGACTCCTATCCGGTTTTGTGGGAATTGTTCAGTTCGGTTTCATTGGAAAATTCATCGCACAGGGGAACTACTTTCCCCTGATAGAGCGATACGGCGGTGACATTCTGGCGTACTTCATCACTGGTTCTGTTTTCATGTCTTACACGAATCTTGCCCTCATGACCTTCAAAGGTGTCATACAGAGAGAACAGAGCATGGGAACTCTCGAGTACATCCTTCTTTCAAAGACACCTCTCTGGCAGCTTTTTCTCTTCAGTTTCGTGTCTTCCTTCTTTTTCACCACGCTGAACATCACACTGATTTTTCTGGGACTGGTCTATCTCTTCTCGGTTCATATCACACCGAACTTTCTTGAAGCCCTGGTTGTTCTTTTCACTGTAATGCTTCCTCTCATGGGTATTGGCCTTCTCTCTGCGTCCATCGTTCTCGTCACAAAAAGAGGAGATCCTGTGGGGTGGCTTTACACCACACTCAGTGGCTTGTTTTCTGGTATCTACTTTCCCGTGGAAATTCTTCCAGACTGGATAAGACCTGTTTCGTACCTCATTCCCAGCACTTATGGCATAGACCTTTTGCGAAGAGTCCTCATGAGAGGCGAACACCTTTCCAGTGTGTCGGAAGGACTGGTTCTTCTTGCAGCAACAGGAACAGTATTGATATCAGCGGGAATCGTTGCGTTCAAAAGATCCTTCAATCAGGCCCGATTGAGAGGAAGTCTGAGCTGGTACTGAGGTGAAAACGTGCTAGAGGTGATCGATGTCTGGAAGAAATACCCTCCGAAAACACAGGCTTTAAGGGAAGTGAGTTTTGAGGCGGAAGAAGGAAGTATCACGGCGGTCTTCGGCGAGAACGGTTCTGGAAAGACGACGCTTTTGAAGGTTATAGCCTCCTTTCTCATTCCTGACAGAGGGAAGGTTCTCATAGACAGTGTGAACATCGTGGAAAAGCCTTCCTTTGCAGTAGAAAAGGTCAGCATATCAACCGGGTATGAGAGGAGCTTCTACTACAGGTTGAGTGTGGAAGAGAATCTGAAGTTTTTTGGTATGTTGAACGACCTTCTTGGAAAAACGCTGAAGAGAGAAACAGAAAGAGTGATGAAGGAACTGGGTCTTCTGGAGTGCAGGAAAAAGAGGTACATGGAACTTTCCACCGGGTACAAAAAAAGAGTTGATGTGGCAAGAGCCCTGATGAAAAAGGCGAGCATATACATCTTCGATGAGCCGTGCAGTGGAGTTGATCTCAGAACGAGATTGAAGATACACGAGATCATGAAAAGACTCAAAGAGAGTGGTAGAATCGTCATCTTTGCAAGTCATGACCTGGAGGATCTAAAGATCGCAGACAGGGTGATCGTTTTGAAAAAGGGCGAAAAAGTTCTCGAATTTTCTCCAAAAAAGGAAGATTTGGCGGCAGTGTTGAGAGGTATTTTAGAGATACAGGCATTTCCGGGGGATTGAGAGGCTATGAAATTTTTCTCAGCAAGTAACGTCAGAGACGATATCAAAAAATTCGAGAGGAAATACAAAAGGTACTATCCGATCTTCTTGTTACTGGAGAGCCTGTTTTTAACCACCAACGTTCTCACTCCACTTCTCATAAAAAAGACCATCGACAGTGCGTTCTACAGGGGTTCTGTAGAAGAAGTCGCTCTGTTTTCCATACTTTATTTTGTCGTTCTTGTGTCTCAGTCCTTCATCATGTACAGACTGAACTTCTCAGTTGCGAAACACCTGCTGAACGCATCACGGGCTAAGGAATCAAAGGGGGTTTATGCGAAAATCCTGACACTTCCACTATCTTTTCTGAACTCGAAAAACACCGGTGATTATCTTTCGATCTTCATGAGGGATATTCCGAAGGTGGCCTCGGGGGTTTATCTTGCGAGGCTTCAGTTTTTCTTCAATCTGGGATTTTTTCTTGTTGTTCTTTCGCTTCTGTTCATTCTGAATGTGAAACTTGCCCTTGTGGTTCTGGCGAGCATCGTTCTGTTTTTTGTATCGACTTCAATCCTGAAAAAGATGGTCATCAGGACATCTCAGAGAGATCAGGAAGCCTACCAGAGATTTTTGAAAAGATCCAGAGAAGTGGTGGAAGGAACACCGGTTCTCAAACAGTTTTCTGGCCTTTTGTTTCTCAGAGATTTCCTCGATTCAAGTGCCAGAGAGTGGAGCAGGGCAAGCATCATCCACAGCACGGTAAACGAACTTTCGAACAGGAACATCGAGATGAACAGATGGGTCGGGAGTACCATTGTCCTTGCCTTCGGTGTTTACCTTCTCTGGAAGGGTGAGATAAGTGTTGGAACGCTTCTGGCTTTTGAATCCTATATGAACTGGATATACGACATCGTCAGAATGGCACTCACAGGTCTGACGACGTTTTTCTCTACAGTTCCAAACTGGGAAAATTTTACAAGAGTGTTTTCCCTGCCCTTTGAAAGAGCAAGCGGAATAGATCTTGAAAGGTTCGAAAAACTGCAGTTGAAAAACGTGCATTTTAAATACGATGAAACACCTGTTCTCACTGGTTTGAATTTCGAGATAAACTCCGGGGATAAGATCGCAATTGTGGCAAGATCTGGTGCAGGAAAGAGCACGCTCGTTTCTCT
Organism: Thermotoga neapolitana DSM 4359; assembly: GCF_000018945.1. Classification (NCBI taxonomy): domain Bacteria; kingdom Thermotogati; phylum Thermotogota; class Thermotogae; order Thermotogales; family Thermotogaceae; genus Thermotoga; species Thermotoga neapolitana. The sequence continues at coordinate 1,214,447 of NC_011978.1, read as the reverse complement.
TTTCAACAGGCTACTGTCTCCCACAGAGGGTGAAATTCTCATAAACGGTGTTCCCATCGAACAGTACTCTCTTCAATCACTCAGAAGAAACATCGTTCTTATTCGCTCGAACGATATACTCTTTGATTTGATACAACGATCAGAAACAACGTGACACTTTTTGAAGATTTCCCGGAAAAGGAAGTGGAAAGAGTTCTCAAAATGTGTGAGTGTGACTTTGTTGAGGAACTGGAAAATGGAATGGACACGGTTGTTGGAGAAAGAGGGACAAGACTCTCAGACGGCCAGAGACAGAGAATCGTCCTTGCAAGGGCCCTGATAAGAAAGCCGCAGGTTCTGATTCTGGACGAGGTTACATCTGGTGTTGACAGCGAAACAGAGGAAAAGATCCTTGAAAAAATTCTGAATGAGATCGAGACGGTGATCATCGTCTCTCATAGACTTTCTACCATAAAAAAGGCCAGCAGAATCATTGTACTGAACGATGGAAGGGTGGAAGCTGAAGGGACCCACGAAGAACTCATGAAGAAATCTCCTCTCTACAGAGAAATTGTGAAGAGCCAGCTGATGAGATGATTCGATTTTTCTGCCACACGTCAACTGAATTGTAACAAATCGTCCATTTGTAAAATTATGACTTATTTAGGTTATAACCGCTAACGGGTGTATAGGGGAAAGGACGGTGTTCATGAAAAAAGAGATAATAACATTGGACGAGTTTCAGAAAGAATTCGAAGAACTGATAAAAAGGTATGTTCCAAGACGAAGAAGGGATAAATTGATATCGAAATATGAAAGTCTGATAAATACTCTGGCCATTGAAGGAGAAAAAGTCTTAGTGCAACCTTACTTCGAAAAACTCAAAGGGATTGGTGATGTGAATTTATATGCTCTTAGGTTGGAAAAGAAAAATCCAAAAAGAACTATGTAGTTTTTCTCTGCGCTTTTTTAGAAAAGGAAAGCAGCGATTATGACAGAGCTATAAACAACGCAAAGAAAAGATTACAAAAGATCACGGGAATATTGTGAAAGATCTAAGAGGAGGTGACGGAGGTGAAGGAATTCAAAAAGTATTCCGATGTTTTTGAATTGTTCGAAGAAATGGGATTTCATCATTCTGAAGAGGAAAAAGTTTTTATCGAAGTGATGTCTCAGATAGGAGGTCAGCTGCTAGCCTATAGGAAGATGCACAACCTGACCCAGAAAGATCTGGCCAAAAAGCTTGGAGTATCCCAGTCTATGGTTTCAAAAATTGAAACAGGAGAGAAAAACATATCTATTAGGGTGCTGGCAAAGATAGTCGCTGCACTTGGTGGTAAAATCAAAATATCTCTTGGGTTACTGCCAGAAGAAGAGGAAAATAAATCACCAAGATATGGCTTTTGAAACTCAAAGGAGTGTCGCTGCGTGATGAAGCAAAAAAATAGTATTATCCCTTCAAAGAGTTTTTTCAGAATGCTGGGTTACTTCATTGAAGAAGCAAGATTTCAGTTAAAAGAAGTAAAAGGCAATTTTATTGATTACCAACTCGAACTCGAACCAGAATTTAAAGAAATAGTTCGACAGGGCAACAGTTTTTTAGAAGCATTATTTTGGGTGTTCACATAGAAGGAAAGCAAGAAAACGTGCAGGTTCATGATATTTATGTGAGAATAAAAGGTAATTTCGAAGCTGATCTCAAAGAAAGCGAAAAGGATTTATTTGATAATCTCTGCAGGTACAACGGTTTGATGAACTTGCTTGTTATAGCCCGTTCTTTCATCGCTACAACGACTGCTCAAATGGGAATTCATCCTATACTTATCCCAATGGTGGACCTCACAAAAGTTGAAATAAAAAATTAGTCGCCAGAGTTAACTTCGCGGATTGTTTATCAATAAATGCAACATATTGAACGAACCTAGTTAAATTGCCATATTTAAAAGATGCGTTATTTCAATCATAACATAGGATAGTTTGAAATCATTCGGGCACTTCTATCTTCATAACATTTCTAAGCTTTTCGCATATGATCCAACTTTGTGTTTTTATGTTAACACATCAAGAGATATTTATCACAATTTCCTGGAGGGGATGTGTTTTCTGTAAATGAGGTTGTCCCAGAAAAGACCGGACATCCATCTGGCTTCATTCAACGTACAGCAAGATAGAACGGTCTATTCTTCTTCGTTCCACTAGTGGTAAAAAGAGACGAACAAGTTCTTCTTCTGTCTCACTGTCGATGGGAACACGGTTTACAACACGAAACGTCATAATCCAGGCTCTGAGGCCTTCTTCTCCGTCTTCTAAAACGCCGTAGAAAGGAGAGTCCGTTCCAGGTATGTGCCCTCTGATGGTCGTACCAAGCCCTGTAAGCTCTTCAAACGTTCCTTCTTTTGCCACAAAAGTGTACTCTCTGCCGTCTGTTCCTCTCACAGTTTTTCTGATCACCACAATCACCTCCTCATTCGACCGTTCTGAGATCACTCTCGTTTTTTCCAATTCCAAAACTATGGTATCATTAAGAAAAAACAAACAACGGACGATGGGGGGCCGCCGCAAGAAGTGTCTTCAATGTGGTTTGCAGTTCTTTCATCGAATGAGGTGAGGAGAAAACCCGTTGGAGTTAGGCGACTCGGGAGAGACCTGGTGTTCTGGAGGGACAGCTTGGGAAAAGTCTACGCCCTGGAAGACTTCTGCGTGCACCGGAGGGCTAGGCTCTCAGCGGGGAAGGTTATAAACGATAGAATCCAGTGCCCCTTTCACGGGTTTGAGTACGACGGTAACGGCAGGGTGAGGCTTATACCGGCCCTCGGGAAGAACTACAAAGTTCCTGATAGATTTAGGGTTAATTCATACCCGGTTTACGAAAAAAATAACATAATATGGCTCTGGTTCGGAGAAGGAGAGCCAGAGAAGGAGCCAAAGTTCTTCGATGATATAGATGAGGACTTCGCTTATGCGGAGTTCAGGGAGCTCTGGAACGTCCCGTTCCCGAGGGCGGTTGAGAACCAGCTCGACGTCATGCACCTACCTTTCGTCCACAGAACCACCATAGGCCGGGGAAACAGGACCCTGGTCCACGGCCCCGTCGTCAAGTGGATAGACGAAGACAGTTTCATTTTTTACGTGTTCAACGAGGTCGATAGGGGGCAGAGGGTCAAAAGACCCGAGGAACTCAGCGGGGAGGAGTCGAGGGTTTACCTTGAGTTCATATTTCCCAACCTCTGGCAGAACCACATAAGTGAAGGTACGAGAGTGGTAGCCTTTTTTGTTCCCGTGGACAGGCAGAAAACCATGATATACCTCCGCTTTTACGTGAAAATGACGGGATTGAAACCCGTTGATTCCATCATAGCCCGTTTAAGCATGCCCTTAAACAGGATAATCCTCCACCAGGATAGGAGAGTTGTGGAGACCCAGGAGAGGGACATAAGGAAAGATGTCCTCGTCCAGGGTGACCTGCCCATAATGGAGTTTCGCAAAAGGCTTTATAAGGAAAAGAAACTGATTGATTTCCTGTTTGGTGGAGGTCAGTGAGATGTCCGGAGTGAAAACCTATGACCCGACTTCATGGAGACCAAAGCACCTTGACCTCCTGCTTTCAGCTGTAATAGCCTTCTCTCTCCCTGCTGTGGCGGGATGGCTCTATGATCTGAGCGGGGTCCTCATTCCCATGCTTATCTACTACTCCCTCGCCTGGGGCCTTGTGAAGCTGAGAAGAGGCGTTGTAGGCTATGGAACACCCTTCCCGAAAAAGCCTCCCAAGTGGTTCTATGTGAACGTCCTTGTAATACTCACGGCCCTATTCTTTGCCTACCAGGCACGGATTAGAGTTGAGGAAGTTGACCGGTTTGGTGTTCTCCTTACGGCACTTTTGTGGGCTCCGGTGAATGCTTCGACCGAACAGATACTCTGGCTCTACCTGTTTGATTCATGGGACCTGTACCCTGAAAAACCCAGGCTCAGATATCGCCTTGCAGGCCTGGTGTTCTTCGCCGCCTTCGTGGGGCTAATACACACGATGTTCTGGACAAAGTTCCTCCATGTAGCAAGTCCCGAGGGATTCTTTGGGGTGGCGTTTGTGCTGATGACGACCATTTCAGGGTTCATCCACATAGTGGTATGGCGTCAGTCCGGAAACATGGTTTTCACGTTCATACCACACTTTCTTCTGAACCTCGGCCTGCTCTTCTGGACGGGCTATAGCATAGTACCATACCTGTGGAGGTGAGAACCTGCGTCTCTGGTCGCTCCACCCAAAATACCTTGACGCCAAAGGGCTCGTGGCACTCTGGAGGGAAAGTTTACTGGCTAAAAAAGTGCTCGAAGGAAAGACCAGGGGGTACAGAAACCACCCGCAGCTTGAACGTTTTAAAAACCATTCAGAGCCGTTAAAGGCCATAAACGCCTACCTCTTTGAGGTATGGAGGGAAGCGGAAAGGAGGGGCTACCGCTTTGACATCAGGAAGATAGAGGTAGTGGAACTCAAGGAAAAGATCCCGGTCACGAAGGGCCAACTTGAATATGAGTTTCACCACCTCCTCAAGAAACTTCAGAAAAGAGATCCAGAGCGATATGAAACATTGAAAAGCGAAAAGGATATCCACGCCAGTCCTGTGTTTCTGATCATCGAGGGAAAAGTAGAACACTGGGAAAAAGGAGTCTTCCCTTGAATGGATACGAACCTTTTCTGGTTTACCCCGTTCTCATGCCTTCGTTTTCTTTCACTGGATACAGTCATATCCTTTTCTATCCACGAACACTTAAGGCAAGAACCCATAAAAACAAAATAACCCGGCCAAAACGGCCGGGCTGTTCATATCGATCTGGTAGCGGGGGTGGGATTTGAACCCACGACCTTTGGGTTATGAGCCCAACGAGCTACCAGGCTGCTCCACCCCGCACCGTCTAGATCCGTTTTTATACTATAGCATTTCTTTTGTTGCCTGTCAAGGGGAGGGTATCTTGCAAGTTCTCTGTGGTATATGATAAAATTAAAAACAGACGAGCGGGTGTAGCTCAGCTGGTAGAGCACCAGCTTCCCAAGCTGGGGGTCGCGGGTTCGAATCCCGTCGCCCGCTCCATTTCCCGGCAAACGCCGGGGTATATTTTTGTGGTATAATCATCTTCGACCCCAGTCCGGGGAAACCTGGACTGGCGGAGACTGAAAGATGGAGGTGTGGTGAAGTGGCGCTTGACCCAGAAAAGAAGAAAGAGATCATCAACGAGTTTCAGATTCACGAAAACGACACCGGTTCTGTTGAGGTACAGATCGCCCTTCTCACAGCGAGGATCAAACACTTAACAGAACACCTGAAAAAGCACCCCAAGGACTTTCACTCCAGAAGAGGCCTGATGAAGATGATCGGAAGAAGAAGGAAACTCTTGAAGTATTTGAGACGCAAAAAACCAGAAGTCTACCGAGAACTCATTGCCAAGTTAGGTATCAGGAAATAAAATTTTCAGGAGGGGGAAGCGGGCTTGTTGCCCGCTTCCTGATTTAAATTAAACAGGATGAGGTGATGGAAACATGAAAGAGTGGCGACGAGAGATTCTCGGAAGAGAACTCGTAGTCCAACATGGAAAAGTGGCAAAACAGTCAAGTGGAGCCGTTCTGGTGAGATTTGGAGACACAGCTGTTCTGGCAACGGCGAACATTTCTGACAAGGTGATCGAGGGAATCGATTTTGTCCCTCTCACCGTTGAGTTCCAGGAAAGGTTCTATGCCGCTGGAAAGATCCCCGGTGGTTTTATCAAAAGAGAGGGGAAGCCCAGTGAATCTGCCATTCTCTCAGCCCGTCTCATCGACAGGCCAATAAGGCCTCTCTTTCCAAAAAAATTGAGAAATGAGATTCAGGTGATCGTGACGGTGCTTTCAGCGGATCCAAACGTTCCACCCGATGTAGTGGGCATCTTTGCCGTATCACTCGCCCTGAACGTCTCGAAGATTCCGTTCGAAGGAATCGTTGCTGGCATCAGAATAGGCTACAGGGATGGTCAGTTCATAGCCTTCCCCACAGAGGAGGACATCGAAAAAGGTCTTATGGATATCACCGTCGCGGGAACGAAGGATGCCGTGACCATGGTTGAAGGTGAAGCCAAAGAGGTCTCAGAAGAGGATATGGTAAAGGCTTTGAGATTTGCACACTCCGTTATAAAAGAGCTCGTCGATTTCCAGGAAGAGATACTTTCGGAGTTCAACGTCGAGAAGATCCCCGTTGTTGAACCAGAACCACCAGAAGGACTGGTTGAAACATTCAACAGCCTTCTGGACAGAGAAGAACTCGAAAGAAGAATTCTTGTGAAAGCAAAAAAAGAAAGAGAGGCTGCTCTCAAAGAGTACGAGGAAAAACTCCTCAGTCAGACAGCAGAAGCACTTTCCATCGTTGATCCCGAGGAGATAAAACCCTTTGTTTCCGAACTCTACGAAGAAGCCGTTAAAAAGACGATGAGACGCCTGATCGTTGAGAAGGGAATCAGAGCAGATGGAAGGAAACCAAACGAAATCAGGCCTATCTCCTGCGAAGTGGGACTTTTTCCAAGGACACACGGATCTGCACTCTTCACAAGGGGAGAAACGCAGAGTCTTGGAATCGTAACGCTTGGAGCTCCCATGGACGTTCAGATCATAGACACACTCCTTGAAGAAGGCGTAAAAAGGTTCATGCTTCACTACAACTTCCCACCCTTCTGTACCGGTGAAGTGAAGCCTCTGAGAGGACCGAGCAGAAGGGAAATCGGGCATGGGCACCTGGCAGAAAGGGCCCTGAAGAACATGTTGCCACCCGAGGAGGAGTTCCCCTACACCATAAGGGTGGTTTCTGAAATCCTCGAATCGAACGGTTCCTCATCCATGGCAACGGTGTGTTCTGGATCCCTTGCATTGATGGACGCAGGAGTTCCTATCAGAAAACACGTTGCCGGAATAGCCATGGGACTCATCCTCGAAGAAGATGCAGAAGTCATACTCACCGACATCATCGGAATGGAAGATCACTACGGTGATATGGACTTCAAAGTGGCAGGAACAAGAGACGGAATCACCGCCTTCCAGATGGACTGTAAGGTTTCCGGTGTTTCCGATGAACTACTCATGAAAGCGCTCATGCAGGCAAGAGAGGCCAGAATGTACATCCTCGATAAGATGTACGAAACGATCTCTGCCCCAAGACCACACCTGTCCAGGTACGCACCCATCATAAAGGTGACGAAGATCGATCCAGATAAAGTGGCAGACGTCATAGGCCCCGGTGGAAGGGTCATAAAGAAGATCATAAAAGATTTCGACGTGAAAGTGGAAATCGACGATGAAACAGGTCTTGTCAAGGTGGTTGGAAACTCCGAGGAAAACGTTGACAATGCAATAGCACTCATAAGGGAAATCGCCAAAGAAATAGAAGTGGGAGAGATCCTCGAAGGAAAGATCACGAGGATAGAACCTTATGGACTGTTCATAGAGGTAAGGCCCGGAAAGATCGGCTTGCTCCATCAAAGCAAGGTTGGAGAGGATATGAGACAGTTCTTGAAAAAGGTGAAGGTCGGTGATACGATAAAGGTACAGGTTATAAACATAGACGATCTTGGAAGGCTTCAGTTCAAGCGTGTGAAGGAGGAAAGTCCCCAGCATGGAGAAGTGCACAATAAACGACATTGAAACCTTCATTATCCCATTCGACAAGGCGCGGACGGTCTCCTGCGCCTTTTTAATTAAAAAAGGATCGGCACACGAACCGGAGGAACTCGCAGGAATATCTCACTTCATAGAACACATGGCGTTTCGAGGAACAAAAAAATACGATCATTTCTCACTCAAATACACTGTTGAAGTGGTTGGTGGATCGTTGAATGCTTTCACAGACAAACTCGCTACGGCGTACTATGCAAAAGTGCCTGAGTTTCACTTCGAAAAGACTGCAGATGTTTTGAAGGAACTCACCTTCCATCCCGTTTTCTCACCAGAAGACACGGAAATAGAGAGAAAGATCATAATCGAAGAGTACAAGATGGCACAGGACGATCCCACGAGCAAACTGTTCGACACCCTGATCGAAACGGTCTGGCCCGGACCTTACGGAAGACCGATCATAGGAAGAAGAGAAACCATAGAGAAGATATCAGCAGAAGATCTCAGAGAATACCACAGGAAAAACTACAGCCCTTCAGACACAAAGATCGTTCTTGCCGGAAAAGTGAAGGATCAATATCTGAAGTTCCTTGAGGACATTTTGAAAGACCTGAAAAAATCAGAAGGGAAAAACGATCTTCCTCCTTCGCCATCTTTTCACTTTTCAGAGCCCAGGTATATAGTGAGGAACGATCTGGAACAGGTGCATGTCGCTATCGCAAAGCCTGTCTGTGGAAGAGAAGACGAGGATATATACCCTCTTTTTGTTTTGAACACCGCCCTGGGAAGCGGCATGAGTTCGATTCTATTTCACGAGATAAGAGAGAAGGAAGGATTCGTCTACGACGTGTTTTCCCAGCTCTACACACTCAAGGAGACAGGAATTCTGATCGTCTACGCTGCTCTGTCTCCGGAGAAGATAGAAGAGTTCTTCGAAAAACTCAGAGCGGTTCTCTCCAGCAGGGATCTTTTCATGAGGAATTTTGAATACGGAAAGATGAGGTACCTCGGAAAACTGGAGATGATAACGGACAACCCGGCTGGAATGATGAGTTTTGTCATCGATAATCTCTCACACAGTTCGCTGGAAACCCTAGAAGATCGTGTGGAAAAAGTGAAAACCGTCACCCAGGAAAAGTACCAGAGAGCTTACGAAAAATTCTTATCTGGGAAATGGAGTGTGTTCGGCATAGGCCCTGAGTCGGGAAGGATTCTTGAAAATCATGAAATGATAGTTTGAGGAGGGATGTGATGAAAGAGGCCTTAACGTTCGACGACGTGTTGCTTGTTCCCCAGTACAGTGAAGTACTTCCAAAAGACGTGAAAACACAGACGAGACTCACCAGGCAGATTCGGATAAACATACCCCTTGTGAGCGCTGCGATGGACACCGTTACAGAGGCTGCCCTTGCAAAGGCTCTGGCAAGAGAGGGAGGAATAGGGATCATACACAGGAACCTCTCTCCAGAAGAACAGGCTCACCAGGTATCGATTGTGAAAAAGACAGAAAACGGCATCATCTACGACCCCATAACGGTGACACCGGATATGACCGTGAAAGAGGCAGTTGATCTCATGTCGGAGTACAAAATAGGTGGCCTTCCTGTCGTGGACGAAGAGGGAAAACTCGTCGGCCTTCTCACAAACAGGGATATCAGGTTCGAAAGAAACCTCTCTAAGAAGATAAAGGACCTGATGACACCAAGAGAAAAGCTCATCGTGGCACCGCCTGATATCTCCCTTGAGAAGGCAAAGGAGATCCTTCACGAACACAGGATAGAGAAACTGCCCCTTGTTTCCAGAGATAACAAACTCGTTGGTCTGATCACCATCAAAGATATCTTGAGCGTGATAGAACACCCGAACGCTGCAAGGGACGATAAAGGAAGACTCCTCGTTGGTGCCGCCGTTGGAACAGGTCCCGACACTATGGAGAGAGTGGAAAAGCTGGTCAAGGCAGGGGTGGACGTTGTCGTCATAGATACAGCACACGGACACTCAAAGAGAGTGATCGAGACCCTCGAGATGATAAAGGCTGACTATCCGGATCTGCCAGTTGTGGCTGGAAATGTGGCCACGCCCGAAGGAACCGAGGCGCTCATAAAGGCAGGGGCAGATGCGGTGAAAGTTGGAGTTGGACCTGGCTCCATATGTACCACAAGGGTTGTTGCGGGCGTCGGAGTTCCACAGCTCACTGCCATCATGGAATGTTCCGAAGTTGCCAGAAAATACGATGTTCCGATCATAGCAGATGGAGGAATCCGATACTCCGGTGACATCGTAAAGGCCCTGGCGGCTGGTGCCGAGAGTGTGATGGTTGGAAGTATCTTTGCAGGAACAGAGGAAGCTCCGGGAGAAACGATACTGTATCAGGGAAGAAAATACAAGGCTTACAGGGGAATGGGAAGCCTCGGTGCCATGAAGTCTGGCAGTGCCGACAGATACGGTCAGGAAGGGGAGAACAAGTTCGTTCCAGAGGGAATAGAGGGCATGGTACCGTACAAGGGCACCGTGAAGGATGTGGTGCATCAGTTGATCGGTGGCCTGAAGTCCGGTATGGGATACGTGGGAGCCAGGACGATAAAGGAACTTCAGGAAAAGGCCGTCTTCATCAGAGTCACACCCGCTGGTGTGAAGGAAAGCCATCCGCACGACATCATCATAACGAAAGAAGCACCGAACTACTGGATTCAAACCTGAGAGAGTTTCTTTATGATCTCGTATTCTTCCATTGCCTTCTCATGCATGCCGAGTTCTTCGTAAAGTCTGGCAAGTTTCAATCTGAGTTTCACGTTCTCTGGACTCTTCTGGAGCAGCTTCAAATAGAGCGAAGCTGCTCTTTTTTTCAAACCGAGGGTTCTGTAAAGAAACGCCCTGAATCTCGTTGAAAATATCAAAAAAACAGGCAAAAGCAGGAGAAAGTAGATGTATTGAGTCTTATGGACTGTTCTATCTTTCCTTTCGTTGAAGAGGAAAACCATTTTCTTTCTGAGATTCTCTTTTGGAATGGTGAGACTTTCGTATTCAGAGACGATCTCTTTTGAGTCTTCGGAAGAGAGGGAAGAATTCAGTCTTGCCATCAAAGAGAAGTACTTTCTGATCTCCTCCTCCAGTGTGCTTGGTCGATCGTACCCCATGGCCCTTGCGATCTCAAAGAGTCTCAGAAAATACGGATATTTTTCCTCTTCGAGCGGCAGATTCTCTATCTTCTGCACAATGGCAAGACCTATTTCTTCTGCGTTTTTGATCTTTGAGAGAGCGGTGATCACTTCGTAAGAGAACAGGAATGGGTTTTCAAAGAATCTATTGATGAGTTCTTCTGCGAAAGCGTCCGGGTTTTCTATCTCCAGGGGAACGTTCAGCTTCCAGAAGAACGGGAACTCAAGTATATCACTTAGACTCTGAAGGCTTCTTACAAACGATTCCAGATTCGGGAAAACTCTCTTCAGAAGATCGGTTTCCTCTTCTGGGAAAGTTTCATCTTTCAGCTTCTTCACCAGTTCCTGAAGGTCTTCGGAGACGATCTCTTCTGACAGTGAAGGATGAGCTTCAACGAGTCGTTTTTTTGCAAAGAGGAACTCTCCCACTGTCTCGATCCCTGGATCGGAAGGGTTCTCCTTTACATAGTTCAGAAACATGCTGATGGCTTTCTGTACGTCTGTTTTTGAAACTTCCTTTATTTCATCGAGAGAAGTGGCCAGAAGAACCGAGGAAAGAAAAAGAAAAAACAAAGCCATCCTCCGCAAGATATCACCCCGATTCCAGAAGGGGCTCCAGGAATTTTTTCCAGAAGACCTTGAAGAACAGGGCAAGTGGTACCCCAACGAAGGATCCAAACATACCGAAGAGTTTTCCAAAGAAGAGAATGGAAAGAATTATGTACACAGGATTGAGCTTTTCCAGCCCCTTCATCAACTGGATGAACACGATGAAGGCGGCAGCGTGGATGAGTACAGCGAACAGGGCGATGAGCAAAACCCCCTTCACCCCGAGCGTGAGGGAAAAGAGCAGAACGGGAACGTACTCGAGAACCACTCCGACTATCGGTATGAAATTGGTCACGAACGCCCAGAGGCTGATGATGGCACTGTACTTCAGGTCGAAAGTCTCAAACACAATCCAGTACGAAAGGCCGATGATGAGGGCATTTATGAAGATCACCCTTATGTACCTTCCCATACTTCTGTAAACGCTGATCAGAAAGTCTCTTGCTTCCTCTCTGGCACTCTTTGGATAGATCGCAACGAAGAAATCGGCAATCTCACGTACGTAGAAGATGGTATAGCCAAGCCCAAACAGTGTGAACACCACCACGGTGGTAACGGAGAGGAAATTGGTGGTCACCAGCGAGAAGACGTAGTTCAATAGATCGTTGAGCTTTGGCTCAAGGAACGTCATTATCTTGTCGAAGACGGGAACCAGCTCGGGCGATCTCACATAATCTCTCCACACCTTGTTCTCAAAAACACCCGTTATGAACTCGATGAAATTGCCGAACTCGTTGAACACAGGAGGAATGATAACATAGAGAGAGTAGACTACCACGAAAAAGAACAACAGAAGTGCCACAACACGGGAAACCCGTTTTCCAAGCCTCATCTTCTCGAAAAATCGCACAACGGGATCCAGTAGCAGTGTGAAAAATATCATCATCGTGATGACCGCAAAAACTTCTGGAAACACCTTGAACACCAGAAAAGATATCAGAACGTATAAAGTGGTGAAGAAGAACGCCTTGTCTTCAACGAATCTTCTGACCCTCTCCAATTCATTCCCTCCCGAGTTTTTCAACGCTCCATTCCACCAGAGTCTGGTAAAAAGCCTTCTGATGCTCGGGATCCTCGAACAGTTCATGATAGCCACCGGGAAAGCTCACCAGTTTTTTCTCCGTTTTCAGCGCTTCGTAGAATTTCTTGCTTCCATCAAAAGGCACCACACGATCGTCCGTTCCATGAAGAATGAGAACGGGGACTGTTATTTTTTCAGCTTCTCTGAGGGCCTTTTTCATGTGTGTGAGCATATCCGAGGCAAGTTTGAACGAAATCCTGTCGTGAACGAGAGGATCTTTTATGTACGCTTCCACTGCCTCTTTGCTTCGAGAGAGGTCTTTTGGATCTATGTTGTTGCTCATGGTGAGAAATGGCACGAACATCGACAGAAATTTTACGAAAAGAACAAGGATCGGCAGTGGGGGATCCGAGAGTGAAAGAGCGGGAGCAGACACCGCCAGTCCCTTCAGGTTCTCTGGCTGGAAGAGCTGAACGTATCTGATGCTCAAAAGTCCACCAAGGCTGTGACCGAACAGAACGTATCTTTTTAGATCGCGGGTGATGTCTTCAAGAATCCTGAAAACATCTTCGAATCGAAGGTGCCCCCGTCTTCCCTCGGCTTTTCCGTGACCGGGAAGATCGAAGGTGATCACCTGAACACCCTCTGAGACAAACTCCCTCACCAGTCTTCTGTACCTTCCGGAGTGCTCACCAAGACCATGGACGATCACAACTGTTCCTTTCCAGTCCTCTCCGTGCTTTTGAAGGTTCATGTTCCTCCCCCCAGTGCTCTTTCAAGTCTTCTCATGAAAACCTCTTTGCCGAGAATGGGGATTATGTTCACAAGTTCCGGTCCTTCGTCTTTTCCGGTGAGAATCCTTCTCAGCGTCATGTAAAAATCTCTGGGCTTTATTTTGCTGTTTTTCAGCACCTTCTTGAAGATCTTTACGATGTGGTCCATCTCCCAGTCAACACTCTGAATCTCTTCCCTCAGAGAGGCAAACGCAGGCTTCAACTCTTCTGGTATATCCATCGGCTCTGGATCTTCGAAGAAAAAGCGTGCCTCCTCTGGTAGATCAGCGAGGGTTTCCGCCCGCTCCCTTGTGACCTCCAGGACCTTTTTCAGATAATCCTCATCGTCTACCTTCAAGCCTGCCTTCTCGAAAAATGGCCTGGAAAGTTCCACCAGCCTTTCTATGGGCACATTCCTCAAATAGTATCCGTTCATCCACTTCAGTTTCTGTGGATCGAAGATGGCAGGGTTCGGACTGAGCCTGTCCAGTGAGAAAGAAGCGATAAGTTCTTCCATGCTCAGAATCTCTTTCCCTTCCGGGTGGGACCACCCAAGAAGCGCGAGATAGTTCACCACCGCCTCTGAAAGATAACCCATCTCTCTGAAGGCCTCCACAGAGGTGGCTCCGTGCCTTTTGCTCAGTTTCTTGCCATCCGGTCCCAGTATGGTGGAAACGTGTGCAAAGACGGGAGGTTTTCTTTCAAAGGCCTCGTAGATTGCAAGCTGCCGCAGTGTGTTCGACAGGTGATCATCCCCTCTGATCACATGGGTTATTTCCATGAGCATGTCGTCCACAACACATGCGAAATTGTACGTGGGAAGACCGTTGCTTCTCATTATCACAAAATCCCCTATCGAACCTTTTCTGAAAACCACCTCTCCCTTCACCACATCGTTCAGAGTGTAGTCTTTCCTCGGCATCTTGAAGAAAACGGCAGGTGAAAGACCTTTTTCTTCGTACTCTCTCCTTCTCTCTGGTGTGTCGTACTCTTCGAACATATCCTGAGAGTAATGAGGTGGTTTTCCTTCCGAAAGTAGTTTTTCTCTGATTTCCTCTATCTCTTCTGGATAAGCGTAGACGTAGTACGCCTTTCCTTCTTTCACAAGCATCTCCGCGTATTTTCTGTATATCTCCACCCTCTCGCTCTGCCTGTACGGTCCAAAATCTCCACCCACATCGGGTCCTTCATCCCACATGAGTCCAAGCCATCTTAGGGAATCCATGAGTTTTTCTTCGTACTCTCTTTCTGACCTTTCCAGGTCGGTGTCTTCTATTCTCAAAACGAATCTTCCCTTCTCTTTTCTTGCGAACAGAAAGTTGAACAGGGCAGTTCTTGCACCACCAACGTGCAGAAACCCTGTTGGACTCGGAGCGAATCTCACCCTCACCAATCCAGAACACCTCCCAGTGTGTACTCACCGGCCAGTATCTGATCCAGAACTTTCTTCGGTGAATCCGGTTTTCCCTTCAGTTCTATGTACCTTCTTCCCACCTCATCGGGAAAGTGTGCATCAGATGAAACTATGACCCTGAATCTTCCCTCCGCTTTCGATCTTCCTTCCTCACTCACCACCTCGGCTACTGGAACATCGAGGTTCGGGAAAAAACCGAGCTGGTACAGAACACCGAACCTTCTCTCAACGTGAGCGTAGGCTGGCACTCCTCTGAAGGACAGAACAAGATCAACTGCCTGAGATATCGTCAGATTCGCTGGAAAACCAAGCGGCATGTTTTCGTATCCGATGTAGTCACCATCTTCGTTGACAAGAAGCTGATATCCCATTTTCTCATGATCGTGCTTCAACCTGGGAAGATGTTCGTACAAAACTTCTGTGAGTTTGAGGGCATCCTCAAAATTTACGAAGAAGCCGAGCAGATGAACATCCTCCACAGTCTGTATCTCCACACCAGGAATCACAAGCTTCTTCATCTTCGAAAAAGCCAGGGCGTTCCTTGCACTGTTGTGATCGACGATCCCAAGAATGTCCACTTCCGCCTTCTCGATAACAGGTGGTATCATGAGAAGATCTGCGCATGGTGAAAGGCACGTGTGCACATGAAGATCTGCCTTCATCGCAACCCCAGTTCGTACACCTTCCCGGAAACCAGAAAGGAGTTTTCATTGGTTTTCAAAAGGACTATCCCGTTTTCTCTGGCTTTCTCAATCGTCTCTCTTTCGTACTCGTGCCCATCACAGAGGATGATTCCTTTTATCCCGACAACCGTGGCAACCGCAACTATGTTCACGTGGGACTGAACGGTGATCCAGAGAGTGGACGGCTGTGCCCTTCCAAGAACTTCACTTAAAAGGTCACAGGTGAAACCGTGCTCTACCTCAACGTTCAGATCTCCACACACGTGTTCCAGCCCGAGTTTCTCAACTATCTCCCCTATCCTCACGTTTATCCCTCCTGAAGAAGACCATCTCGACTATCACACCTTTTCCTACCTCTGAGATGATGACCATTTTATCGGAGTATCTTCTCATATTTGGAAGACCCATTCCCGCTCCAAAACCGAGTTCTCTTATGTGATCGGGTGCCGTGGAGTACCCCTCTTTCATGGCAAGTTCAAGGTTTTCAATGCCCTTTCCCTTGTCTTCCACCCTCACTGTGATCTTTTCGTCGTCTATGAAGCAGTATATGTATCCATCGGACTCGCTGTGGATGACCACGTTCGCTTCTGCCTCATAGGTTGCGATTGCCACTTTCCTTGCCAGTTCCTCGTCCACACCACGCTCCAGAAGAAACTTCTTCAACCTGGAAGCGCCGATGCCTATCATGTTGACGTCGAAGTAATCTATGTGAAAAACGAAGTCCGCCTTTCCTTTTTCCAGAGTCTCCCCGGTGATCAGTGATGTGCCCTTTTCGAGAACCTCTTCCATCCTCTTGTCGTGAAGGTACATGATGCCAAGTTTTGCCAGAAGGAAATATATGATGTCGTGTTTTGTGACGATACCGACCAGTTTTCCTTCGTCGTTCACAACGGGGAACCTTCCATAGCCGTATTTCTCAAACGTCTTCACGGTATCCTGGAGGGTGTCGGATTCTCTCAAACACACCACGTTTCTGGTCATGCGTTTTTCCACACTGTCCTTTATGTAACCTCCCTCAAGGGCCTTTATTATGTCCTCCAGACTGACTATCCCGACGACGCGCTTTTCACTGTCCACAACCGGAACACCGGAAATTCTTTTGATGCGCATGATCTCCTTCACATGAAGGAGGGTTTTATCTGGTGTTACGTAAACCACATCGGGATTCATGAACTCGGAAACCCTCACATCCTGGAATACTGCCTGGAGTCTGTCTATGATGGAAACACTCATTCTATCCTCTCCTGATCGGTTTTAATCCCTTCAAAAACAACCTTCCACATGTCTCGAACATGGAGAGATTGGTCGCCAGAACGGCTATGTTGCATTCCTCCGCAAGTTTGACGATGTTTTCTGGAATGTCTTTTTTTCTGACGAAAAGAACTGCTGGAATGCCCACCACCATGGCTGTTCTCACCGCCTGCGGAGAGTGAAGCCCAGTGATCAGAAGGACCCCTGGCTCAGCAAAGGCCAGCACATCACTCATGAGATCTGTTGCAACGGCCTTTTCTATCTCCAGCTTTCCATCTCCGGTGAGAACCACCCCTTCTATCGTGGAAGCTATCTCTTCCAGAGTCACGGGAACACCTCCTAAGTGGCTTTTCCTATGATTCTTGGAGGTTTTTTGTCCTTCTTTCTGAAGCGCAAAAGAGAGTAATAGACAAAGACTCCTCCAAGTGCGGAAAAGAACGTCAACCAGTCTTTCCAGTTCAGAGAGTAGCCAGTTATCACAACAGCGGCGAATATCACAAGAGGAACAAAGTAGACGATGGCTGATACCTTCATGGGATCGTACTCGGGAATGTCCACGATCACTTCATCACCAGGTTTCAACTGCTCTTTTTCATTCCACTCTGCCTCGAGGTTTATCTCATTTCCAGAAACACATATGCTCTTTGCCGGACAACTTCCACACGCGCTCGTTCTGGCTTTGGTCACGACCACTTTGTTTTCTTTCACTTCCTTCACGAACATCCTTTCAATCACAGAATCACCCTTTCACAACACCGAGCGGTACCATTCTGGCTATCTTCCTTGAGATACCTATCTCGTGCACGATGTGTACGACCCTGTCCACATCCTTGTAAGCCTCGGGTGCTTCTTCAACGAGCGTTTTTTTACTTTTGCTCATGACGATGATGTTCTTTCTTTCCAGTTCGTCGAGGATCTCCCTGTAACTCCACCTCTTCAGAGCGGCGGATCTACCGAGAACCCTTCCGGCACCGTGTGCTGTCGATCCAAACGTCTTTTCCTCAGCCTTTCTGGTGCCGATCAGAAGATAGGAAGCCGTTCCCATGTCACCCGGTATGATAACGGGTTGTCCCACTTCCCGGTAAATTTCCGGAACTTTTTCGTTTCCAGGGCCAAGAGAGCGCGTGGCACCCTTTCTGTGAACAACGAGTTTTTTTCGTTTGCCGTCTATTTCGTACTCCTCCACTTTGGCGATGTTGTGGGCAACATCGTAGATCAGTTCCACGCGCGTGTCTTTTCCGAAGACCTTCCAGAAGGCCTTTCTGACGAGGTGCCCGAGTATCTCTCTGTTTGCGAACGCGTAATTTGCCGCACAGTTCATGGCAGAGTAATATGCCTGGCCGAGTGGATGCTCGAACGGTGCGTTTATGAGTTGCTTGTCGGGTAGATCTCTGTTGTGTTCCTTCAGCCTGTCCCTCATGAGTCTTATGTAGTCCGTCGCCACCTGATGTCCAAAACCCCTGCTTCCAGAGTGTATCATGATCGTTATCGTACCCACTTCCAGGCCGAAGAACTCTGCCAGGTCCCTGTCGTAGATCTCCTCCACCATCTGGACCTCTATGAAGTGATTTCCCGCTCCAAGCGTTCCAAGTTCGTCGCTTCCCCTCTCGAAGGCTTCCTCAGACACATAGTTGGGATCGGCGGGGTGTATCTTGCCACCGTCCTCTATCCTCTCAAGGTCCTCTTCCAGGCCATATCCAGCCTTTACAGCCCATTCTGCACCCTCGACGAGGACCTTCCTGAGACCTTTTTTTCCAAGGACGATGTCTCCCCTTGCACCAACACCGGCGGGTACTGTTTCGTAAATGGCTTCGACGATGGCCCTCAATCTATCCCTGACATCTTCGTATGTGAGATCTGTCTTCATCAGTCGAACACCGCAGTTTATGTCGAAACCCACCCCTCCAGGTGAGATGATTCCGTCTTTTGCATCGAAAGCTGCAACACCACCTATCGGGAAGCCGTAACCCCAGTGTATGTCGGGCATGGCAAGGGCGTACTTCACGATCCCAGGAAGCGTTGCCACGTTCATAAGTTGTTTCATGGCCTCTCTGAATTGAGGGTCATCCACACTCTCAGCGTCCGTGAAAACAATGGCGTCCACCCTCATCTTTCCCTCTCTGGGGATCCTCCACATGTATTTATCGAGTCTTTCTATCTTCATGGTCCATCCCTCCCAACTCTTAGTTTATCATTAAATGATAGAATTGAACGAGGAGGCAGAGGATGAAAGAGCATCGTCTGGCTGTGGACCTGTCCCTTGTCTCACTGGCGAAGAAAATGAGAACGCTCGGACTGGACGTTGCAGTCTGCCAGGCAAAGACACCAGCGGAAGCTCTTGTGTTCTGCAGAAAAGAAAAAAGGGTTCTTCTCACAAGAAACAGAATTTTTGCCCGCTTCTTCGAGAAATACAACCACGAGTGTCTGCTTGTCACCACAGAAGAGGAAGGCCTCAGAATAGTCCTTGAACGTTTTAAAACGGGAAAACCCAGATGTCCATTCTGCAACGAAGAACTAACATCGGTTCGGCGAAAAGAAGTGCTCGGCAGGGTTCCGATCTACGTGTTTTTGAGTGCGGAAAAATTCTCAAAGTGTCCAGAATGTGGGAGGGTATTCTGGAAGGGATCTCATTTAAAATGGATCGAGGAAGTGATAGAACATGACCCTGAAGGAGTTGAAGAAGATACGGGGAATAGAGGTGATGAAAGACAGTACAGAAGTTCCTGAAGGAGTGTACTCCTGTAAAATCGGGCACTTTACGATCGTGGCACACGACCCTTCTTCAGCCCTCATGGTGAAACTGTTCAGGAAACTTTCCACCTACAGAACACTCTTTTCCTTCTTCAAACTTGCCTGCCGCCTTTCAAAAGAGGAATTCTTCAGGAGATCTCTCAGAACGGTTGAAAGGCTTTTCTGTGCGGATGAAGTTTTCTTCATCGATACTCACACCTCTTTTTCCTCTAGAGGAGAAAGTCTCTCTCTCGATGAGATAAAGAGAAAATACCCGAAGATTCACATAAGGGAGTTGAAGAACAGACTTTACCTTGTTGTTGCAAGAGAAAGAGAACTGGACGAAGAAGAGGATCTCTTCTGCCGAAAGTTTCTGGAACTGGCTGAATCGTTGAACGAAAGGTGGCACTTCAAAGAGGATATACACAGGATGAAGGAGGCTCTGAAGGAGCACTCAAGGCTGGTGGAAATTCAGAAAGAACACATAAAAAGAATGAGGATAATCTACTACGTTAGCCAGGCCATGCGCTCTGTTTACGATCCAAACAACCTGTATCGGGTGATTCTTCTGAGCCTTGTTTCAGAGAGGGCTTTCAATTTCGACCGGGCGGTCCTTTTGAAAAAAAACGATGCTACGAACTCCCTGGAGGTCGTCTCTGCCTTGGGTGGGGAAACAAGGCAGGAACACGAAGAACTGAAGCGCTACCTCAGAAGAAGGACCCTCAGGTACACCGATCTTGTTCAGTTTCTCAGGGAAGAGGCGCTCACATTTTCTTTCGAAACGAGTTTCAGTGAAAGACTGAAACGAAGAAGGTTCTACTACAGAGGACATCCCATATTCGAAAGAGTAGTTCTGAGAAAAAGCACGGTAAGAGTCTCCAGAGACATTCTCAGAAAAATGGGCTATGAAGCAGAAGATGTCCTCGAGGCCCTCAGAAGCGAAAGCTTCGTTGTTTTTCCTCTTCTGGGACGCTGGGACACCCTCGGAGCAGTTGTGGTGGACAACAAATTCAGTGAAAGACCGATCACGGATCTGGATCTTGATGTTTTGAAACTCTTCTCGGAGAGTGCGGGTCTTGCCCTGGAGAACGCCATCAACTACGAGGATTTGAAAAGAAAAACCCTGGATCTTCAGCGTCAAAACGAACTCGTGGAGAAACTCAAGAACTTCAGTGAGAGCATCCTGGAGAGTCTGGAAGCCGCCATCATAACACTAGACAGGGACGGTCGAATAACAGAGTGGAACAAAAAATCGGAGGTGCTCTTTGGTTACAGGAAGGAACAGGTGCTTGGAAAGAGGTTGAAGAACCTGCCCGGGTTTGAAGAGATAGGTGCCATCGCCGAAAGTGTCATGGAAGAACACGAGCCGGTCTTCCTCAATTTCTACAAGTTCCAGGAAAAGTACTTCAACGTGAGATTTTCTCCCTTGAGAAACACAAAGACACAACTCCTCGAGGGCGTGATCATCACAATCGATGACGTAACCGAACTGTACAGGTACGAAGAAGAACGAAAGAAAAAAGAAAGGCTTTCTATTCTGGGAGAGATGACAGCTCGGGTTGCCCACGAGATTCGAAACCCAATCACCATAATAGGTGGTTTCGTGAAACGCATGAGAAAACACATAGACGATCCTGAAACACTGAAAAAATATGTGGACATCATCACTGGAGAACTCTCAAGACTCGAGGGAATCGTCAGGGAAATCCTGGAGTACAGTAAAGAAGAACAGATTCTGGAGTTCTCCGAGTTCAACCTTAACGAACTCATAAAAGAGGTTTACGTTCTCTTTGAGGAAAAACTCAGGGAGATGAACATAGACTTCTTTTTTGAAACCGACAACGAAGATCTGAGGGTGAAGGCCGACAGGTCGAGGATAAAGCAGGTGTTGATAAATCTGGTTCAGAATGCGATAGAGGCAACAGGAGAAAATGGTAAGATAAAAATAAAGTCGGAGGATGTCTACAACGTGGCAAGGGTTTCTGTCTGGAACTCAGGGCCTCCTATTCCGGAAGAATTGAAAGAAAAGATATTTTCACCATTTTTCACCACCAAAACACAGGGAACTGGCCTTGGGCTTCCCATTTGCAGGAAGATCGTAGAGGATGAGCACGGAGGAAAGATATGGGTGGAGAACACCGAAGGAGGGGTCATGTTCATTTTTGAGATTCCAAAAACACCAGGAAAAGAGGTGAGAGAATGAAAAAGAAAATACTCGTTGTGGACGATGAACCCAACATGCGAGAACTCTTGAGAGAAGAACTCGAAGAAGAAGGATACGAAGTGGAAGCAGCGGAAAACGGGGAAGAAGCCCTGAAGAAGTTCTCTTCAGGTGACTACGACCTGGTGATACTCGACATAGAGATGCCCGGTATGAACGGTCTGGAAGTTGCGGGAAAGATCCGCGAGATGAAAAAGGACGCCAGAATCATCCTGCTCACCGCGTATTCTCATTACAGGTCGGACCTTTCCTCGTGGGCTGCCGATGAATACGTTGTGAAATCGTTTAATTTCGATGAATTGAAAGAAAAGGTGAAGAAACTACTCTCGTGACGCAGGAGGTGTGAAGCGTTGGATTACAAAAATACGCTGAATCTGCCGAAAACTTCGTTTCCAATGAGGGCGAACCTGGTCAACAAAGAAAAAGCCTTCCTGAAAGAATGGGAAGAGATGGATCTCTACAACTACGTCCTCGAGCAGAGGAAGGGAAAGCCCCTCTTTGTTCTCCACGATGGTCCACCGTACGCCAACGGACACATACACATCGGAACGGCACTGAACAAGATACTGAAGGACATCGTGGTCAAGTACAAGACGATGAGAGGGTACAGAGCACCGTACGTTCCGGGATGGGACACCCACGGTCTTCCTATAGAACACAGGGTTTCTCAGGAACTCGGTGACAGGATAAAAGAGATGTCACCTGCTGAGATAAGAAAGAAGTGTGAAGAGTTTGCCTTGAAATTCGTTGAAATACAGAAGGAAGAGTTCAAAAGGCTGGGTGTGCGTGGAGACTGGAACAATCCCTACATCACTCTCAAACCCGACTACGAGGTGAAGATCCTCGATGTATTCAAAACACTCGTCGAACAGGGAAACGTTTACAGATCTCTGAAGCCTATCTACTGGTGTCCAAGATGTAGAACCGCTCTTGCAGAAGCGGAAATCGAGTACCACGATCACAGATCTCCTTCCATATACGTGAAGTTCAGATCGAAGGATGATCCAAACCTCTACATCGTGATATGGACCACCACCCCGTGGACCCTTCCTGCAAACGTTGGTATAGCACTTCATCCCGATTTCGAGTATTCTGTCGTGAAGGTTGGAGATGAAAGATGGGTGATCGCCACAGATCTTCTTGAGACTTTTTCCAGAGAAACGGGCGTTGACTGCTCCGAAGTGGTGGAAAAGATAAGGGGTAAAGATCTGGAAGGGAAGGAGTTCCAGCATCCTATTTTTGAAGATAAGACCTCCCGCGTGATACTGGCAGATTACGTTTCTCTGGAAACGGGAACGGGTTGTGTCCACATCGCTCCGGGGCACGGTGAAGAAGACTACGTTTACGGTCACGTGAAATACGGTCTTCCCATCGTCTCTCCGGTTGACGAGGAAGGACGATTCACCGATGAAGCAGGAAAGTACAGGGGAATGTTCATAGAGGATTCCAACAGGGTGATCATAGAGGACCTGAAAGAAAAAGGCATACTCGTTCACGCATCCACCATAACACACTCCTATCCACACTGCTGGCGCTGTAAGGGACCGGTGATCTTCAGGGCAACCGAGCAATGGTTCATCTCGGTGGATCACAACAACCTGAGGCAGAGGGTACTTGAGGAGATAGACAGGGTCAAATGGATACCGGAGTGGGGTCGAAACAGAATCAGATCCATGGTGGAAGAAAGGCCAGACTGGTGTATCTCAAGACAGCGTGTCTGGGGAACTCCCATACCGGCCGTCAAGTGTAAAGAGTGCGGAGAAGTCACTCTCGATCCGAAGGTGATCGAACACTTCATGAAGATCGTGGAGAAAGAAGGAACGAACGCGTGGTTTGAAAAAGACGTGGAAGAACTGATTCCTGATGATTTCAGATGTCCAAAATGCGGTGCGCGCTCCTTCGAGAAGATGCTCGACACACTCGATGTGTGGATCGATTCCGGGTCTTCTTTCGAGTACATAACCACGAGGGAAGATCATCCCTTCCCGCTTGACATGTACCTTGAAGGAAGCGATCAGCACAGGGGATGGTTCCATTCTTCCATCTTCCTTGCCGTTGCAAAGAGGGGATCCGCTCCTTACAAAGAAGTGCTGACACACGGGTTCATAAAGGATGAACTCGGCAGGAAGATGAGCAAATCCCTTGGAAACGTCGTGGATCCCATGGAAGTGGTCGAAAAGTACGGTGCAGAGATCCTGAGACTCTGGCTTGCAAGCAGCGACTACTTCAACGATATAAAGATCTCTATGAGGATAGTGGAACAACAAACAGAGGTTTACAAGAAGATAAGGAACACGTTCAGATTCCTTCTTGGAAACCTTGAGGACTTCGATCCGGAACTGGACAGGGTACCTTACGAAAAGCTTCTCACCATCGACAAATGGGCACTTGGAAGACTTCAGGAAATCATAAAGCGCGCCACAGAGTACTACGACAGCTATGAATTTTCCAAAGTCTACAACCTCGTGGTGAAGTACTGCACAACAGAACTCAGTTCCCTTTACCTTGACGTTGTGAAGGACAGGCTCTACGTCGAGGCAAAAGATTCTCTCTACAGAAGGTCGGCCCAGACGGTGATGCACGAAATACTCATCGCACTCATGAAGATCCTCGCCCCCATCATGACCTTCACAATGGAGGAAGTGTATTCGCACCTTCACGAAAAGGACAGAAAATACAAAACCGTTCAAGCCGAGTACTGGCCGGAGTACAGAGAGGATCTGATCGACAAAAAGATCATGGAGGATTTCGAAAAACTCCTTTCAATAAGAGAAGACGTTCTGAAAGCGCTCGAAGAGAAAAGACAGCAGGATGTGATAGGACACTCCCTGGACGCTGAAGTGATCCTGGTTCCCAGAAACGACTCTGTGAAGGCCCTTCTCGAAGAGTACAGGGACGTTCTCGAAGAACTCTTCATCGTATCAAAAGTGAGTCTTTCGGACGGTTCGGGTGAACTGAAGGGGGAACTCGTCGAGGTTACCGCAAAACACGCAGAAGGAGAGAAATGCCAGAGATGCTGGAAATACACAACCGAGATCTCCAGATCTGAAGAATTTCCTGCCGTCTGTCCCAGGTGTCTTGCCGTTTTGAAGGGGGAAAGGAAGTGAAATCATGACGGACAAATCATTTTTGAAGATCATCACGGAAGCCTACGGTTTGAGGGCGACCGATGTTCACATCTCAGCCGGTTGCCCTCCTTACTATCGGATCGATGGGAAACTTGTTCCTCAGGAGAAATACGGTAAGTTTTCCAGAGAAGACGTGATGAACAGCCTGAAAGAACTCTTTCTGGAAATAGGTCACCCCTTTCCTCCGAAAGAAAAAGAAGTGGACTTCTCTTTCACCGTAGGAGATGCGATCAGGGTAAGGGGAAACCTTTACTACGAAAGGAAAAACCCCGCTGTTGCCTTCAGGTTGATTCCAAAAAAGATCAGAACGTTTCAGGAACTCGGGCTTCCCGAGATTTTGAAGACGTTCGTTGAAAGAAAATACGGCCTTGTACTGGTTGCTGGACCAACGGGAAGTGGAAAATCCACAACCCTTGCTGCCATGATAGACCATATAAACGAGAACTTTCCGTACCACATAATAACGATAGAGGACCCCATAGAGTACGTTTTCACCAACAAAAAGTCTGTAATACATCAAAGAGAACTCGGTTCCGACACCGACTCGTTTTACAACGGACTGAAATATGCCCTGAGACAAGATCCCGATGTGATCCTCGTCGGAGAGATGAGAGATCTTGAGACCATGGCGCTTGCCCTCACCGCAGCGGAGACGGGACATCTTGTCCTTGCAACGGTTCATACGAACTCTGCAGCCTCTGCTCCAGAAAGGATCATAGATGTCTTTCCGGCACACCAGCAAAGACAGATCGCCCTTCAGCTCGCAAACACCCTGATCGCTGTCATTTATCAGAGGCTCGTTCCAAAGGCAAACGGTATAGGTTTCACACCCATCGTGGAGATCATGGTGGGAACACCGGCTGTCAGAAACCTGATAAGAGAAAACAAGATCCATCAGCTGGAATCCGTCATTCAGGCAGGGGCCAGACACGGTATGATCCTGTTCGACGATGCCCTGGTGAAGGCTGCTCTCAGGGGAGACATCTCGAGAGAAGATGCCATTCAGTTCGCCAGAAACCAGGAGGAGGTGGCCAGAAGATTAGGAGTGAAGGTCTAGTGGAAAAGATCTCTTCAGTCCTGAAAGAGAAAAAGAAGGAGCTGGAAAAACAGCTGTCCAGACCCGATCTGAGTCCGGAGGAGATGAAAAATTACGGAATAGAGTACGCAAAACTTGAAGAGATAGAGAGTGTCGTGAACAGGATAAGGGAAACGCAGGAGTTCATAGAACTTTTGAAAGAAGAGGAGGAAGACGAGCAGGAAATCGACAGGTACGAAAAGGAACTCGATAGTCTCTTTCAGGAACTCTTTCTTCTGCTATCTCCTGAAACAGGAGACAAAGCGATCGTGGAAATCAGACCGGGAACGGGTGGAGAAGAGGCCGCTCTGTTTGCACGCGATCTTTTCAGGATGTACACGAGGTACGCAGAAAGAAAAGGTTGGGACGTGGAGATCGCTGAGATGCACGAAACGGATCTGGGAGGAGTGAAGGAGGCGGTCTTCTTTGTAAAAGGAAAAAACGCCTACAGCATTCTGAAATACGAAAGCGGCGTTCACAGAGTTCAGAGGGTGCCGATCACAGAATCTGGAGGAAGGATACACACCTCAACAGCAACCGTCGTGGTCCTTCCCGAGATAGAAGAGAGAGACATCGAGATAAGACCGGAGGACCTTAAGATAGAAACCTTCAGAGCCTCGGGACACGGCGGTCAGTACGTGAACAAAACAGAGTCCGCCGTGAGGATCACCCACATTCCAACGGGAATCGTCGTTTCCTGTCAGAACGAAAGATC
This sequence comes from Thermotoga neapolitana DSM 4359, assembly GCF_000018945.1. Classification (NCBI taxonomy): domain Bacteria; kingdom Thermotogati; phylum Thermotogota; class Thermotogae; order Thermotogales; family Thermotogaceae; genus Thermotoga; species Thermotoga neapolitana. The sequence goes on along the minus strand of NC_011978.1, from coordinate 1,188,063 downwards.
GCAGTATCAGAACAAACAGACCGCTTTGAGGATCCTCCGTGCACGTCTCTATCAGCTTCAGAGAGAACAGCTGGAGAAGGAACTCTCCCAGAAGAGGAAGTCACAGATAGGAACGGGAGAGAGAAGCGAGAAAATCAGAACCTACAACTTCCCACAGAACAGGGTCACCGATCACAGGATAAACTACACCTCTTACAGACTCCAGGAAATTCTTGATGGAGATCTAGACGAGATCATAGCAAAACTGATAGAACACGATATAGAAAACAACATCGAAGAAATTTTAGGAACGAGCGTCCCCAGTGCAGAACATTAACAGTGGAGGTGTGAAGATGTTTAACTCCAACTTCTACACACTGAAGCAAGCGATGGATGTTTCTCTGCTGAGACAGAAGATTCATTCACTCAACATAGCGAATGTGAGTACTCCCGGTTACAAGAGAAAGTACGTGGCGTTCGAAGAGTTTCTCAAGGAATCGAAGATGAGACTTGAACTCGCAAGGACCAGCGAAAAGCACCTGGGAGGTTCTCAAAGGGTGGTGGAGCCACGTGTTCTGACACAGAACGATACGACCATGAGAAACGATGGTAACAACGTGGATATCGACTACGAAATGGTTCAACTTGTGAAAAACGGACTCAGGTATCAGGTTCTCACCAGGCTCATGTCGATGAACATAGACAGATACAACGCTGTCTTGAGGAGTGTGAGATAATGAGCGAATTCGATATAATGAACATCAGCGCAACTGGTATGTCTGCACAAAGACTCAGAGTTGAGATCGTTTCCACGAACATAGCGAACGCAGAAACCACCAGGACGGAGATGGGAGAGCCTTACAGGAGGAAGGTTCCCGTTTTTGCCGAGTACCTGAGAAGAGCAAAGGATGGTAGAATAGAGAGTGCGGGTGTGAAAGTGGTAAAGATAGTGGAGGATCCTTCACCCTTCAGACTCGTTTACGATCCCACACATCCTGATGCGGACGAAAACGGATACGTGAGGATGCCGAACGTGAACATAGTCAGGGAAATGGTTGACCTCATAAACGCCCAGAGGGCCTACGATGCCAACGTAGCGGCGTTCAACGTAACCAAGAACATGGTGAACAGTGCCCTTCAGATTGGAAGGGGGTAGTAGGACATGGTGGATAGGATAGAAGGACTCGGTCCCATAGAAGACACAGGGAAGGTCCAGAAGAAGAGCGGCGGTGACTTCTCAAAGGCTCTGAAAGAAGCACTGGAGAAGGTAAACGACATCCAGAAAAGGGCAGAGAAGATGACGGATGATTTCGCTCAGGGAAAAATCAGCAACATCCACGAAGTCATAATAGAGGCCGAAAAGGCTTCGATCGCCCTCAGGCTCACTGTCGAAGTGAGAAACAGGATCGTTGAAGCATACAGAGAGATCATGAGGATGCAGATCTGACGGTGACCTTTTCGCCGTCTTTCACCCTTTTCAGATCTTCCAGTCCTTCGATTATTCTTCCTATCACGTTCACGGTGCTCGCTGGTCTTATTCTGTCATCGCTGATCGGGGTTTTCCCGAAGAACAGACACAGCGCCCTTCCAGGTGGCCAGTAACCAACATCTCCTATCTCCACCACTTCCCTGGGATTTTCCATCTTCTGAACGTTCACAGGAGTCGAAAAGTAGATCTCCTCTCCCCACGTGTTCACCGTGCTTTCGAAGGGGATTTTTTCTTTCAGTCTCTCAACCACTTCACAGGATTCATCCAGTTCGATGAGACACCTTGCACTTTCGAAAACCAGCTCCACCTTCATAACATCCCTCCAGAAAAAAGAGGCACCTTTTCGGTGCCCTGGTGTCTGGTGCCGGGGATCGGACTCGAACCGACACGGGGTTGTAAACCCCAGCGGATTTTAAGTCCGCTGCGTCTGCCACTTCCGCCACCCCGGCCCACTTTTTATTATACCACCAGACCTCCCTTATTATTTCAACCTTAAAAATTTCGAACGAAAGGGTTATCCTCCCAAGACATGGTATAATAAATTAGGAAAACATAAGAGGAGGGAACAGGATGCTCGAAATCAAAGATCTGCATGCAAAGTTGAGAGACGAGGAAAAGGAAATACTGAAAGGAGTGAACCTCAGAATAGAAAAAGGTGAAGTGCACGTTCTCATGGGACCAAACGGCAGTGGAAAATCCACCCTTGCAAACGTTGTGATGGGAAACCCAAAGTACGTTGTAACGAAAGGGGATATTCTCTTTGAAGGACGTTCTATAAAAGATCTTCCTCCAGATGAAAGGGCAAAGCTTGGGATCATGATGACGTTTCAGAACCCTTACGAGATAGAAGGGGTAAAGTTCTCCCAGTTTCTCATCACATCGCACAGAAAGGTTCACGGAGAGGAAAAAAACTATCTTGAACTGAGAAGGGAACTGGAAAACCAGTCAGAAAAGCTGGGACTCGGCAGGGATTTCCTCGAGAGATACCTGAACGTTGGGTTTTCCGGTGGTGAGAAAAAGAGGGCAGAAATCCTCCAGGCCCTTTTTCTGAAACCCAGGCTTCTCATACTCGACGAGATAGACTCGGGCCTCGATGTGGATGCACTCAAACTCATAGCAAAGATCATCGCCGATCTCAACAAAGAGGGAGTCACACTTCTCATCATTACCCACTACAAAAGACTTCTGGATTATCTTGAAAGGATCGACAGAGTCCACGTTTATGTGGATGGCCGTATCGTGAAAAGTGGTGGAGCAGATCTTGCCGACGAGATCGAGGAAAAGGGTTACAGCCTGGAAGGAGTGAGATGATGGAAAGGATCATCATCGACGATTCCAGGTTCAACTTCATTCCTAAAGTGAGAACCGCTTACAAAGCTCCTCCAGGACTCAATGAAAGGTTGATAGAAGAGATATCCCATGCAAAAGGCGAACCGGAGTGGATGCTGAAACACCGTCTGGAGTCCTTGAAGATATTCAAAGAGTGGCACAACCCAAGGTTCGGTGTGGACATCTCTGAACTCGACCTGGGAAAGATCGTATCCTACATAAGACCTGACGCAAAAAAGGGAACTTCCTGGGAAGAGGTACCAGAAGAGGTGAAAGAGGCCTTTGACAAACTGGGAATACCCGAGGCGGAAAGGAAATACCTTGCCGGGGTTGGAGCACAGCTTGATTCGGAGATCGTTTATCAGAACATAAAGAAAGAACTGGAAAAACTCGGTGTCATTTTCCTGGATATGGAAAGTGCAGTGAGGGAATACCCCGATCTTGTGAAGGAGTACTTCATGAAACTTGTTCCCAGCACTGATCACAAGTTTGCTGCACTCCATGGAGCCATCTGGAGCGGTGGAACCTTCCTGTACGTTCCGGCCAACGTGAAAGTTCCCATGCCGCTTCAGGCTTACTTTTTGATGAGCAATCCCGGGATGGGACAGTTCGAACACACCATCATCGTTGCGGAAGAGGGCAGTGAAGTCACCTTCATAGAAGGATGCTCGGCTCCAAGGTACAACGTCATCAATCTCCACGCTGGAATGGTTGAGATATACGTCAAGCGAGGCGCAAAGGTCAAGTACCTCACCATACAGAACTGGAGCAAAAACACGTACAACCTCAACACGAAAAGATCGATCGTCGAAGAAGAGGGTTCGATGACGTGGGTATCTGGATCCCTTGGCAGTTACAAAACCATGCTGTACCCGATGACGATACTGAAGGGAAAGGGTGCGAGGGCAGAGAGCATGTCCATCACGTACGCAGGCCCCGGACAGCACATGGATACAGGTTCGAAGGTCGTTCATCTTGCTCCGTACACGAGCTCTCTTGTGAGCGCAAAGAGCATATCTCTTGGTGGTGGATGGGCTTTTTACAGGGGCCTTCTGAAGATCACAAAAGAAGCCGAAAATAGCAAGGCATCCGTGGAATGTGCGGCTCTGATGCTCGACAACAGGTCGAAGAGCGACACAGTTCCCATAATAGAGGTGGAAACGGACAGGGCGGATGTGGGTCATGAGGCAAGGATTGGGAGGATAGGAGAGGATCAGATATTCTATCTCATGAGCAGAGGATTGTCAGAACAGGAAGCAAAATCGATGATAGTGAAGGGGTTTGTGGAACCCGTTGTGAAAGAGCTACCCTTTGAGTATGCCGTCGAGCTCAACAAACTCCTCGAACTGGAAATAGAAAAGAGTATAGGGTGAGGTGTTCGATATGGAAAAAACGCTGGTGCTGGAGCACGATGGAGAAAGAGCGGTAATCTGGGAAACCCCACAGATATTCTCAGAAAACGACTACGGATACGATGTTCTGGAGAAGGCTCTGGAGAGAACAGAAGGACCTTTAAAGGAATGGAGAAGAAAAAAATTCCTGGAATACAAAGAATGGGGATTTCCGAAGTGGAAAAGGTGCAGTCTTGACGGTATGGTCCTTCCAGAGCTTTCGTTCGATTACGTGGACTTCGATGTTGACACATCCCTTCTTGAAAAACTCGACTTTGAGGGATCACACAGAAAGTTCGTTCTTCTTGGAGACACATTCTTTACGGATTTTAGGATATACGGAGATGGGAAACACCTGATCAGATCTGAAGATGGTGTGGAAAACGTCCTGGTGGTTGTGGAAAAAGAAGCAGAGATCCACAGGATATCAAAAGTGAGAAGATTCAGGAACACGGTGATGAGGATTCTTGTGAAAAGAAACGCCGCATTGAAATTCATCAACGTAGATCTCTCAGGAGGTTTCACCTTCGACAACGTGTTCATCGTGCTCGAAGAAGGAGCAAGACTTTCGATGAGGGATTTCAGGGCGTTCGGTCACAGAAAGGTTGGCTACGTTCTTGTGAAGAAGAGTAAACTGAGCGAGACGGACATGAGATCCTATTTCTATCAGAACGGAACGGGTGTGACGGACCTTCTCTACCTCATGAGGTTCGAAGGTGAGGAAGCAGAAGGAAGGCTGAAAGGAAACGGTGTGGTGGACGGCTCCGGAAAGATCGTTTTTCGTGGAATACTGGACGTGAAAAGGGGCTCGAAGAACATCGTTGCTGAAGAAGTAGAACACACCCTTATACTCTCTCCCGAAGCCCGCATGGACGCTATTCCAAGTTTGTGGGTGGATGAGAACGATGTCACAGCGTCTCACTCTGCAAGTTCGTCTTCTCTTGATGAAAACCAGCTCTTCTACATCATGTCCAGAGGGATCGACGAGGCCGAGGCGAAAAGGCTCATCGTGAGAGGAATCTTTTCGGATCTTCTGGACGAACTGGAAGAATCCATCAGGGGAGATGTGGAAGATGTTGTCAACCAGATTGTATGAAGATTTCCCCACGTTGAAGACGAAGATAAACGGAAGAAGGCTCGTCTACTTGGACAATGCAGCCACGACACTGAAGCCAAAGCGTGTTGTAGAAAAACTGAAAGAGTTCTACTACACAAGTTACTCGAACGTTCACAGAGCCGTTCATACCCTTGCCTCCCGTGCCACGGTTGAACTCGAAGAATCCAGGGAAAGGTTCGCAGAGTTTCTGGGAGTTTCACCACAGGAGATTATCTTCACCTCCGGGACAACGATGGCAATAAATCTGGTTGCCGTGTCCCTTCTGAGAAGCGGTCTTTTGAAAGAGAACGATCTGGTACTCACCTCTCTTCTGGAACACCATGCAAATTTCGTTCCCTGGCTCAGACTCTCCAGATTCCACGGTTACAGACTCGAATACATAAAACCGTCTGGAAGGTTTGGAACACTCGAGATGGACGACCTCATGAGCCACAGAGAAAAGAATCCAAAAGTTCTTGCCATAACCGGCCTTTCGAACGTAACCGGACAGAGGATACCGGTTGAAGAACTGCGCAACATCTTTCCGAATGCGATCATAGTACTCGATGGTGCACAGCTTTTGCCGCACGAGCGCGTAAAGCCGAAAGAAATCGGTGTGGATTTTCTTGCCTTCTCTCTTCACAAAATGCTCGGCCCCACGGGAGTGGGTGTGCTCTATGGAAGGAAGGAACTCCTTGAGCAGATGGAACCCTTTCTCTATGGTGGAGAGATGATCGATAGGGTGTCCCTCGAGGATGTGACCTTCAACGAACTCCCGTACAAATTCGAGGCGGGAACACCGAACATAGCCGACATCGTCGCCTCGAAGGAGGCTCTGGCCTATCTTGAAGAGATAGGATTCGAAGTGGTGCATGAGAGGGTGGAAAGATTAACCCAACTGGCTCTGGAAGAACTTTCCAGAGTGGACGGTGTGGAACTTTACGGTCCTTTAGATGAAAGACAGCATGGAATCGTTTCCTTCAACATAAAAGGGGTTCATCCGCACGATGTGGCTCACATTCTCGATCAGGAGTTCGGCGTGGCCATAAGAAGCGGCCATCACTGTGCACAGCCTCTGATGAATCTTTTGAAAGAACAGTCCCTTCTGGACTTTCCAAACTCCACCTGTAGAGCGAGCTTCTATCTCTACAACACGGAAGAAGATGTTAGAATCTTTGTAGAAGGCGTGAAGAAGGTAAAGGAGTGGTTTTCAAGATGATCTATTCAGAGGCCATTCTGGACTATGCGAACTCAAAGAAGTTCAGAGGAAAACTGAAAGACGCCAGCGTCGTGGAAGAAGGAAAGAACATATCCTGTGGTGACGAGATCACACTCTATCTGAAGGTGGAAGATGGAGTGATAAAAGACGCCAGATTCGAAGGAATCGGATGTGCGATCAGTCAGGCTTCCGCTTCTTTGATGATAGAAAGGATCGTAAATGAAAAACTGGAAAACGTTGAATCTATCGTTGAAGAAGCAGAAAAAATGGCGCGGGGTGAAGACTTCGACGAGCAAAAGCTGGGGAATATCTCGATCATGTCCGACATAAAGAACTACCCCGCGAGGGTGAAATGTTTTCTTCTTGCATGGAAGACGTTGAAAGAAGCGCTCAAAAAGATCTCACAGTCTTGAGAAAATCGATGAGGTATCCCTTAAGGTAAGAAGAGACCTTTCCAACGAGTTCCAGAGTGTAGCGTTTCAGATTGGCAAGGTCTCCTCTTTCGTCTGCTTCTTTGAATTCTTCCACCGAAACGACGGTGAAACTCTTCAAATCACCGCTTCTTTCTTTCAGTCTGTCTCCAAAAACCTTCTTTATCTCTCTGTGGATCTTTGGAAAGTACGAAAGCGCAAGTTTTCTGATCTCCTGAACAAGGTGCCATTCCGATTTCAGAAAGATGGGCTCTGCCTCCTCTATCGTTCTTATCGTCTCCTCATCGCCGGAGTAGATGAGGTACGCAAGGTAATCGTCGTACACGTAGTGTGCGTTCATCAACATCTTCATGATGGATCTGTCAAAGAGCGCCTGAAAGATCTCTCCAGTCTCTCCCGGTGTGTTGTGGTAGGGCTGGGAAAGGTCTTCTATGTAGTGAAGTGCCCTTGCGAGGAATCTGTATCCCCAGTATCTGTCACCCCTTCTGAACGCCTCCTTTGCAAGATCGTGGAAGTAATAGAAACTTTTGTCTGCTTCGAAAAACTCAAGTCCCATGATGCGATATTTCATGTGGCGTACTCCCTGACTGTTCCCTATGAGAAACTGATACGGTGAAAGCTCCAGTCCCTGGTCCATTCCCCAGTCCGGCTCAGAGGAGTAAACGGTCAGTATCTGCCATGCAGGAACCTTTCCCTCAACTGGTGAAGGATTCGGTGGAAGCAGGGCTCCCTCCCACGCTTCCATCGTGCCTTTGCCACAGACATCTTCGAGAACGAGTTTTGAGAGATTGTAAATCCTTTTTTCCTGGTAGTTATAGGGAGTGATTTTCACCATCTCGTCTGGTACAATATCTTTCACGATGTAATACGTTAGGCCCTCGTGGCCGCTCCAGGAAAAAGCAAGGACTGAAACGGCAGCAAGAAGAACAGAAAGAATCGTTCTCAAGACCACCACCTCCCATTAGAGTCTAGCACAAAGAGGTGATGAGATAGATGAGGCTCTATCTGATAAGACACGGAGAAACCATCTGGAACGAAAAGGGACTGTGGCAGGGTATCGCGGACGTTCCCCTGAACGAAAAAGGAAAAGATCAGGCAAAAAAGCTGGCGGAAAGGTTGAAAAGAGTGGATGCGATCTATTCCAGTCCCCTCAAAAGGTGTCTTGAAACTGCCAGGGAGATTGCCGAAAGATTCAAAAAAGAAGTCATAGTTGAAGAAGACCTTCGCGAGTGTGAAATATCCCTCTGGAATGGCCTTACGGTGGAAGAGGCGATGAGAGAGTATCCAGAGGAGTTCAAGAGATGGTCGACAGATCCAAACTTCGGAACGAAAGGACTTGAATCGATGAAGAGCGTTCAGGACCGAATGGTGAAGGTCATGATGAAGATCGTTTCCCAGGAAAGATTGAATGGCTCAGAAGATGTTGTGATCGTGTCGCATTCTCTTTCTTTGAGATCCTTCATCTGCTGGGTTCTCGGACTTCCCCTTCGTCTTCACCGAAACTTCAAACTGGACAACGCCTCCCTGAGCATTGTGGATGTGGAGAGCAGGCCAAGACTCGTTCTGCTGAACGATACGTGTCACCTTGAAGACACTTGAACACCCACACATGTATGGTATTATATCTTATGTGGACGGCGGCGTAGCCAAGCGGTCTAAGGCGGGGGTCTGCAAAATCCCTATTCGTGGGTTCGAATCCCACCGCCGCCTCCAGGAAGCCAGGCTACACGGCCTGGCTTTTTATATTGGAGAAAGGAGGTATGGAAGATGAAAAGACTTCTTCTTGTCCTGTTCATGCTGGTGTCTTTCATGGTCTTTGCAAAAGCCACGCTCTACATCTACAACTGGGCCGATTACATCCCTGAAGACGTGATCAGAGCGTTCGAAGAGAAGTACAACTGCCGCGTGGTTTACGACACCTACGCATCGAACGAGGAGATGTACGCAAAGTTCAAAGCAGGCGGTGGAAAGGGATACGATCTGATCTTTCCCTCCGGTGATTACGTCTCGATCATGTCAAAAGAGGGTATGCTTCAGAAACTGGATCTTTCCAGAATACCGAACTTCAAATACCTCGACAAGGAGATACTCGCAAAGACCACGTACGATCCGAACCACGAATACAGTGTGCCTTACATGATGGGTTCAACGGTTGTCATCGTGAACAGAAAGTACGTTAAAGAGTACGAAAAATCCTGGTCCATCTTCGAAAGAGAAGATCTGAGAGGAAGAATGACCCTCCTGGACGATATGAGAGAGGTGCTTGGTGCCGCCCTGAAATACCTCGGCTACTCGGTTAACACGAAGAACCCGAAAGAACTGGAAGAGGCAAAGCAGGTCGTTCTCAGATGGAAAAAGAACATCGCCAAATTCGATGCCACGTCGTATGCCGATGGGGTGGTTACCGGTGAATACTGGGTGGTTCACGGATACGCTGAGGATGTGTACCAGAGGATACCGGAAGGAGAAGAGGAAAACTTCGATTTCTTCATACCGAAAGAAGGAGGAACACTGTGGATAGACAACATGGTGATACCAAAAGGGGCAAAGAACGTGGATCTTGCATACGAGTTCATCAACTTCCTTCTTGAGCCACAGAACGCCGCAAAGATAGCCGATTATCTGGGCCTTCCCTCACCGAACGTGGAGGCCCGAAAATACATGGAAACAGAGCCGATATACACTCTAGAAGATCTCAAAAACTGTGAATTCATAGAGGACGTCGGAGAGGCCCTCGAACTTTACAACAAAATCTGGCTTGAAATCATAATGTGATGGAGTGAACGAAGTTGATAGGCGGAGAGGTCCTGATAAAAAACGTTGACAAGTTTTTCGGTGATTTCCACGTGCTGAAAAACGTCTCTCTAACAATAAAGAAGGGAGAGTTCTTCTCCGTTCTCGGGCCTTCTGGTTGTGGGAAAACCACGCTTCTTCGAGTGATAGCAGGTTTCGAAGATGTGGAAAGTGGGGACGTACTTCTGGATGGGAAGTCCATATTGAACCTGCCACCTAACAGAAGGCCTGTGAACATCATCTTTCAGAACTATGCACTGTTTCCTCATCTCACCGTGTTCGAGAACATAGCGTTTCCCATGAGGATCAAAAAACTCTCCGAAAGCGAGATAAAACAGAAAGTAGAGGAACTCCTTTCTCTGATAAGGATGGAAGAGCACGCAAAAAAGATGCCCTCTCAGCTCTCAGGTGGCCAAAAACAGAGAGTAGCGATCGCGAGGGCCCTCGCAAACGAGCCGAGGGTCCTCCTTCTCGACGAACCACTGAGCGCCCTCGATGCAAAACTGAGACAGGAACTTCTTGTGGAACTGGACAACCTTCACGACAGAGTTGGTATCACGTTCATCTACGTAACACACGACCAGACTGAAGCGATCAGCGTTTCAGACAGGGTTGCTCTCATGAACGAAGGTGAAATCGTACAGGTTGGAACACCATACGAAGTCTACGAGAGTCCTGCCAGCGTTTTTGTCGCCACCTTCATAGGAGAGACGAACCTCATGAAAGCAGAGGTCCTGGACGTGGAGGACGAATACTACGTTGTGGAAAGCCCTGGACTGGGAGAATTCAGATGTTATAAAGACAAAGAGGCAAGAAAGGGAGACAGATTGATCATCACACTCAGGCCGGAAAAGATAAGGATATCAAAGAAAAAGTTCGAATCCAGCGGCACTCTCAACGTCTTTCACGGAGTCGTGGAAGAAGAGATCTACATGGGACACCAGACGAAGTACTTTGTTCGTCTCGACGAGGGTTACATATTGAAAGTTTACAAACAACACGCAAAGTACATACTGGACGAGCCGATCATAAAATGGGAAGACGAGGTCTTCGTTGCGTGGGATCCTGATGACAGCTTCATTGTAGAGGTGTTGAAATGAGGTACGTATATCTTCTGTGGCTGATCCTTCTGTTCGTTTTGCCGATCTCCATCATCTTCGTTTACAGCTTTCTGGAACCGCAGATCTACGGTGGTGTCCAGTGGAACTTCACGCTGGACGCTTACAGGTATCTTCCAAAGTATTTGAACCTCATATGGAGGTCTGTCTGGATAGCGGGAATAGCCACCCTCATCACTCTCGTCGTGGCACTTCCTGTTTCCTTCTACATAGCAAAGAGCCGGCTGAAGAACTTCCTTCTTCTGCTCACAGTCGTTCCCTTCTGGACCAACTCACTCATAAGGATCTACGCATGGAAGATCGTTCTTGGAAACAACGGAATAATAAACCAATTCCTCAACCTTCTGGGGTTTGGCCCCGTGCAGTTTCTCTACAATCCCTTCGCCGTCATTCTCGTGATAGTTTACACCTATTTGCCTTTTGCCATACTGCCGCTTTACGCTGCCATGGAAAAGATAGAAAACAGCATACTTGAAGCCTCTCTGGATCTTGGTGCCAGTAAGATGTACACGTTCACAAAGGTTCTGCTTCCAAACGTTCGTATGGGACTTCTCACAGCCTTTGTTTTCGTTTTCGTGCCCGCTCTTGGATCTTATGCGATCCCCGATCTTGTCGGAGGAGTTTCCTCCAGGATGATAGGGAACGAAATAGTCAGACAGCTTATGACCATCAGGAACTGGCCGGTCGCATCCGCCATGTCAAATCTTCTTACACTGATAGCACTTCTGAGCATCATAATCGTGATGAAAAGGAGAGAGAAAAGTTGACGCCGGGCCGATTCATCAAGACGGTGACTGCCCTGACGATGGTGTTCTTCTATCTGCCACTCGTCATAGTGATCATCATGTCGTTCAACGCGGCAAAATCACCCGCGTGGGCGGGTTTCACCCTGAGATGGTACGTGGAGCTTTTCACCAGAGAGTACTCCGTGTGGAATTCTTTCAAAAATTCACTGATAGTGGCAATCGTCTCGAGCGTGATAGCAACGTTCATAGGAACCGTGACGGCGGTCGAGCTTTACTGGAAGAAAACACGTGTCGAGAACACCATCTGGTTTCTCACCTACCTACCTTTTGTGGTGCCCGATGTGATCATAGGAATATCCCTTCTTCTGCTCTTTTCCATGCTCAGAATGCAACTTGGACTTTTCACCATCATACTGGCACACATCACCTTCTCCATTCCGTACACCATGATGATCGTGTACTCAAGGCTTCAGGACTTCGACAAGAACATAATAGAGGCAGCGTATGACCTGGGAAGTACGGACTTTCAGGTTTTCTACAGGGTCATCATACCGAACCTTGTTCCCGGGATAGTGGCGGCGTTTCTTCTGGCTTTCACCCTGTCCATCGATGACTTCGTTATCACCTTCTTCGTCGCAGGACCGGGCTCAACCACGCTTCCCATACAGATATATTCCATGATAAGGTTCGGTATCTCTCCGACGGTGAACGCCATCTCTACCTTCATGATCGTTGGCACGATCTTTCTCGGGTTCATACTCAGAAAATTCGTGAAGTACATATTCTGATAGAATTGAAATGAAGGAGGGATAGGATGATAGACATAAAACTCATCAGGCAGGATCCCGATTTTGTGAAAGATGCCCTGAAAAAACGTGGTGAAGACACAGATATCATAGATGAGATACTGAAGATCGACAGCGAGTGGCGTTCTGTGACCACAGAACTCAACGAACTGAGGGCAAAAAGGAACGACATTTCCAAGAATGTGGCCAAGTTGAAGAAGGAAGGAAAGTCCTCCGAAGCGAACGCGCTGATCGAGGAAGGAAAAAGAATCGGTGAGGAAATAAAGTCACTCGAGGAGAAAGAAAAAGAACTTCAGTCAAAGCTAAGAGATCTTCTCCTCAGAGTGCCGAACATTCCACATGAATCCGTTCCCGTTGGTTCCGATGAGTCTCAAAACGTTGAAGTGAGAAGGTGGGGCGAACCGAGGAAATTCGACTTTGCTCCCCTGGCACACTGGGACCTCGGACCTGCCTGGGGACTCATGGACTTCGACAGGGCCTCCAAACTCAGCGGCTCCAGGTTCACGGTGATGTACGGGAAACTTGCAAGACTGGAGAGGGCCCTCATAAACTTCATGCTCGACGTTCATACAAGAGAACACGGTTACACGGAGGTGTGGGTTCCACATCTTGTGAAAAGAGAAACGATCACGATCACAGGGCAGCTTCCAAAGTTCGAAGAAGAGCTTTACCTGACAGAAAAAGACGACCTGTTTCTTATACCAACAGCAGAAGTTCCTCTGGTAGCCCTCCACAGTGGAGAGATCCTTGAAGAAAAAGACCTTCCAAAGAAATACGTTGCCTACACTCCATGTTACAGAAGAGAAGCCGGCAGTTACGGAAAAGATGTACGTGGAATGATCAGGCAGCACCAGTTCGACAAGGTGGAGCTCGTCTGGATAACCACACCGGAGAGATCCTTCGACGATCTGGAACAACTGGTAAGAGATGCCGAAACCATCCTTCAAAGGCTGGGGCTTCCCTACAGGGTCGTCTCTCTCTGCACGGGAGATCTTGGATTCGCTTCCGCCAAAACGTATGACATAGAGGTGTGGCTTCCGTCCTACAACGCATACAAGGAGATCTCATCCTGCAGTAACGTGACGGACTTTCAGGCAAGAAGGGGTAACATGAGGTACAGAAGAAGGTCAGACGGCAAACTCACACTCGTTCATACCCTTAACGGCTCAGGTATCGCGGTGGGAAGAACGCTGGTCGCGATTCTGGAGAATTACCAGCAGCCAGATGGAAGCGTGAAGGTTCCAGAGGCACTAGTTCCTTACACGGGATTTGAGGTGATACCGTAGGATGCCGCACCTGTTCTACGGAACGCCTCGAAACGGTGAGATCGTCTTCGATGAGAGAGAAGCACACCACATGAGAGTTGTGAGACTGAAAGAAGGAGAAACAGTAGAGACAACAGACGGTGAGGGATTCTCCTACACCTGTGTTCTGACCAGGCTGAAAAAAAGCGAAGCAGTCGCCAAGATCCTGAAAATCGAGAAGAAGGAAGAAGAACCTTCTGAGAAATTGAAGGTGGTCGTTCCAATTGGCCGGTGGGAGAGAACACGTCTTCTGATAGAAAAGTGTGTGGAACTCGGTGCAGATGAGATACTGCTTTACAGGTTCGAAAGATCTCAGCACAGTGTCAGTCTGGAAAAATCGTTACTTGTGGTCAGAGAGGCAGCAAAGCAATGCAGAAGATACCTCTTTCCGAAGGTGAAAATGGTGGAAAATCTCGATTTCGATGAGAAAGCGATCACCCTTGATCCGGATGGTTCTGTCAATCTTCTTGAAATGGATGTATCCGGGAGTATAACGATCGTTGTGGGACCGGAAGGGGGATTTTCCGAGAGAGAAAAAGAACTTTTGAAGCAAAGAACGATTCTGGTGAACCTTGGAAGGAAAATCCTGAGGTTCGAAACGGCAGCCATCCTAACTGTAGGATACATCGCTCTGAGAAAACAAAAAATCTGAACGGAGGTGTTTTTCATGAAAAAAGGTGAAAAGATCCTCTCTTTTGTGAAACAGGAAAAGGAACTGATCGAAGACTACAGAAGAAAACTCCACGATGTGAAAAGAAGCGATGAGGTGGGAGATGTTTTCATCGAATTTGCCCTCAGATTCCTGGAGAAGGTTCTGGAGGATTTCGACGCAGCGGACTACACAGAAGACATCAGTTTCGATCCAGAGAAAGAAGAGTACACGTTGAGTGAGAGACTGAAGGAAAGAATAGGTGAAGATCTTCTCAAAAAGAGCGACCTTCCTGCCATACTTCAGAGGTTCTGTGAAACAGCCGCACACAGATGGAAACAGTTGAAAGCGAACGAAGAAAAGACGGATTTCTTCAAAAGACCGGGCCACGAGGTGGGAAGAGAGTGAGATGAAAGACGAAAAAATCCTTGTCGTGAAAACAGAAGATGTGTATAGAGAATTCGGAAAGTTCGAAGGCTTTCTGAAAACGAGTCTGGGAGAGTTTCTCGATTTTCTGAAAAGATACGGCTTTTTTCGAAAGAGGATGGAAGCAGAATACGACGAATCAACAAAGCAGGTCATTCCGTACGTTGTGATACTGGATGGCAACAGGGTTCTTCTCACAAAGAGAACTACGAAGCAATCGGAGAAGAGATTGCACAACCTGTATTCCCTTGGAATAGGAGGACACGTTCGGGAAGAAGACGGGAAAACACCACAGGAAGCATTTTTGAAGGGATTGGAGCGAGAAATGAATGAAGAGGCAGAGGTCGAACTGAAGGAACTGGAGTTTCTCGGTTTGATAAATTCCTCCTCCACCGAAGTGAGCAGGGTACATCTTGGTGTTCTTTTTGCTGGAAAGGGTAGGTTCGTGTCGATGAAAGAAAAAGATCTGTTCGAATGGCACCTCGTCGAATTCGATGAACTGGGAAAATATCTGGGAGTGATGGAGGGATGGTCGAAGATAGCGGCAAACGTTCTGTTGAACTTGTTTCGCCCGCAAAACTGAATCTCTATCTCGATGTCCTTGAAAAAAGGGCAGACGGATACCACAACATAATTGGACTTTTTCAAACGATCTCTCTGTACGACACAATTTCGATGGAAATCTGCAAGGAAGGTTTCTTTCTGGAAAGCAACGTTGATTTGCCTGAAAAAAACACGATCAGGAAAGCCTACGAGATTTTCAGAGAAGAGACGAAACTGGAGTTCGGGCTAAAGGTGAAACTGGAAAAGAGAATACCGATCGGATCCGGTCTTGGAGGGGGCAGTTCAAACGCCGCCACCGTTTTGAAGTACCTTGGAAAGCAGTTCAACGTACCCTTTGAGAAACTCGTTGAGATGGCAATAAGTGTGGGAAGCGATGTGCCTTTTTTTCTGTACGGAGGAACAGCCGTGGTGAAGGGAAAGGGAGAGATCGTAGAAAAACTTCAGGATATAACGGGCTACTCCGTGGATCTTTTCGTTCCGCTCGTTTCCTCTTCGACCAAAGAAATGTACAGCCTCCTCACACCGGACATGTACGGGAAAGGACCTGGCAACATAGAAGAACTCCACAGGGCCTATCTGGAAAGAGATTATGAGAAGATAAAAAAACTCTCGTACAACGTATTTGAAAGGATATTCCTTGAGAAACATCCTGATGTTTTGCAGGATTTGAAAAAGTTCGGAGAAGGTTCCATTCTAAAAATGATGACCGGAAGTGGGAGCGCTTTCTTTGCACTCTATCCATCAAACGAAGGGAAATACCTGTTCACGGGAGGTGTCTGAATTGGATCTGAAACAGTTCATCAGGGACATACCAGATTTTCCACAAAAAGGGATCATCTTCAGAGACATCACACCACTCCTCAAAGACAGCAGGGCTTTCAGAGAGGCCATCGACAGAATGTGTGATCTCGTCTCCGACAGGGATTTCGATCTGGTTGTTGCCCCCGAAGCGAGGGGATTCATCCTCGGAGCCGCCATGGCTTACAAACTGGGAAAGGGATTCGTTCCCGTGAGAAAACCCGGGAAGCTCCCCTACAGAACCGTGTACGAGGAGTACCAGCTGGAGTACGGAACCGAACAACTCCACATCCACGAAGATGCCATAGAAAGAGGACAGAAAGTCCTCATAGTGGACGATGTGCTGGCAACGGGTGGAACAGCAGAGGCACTGATAAGGCTGGTCAAAAAACTCGGTGGAGAAGTTTCTGCCCTTGCCTTTCTTGTGGAACTTTCCTACCTGAACCCGAGAAAGAGGCTCGAAGGTTACGACATCAAAACACTGATAGTTTACTGAGGGGTGAAAAAGATGGCTTTGAAATTTGATTTTTCAAATCTTTTTGAACCGAACATCTCCGGTGGACTGAGAGAGGAAGATCTGGAAAGCACAAAAGAAAAGGTGATAGAGGCGATAAAGAATTTCACTGAGAACACACCGGATTTTGCCAGACTGGACAGAAAATGGATCGATTCGGTGAAGGAACTCGAGGAGTGGGTGGTGAACTTCGACACGGTGGTCGTTCTGGGAATTGGGGGATCCGGTCTTGGAAACCTTGCCCTTCATTATTCGTTGAGACCACTGAACTGGAACGAGATGTCGAGAGAGGAAAGAAACGGTTATGCGAGAGTCTTCGTGGTGGACAACGTAGATCCCGATCTCATGGCCTCCGTCCTTGATAGGATAGATCTGAAGACAACGCTGTTCAACGTGATCTCAAAATCTGGATCCACGGCTGAGGTTATGGCGAATTACTCGATCGCAAGGGGAATCCTGGAGGCTAATGGTCTGGACCCGAAAGAACACATCCTCATCACAACAGATCCAGAGAAGGGCTTTTTGAGAAAAGTAGTGAAAGAAGAGGGCTTCAGAAGTCTTGAGGTCCCTCCCGGCGTTGGAGGAAGGTTCAGCGTGCTGACGCCCGTTGGCCTCTTCTCTGCCATGGCGGAGGGTATCGACATAGAAGAACTCCACGACGGTGCCCGGGATGCGTTCGAGAGATGCAAGAAGGAAGACCTGTTCGAAAATCCAGCGGCGATGATCGCCCTCACACACTATCTCTATCTGAAGAGAGGAAAGAGCATCTCCGTCATGATGGCCTACTCCAACAGGATGACCTACCTCGTGGACTGGTACAGACAGCTGTGGGCAGAAAGTCTGGGAAAGAGATACAACCTGAAAGGAGAGGAGGTCTTCACGGGTCAGACCCCGGTGAAGGCAATAGGAGCCACCGATCAGCACTCTCAGATACAGCTTTACAACGAGGGCCCAAACGACAAAGTGATAACGTTTTTGCGGTTGGAAAACTTCGATAGAGAGATCATAATACCGGACACCGGAAGAGAAGAGCTCAAATACCTTGCAAGAAAAAGACTCTCTGAACTTCTCCTTGCAGAACAGACAGGAACAGAGGAAGCCCTAAGGAAAAACGACAGACCGAACATGAAGGTGATCTTCGACAGACTCACCTCTTACAATGTGGGCCAGTTCTTCGCTTATTATGAAGCCGCAACTGCTTTCATGGGGTATCTCCTCGAGATCAACCCGTTTGATCAGCCGGGTGTGGAACTTGGAAAGAAGATCACGTTTGCCCTCATGGGAAGGGAAGGTTACGAATACGAAATAAAAGATCGCACCAAGAAGGTGATCATAGAATGAGCGTCTTCGAAAATGTAATGCACGAGGGAGAGATGGTCTTCTTCATAGAAGGAGGTCCACTCGGAGAAGAGGGAACCTACATCGTTGTCTCCGACGATCCCACCGTTGAAGAGAGGATATCGAAGATAATAGAGAAGTTGAACACCTCGAGTGTCATATTCCTTGCGGTGGACGAGTACGAGAGGTTCAAATCAGAACTTGAAAAGAAGGCAAAGAGAGTATGGTGATAGGTGTCACGGGGAAGATAGGGACGGGAAAGACAACCGTCTGTGAAGTGCTGAAGAGGGACTACGGAGCCCACGTGGTGAACGTGGACAGGATCGGCCATGAGGTTCTGGAAGAGGTGAAAGAAAGGCTCGTCGAACTGTTCGGTGAATCGATTCTGGAAGATGGAAAGGTGAGCCGGAAAAAACTGGGTGAGATCGTCTTCGGCTCTGAAGAGAAACTGAAAAAACTCGAACAGCTCGTTCATCCCCTCATGAGAAAAAAGGTGGAGGATATCGTGAAAAAAAGGAGCGGCCTTGTCGTGATAGAGGCCGCTCTTTTGAGAAGAATGAAGCTGGACGCACTCTGTGATCATATCATCACCGTCGTCGCGGAAGAAAAGAAGATCATCGAAAGAAACGAATCTGCGAAAGAGAGATTGAAGTTTCAAAAAGATGTGATTCCTCAGGGAATCGTCATCCCGAACAACTCTTCGATCGCTGATCTTGAAAGAAAGGTCAAGGAAGTGATGGCTCTCATATGGGAGAGACACGAATCACAGGGGGAAAATACCGAGGAAGAAAGCTGAAAACAGGCGACTTCTTCAGGCCCACCATGTCCTCTGTGAGAAGTGCCCTCTTCAACATGGTGGACGTGGAGGGAAAGAGCTTTCTGGAGCTCTTCTGTGGTAGTTGTGTTGTGAGCTGTGAGGCGCTGAGCAGGGGAGCAGACAGGGTCGTGTGTGTCGACAAATCGAAGAGGGCCCTCAAGATATGCAAAGGAAACCTCGAAACGATAGGAGGATCTGCCAAACTGATCTGCAAAGATGTCGTGGATTATCTGAAGACAGCCACCGAAAAATTTGATATCATCTTTCTCGACCCTCCCTACGAAGATGTCGAGGTTATCGAAAAGACCCTCCATCTTCTTCCAAAGGTTATGAAGGAAGAAAGCTTGGCGATTCTTGAAAAGAGTAAAAGGATCGATGTGGATCTCTCCGGGTTTGAGATCGTCAAGAAAAAAGATTACGGCGAAACGGAACTCGTTTTTTTGAAGGTGAAAGAATGATCGTGAGTCCCTGGGAGTACTACAGCAGGATCGCAAAAGAGTACGATTCCATGTACGAAACACCAAAATGGAGGCTTTACCACAGGCTGATTCAATCCTTCCTGAGTGAACACTTGAAGGTGCCCTGCAGGGTGCTGGACCTTGGAGGGGGCACGGGAAGATGGAGTCTTTTTCTTCTGGAGAGAGGTTTTGATGTGACTCTGGTTGATCCCTCCGAGGAGATGTTGAAAATCGCAGAGAAGAAGGGTGTGAAAAAATTTCTAAAAGCCCGTGCGGAAGATCTTCCATTTTCTTCACATTCCTTCGACACCGTGCTGGCCATGGGGGATGTTCTGAGTTACGTCGAAAACAAAGTCAAAGCGTTTTCTGAAATAGCGAGGGTTCTGAAACCAGGCGGCCTTCTGATAGCAACAGTGGACAACTTCTACACCTTTCTTCAGCACATGATAGAAGAGAATACCTGGGAGAAGATTCCCCGCTTTCTGAAAACACAAACCATCGAAGTGGGAAACACGCTCTTTTCTTTCAACTCCTATGCGTTCAGGCCCGAAGATATAGAATCCATAGAGGGTTTTGACACGATCGAGGTGCGTGGAATAGGGGTCTTTGACTACTCCGAGGATCAGGTGAGAAAGAAAGAAGATCTCATCTTCGAGCTGGAGAAGGAATTTTCCAGAGACAGAGCCATTCTATGGAGGGCAGAGCACGTGTTCTTCGTGCTGAAAAAGAAAGAGGAGCCTTGCGGCTCCTCTGGTGGGTGCGGCAGGGATTGAACCTGCGACCTCTTCCTCGTCAAGGAAGCGCTCTCCCACTGAGCTACGCACCCATCACCGTTTAACTATGATACTACAACCTCGAATCCATGTCAAGGCAAAAATTCCCATCAGGGGTACTTGAAAAGTGCTAGAAGTTGTGCTAATATATTCTTCGGAGTTGCCGAGGTGGTGGAACTGGCAGACACGCATGGTTGAGGGCCATGTGGGCTTCGGCCCGTGCGGGTTCAAGTCCCGCCCTCGGCACCAGGAAGATCAGCCGGAGGACTGCTCCTCCGGTTTTTTTGTTAACCTGCCAATCCCGAGGATGATCCCCAAAATGATGAACAGGTAGTAGTTGAAGAACCTCCAGATGAGAAGGGACACAACCGCATCCGTTTTACTGATGAGGTTCGAGTAGACAACGTAGTAGACAACCTCCACAGCTCCGCTTGCACCGGGTGTGGGAACGAAATACACAACCAGGCTCAGGGCAAGCTGAACGGTGATTATCTGAAACAGCGACACCTCTACTGATGGGTTCACCGCCTTCATCGAAAGATACGTACTCGTATGAATCGCTATGATCATCGCTCCTGAAAGAATTATCGTGATGATGGTTTTTGCCTTTGAAGACCTCCAGAGCTCTTTCACGGTAGATATGTAACCCAGGATCCTCTCCCTTGCCAGGTTTTCCACCTCTTCCCTGCTTTTTTTGGTGAAGAACATCACGATCTTCATGACAGGACCAGACAGAAAAAACCTCTCAAGAAACCTCCTGCTGAAGGAAAGAAACATTATGAAGACGTAAAAAACAAAGGCAAGAACGATCCCGATGAAGAAGAGATCCCCTAAGATCCCAAGGGAGCGAAATGTGTCAAGGTAGAAAAGGAAAAAGAGAAAACCAGACACGATTGTGAAGGAAAACGAGGAGAAAAATCTCACCGCTATCACCGAGGCTGCTTTTTCAAAAGGAATTCCGGATCTCACAAGGTGGTATATCTGGAAGGGCTGTCCTCCGGCAGCAAACGGTGTTATGGCGCTGGCATAGAAGCCCCACAGCGAATTAGAAAGGCACGTTCTGAAAGGCATGTTTTCAAGAAGGATACGGGTTCTCAAGGCATCAATGGTGATCACCGCAAGAAAGTTCAGAGAAAGCAGAAAAATGAACCTCACATCCAGCTGTTTCAAATCCTTCCACACGTTTCCACTGCCCGCAAGAGATGCCACAAGAACGACCGCGCCCACTCCTATGATCAGCGGAAGAAAAACGCTTCGCTTCATACTCATCTCCTTTCCACTGGTGTCTGCTAAGAAAAAGATTAACACACGTGGTAATATTTTTTTGAGGAGGTGATCGCATGTTCAATCTCGAAGAGTACACAGAAAAGGCCCAGAAAGTAATGATGAGCATTCAGGATATAATGACAAGGTACAGACAGAACCAGCTTTCCAGCGAACACATACTGCTTGCGATCCTTGAAGAGGGAAACAACGTCGGTGTGGAACTTCTGAAGGAAATGAACGTGGACATAAACAAGTTGAAGGACGAGGTGGAAACGTTCATAGGAAAATACGGCGTCAGGGTTCCAGAGGGAACGTCCGTGTCCCAGATCTTCATAACACCGGACGCAAGACACGTGATAGAAAAGGCACGAGAGGAAGCAAGGAGAATGGGTGACTCGAAGATAGGAACCGAACACCTTCTTCTTGGAATGGTCCTTTCACCTGATTCCACCGCGTTCCGTATCCTTTCAAGGTACGGTGTGACGCCGGAGAGGGTGTACGAGGCAATAAGAAAGATAAGGGCAACCGGAAGAACGGACGAAGCAGAGAACATCGAGGCGCTGGCACGTTTCACCGTGGATCTCACTCAACTTGCCCGCGAGAAAAAGCTCATGCCCGTTGTGGATCGTGAAAAAGAAATCAGAAGGGTGATACAGATACTCTCGCGCCGCACCAAGAACAACCCCGTTCTGATAGGAGATCCGGGAGTTGGAAAAACGGCCGTCGTTGAGGGACTTGCCCAGAGGATCGTTGAAGGAAAGGTCCCCCTCTTTCTGAGAAACGTCAGGGTCCTAAAACTCGACATGGGAAGGCTGGTTGCAGGAACACGGTTCAGAGGAGACTTCGAAGAAAGACTGAAACGTCTTCTCGATGAGTTGAAAAGAAAGAAAGGAGAGGTCATCCTCTTCATAGACGAGGTGCACACGGTGGTGGGAGCGGGAGCCGCCGAAGGGGCTCTCGATGCGGCAAACATCATGAAACCCGAGCTCACAACAGGAGAGATCCAGATAATAGGTGCTACCACTGTTGAAGAGTACAGAAAATACATCGAAAAAGACAGGGCACTCGAAAGAAGGTTTCAGCCGGTTCTTGTGGAGGAACCCACCGTTGAACAAACGGTGGAGATTCTCAAGGGACTCAGAAAGGTCTTCGAAGACCACCACAAGGTGAAGATAACGGACGACGCCCTCGAAGCGGCCGCAAAACTCTCCGCCCGATACATAACCAACAGGTTCCTCCCGGACAAAGCGGTCGATCTGATCGATGAAGCGGCCTCTTACGTGAGGCTGGAGTCCTCGTACCCATCCGAAGAGATTCTGAAACTGGAAGAGAAAATGAGGGAACTCGAGGACAGAATAAACGCCGCCGTGGTGAAGGGAGAGTACGAAGAAGCCGCAAAGTTGAAAGTAGAGCTTCAGAAATTGAAGGAAGAGTACGAAAAGGCACGAAAAAGCCAGGAAAAGGTAGAGCCCGTGGTTAACGAAGACATCGTGGCAAAAATCGTAGAACAGTGGACAGGAATTCCCGTGTCCCGCATCATGGAATCGGAAAAAGACAAACTGCTCAAACTGGAGGAACTGATCCACCAGCGCCTGGTGAACCAGGAAGAAGCGGTGAGAATGGTCGCGCGTACCATCAGACGAGCCAGGGTGGGTATCAAAAACCCGAGAAGGCCGATCGGGGTCTTTCTCTTTCTGGGACCAACGGGTGTTGGGAAAACAGAACTTGCAAGGACCCTTGCCGATGTGCTTTTTGGAAGTGAGGATGCCATGATAAGACTCGACATGAGCGAGTACATGGAAAAACACTCCGTTGCAAGACTCATAGGGGCCCCTCCAGGATACGTGGGTTACGAAGAAGGAGGACAGCTCACAGAAGCCGTCAGAAGAAGGCCCTACAGCGTGATACTGCTCGACGAGATAGAAAAGGCCCATCCTGACGTCTTCAACATACTGCTTCAGGTTTTCGAAGACGGCCGCCTGACGGATGGAAAGGGTAACACGGTTGATTTCAGAAACACGATCATCATCATGACGAGCAACATTGGAAGTGAAAAGATCCTGGAATCTCAGGAAAACGTCCGGCTCGAAATAGAAAAGGAAATTAGAAACGTCTTCAAACCGGAATTTCTGAACAGAATAGATGCGATTGTCTACTTCAAACCTCTAACGATGGACGAGGTGAAGAAGATAGTTGAGATCATGGTGAAACAGCTTGAAGACATCTTGAAAGACAAAAGAATCACCCTCGAACTCACCGAAAGGGCAAAAGAATATCTGGCTGAGGCAGGGTACGTTCCTTCACTCGGTGCAAGGCCACTCAGAAGGATCATCGAACTCGAACTGGAATCCATGATCGCCGATAAGATACTGGAGGGTGAAATTAAAGAAGGAGACCACATCGTTGTCGATGCGGACGAGTACGGTTTGAAGATTGAGAGGAGGTGAAGATCCATGGAGGAGAAGAAGGAAAAGCTCTCCATGAAGGATCTCATCCTCCTCTTCTTCAGCACCATAAGTGCAAGGTGCTGGGCAAGACTGGGCCTCACAGAGGACGAATACGGAGACTTCTACCAGGACCTCGGTGAGGCCCGACTGGGTATAGACACGCTGGATGCGATCTTCAACAAGATCAAGGATCTGGTGGACGAGCAGACACGCCGTGAGATGGAAGGGGTGATCTCAACACTGAAGCTCAACTACTTCCATCAGTACCAGAAGAACAAGAAGAAAGAGGAAAGTCAGATATGAACGTTGCAATTCTGCTCGCTGCTGGGAAAGGAGAAAGGCTCGGAGAAAAGGTCCCAAAACAGTTTCTTGAAGTAGAGGGAAGAATGCTGTTCGAATACCCTCTCAAAGCACTCTTAGACAGCAACGTCATCGATGCCGTTGTGATCGTGGTGTCAAGAGACTGGATGGATCGCGTGGTGGAGAAAGTAAAGCACGAAAAGATCCTCGGAATCGTAGAAGGAGGAAAAACTCGAAGCCAGAGTGTGAGAAACGCCCTCAAATTTCTTGAAAACATCAAACCATCGTACGTCCTCGTACACGACGCAGCACGTCCCTTTCTGAGAAAAAAGCACATCGAGGAGGTTTTAAAGAAGGCACAGGAAACAGGAGCCGCCACCCTCGCTCTGAAAAACTCAGACACGCTCATAAGACTCGACGATTCACGTATAGAGTACGTTCCAAGAGAGGGCATCTACAGGGTTCAGACACCCCAGGCCTTCTCATACGATCTTCTGAAGAGAGCCCACAGTGAGGAAAAAGAATGGGCTGACGACACCGAACCCGTTCACAGGCTCGGAGTGAAGATATCCGTTGTCGAGGGAGATCTTTTCTGTTTCAAGGTGACCTTCAAAAGTGATCTCGAACTTGCGAGGCTCATCGCAAAGGAATGGGAGAGGATAGCATGATCTACTACGGCACCATGTTCGATCACAGAGTGAGGTTTTCCATCGTGAGAATGAGGGAAGTGGTGGAGGAGGCAAGGAGCCGTCACAACCTCTCTTATCTTGCCACGGTCGTTCTGGGAAGAGCCCTCATCGGAGCAGCTCTGGTGACACCGTGGCTTGCAGAAAAAGAGCGGTGGACCCTCGATATAGAGGGGGACGGTCCCATAAGAAGGGTGGTTGCGCAGTCGACGAGTGAGTTCACCGTCAGAGGGTACGTTGCGAACCCCAATGTGGAGCTTCCCCTCAAAGAAAACAAAAAGTTCGACGTATCGGGAGCGGTCGGAAAGGGAGTCCTCAGGGTGATAAGAGACCTCGGGTTGAAAACGCCCTTTGTTTCCCAGGTTCCACTCGTGAGCGGAGAGATCGCAGAGGATCTTGCTTACTACTTCACCGTTTCTGAACAGATTCCGTCTGCCTTTTCCATCGGTGTTCTCATGGATTCAGAGGGTGTAAAGATAGCGGGAGGATTTGCCGTTCAGATCCTGGACAGGTCCCTTGAGAAGGAAAAGGTGGAGATGTTGGAAACCAACATAAAGAACCTTCCTTACGTGACAGAGCTCTTTCGGGAGACAGAGCCGCTGGATGTTCTTGAGAAGATCTTCGGAGAGAAGGTGGGGTTCGTCGAAACAGCGGAGATAAAGTACAGATGCGATTGCAGCCGGGAAAAAGCAAAATCTGCCCTCCTTGTGCTGGACGAAAAAGAACTGGAAGACATGAGAAGGGAAGGAAAAGGAGAAGTGGTCTGCAAGTGGTGCAGTACGAAGTACATCTTTTCTGAGGAAGAATTAAGAGAACTCCTCAAGCTCAAGAAAAACGGTGCGGGTTCCTGAAAGGTTTGAGATCTTCAAAAATCTTTCCGTGAGTTCAAGTACAACCTTCTCACCTTCCATCCGGGCGAGGGCACTCCTCAGCTTTTTAGAGGGGAAAACCACGAGAAAGTCCCTGCCCGGCTCTACGAACAACTCCGCTGTATAGCTCAGGTTCTTTTTCTTCACAACCACCCTCATGACGTTGCCTCTTCTCGAGAGGGTGGCATAAGATCCTCTGGAGATCACAGCCGCTTTTCTCACGAGTTTAGCGAGGACTTCCTTTTTCGACTCCAGTCTTTCAACGACTTTTTCTGAAAGGACGCGTTTGAGGGCCTCTCTTTCCTCCACGCTCACCCTGTCTCCGCAGACTTCCATCACAAGATACGGGTATTTCACCACCAGCTTTCCCGACTTTTCGTAGAAATCCAGGGTCTGAACGTTCAGTCTCTGAAGGGCTTTGAAAACGTGTCTCACCGTCACATAAGGTATTTTCAGGGAAAAGGAGGTTGTGGGAACAGCAGAGATCTGAGAGAGAGTCACTATCTCCGAAGATGGGCCGAACATGAGCACATCTTTTTCCTCGAAAAGGAGAACCAGAAACTCCCCCTCATCCAGATTCGAACTCGCAAAATTGATGGAACTTTCGAACTCACGTTTTGAAAGAGTGCAGAGAAACTCCTCTTTTCCGTCTTCGGGAGGGACCCCCCCCACTCTACACCTGACATCCAGCACTTCGTTTCCGGCCTTCAAAACGAGATGATCCTGCGAAATTGTGACGTGCACCTCTTTAACTTTCACATCGCTCAAAAAGAATTTGAGAAGATCCAGAGAGACCCTTCTGCTACCCTCAAAACGTGGAATCTTTCCCAGAAACACCTCCACGCTCGCACAGTTGTCACTCGCCCTGAGCCAGAGCCCATCCCTGAAGAAGAAATCGACGAATCTTGCGCTCGGCTCTACGGTCCCAACGAGTTTGTCGAGCAGGAAAAGCCACTCTTTCAGTTCACGGGAATCAACAAGAAGTTCCACGAAGTTTCACCCCAGAAACTCTTCCAGACGGTTCAGGACTTCATCCAGTCTTTCCGGGTGCCTTCCTCCCGCCTGTGCAAAGTTCTTTCTACCTCCTCCGCTTCCACCGAGTTCTTTTGCGATGTTTCTGGCTATCGAAGAGGCATCGTACTTTTCTATAAGATCGTTTGAAACCTTCACCACAAGCGACACTTTGTCCTCAAATCGGCTGAACAGCACCACCACACCGCTTTTTTCCCTGTTCAGCACGTTGTCGGCTATTCCTCCAAGATGTTTCGACTCCACTCCTTCAAAAACACCGTAGAACAGTTTCGTTCCATCGTTCAGCTTCTTCTCGGAGATTCTCTCTTCGGAAACCCTTCCCTGAGAAAGCCTTCTTTCCAGTTCCCTGACTTTTTCTCTGAGGCTTTCCACTCTGTTTATTATTTCGTTTTCTCCGGCACCGAGGAGTTCCTTCAGCCGCGTCATCACATCTTCGTACCTTCTTATCAGCTCCAGTGTATAAAAACCCGTGACCGCTTCCACTCTTCTCACACCGGAAGAAACGGACTCTTCCGACACTATCTTGAAGAGACCTATCTGTCCTGTGTTCTTCACGTGGGTTCCTCCACAGAGTTCCTTACTCACACCAGGAACCTCCACCACCCTGACCACGTCACCGTATTTTTCCGTAAAGAGCGCTATGACACCGGATCTGATGGCTTCTTCGTAACTTGTGTATCTCACCTCAACGGGAATTGCCTGCATGATCCATTCGTTCACCATGTCTTCTACCTTCTTTATTTCCTCCGCAGAGAGTGCCCTGTAGTGGGTGAAATCAAACCTCAACCGCTCAGGGGCAACAAGGGACCCTGCCTGCCTCACGTGCTCTCCGAGCACCTTTCTCAGGGCAGCATGAAGAAGATGCGTTGCCGTATGGTTTCTCATGGTATCCTTTCTTCTTTTTCTGTCCACTTTCAAGAAAACTTTCTGTCCTCTTCGAAGAATACCCTTCAGTACCCTGATTCTGTGAACGATCACTCCCTCCAGTGCTTCAAAGACGTACTCCACTCTTCCTTCTCCACTCTCCCATTCCACTGTGCCCACATCCGAAACCTGCCCACCCTTTTCTGCGTAGAAGGGTGTTCTGGAAAAGACCACTTCGACTGTGTCTTTCTCTTTTGCCTCTTCCAGCGGTCTGTTTTCCTTTGCTATGAGAACCGTTTCTGCTTCGTCTTCGAGGCGTTCGTACCCGGTGAACTCCGTTTTGAACCCTTCTGGCAGGCTTTCCAGGTATTCGTATCTTTTTGCAAATTCTACCTTTCCCATGGCTTCCCTGGATTTTCTTTGCTGCTCTTTCATGTATCTATCGAAGTCCTTCACGTCGATCTCCACACCTTTTTCCTTTGCAATCTCCAGGGTGAGTTCAAGAGGAAGTCCGTATGTATCGTAGAGCCTGAATGCATCCTGTGAATCTATTTTCCCTTTCTTTTCCACCAGCTCATCGAAGATCCTCATGCCCTGCTCCAGCGTCTTCAGGAACCTGTTTTCTTCAGAAGAAAGCACCTCTTTCACCATATCCTTTCCACGCACGATCTCAGGATAGACTTTTCCCATCTTTTCCACGACGGCGTCAACTACTTTGTAGAGGAACGGTTCGTTCATACCAAGGAGTATTCCGTGTCTCATCGCCCGTCTTATGATCCTTCGAAGAACATAGCCCCTTCCTTCGTTGGAGGGAAAAACTCCCTCGCTGATGAGGAAGGTGATGGCTCTGATGTGATCTGCTATGACCCTGATGGAGATGTCTTTTTCTTCATCTGTCTTGTAGGAAACACCCGTCAGTTCCTCTATCGCCTTTATTATCGGCTGGAACAGATCCGTGTCGAAGTTGCTGTAGACTCCCTGCATCATCGCACAGAACCTTTCAAGTCCGGCACCGGTGTCTATGTTCTTCCTGGGAAGTGGATGGAGCTTTCCTTCTTCGTCTTGATAGTACTCCGTGAAGACGAGGTTCCATATTTCCACGAAGCGCCCTTCGGAGTTTGCGGGTGTACACTCTTCCCCCTCCGGACACCCTTTTGAGTACCCGGTGTCGTAGAAGATCTCGGTGTCCGGCCCACATGGGCCTGTCGGACCCGCCGGTCCCCAGAAGTTGTCCTCCTTTCCAAGTCGCAGGATCTTCTTCTCGGGAAGGCCGATCTTTTCGTTCCATATCCTGAAAGCCTCTTCATCTTCTTCGTAAACGGAAACCCAGAGTTTTTCTTCGGGCACACCGAGGACCTGCGTGAGGAACTCCCAGGCCCACTCTATGGCTTCCTCTTTGAAGTAGTCCCCAAAAGAGAAATTTCCCAGCATTTCAAAGAAGGTGTGATGCCTGGGTGTCTTTCCCACGTTTTCTATATCAACCGTCCTGAGACACTTCTGACAGGTTGCAATCCTGGTGTAGACGGGCTCCACCTTTCCCCAGAAGATGGGCTTGAAGGGAACCATCCCAGCTACCGTGAAGAGAAGCTGGGGATCGTCCGGTATGAGAGAGGCACTCGGAAGTATCTTGTGACCCTTCTTTTCGAAGAACCTCAAAAAGGCTTCCCTTATCTCTTCGGAAGTCATGTACCTCATCTCACCACTCCTTCGAATATTTTGAATACGATGTAACTGACGGGCGTAACAAAGAGGAGACCATCTATCCTGTCGAGCATCCCACCATGACCCGGCAGGGTTTTTCCCGAATCCTTAACCCTGTAGTGTCTCTTTAGGGCAGATTCGAAGATGTCTCCAAAGGTGTCCATGACTGCCACAACACTGGCAAAAGGAAGAAAGGTCCTGTAGTCTATCACGTTCACAGAAAGGATGTTGCTGACGATCAACCGGTAAAGAAACGTGTAGATCAAAACACCAAGGAAACCACCGATCACACCTTCTAGGCTCTTTCGTGGACTGTAGTGTGGGGAAATTCTTGTTTTTCCGAATTTCAAACCCGTGAAGTAAGCGAAAGAATCGAACACCCAGGTGGATGTGAGAACAAGAAGGGCGTTGGCAGCACCGAACTCACTGTATATCGGCAAGAAGAAACTCAAAAAGAAGGAGACGTACACAAGTGCGATGGAAAAAACCGAAACCGTTCTGAACACCTGGGATGGGTCTTTGTCGGTTGCCAGAGAAAACACCACTCCGATTATGAACACCAGAGAAAGAGGCTGAACCGGTTCCTTGAAGGCCACTCCGTACAGAACGGGATAGACCGCAAGGAGTATCACGTAGAAAAACCTTGCATCGCGCTCTTTCAGCTCCAGGGTGATCAATTCATAACCTGCAAGAATCACGATGGCAGAAACGAGTCCCACAAGACTTTCATAACTCACAAAACACAGAACAACAAACGGTGCCACAACGCTTGCCGTTATCACTCTGGTTTTCAGATCATCCATCACCCAGACCCCCAAACCGTCTTTCCCTTCTGGAGTAACTCTCTATCGCCCTCAGAAAATCCCTCTTTGTGAAATCCGGCCAGAGTTTTCTAGTGAAGTAGAGTTCAGAGTAAGCGGACTGCCAGATCAGAAAGTTACTGAGGCGAAGCTCACCCGACGTTCTTATTATCAAATCTGGATCGGGAACATCCGGCAGATAGAGATAACTCTTGAACGTCTCTTCGTTGAGAACTATTTTCTTTTCTTTCTCTACATCCCTCAAAATCCTTTCAACCGCGTCCAGAATTTCCCGTCTTCCCCCATAGTTGAACGCTATCACAAGCGTCATACGGTCAAAAGAGTTTGTTTTTTCTTCCACTTCGTTCCACTTTCTCAAAACACTTTCTGGAAGCCCTTCCTTTCTTCCAAGAATCCTCACCCTCACTTTTTCTCTTCTGAGAAGATCCATTTCACGATCTATCATCTGAACAAACAGGTTCATCAAAAACTCCACTTCTTCTTTAGGGCGTTTCCAGTTCTCCGTGGAGAAGGAATACGCTGTAAGATACTTTATTCCAAGCTCAAGTGACCACTTCACTGTGTTATGAAGCACATGGGCACCCCGTTCGTGCCCTTTTATTCTGGGAAGCCCTCTCTTTTTTGCCCATCTACCGTTTCCATCCATTATGATCGCAACGTGCTGGGGAATTCTCAAAATTCCATGATCTCCTTTTTCTTGATCTCAAACACCTCGTCCAGTTTCTCTATGAACTCGTCCGTCAGCTTTTGCACTTCATTTTCGAGTCTTCTCGCATCGTCTTCTGGAATGTTTCCTTCTTTCTGATCCTCTTTGATCTTCTTCATTATTTCCCTTCTTATGTTTCTGATGGCAATCTTTCCTTCTTCGACTATCTCCTTTGCTTTTTTGACCCACTTTTCTCTCTGTTCCGTGGTTGGCGTGGGGAATACGAGCCTGATCACATTTCCATCGTTCACAGGGTTGAGACCCAGGTCTGAGGCGTTTATGGCTTTTTCTATCAGAGACAGAACACTCCTGTCCCAGGGTTTTATGACCAGGGTTCTTTCTTCCGAAACGGATATCGTGGCCAGCTGGTTGACGGGTGTGGGAACACCGTAGTAGTCAACCTTGATCTCTTCCAGAATAGCAGGTGAGGGCTTCCCTGTTCTCATCTTCTTCAACTCGTCTTCGATCTTTTCAAGTGTCTTTTTCATCTTTTCCTTTGCCTCTTTTATGAGCGGATTCACCATGCTTTTCCCCTCCTTTTCCGGTGAATATTCTGTTTACCTCCCTGTGGATCGTTGTATAATATTCCCAACATCTTCCAAAATTATAGCAAATTCGGAAACACACCTTCGGGAGCTTTTGATAAATATGCTTCACTGATTTGTAAAAATACCGGTGGTATAATTAGTTAAAAAAATAACAAGCACCACCATCCTGGAAAGGGGGAGTTCCATGGGAAAGTTTCTCAAAAAGCACTACATAATGGCACCCGGTCCAACACCAGTCCCAAACGATATTTTAACAGAAGGTGCGAAGGAAACAATACACCACAGAACACCACAGTTCGTCTCCATAATGGAAGAGACTCTTGAGGATGCCAAGTATCTCTTTCAGACGAAGAACAACGTCTACGCTTTCGCCTCGACGGGAACAGGAGCCATGGAGGCTGCCGTTGCAAACCTCGTGAGTCCTGGGGACAAAGTGATCGTTGTCGTCGCTGGAAAGTTCGGAGAAAGATGGAAGGAACTCTGCCAGTCCTACGGTGCGAACATCGTTGAAATTTCACTTGAATGGGGAGAAGCCGTCACTCCTGAACAAATAGAGGATGCCCTCAACAGGAATCCCGATGCGAAAGTTGTGTTCACCACCTACAGTGAAACATCCACGGGAACGGTCATAGACCTTGAGGGAATAGCGAGAGTAACAAGAGAAAAGAATGTGGTTCTTGTAACGGACGCTGTCAGCGCCCTCGGTGCTGAACCACTGAAGATGGATGAATGGGGCGTGGACGTGGTCGTCACGGGTTCACAGAAAGGTCTGATGCTTCCTCCCGGTCTTGCCCTCATTTCCCTCAACGATAAGGCATGGGAACTCGTGGAAAAATCAAAATCTCCAAGATACTACTTCGATCTGAGAGCCTATAGAAAGTCTTACCCGGACAACCCGTACACTCCAGCGGTCAACATGATATACATGCTGAGGAAGTCCCTCAAAATGATCAAAGAAGAAGGAATTGAAAACGTCTGGGAAAGACATAGAGTGCTCGGTGAGGCAACAAGATCAGCCGTGAAAGCGCTTGGCCTTGAACTTCTCTCCAAAAGACCTGGAAACGTGGTGACGGCCGTTAAGGTACCCGCCGGTATCGATGGAAAACAGATCCCCAAGATCATGAGGGACAAGTACGGTGTAACCATCGCCGGGGGCCAGGCAAAGCTCAAGGGGAAAATCTTCAGGATAGCCCATCTGGGATACATGTCGCCGTTCGATACCATCACAGCGATCGCTGCTCTTGAGTTCACCTTGAAGGAACTTGGATACGACCTCGAACTCGGTGCGGGTGTGAAGGCTGCTGAGACGATCTTTGCGAAAGAATTCATCGGGGAGTGATGTGAATGGCAAAGTACAGGGTACATGTGAACGATCCACTCGATGAAGAGGCTACAAAACTCTTAATGGAAAAAGAAGAACTGACGGTCACATCAAGGCACCTAGAAAAAGAAGAACTTCTGAAAACAATCTCCGAAGTGGATGTTCTTGTTGTGAGAAGCGCCACGAAGGTCACGTCAGACATCATAGAAGCTGGAAAAAACCTGAAGATCATCGCAAGGGCTGGAATCGGTCTCGATAACATAGACGTTCAGAAGGCAAAAGAGAAGGGAATAAAAATTCTCAACACGCCGGGGGCAAGTGCACCATCCGTCGCGGAACTTGCCATTGGCCTCATGCTCGCCTGTGCCCGCCACATAGCGAAAGCCACCATATCCTTGAAGGAAGGCAAGTGGGAAAAGAAAATCCTGAAAGGAAAAGAACTCCTCGGAAAGACACTCGGACTCATTGGATTTGGAAACATCGGTCAGGAAGTTGCCAGAAGAGCCCTGGGATTTGGTATGAGAGTCATAGCGTATGACCCTGCTAGACCAAAAACAGATCTTCCTGTTGAATACGTGGATCTGGACACACTTTTGAAAGAGAGCGACTTCATCTCTTTACACGTTCCTCTCATCGAATCGACAAAGCACATGATAAACAAAGATACCATTTCCAAGATGAAGGATGGAGTGATAATAGTCAACACCTCACGAGGAGGAACGATCGACGAGGAAGCACTCTATGAAGCACTTGTGAGCGGAAAGGTGTACGCGGCAGGTCTTGATGTCTTCGAGGTGGAACCACCCAGCGACGAACTTAGAAGGAAACTGCTCAGCCTGGACAACGTTGTGGCAACTCCACACATAGGAGCCTCCACAGCGGAAGCCCAGAAAAGAGTCGGAAAAGAACTTGTGGAGAAGATTTTCAGAGAGCTTGGGATCTGAGGCCGGGAGCTGTCTCCCGGCTTTTTTTTCTTTTGAAGATCACCTTCATACTCAAAGACGTTATCTCGTAGAGAAAGAGCACAACACAGAAAATCAGGATGAAAAAATCCCTGATCCTTTCCATATTACTCCCTCCGTCTCTATAGATCGATCTTTTCCGTGTCAGGTTCAACTTGACAGACCCAGAAATATATTTTACAATCAAATCCAGGTTTCAAAGATATATCTATCGATATATTTGTAGATACTTTCTGTTCACCTTGGAGGTGAAAAGATGGAAGACGTGATCGTGGTAGAAAATCTCGTCAAAAAGTTCGGAGACTTCGAAGCAGTGAAAGGAATCTCTTTTTCCGTCAAAAAAGGAGAGATCTTTGCGTTTCTTGGGCCAAACGGCGCAGGAAAAACCACCACCATACATATACTCACCACCCTTTTAAAGCCAACGGACGGAAAGGCATGGGTTGCTGGCCACGACGTTTTGAAAGAACCCAGGGAGGTCCGCAAAAAGATAGGCATCGTCTTTCAGGATCAATCAATCGACAGAGAACTCACCGCCTACGAAAACATGTACATCCACGGAAGAATATACGGATACGGTGGTGAAAAACTGAAAAAGAGGATCCTTGAACTTCTTGAATTTGTAGAACTGCTGGAGTTCAAAGACAAACCTGTGAAGACCTTCAGTGGAGGAATGACAAGAAGACTAGAGATCGCAAGATCTCTCATTCATGAGCCTGAAATACTCTTTCTTGACGAGCCCACCATCGGTCTTGACCCGCACACAAGGGCCCACATATGGGAGTACATATCGAAGATGAAGAAAGAGCACAACATGACGATATTCCTCACCACACACTACATGGACGAGGCCGAGCAACTCGCAGACAGGGTGGCGATAATAGACCACGGAAAGATCATTGCCCTTGGAAGTCCCGATGAATTGAAACAGATGGTTGGAAAAGAGATCATCTACGTGAAGTTTTCTGACCCTGTGGACTGCCTCGATGGTGAATTCATAAAGTCATGTAAGAAACTCTCCGACGGAAGGCTGGAATTGAACGTTGAAAACTCAAGCAGAGCCATCCCGAAGATATTTGAACTTGCCCAGCAAAAAGGACTGAAGATAGAAGAGATCACCTACCACAAACCCACCCTGAACGATGTCTTTTTGCATTTGACGGGAAGAGAACTCAGAGAGGAAGGGCCGGAAAACTTCTTCAAAGCCGTCGCAAGGATGAGAATGAGGAGGTGAAATCGTGGCTGCCTTCGTGACCATGGTGTACAGACAGCTGATCAGGTTTGTGAGGTCTCGATCCCGTGTGATAGGTATGATCATAAACCCTCTGATATGGCTCGTCTTCTTCGGGCTTGGCTGGAGCAAGGTTTTTGACAATCCCTGGGCAAGGATGATGTTCGGAGGAGTGGATTATCTCACGTACCTTGCACCCGGTATATTTGCCATGACCATATTCAACATGAGCTTCATCAGTGGTGTGAGTCTGATATGGGACAAACAGTTTGGTTTTTTCAAGGAAGTTCTGGTGGCACCCTCTTCGAGGAGACTCAGCGTAATGGGAAGAATCATCGGTGATGGCCTTGTCACGGTACTTCAGGGGTTTATAATTCTGTTTTTCACGTACTTTCTGGCGGAGAACCTGAAGATCTCCGGTCTGATACCGGCTCTCATCGTCGGTTTCCTCATGTCCGTTACGATCGCCAGCTTTGGCATAGCACTCGCCCTGAAAATGGAAAGCACAGAAGGTTTTCAGATGATAATGATGACACTGATGATGCCTCTGATATTCCTGAGCGGAGCCATGTATCCGATAGACTCCATGCCGAACTGGATGAAAGCGATCGCCTACATCAACCCACTGACCTATGCGGTCGATGCCTCAAGAGGTTACCTGGTTGGATCACACGTGATGAAGTTTTCCTTTGGAATGGACTGGGGCATTTTGAGCATACTGATGGTCGTGGGACTTCTTCTTGCAACAGAGAGTTTCGAAAGGGCAAGGATAAGTTGAAAACGATCTTTCAGAATAAACAGAGGCGGGGATTTCCCCGCCTTTTTTGTTTTTGGGTGGTTTTCATACTTCGTTTCCATACCTCTAAGGAAGTATTGAAACCAAGATACGAGATTTTCTTGTGCTCCTTGTCTCCCGGTTTCCATACCTCAAAGGAAGTATTGAAACCGGCGGAGCTGTTGACAAGATTGACCGGGATCGAAAGTTTCCATACCTCAAAGGAAGTATTGAAACTTACGTTATGCCCGAGATGTCATAATCGGGCTCATAGTTTCCATACCTCAAAGGAAGTATTGAAACGTAGATGCAAGGCTCAGGTTTGCCTCAAGAATAGGAGGTTTCCATACCTCAAAGGAAGTATTGAAACGCTCACATATGCCTTCACAGGGTATATCTGATTCTCGTTTCCATACCTCAAAGGAAGTATTGAAACCCGATGGATTTCAAGGAAATTATACCACAAAGCATATCAAAAAGCAAGAGTATATGGGAACATACAGAGGATATTTCATCACAGGTGATTCTAACACACAGAAAGACCCAGTCAAGTACTGTTTGGAAAAATGGAATAATTGCATAGTCAATGAAAAGCCTAAAGAAAGACAAAATCAAAAGATAAATTATCCTAACCTAGGTCAGGGCATTTTGGAGTGTTTCAAGGGAAAACCGTCTAGTTCCTGTTTTCACAAGTTTGTTCAAAAAGGTCCCCCTTAAAAGGTTAGAGACTAAGTGTGTGGTTTCTTTATTCATGATAGATATATGATGATAGATGAAGACATATTCTCATATTCTGTTTCACATTTTCGTTTACTATTCCATTTTTCCTGCATACATCACCTCTCTCAAACCCGCATGAATTTTTTCGTTACCGGTAATTGCATACTCCGTACCCTTCTTTCCATGCCAGTTACAATTACCACCCACCTTGTGAATAAATGGAACTTACCCTGGTTTAGTGAATAAAATATGATTACTTCTGTACAACAAAACTATTTCTAACATGAGATGCGAACAGTGGGTAGATTGTAATTGATATTCCTTATTCAGAAAACAATATGTAATCCATCGTATTTACAAAAATGAAAATTACAG
The DNA here is from genome assembly GCF_000018945.1 of Thermotoga neapolitana DSM 4359. Classification (NCBI taxonomy): domain Bacteria; kingdom Thermotogati; phylum Thermotogota; class Thermotogae; order Thermotogales; family Thermotogaceae; genus Thermotoga; species Thermotoga neapolitana. Next base: position 1,151,401 of record NC_011978.1, on the reverse strand, counting down.
TGAAAAAACACGTCATAAAAATCAGGACAGAAAATTCTATAATTATGCTATCAAGAATTACAGGGAGGGTTTTCTATGAAAGAAAAGGTTGTCCTTGCATACAGTGGAGGACTGGACACTTCCGTTATTTTGAAGTGGCTCTGCGAAAAAGGTTTTGAAGTGATCGCTTATGTGGCAAACGTGGGACAGAAGGATGATTTCGAGGCCATAAAGGAAAAGGCCCTGAAAACAGGTGCTTCAAAAGTCTACATCGAAGACCTCCGAAGAGAGTTTGTCACAGACTACATATTCACTGCCCTTCTTGGCAACGCTCTCTACGAAGGAAGGTATCTTCTTGGAACAGCGATCGCTCGACCTCTCATCGCAAAAAGACAGGTTGAAATAGCAGAAAAAGAAGGAGCCCAGTACGTCGCACACGGTGCCACAGGGAAAGGAAACGATCAGGTGAGATTCGAACTCACCTACGCCGCTTTGAATCCAAATCTCAAAGTGATATCACCATGGAAAGATCCGGAGTTTCTCTCCAGATTCAAAGGAAGGACCGATCTGATAAACTATGCCAGGGAAAAGGGTATCCCTGTTAAAGTTTCCAAGAAAAGACCATACAGCGAGGACGAAAATCTCATGCACATATCCCACGAGGCAGGAAAGTTAGAAGATCCCATGTACATACCCGACGAAGATGTCTTCACATGGACTGTGTCTCCAAAAGAGGCACCGGATGAAGAGACACTCCTTGAGATTCATTTCGAAAAGGGTGTGCCGGTGAAGGTCGTGAACCTAAAAGATGGAACAGAAAAAACCGATCCACTCGAACTCTTCGAATACCTCAACGAGATCGGTGCAAAAAACGGTGTGGGAAGGCTCGACATGGTGGAAAACAGATTCATCGGAATAAAGTCAAGGGGTGTTTACGAAACACCCGGTGCCACCATTTTGTGGATCGCCCACAGAGATCTTGAGGGAATCACGATGGACAAAGAAGTGATGCACCTTCGCGACATGCTCGCACCTAAATTTTCCGAACTCATCTACAACGGGTTCTGGTTCTCACCGGAGATGGAGTTTCTGCTTGCAGCCTTCAAAAAATCCCAGGAAAACGTGACGGGGAAGGTGATCGTGTCGGTGTACAAAGGTAATGTCATGCCCGTTGCAAGATACTCACCGTGTTCGCTGTACAACCCGGAACTCTCCAGCATGGACGTTGAAGGAGGCTTCGATGCAACAGATTCAAAAGGTTTCATCAACATCCATGCCCTCAGGCTCAAGGTGTACAGACTAACAAAAAAGGGGTACGAAAAATGAGCGAGAAACTCTGGGAAAAAGGCTACACAGTCGATGAAGAAGTGGAAAAGTTCACGGTGGGGGACGACTACATCGTTGATATGAGAATCATAAAGTACGATATAAAGGCTTCCATCGTTCATTCGAAAATGCTTCAGCGAACGGGACTTCTAACACAGGAAGAGCAGAAAAAGATAGAAGAAGCCCTCAACGAACTTCTCCATCTTGTGGAAGAAGGAAAGTTCCAGATAAAACCCGAAGACGAAGACTGCCACACCGCTATAGAAAACTTCCTTGTGAAGAAACTGGGAGAGACAGGAAAAAAGATCCACACAGCGCGCTCCAGGAACGATCAGGTGCTCACCGCCCTGAGACTGATGTACAAAGATGAACTGAAAAAGATAAAAGATCTGGTTGTCGAACTACAAAAAAGTCTGGACGGATTCATCGAAAGGTTCGGACAGATAAAATTTGCCGGCTTCACCCACACCAGGAAGGCAATGCCTACAGACTTTGCAACGTGGGCGGGTGCACTCAGGGATGCCCTGCAGGACGACTTGAAACTCCTTGAAACAGTGTACGACATAATCGATCAATCCCCGCTCGGAACGGGTGCCGGATACGGAGTCCCGATAGAAGTGGACAGAGAGTTCACAGCGAAAGAACTGGGATTTTCCAGAGTTCAGTGGAATCCCATCTACACACAGAACAGCAGAGGAAAGTTCGAATACCTTCTCCTCCACGTTCTTTCCCAAATCTCGTACGATCTGAACAGATTTGCCTCCGACATCATCTTCTTTTCTCTTCCAGAGATCGGATTTTTGAAACTTCCAAAGGAGCTCTGTACGGGAAGTTCCATCATGCCACACAAAATAAACCCAGATCCCTTAGAGCTTGTGAGGGCATACCATCACTTCGTTGTTTCCAGAATGGTGATGGCCGTTTCGCTTCCGTCGAACCTGATACTTGGATACCACAGAGATCTTCAGCTTCTGAAAAAGCCGGTGATAGAGTCAATAGATGTCGTTAAGAATATCTTAAGAATAATGAAAATAATTTTTGACCGCATTGAAGTAGACAGGGAAAAATCCGAAGATAGTATTACCGAGGAAGTTCTTGCAACCCACAGGGTATACGAACTCGTGAAAAAAGGTATTCCGTTCCGTGACGCCTACAGAATGGTGGCAGAAAAATACGGGAGGGAAAAGGATTGATCAGAGTCGGCATAGTGGGAGCCACAGGTTACACGGGGATCGAACTCTTCAGACTTTTGAAAAAACATCCTTCTGCAAAGATCGTTTACATGTCCTCCAGAACGTACGCCGGAAAGAAGATGATGGAGGTGTATCCGTCCACGCTCGAAGAGGCCGTTCTGGAAGACTTCGATTCCAGAAAGATATCAGAAAGCTGTGATGTGGTGTTCACCGCCCTTCCCGCGGGTGTCAGTTACAGACTCGCCATGGAACTTCAAAACGTGAAAATCATCGATCTCGGTGCGGACTTTCGTTTCGACGACCCGAACACTTACGCGGAGTGGTACGGAAACAAACTTGAAGACTACAACAGCACAGAAAGAGTATACGGCCTTCCTGAACTTTACAGGGACTCGATAAAAAACGCCAGAATTGTGGGAAACCCGGGGTGTTACCCTACGAGCGTGATCCTTGCCCTCACTCCGGCCCTGAAGTCAGGTATCGTGGAAGTTGACACGATCGTTGTCGATTCAAAATCGGGTGTGTCAGGGGCAGGAAGAAAAGAAACACTCGACTACACCTTCTCCGAGGTGAACGAAAACCTGAGGCCCTACAATGTGGCAAAGCACAGACACGTTCCGGAGATGGAGCAAGAACTAAAGAAGATAGCCGGAAAGGATGTGAAAGTGATCTTCACACCGCATCTTGTTCCCATGACGCGAGGAATCCTCTCCACAATCTACGTGAAAACGAATGCTTCTCTGGAAAAGATCCACAGAATCTACCAGGAGTTTTACGCTGGAGAGCCTTTTGTGCATGTATTACCTTTAGGGGTGTTTCCATCGACGAAGTGGTGCTACGGTTCGAACCACGTTTTCATAGGAATGCAGCTGGAAGAGAGAACCGGAACGCTCATTCTGATGAGTGCCATAGACAACCTCGTGAAGGGGGCATCGGGTCAGGCGATTCAGAACATGAACATCATGTTCGATCTAAAAGAAACGGAAGGACTGGAATCTCTTCCCATATACCCATGAAAGGGGTTGGAAAGAAGTGTTCGTTCCGAGGGGATTCAGCTACGCGGGAGTACACTGCAGAATAAAGAGAAAAAGGAAAGACCTCGGTATCATCTTCTCTGAAGTGCCCTGCACCGCCGCCGGGGTTTTCACCACGAACGTTGTGAAGGCTGCACCCGTGATCTACGACATGGAGATTCTGGGGAAAAATCCTTCTGGAATCAGAGCGATTACCGTGAACAGCGGTGTAGCGAACGCCTGCACGGGAGAACAGGGAATGATCAACGCAAGAAGGATGGCGGAGAAAACGGCAAAAGAACTGAACATCCCCGTTGAAAGCGTCCTTGTGTCTTCAACAGGAGTGATAGGTGTTCAACTTCCAATGGAAAAAGTGGAGTCGGGGATTGAAGAGGCGGTGAAGAACCTCTCGAAAGACCCTGTTCCCTTTGCAGAGGCCATCATGACAACGGACACGAAGATAAAGATCCACAGCAAAAAAGTGACGATAGAAGGGAAAGAGATCACCGTCCTTGGAATAGCAAAGGGCTCCGGTATGATACATCCCAACATGGCGACGATGCTCTCTTTCATAACGACCGATGCGAATGTTTCTGAGGATGCTCTGAAAAAACTTCTGAAGATCTCTGTCGACGATTCCTACAACATGATCGATGTCGACGGTGATACAAGCACAAACGACATGGTGATCATACTCGCAAATGGACTTGCAGGAAACGCACCCATTCAGGAGGAAACCGATGGTTTCTGGAAGCTTTATGAGGCCGTACACGAAGTCAACCAGGTCCTTGCGGAAAAAATTGTGGAGGACGGAGAGGGTGCCACAAAGGTGATAGAAGTGGAAGTGAGAAATGCTCCGGACAGAAACTCTGCTCGTTTGATTGCACGGGCGATCGTCTCTTCGAATCTTGTGAAGACAGCCATCTACGGTGAAGATGCAAACTGGGGAAGGGTGATAGCAGCCGCGGGGTACTCCGGTGCACAGTTCGATCCGGACAGACTCGACCTTTTCTTCGAAAGCGCAGCCGGTAGAATAAAGGTGGCAGAGAACGGCCAGGGAGTGGATTTTGACGAAGATACAGCAAAGAAGATACTGAGCGAAAAGAAGGTGAAAATCATCCTCGATATGAAGCAGGGAAAAGAACTTGCAAGAGCCTGGGGATGTGATCTGACTGAAAAATACGTGGAAATAAACGGGAGGTACAGGACATGAGAATCGACACCGTCAACGTTCTTCTTGAAGCGCTTCCTTACATAAAGGAGTTCTACGGAAAAACGTTCGTTATAAAGTTCGGTGGCAGTGCTATGAAGGAAGAAAAGGCAAAAAAAGCCTTCATACAGGATATAATCCTTCTGAAGTACACGGGTATAAAACCTGTCATCGTCCATGGGGGAGGTCCTGCCATCTCTCAGATGATGAAAGAACTCGGCATAGAACCCGTCTTCAAAAACGGCCACAGGGTGACGGATGAGAGGACGATGGAAATCGTGGAGATGGTGCTCGTTGGAAAGATAAACAAGGAGATAGTCATGAACATAAACCTTCACGGAGGACGAGCAGTCGGCATATGTGGAAAAGATTCAAAACTCATCGTGGCCGAAAAGGAAACAAAATACGGTGACTTAGGATTCGTCGGAAAGGTGAAACAGGTCAACCCGGAAATACTCCACGCACTCATAGAGAACGACTACATCCCTGTGATCGCACCCGTTGGAATAGGAGAAGACGGTCACTCGTACAACATAAACGCAGACACCGCTGCCGCAGAGATCGCAAAAAGCCTGATGGCAGAAAAGCTCATCCTCCTCACGGATGTTGACGGTGTCCTGAAAGATGGAAAGCTTCTTTCCACCCTGACCCCAGAGGAGGCAGAAAACCTTATAAAAGACGGTGTCGTAACAGGTGGGATGATTCCAAAGGTGGAGTGTGCAATCTCTGCTGTGAGAGAGGGTGTCGGCGCGGTACACATCATAAACGGCGGACTGGAACACGCTATCTTGCTTGAGATATTCAGTCGAAAGGGAATAGGTACCATGATCAAAGAATCGGAGGGATGAAGATGTTTCTCATGAACACCTACAACAGGTTCCCTGTAACGCTTGTTTACGGAAAAGGATCGTGGGTTTATGACATCAATGGGAAGGCGTACCTTGACTTCACCTCGGGCATAGCCGTGAACGTACTTGGTCACTCCCATCCGGAACTCGTAAAAGCGATAAAGGACCAGGCAGAAAAACTGATTCACTGTTCCAACCTCTACTGGAACCTTCCACAGATGGAGCTTGCAGAACTCCTCTCAAAGAACACGTTCGGTGGAAAGGTGTTCTTTGCCAACACGGGAACGGAAGCGAACGAAGCGGCAATAAAGATCGCAAGAAAGTACGGAAAGATGAAAAGCGAAAAGAAGTTCAAGATCCTCTCGGCTCGAAACTCTTTCCATGGAAGAACGCTTGGCTCTCTCACCGCAACCGGACAGCCCAAGTATCAGAAACCATTCGAGCCACTCGTTCCGGGTTTTGACTACTTTGAGTTCAACAACATTGAAGACCTGAGAAAAAAGGTATCGGACGAGGTCTGTGCCATCTTTCTTGAACCCATCCAGGGAGAAAGTGGTATCATTCCGGCAACGAAAGAATTTCTCGAAGAAGCAAGAAGACTGTGTGACGAGTACGACATTTTGCTCGTCTTCGATGAAGTTCAGTGTGGAATGGGAAGAACGGGAAAACTCTTTGCCTATCAGAAGTACGGAGTGACACCCGACATCCTCACCGTTGCGAAGGGACTCGGTGGAGGTGTCCCCATAGGGAGCGGTCGTTGTAAACGAAAAGGCAAACGTGCTGGAGCCGGGAGATCACGGCACCACGTTCGGCGGAAATCCGCTCGCATGCAGAGCAGGTGTCACGGTGATGAAAGAGCTGACGAAGGAAGGTTTTCTGGACGAAGTGGACAGGAAGGGAAGGTACCTTCTGGAAAAACTTTCCAGAATGAAAGAAAAGTACAGCGCGGTGGAAGATGTTCGTGGTATGGGATTGATGATAGGGATTCAATTTTCCGGTGTGGAGAACAAAAATGTTGCAATGAAGTGCTTTGAGAAGGGACTGCTTGTGGTTCCGGCCGGAAACAACACGGTGAGACTCCTTCCTCCGCTGACCGTCGAGTACGGGGAGATCGATACAGCCCTCAGGATCCTGGAAGAGGTGCTCCAGGAAATTTGAAAGGGAGGCGTTGCCTCCCTCATTTCTTTCTATCTTCCTTCTCTTTTTCTTCTTCTTCTTTCTTCATCAGTTCCCCTTCTTCCCCTAACTGTTCTAATTCTCCACCACATTTTTCGCAGTTTTTGTTCAGCTGATATTCTATGGACGTTGCAGAGTAGTATATGGCCCCGCATTTTGTGCATCTATATATATACGGCATCAAGCCACCCCCTCATGAGAGTTACTAGATCTTGTGGGTCTTCGCTTCGCTTTTTTAGTATATTCTAATACTTTATTCGTTTTATTTCAAGCATTTAGAAGAAATAAGACAAGGCCGGCTGAGGAGATTAAAAATCCTGCAACCTGGAAAACACCCAAAACTTCGCCCAAAAGCAGATATGCCCACAGCATGGAAAGGGAGGTCTCACCAACCAGCGCCACGCTCACAACACTCGAGGGAAAGTTTTTGAGTGAAAGATTTATGAACAGATATCCAAGGAAAGAACACCCTGCCCCGAGGGCAATCAGTATGAACCATTCTCTCAATGATACGATCTCAAAAGAGGAAAAAGAGAGCGCAAAGAGGACAATCGAAGCCACAGCGTGTGTTCTCAAACTGAACGCGAGGCTCCCCATCCTCTGATTCAGCTTTTTTCCAAGAACAAGATAGCCACAGAGAAAAAGAGTGCCAGTGATCGCCAGCCAGTCTCCTCTGGTAGCATCAGAAAACTTCTCATTTCCAAGAGCAGAGATCAGAACACCGATTACAACGATCGATCCTGTGACGAACTGCTGCGGTGTTGGTCTTTCTTTGTAGAGAAGATACGAAAGAAAGCCTGTGACAACAGGCTGCAACATCAGTGGTATCACGGCTCCGGCCACGGTGGTATAATCAAAGGCTTCTATCCAGAAACGAAAGTGCATCGCAAGAAAGAAACCAGCAAGGGCTGAAAGCATCTCATCCTGTAAAGGAAGAAACCTGGTTTTTTTTACGATCAAAAGAAACAGAAAAGAGGCAATGAATACCCTGTAGAAGGCGATGGTTTGCGGAGAAAGAGTTGAGATCTTCACGAGTACACCGGAAAAAGAAGCAATTAAGACGCTGAGCAAAAGATAAAAAGCCGGTCTCAATGTTTCACATCCTTCTTAACAGTATATTTACGATCAAGACCTCTTGAACTGTTTCCCATTTTATAGTATATTTCTTTCTGGTGCACGTTCTTTGCCCCCATCGTCTAGCGGCCTAGGACACTGGCCTTTCAAGCCAGAGGCAGGGGTTCGAATCCCCTTGGGGGCGCCAGGCACTTTTATGGTTTTTGGCCTGATAGGGGGATGCCATAAGAGGCGTCCCTTTTGTTTTTATAAAAGATCTTCCCACCCTCGAGGAACCTGTTTAAGTGAAAGATACTCTTTATTTCTTGAGCCTTCCCTTGATTCTTTCATTGATTTTTCAGAATTACTTTATTCTTTTTTGATCTCCTCCAGTAGAATGATCAGCAGATTTAAACAAGGAGGGGATTATCGTGTATTTCAAAAGGGTCCTGCCGGTGCTTCTGTCAGGACTGGCTCTCATGATCTTTTTGTTTTCATGTGCCGGACCAATCACCTTTGGACCTGGAGAGACATCAGAAGAAGAAATTTCAAACCTACTGGAAGATGCTCTGGACTCTCTGGAATCGGGTGACACTGACGGAGCAAAAGATGCTTTTGAAGACGCTCTGGCTGAAGATCCAGAGAACCCCACAGCAAACGCTGGTATGTCTATAATCTTACTGTACGAGCTGTTTCGTGATTACTCTGATGAGATCGGACAATTCACGGGTATTTTCAGAATGGTTCCTGTTAGATTCAAATCTTTCAGAGAAATCACACGCTCTTTTTCTCTCATGAAATACTTCATGAACATGAAACAGTTTCCACCACCTCTACCACCCGAACCACCAGTTCCACCACCTCCTTTCCTTCCAGAAGAGAACCCAATAGAAACATGGAACCAGCTCTATGAAAACCTGTATATCATGTTCTCAGAACTCTGGCCGCGTCTGAAAGAACTGGAAACCTGTCTTGAATACGCAGTAACAGGAAATGCAAGTCTCACAATCCATCCAAACAACTTCGACTGGGACGGAGATAGTGTACTTGAATCTGAAACACCATTGGAGCTCTCCGATGGAACGAATACTTATTCTGTGGTGGACCTACTTTACGACAGCGCAAGCCCTGAAGGAACACTTGTGGTTGTGCAGAGCGGTGGAGATGCCTGGTTCGATTTTGAAACAATCAGTGGACAAAATCCTGAAGAAATCGTTTTCGATGAGAACGATTACCTGATTCTGGATAAAGGAGCATTTTCTGCACTTCTCGTCGTTGTGAAAGCAGTTCTTTCAATATCTGACCTGCTGTTAACGTGGGATTTAACCTTATCGACAAATCTACCAAATCCCGCTGATTACGAAGATACGGAAGAATGGATACAAGCTGTTCTCCTCCAGCTTGCAGGTGATGACTATATTATAAGCAACAATGGAGACGGTGGTGAGTGGAATGAACTTGATCCGTTCTTAAGGTTCAGAGAAAACGGTTCAGATTACCTTGAAGACCTCGTTGATAGCGTCGTAAAAGGCTTAGAGGCTATTCTGTGGCTCAACGAAGACATTGTAGAAGATGACCCGGGCGACGAACACGATTTCACCAGCAGGTACTACTTTGAAGAGCCGCTACTTGACGAAGACACGGAAAACACCCTGCAGGATATAGTAGAAACGAAGCAGGTGGAACTTCCAGAAGGAGAGCAATTCACTTACAAGCACACAGAAACAGAAACACTCACTGCAACAATCGTTGGCATAGATTTTGGTATTCTGGCTGAAAATCCTGATAATTTTGAAAACCTCAAAGCCTTTTTCCCAACCCTTGATCTTCAAAATGAGTACTACGAGTTTCCAGATCCTGCATTTGGAGGGCTCCTCGTACTCGAAGAATAAAGGGGCACAGCCGTGCCCCTTTTTCTACTCCTCCCTTCGCTGATTTTAACACTTCCTTTTTCTTTCCTTTTCTGAGTTAGCCTTTGTTTGTTACCTCGACTCGATATAGATACTCTCTGTGAAGAGGCTGGAAGAACTGGCTATCAAAGTGATGGAGCTGTATCGGGAACTGGAGAACATCCAGAGAGGACTTCCTTCCTGCAACGGGTGCAGGGAGTGCTGTGATACTCCCTCCATCAACATCGAAGCGACGATTCTTGAGTTTCTTCCCCTGGCAATTCATCTTCTGAAGGAGGGCTCCATAGAAAGGTGGCTGAAAATCCTTGAAACCACCGGTGAGTCAGACCGGTGCGTGCTCTTCGATCCTCGTTCTGAACAAGGTGGGTGCTCTTATCATTCTTTCAGGCCCCTTGTTTGCAGACTGTTTTCTGGAAGCTACATCTTGAGGAAGGGAAGACCAGAGGTGTGGGCTTGCAGGTACCTGAAACCACAGCTGACCAGCCTTTACGAAAGCCTTCCTGAATGTCAGAAAGTTCACTTGAGGTTGCTCTCCATCGATTTCTTCCTTGCACAGGAAAGATACCCTATAAACATTGCTTTCAAAAAGGCCCTGGAATACACCTGTGTTTCTCTTTTCCCGGAGCTCAGATACAAAGGTGCATGATAAAACAATTGACATGACAGATTGGTTCTTCGAGGAGAGTGAAAAAACAAAATCCGGGATTTAACTTCCGGTCTGATGATAGTATAGATCTTCTCGAAAAAGTCAGAATTGACAAACAAAACTGGTAGCTGGGAAACTCTACAACCTGACAATAGAACAACTCAGAGGACTGAAAGAAGAGATAATGAAAGCACAGTGAACAGTGTTTCCTGGTGTAGAATATGGGGGAGAAAAAAGACTTGACTGAAACGTCCTTGAAAAACTGCGCTGGCAGTTTGGGAAAAAGAGGAGGCAAGTGAACAAAACCAGAAAGTTTGGTTATAAAATACCCTTGGGGAAGGGGCTTACCCAGGGAGAAGTGGGGGTGTGAGAATGAGAAGGCTTTTTCTGTTTTTCGTGGCTGTGTCAATTACTCTGGCACTTGTTAGTGGTTGTGTAGCTTCAAGTGGACCACATTGTAGGAAGATGGGAAAGCACTTCTACTTTTCCAATAGACATAAACTATGATGGAACACCAGACACATATGGCAAGTATGTTATGATCGTTGAAAACCAGAATGGTTCAACCTTCACAGGACTATTTGGTGGTGTAGAACTCTCTTCAGGAATACAATTCTTTTTGCCCATGACGGGTACAATAACTTCAGGCGGGAACATTGTAATCACAGTAACTCTAACTGATCCAACAACAGGTCAAACTGTAACTGCAACAAGCCAAGGTGTCTACGCCTCTGGTAGAATCACAATCATAGGCGAAAACCAAACAATTGACCTCGTAAAGGTTCAGTAAGCCTACTGCCCCTTCCTCTTCACCTATTTCGAAGCAATTCCAACACAAGAATACCACAAACGATCCCTTTACGTCTGCTCCATCACAATTTGCTTTGCTTTGCTTTCCCTCTTTCTGGCGGTACTGATGAACTCCCGTGGATGAGAAACGGCAGGACGGGGCAGTGTGGCTGAGGCACAGAAGAGAAGGAATTTCCCACGATTATATTAAGTTTGTTTATCGTGTGAATATTCGATTCTTGTACCTGAACTTTTCTGCAGAAGTGAGAAGACTTCTTTCAACATATTTGCTATAATTTCTGGACAGATATTCAAAGCTTTTTCTGAGGTAATATTCAGGAGGCTCTTTAACCACTTTAAAAGAGGAAACGTCTATCTTTTCACCGTCAAAATAGGCTTCTATGTATCTCTCCTGTTTGTTAAGATTTCCAAGGGTGGTATCGAATAATACCTTTCCTTCCCCTTTTCCGAGTCTTCTTAGTTTCCCTGTGATTTCTTTCAATAAATCGAAAGGTTTCTCTACAGTAAGCATAATGACAAAGTACTTATAATCCATATCCGTTACGAAGATTTTGAATCTCATATCATTTCACCTGCCTAACTGATCTTTCATATTTCTCAAAAAGGTCTCCTATCAATTCCAGAGCTCGCTTTATTAGATCATCTACTTGAGATTTTTCAGGAATAATGGAAGTGTGTCCTTCTAAGGACGATGCGTGAACATAGGCATGTCTGTAATCGTGGTAGAAATTGTAGCACTTCTCTAAGACGGATAGGAGATCGCCCAGGTTATAATTTGCAATACAATCTGGTCTGATTTTGTATGAATTGTCTTTCTTGCTCCATTTGAAAAAATCTCCGATTCTATTAATCTTTTCTATTTTTCCCGTTATCATTTGTAGTCCCATTTCTATGAATGCTTCCAACACGCGTACCGATGGTACTAGGTATAAAGAAAAATCTCTGAAGGGCATGGTAGGTTCTTCAAGGTAAGCCAAATACGCTGTTAACAGTTCGTTCTTTAACGCTTCAGATATTAATTCAGATCCATATGCTCCTTTGGTTACTCTGTTCAAAGTTTCCTCAAGCCTGCGTTCATCTTCTATTCCATATATACGCTTGATGAAGTTTTTATATCTTTCAGCACTCTCGAATTCTGATAGGAACAATTGGACATTCTTAAACACGTCATGGGCTTTTCCTTGTATCTGCAAATTGCCGGTATTCATGTAATATGTGAGAGTGAGTTCTTCTTTAAAATATTTGTTTTTTACTTTTACCATTACTATCCTTTGAGAGGGTCTTATGGATTGCTCAGGATGATATCCTTCTTCCTCTAAATACTGAAGCAACAGCTCAAAGTGTTTCTGATCCATATTTATCGATACCTCAGTGTTAATGGTGTATTCCTTCGATTTTTCAATGGCTTTCTGCAATTCCAGGGGAAACCAATCAATATTTGCTTCTCCTTTTGCCGCCTTTTTTGCCAGCCTGTCAGCCTCATCGTTGCAAAAGTCTCCAGAGTGACTCTTCACCTTCTCAAAGACCACTTCAAGACCGCTCCTGCAAAACTGCTCGTAAAGGTACTTGTAAACACGCGTCACCGGCTCTTTTGTTCTGTACTCTTCCGTTGCCCACTTTTCAAGCCCTTCAAGATCGTGCCTGAGAATGAGTCTTTTTGCTCCTTTCTTCAAAGCACAGTCCATGGCAAAAAGTGCAGCCATGATCTCTCCGGCTATGTTCCTTGAGTCTTTGAACTCATCGATGTCCGTCCAGAAATAGTACTCCTCTTTCTTTCCCCTATAGCACAGAACCACTCCAGAACCACAGACCACATCATAACTCCCATCCACATAGGCGATCATCGTTTCTTTGTCAAGTTCCGGGCAGGTGCATTCATCTTTTCCTTCAAGATATGCCTTTGCATCCTCTATCTTCTCAAAACTTTTGTATTCTGCTCCCGGAAAGCCCTTCACCTGTTTTTCTGCCTCTTCCCAGGACTCATAGATTCCGGGAACTCTTCCCTTCCTTACAGCGTAGTACTTTTTTCCTGACACTTTATCCCACATCCCTTCATACATTTCCTTTGTGGCCTTACAACGATATAATACAACAGTTAGTATCAAATCAATCTCAGTTACATAAATCACACGGCTGTCGTTAGAGTATTTCCTCACCTCATAATTTTAACCCCTTCTCCTTCCACCTGTTCACCACCGATTTGAAGTGTAAAAAAACAAAAAACCCGGCCGAAATGGCCGGGCTGTTCACATACTGGCAGGTAGAGCTGGTGGCCAGGGGCGGAATCGAACCGCCGACACCTGGATTTTCAGTCCAGTGCTCTACCAACTGAGCTACCTGGCCACCTCATATCTCTGGTGGGAGCGGCAGGACTTGAACCTACGACCTCCTGCTTGTAAGGCAGGCGCTCTTCCCCTGAGCTACGCTCCCACCGCATTAAGTATATTACATCAAAATTCGGGATTAGTCAACATCTGCTTCTTCAGACAGGATCTGCTTTTGCTTTTTCAGACTTTTAAGAGAATACATCTGAAGATCCGCTTTCTGGACAACGTTTTCTATATTCTCACCCGGTCTCCATGTTTCTATGCCGTAGGAAAATTTCAATGGAAGACCAAACGGGTTGAACATAAGCTTTTTTTCCAGCCTTTTTACGATGTTTTCCACTGTTTTCTCGTCTGCTTCCGGGAAGGCAACCAGTATCTCGTCTCCTCCGAACCTTACAGCACAGTCCGTTCTTCTTATGTTTTCCACTATCTTCTGGGCAGCAAATTTCAGAAGTTTATCTCCCATTCTGTGAGAATAGCGGTCGTTTATCATCTTGAAATCGTCAAGGTCTATCACAAGAAACGCTATGCCCTTACCTTTCTTTCGCTTTTGCCTCTCCATCTCTTGAGGAAGCCACTCCTCGAAGAAGTAGTACCTGGTGTAGAGCCCAGTTAGATAGTCTCTTATGGCTATTTCTTTCAATTTCTTGAATATTCTTATCGTTCCAAAGAATACGACCACGATCCCAATAAGTATGATGTTGTATCCAAAGGCCTCATTGAATGTATCGATCAGAAGTCCCAGGATGATTACTGCGATTCCAATCTCTAGAGTGTAGCTTCCAAGGTTCTTCACGTAATTTCTTACAAGAAAGACAAAGAAAAAAAGGAGCAGAGCAGCCATTACGTGGACAATCTCTTCCATCAAGAAACTTCACCCCCCAATTTCGTATCCATCGATGAAGACTTTAAGGTTTTTTGGAAATATCAAAAGGTGTGGAGGAATGATCAGGTAGAAACCCTTTCTTGTGGTTTTTATCGAAAAAACGTGAACTTCTTTTTCATTCTCCAGTTTTATATCAAGAGTCGATGTGGTTTGAGTGTTGGGAGAGAAGATCCAACCGGAAAAGACGATTCCTTTTTGGGTTTCATCTTCGAAAAGGGTAAAATATTTCACCAGGAAAGATCTGGTCCCGATTGTTTTGTAGAGTTCTTCGGGAAACTCCACAGAGAGTTCTTTGAGGTACAGAAAAGACCCGAACGAAAGAGAAACCAGGGTACAGATTGTCAAAAAAAGAATCTTCCTCACAAAATTCACCCCCCGGAGGTGGTGTATATGGATATCTTCGAGGCGATTGAGAGAAGGCATTCGGTGCGGGATTTCCTGGAGAGAAAACTGCCGGAAAGTATAAAGGAAGAAATAGAAAACCTCTCTTTGAAGTCTATCACAGATAAACTGGACTGGAAAGTGAATCTTTCCACTTTTCCAGGTTACGTTTATGCAACAACCAGGAAAGATTTTGAAAAACAGGTGGATTACGGCTTCCAGGGAGAACAGATCGTTCTTTTCCTGACCATGAAGGGACTTGGAACGTGCTGGATGGCACGCTCTCCTCATCCAGACGTTCCTTACATAATCACTTTCGGGTATCCAAGATCAAGAAATTTCACAAGAAGCAGAAAACCCATCACTTCTTTTCTTGAAAACGATGTGGAAGAACTACCTCCAGAGATCATAAGGATAGTAGAAATGACAATACTCGCACCTTCTGCTATGAACAGACAGCCATGGAGAATAAAGTTCACGGGTGGAGAACTCTGCATTTCCTCCAGAAGTCCTGTGGATCTTGGGATAGCCCTGTCACATGCGTTCCTTGTCGCACGGGAGATATTCAAAAGAGAGCCAGAGATCGTGAAGAAAGGAGAGGATACATATTGTCTGGTTCTGAACTAATGAAAACAGCAATTGAGATAGTGAAAAACTCCATAGAGTCTGTGCTACCGGACAGAGCAGTGAAGGACACATTAAAGGATCTGAACCTTCAGGACGTCTTCCTCGTATCGGTTGGAAAGGCAGCATGGAGAATGGCAAAGGCTGCCTTCGATGTCCTGAACGGAAAGATAAGAAAAGGGATCGTTATCACAAAGTACGGACACAGCGAAGGTCCCATAGATGATTTCGAGATATACGAGGCGGGACACCCCATTCCTGATGAAAACACCATGAGAGCAACTCGAAGGGTTATGGAAATAGTCGAGGAATTGAATGAGAAAGATACTGTCCTTTTTCTTCTGTCCGGTGGAGGATCTGCCTTGTTCGAACTGCCCATGGAGGGTGTATCCCTTGAAGAACTGCAGAAGATAACCGATTCATTGCTGAAGAGCGGCGCAAATATCGAAGAGATAAACACAGTGAGGAAGCACCTTTCACAGGTAAAAGGGGGAAGGTTCGCAGAGAAGATATTCCCTGCAAGAGTTGTTACACTCGTTCTTTCCGACGTACTGGGTGACAGGATCGACGTCGTGGCCTCCGGCCCCACCTCCCCAGATGCATCAACTTCGGAAGAGGCCATCAGGATCCTGGAAAGGTACAGAATCAGCGTGAGCAATGAGGTGAAGAAAGCCCTTTTAAAAGAAACTCCAAAGCACCTGTCGAACGTGGAGATCCATGTACTGGGAAACGTTCAGAAAGTGTGTGAGGCAGCAAAGAAGATAGCCACAGAAAAAGGCTTCAACAGTGAAATACTGACAACCACACTGGATTGTGAGGCAAAAGAAGCAGGTAGATTCATCGCAAGCATCATGAAAGAGATCAAGTTCAGAGATAGACCCCTGGAGAAACCAGCCGCTGTGATCTTCGGTGGAGAGACGGTGGTACATGTAAAAGGAAATGGCCTTGGAGGAAGAAATCAGGAACTTGCCCTCTCGGCGGCGATAGCCCTGGAAGGAGTAGAAGGGGTTGTTCTGTGCTCCGTTGGAACGGATGGAACAGACGGTCCCACGGACGCAGCAGGTGGCATCGTGGATGGAAGAACGGCAAAGATTCTGAAAGAGATGGGAGAAGATCCTGTTGAATATCTTGAAAACAACGATTCCTACAACGCACTGAAAAAAGCAGGTGCCCTTCTCAAAACGGGACCCACGGGAACGAACGTCAACGATCTGATCATCGGCCTTGTCATCTAGCCTTTGCCAGAACGTACACAAAAACACTTTCTGCTCCGCTTCTGAGGAGTGTTTGAGTGCAATCTTTCACACTCGTTCCCGTTGTCATCACATCATCCAGCAAAATGACCCTGCGGGGTGGGGGTTTCTGACACACGAACCTTCCCAGTTTCTTTCTTTCCTCCTTTTCTCTGTCCACCTGTCTTCCTTCCGAAACGTTTTCGAGGATTTTTACGGAAGGGATGGTGAGTTTCTTTGCGAACTTCTTTGCTAACAACTCCATGTGGTCAAAACCTCTTTCTTCGAGTGAGCTGAGAGAAGACGGCACCCGGGTGACAGCATCTGCCTTCCTCTGAAAGTAACTGTAAAGTCTGAGGAAAAGTTCTGCAAGAAAGTCCGAAAGCAAAGTTTCGTGGTGGTACTTGTAAAGCTTTATGACCTCTTCCAGTTTATCGGTGTAGGTGGAATAGGCAAAAACTTCGTAGTTTCTGTGACACTCATGGTAGAAAGAGGGTCCTCTTCTTACGATCTCTGTTGTACACTCTTCACAGAGAGGAGAAAACGGAGAAATTTCCCTTCCGCAAAGAAGACACGTGTTCACGTAGAGGAAGTTCAGCACCTTCTCCAGATTCTTCTTGAGTCTATCCAGGATATTCTCTCTGCTCCCTTCTCTTTGAGATGGTTCCTCAAAGATTCTTCCACAGGGAAATTGAAGGCCACGGACGTTTCAGAAAGGTCGAGATGTTCCAGTTTTTCAAAGATGCTCTTTCTGTTGAGTTCGATAAGGTGTGCCACCAGATAGCCATCTTTCGTTACAGCACAGCAGTCAAAGGCAGGATGCATGGAAAGAGCCTCTGTGAAGCTGTCTGTTGGAACGGGCTCTCTGAGAACACCGGCTGTTCCAAGAAGGACCATTCCCTCTTCGAATGTGTCGAGTTCATTCAACCTGATTCCTTCTGTATCCTCTCCGAAATCTTCTGCCACGACGAAGTCATAATTTTTCTCCTCAGAGAAAGTTCCCCTGTACCCCAGAACACCACCGCTCACATTGGGAAGGTCTCCCTTCGAAGAGGCGTACACAACGGTGCGATCTTTTACCAGGATGCACGAACCGTGTGGAAGATACCGGAGGAAATGAACCACAAGGCTGATATCCAGTGATTTCTCCTCAGGTATCTTCTGAGAAAGCTGTTTCACAATTGCTTCGGAACCTTCCTCCTCCACCCTTTCTAGAACGAACGCTTCCCATCTTTTTATGAAAAAAAGGTCGGACAGATCCTTCAATATCCTCGACTGGAAATTCATAAAGTGTGCTAGGGCTTTGAGAAAAAGAAACCTTCTGGTCTGAAGCGATACATCCCCTGTTCGTTCTATCTCAGAGAGAGCAAGTTTCAGATCATCGAGGTCTGTAACCACCACTTTTTCCCGGTAGTTCTTTATCGTCTCGAAGAAAAGCCCTATCACATTCTCGTCAACAACAGAAAGGACTTCCTCCTCCTTTTTCCTGAGCGGCAAGTTTTTCCACTTCACGTAGAGGATATCAAAATCCTTCAACTGTTCCTGTGGAAAGAGTATCTCGTACTCTTCATCGAGGCCTTTCAAAATGTTCAATATCTCGTCTTTGCTTTCAGGATTACACAACAGGATTCTCATGGACGGGCAACCTCCTCACTTGGTGTGTTTATGGGCGATCTTCGTTGCGGCAAAGGAATCCGGTTTCACCTGATAGGGATACCCCATTCCCTTCACGTAGCCTATCACGGAAGAGACCAGATCTTTTGTGAGACCGTCGTATCCGATATCCAGATGAACCACGGGTTTTCCCAGTTCCAGGACCTCTTCCACGAATCTGGCCATCTCCAGGCTCATCTCCGCTTCTTTGAATATCCTCGTGTACAGGTCTCTGTTCTTTCCATCTTTGTATACGGTGTAGAAATAGGTTGCACCGTTTCCAAGTCGATACACCACGATCGCTGTGGCGTACACTACCTCCCCGTCTCTGATGTCACTGTCCGTTCCTACGAAGACCTCATACCTGTGCCCCTCTGTGAACTTTTTTATGAGATACTTTGCCTTCTGATGATCTACTTTTCCCCAAGTGGGACTCTTCAGATAACGGAACCTATCACCTCCGATAGACCACCAGGGGAACCACCAGCTCCTGATGAGTGAGACTTCCATGCCTTCCGGAAAGACTCTCTTCTTTTCCCGTGTACCTGTAGTTGAAAGAAAAATTCTCTTTTGTTATCAGGATCAAATCACCGATTCTGTGGAAAAATTCGGGGTGACTCTTTCCTATCCCAAAGAGACGCGTTGCCCTTCTGGCGTCAATGAAGATCGCAAAATCGGCGTACTTTTCCACAAGATATTCTACCAGAGCTTTCTTTCTTTTTGTGTAAAGATACATCATCCTCTGCTCACCGGCAGGAGGTCTGTCAAGAAACCTCATCACCTCAGAAAAACTGTCCCACCACACTTCCCTCTCCGGTGGTGTTGATATCTGTCCATGATCGCTCACCATGAAAAAGAGGGTGTCTGATTTCAATCTCCTGATGAGTTCTTCCTTCAGGATCCTGTAGAGCCATTTGAGTTCCCTGAAATAGGCCCTTCCAACACCCGATTTGTGTGCTATTGAATCAAGTGAGGGCCAGTATGCGAAGACAAGCACTGTTTCCTGATTTGCCAGTATCTCCAGCGTTTTCTCGATCATGTCACCGAAACTGGAAAAACCGATCTGCTCTGCTCCCTGAGACATGAGCCTGGAAAAGCCCGTTCCCAGTAGATACCTGGGAACAAGAAAGAAAGATCGAACCTTTAGCCTCTGGAATATCGTTGTGAATCGAAACTCATGTATTCTGAGTACACTTTCCCGCGGAAAACCCGGAGGAGCCATCTCTATCATGTTCACAGGACTACCCACTTCTCGAAGGTAAAGGATGTACCCTAGAAAGCCGTGTTCCAGGGGGGTTAGTCCGGAGTACAAACTGGGAAGTGCGGCGGCCGTGGTTGTGGGAAAAACGGAGGAACACGGAAACACCTGCACATCATCGTCCTGTATGGTATTCGAGAACACATCGTAACTCAAAGCATCGACAACCAGAACAACCACTTTACGAACGTTTTCGAGAAATCTTTCGGGAAGTGGAAAGGGTCTGTGAAGCGTTTTCTCACCGAATATACTCAAAATGGTGTTCGAAAAGTTGACGATGGAGTATCCGTTATAATGTGGATAGAAAAGCCCCTCATCAAGTCTTTCCAGCTGCATCGAATCGAGTTCCTCCTTTCCATATGGTAAGATTTGAAACGGGGTTTCGCAGAAGAATGATAGCACGATGGGGATGAGAGAGTGCTGAAAGTGCTCGTGAGAAAAGACATCGTCGATGCCTTCAAAGATATGATAACCAAGATTCCACACGATGTGGACTGGGATCTCTACGAGGGTGAGGATTACAGAGACAAAGTTCTGGCCGAAAAGTGGGATGTGATCTTCGGCGAGAAGATCTTTGAAATGGATGACACGGTGTTCGTTCAAACGCTGAGGGAACTGGAACTGGCTTTGAAATACGTCGTGAGCAAGAAAGACTACGAATCCCTGAGGACGAAATACAATCTTCTCCTGTACACTCCGGAACTTCAGGGAGCAAAAATAAAGGAGACGCTCTTTCAGGTACAGAAATTCTACAACTCTTATCCTGTCTTTGCTCTTGTTTCCGAGAAGGGTATTCACAGACACGCGTACGTTGATTTCGTGACGGGTGGAAATTACCTTTCACTCACCTACCATGAAGACCTTCCTATAAACACAGGAGCAAGCACAGTGTTCATAGACGACGCACCACCAGATTTCCAACCTCCAAGTTTTTCTGGGAAAAAGGTGATTCTGGGAATGAACCTTCCACCGAAGATCGACATTCCATTCGTTGTAATTCCTCCTTTGAGGGAAAGAAGAATGGACATTCCCTACATGCTGGACGGGGTTCTCAGATCCCTCCAGCTTCAAGGAAAGACCTTCAAAATCGACGATGGGCTGGTCAAGGTGCTCACGAGCTACCACTGGCCCGGAAACACGCAGGAGTTCCTTGAGAAAACGTACGAGATCCTCACACTGAAAGATCCTGCAGAACAGGTCAAGAGCGTTGTAAGCGATCTCAAGGGAACAAAAGGTATCGACCTGAAAGAGTTCGTCGAAACGGTCGTTGAGTTCGTGGAAAAAAAGATGATAGAAAAAGCCCTCGAAGAAAGCGAGGGCAACCGAAAAAAAGCCTGTGAAATCCTGAACATGAATTACAAAACCCTGTCCTACAAGATAAAGAAATACGGTTTAGGATGAATGACGTGCAAAGTAAACGAGCTCTGCTTCTATGAAGATATCGATATCACCGTCCATCACCGCATCGACGTTTGATGTCTCCACACCCGTTCTGTGATCTTTTACCAGCGTGTACGGATGAAAGACATAGGATCTGATCTGGTTTCCCCAGGATATGTCCTTCAGCTCTCCCTGGATCTCCTGTATTTCCTTTCTCTTCTTTTCCAGTTCCAGCTGATACAGCCTTGCCTTCAAAATCTTCAACGCTGTTTGTTTGTTCTGATGCTGCGATCTTTCGTTTTGACAGGTGACAACGATTCCCGTTGGAATGTGTGTGATTCTCACAGCGGACTCCGTCTTGTTCACGTGCTGGCCACCGTGTCCAGACGCTCTGAAGGTTTCTATTTTCAGGTCTTCTGGTTTTATCTCGATATGGACGTCGTCTTCTATCTCCGGTATCACGTTCACCGATGCAAAAGATGTGTGCCTTCTTCTTGCCGCATCGAAGGGCGATATTCTCACCAGTCGATGAACACCGGACTCATGCTTCAGGTATCCGTAAGCGTACTCACCTTTTATTAAAATCGTTGCATCCTTTATACCCGCTTCTTCACCGGGCTGATACTCTACGATCTCAACGTCAAAGCCCTTCCTTTCTGCCCATCTCATGTACATCCTCGAGCAACATCTGAGCCCAATCCTGAGACTCGGTCCCTCCTGCACCCGGGTGAACGGAAAGATAGGCGTTGTTGGGATCATACTTTCCGTTCAGGATGATCTCCAGTTCAAGCTTCTTCACAGCCTTTTCCAGATCTTGAACGATCTCCTCCACCTGATTCACCATATCCATATCTTCTTCTGAGAGTTCTATTGCGACCTCGAGATCTTCAAAGAGAGATCTTACTCTCTTTAGATCCTCAGAGATGTTCTTAAGTCTCTTCAGTTTCTGTGTGTACTCACGGGCCTTTTTCTGATCGTCCCAGACGGAAGGATCAGAGAGTTTCTTTTCGAGTTCCTTCAGTTCTCTGTTGACTTCCTCCTCGTTTACTATAGAAAGCACATCTTTGAACTTCTTTTCGAGTTCCTCTATCTTCGTTCTCGTCTCAAAACTGATCATTCTCATCACCTCTTCACTCTTATTTTACCAAGTCCATGTGAACCACCTTTTTTCTTCCCTTTCTCCATGGCCCTTCTCATGGCCCTGTTCACAAGGTTGAATTCCTCGTGTACAAGTCTTATTTTACCAAGTTCCTCTTTCGCTTCTTTTTCATCCTTTTCCGTCACCTTGACCACTCTCAGGACATAATTGGCTATCGTGTCGTTGATCCTTCTCATCATCTCATCGAACATAAGGTACGTTTCTTTTTTGAATTCGACGATAGGATCTTTCTGTCCATACGCCCTCAACTGAACCGCTTCCCTGACGTGTTCCACTTCCTCAAGGTATCTTCTCCAGTGCTCGTCGATGATTCGAAGCATTAAAAACCTGATTACTTTGCTGTATTCTTCTCCTATTTCCTGTCTCTTTTTCTGATACTCCTCCCACATTCTATTGAAAAGATACTCGTAGAGCTCTTCGGACGATTCGAAACGCCTTCCATCGAATTCGAAGAGATCTCTTGGAAGGAACGAAAGAGAGTTTTTCAGACCTTCGAGATCCCAGTTTTTGCCGGAGCAAAATTCCTCTACCCTTGTTCCGATAACGTCTTCGAAGATCTGTTTCAGGTACTCATCGTAGTCTTTTTCCAGAAGTATCTGATCTCGAAGAGAGTATATGGTGCTTCTCTGTTTGTCCAGGACTTCGTCCATCTCCATGAGGGATTTCCTTATGGAAAAGTTTATTCCCTCCACCTTCTTCTGTATGTTCTCTATGAGCTTTGAAAGCATGGGATGCTGTATGGGCTGACCTTCTTCTATCTTGAGTATTTTCATCACCTTTCCTATCTGTTCTCCACCGAAGATCCTCAGAAGGTCGTCTTCCAGCGAGAGGAAGAATATTGATTCTCCAGGATCTCCCTGCCTTCCGGCTCGACCCCTGAGCTGGTTGTCTATCCTTCTGCTTTCGTGCCTTTCTGTTCCAATGACACAGAGGCCACCGAGCTCCGCCACACCGGGACCGAGTTTTATATCCGTTCCCCTTCCGGCCATGTTGGTCGCTATGGTCACCATGCCCTTCTGTCCGGCTTTGGCAACGATCTCTGCTTCCTTTTCGTGGTGCTTTGCATTCAGCACCTGGTGAGGTATTCCCTTCTTTTTCAGCATGGAACTGAGGAGTTCGCTCTTTTCTATGGAAGTAGTACCCACAAGAACTGGCTGACCTTTTTTATAGCGTTTTTCGATCTCCTCCACGATCTTTTCGTATTTTTCCTTCTGTGTTCTGAAAACAAGATCATCGTGGTCCTTTCTTATCATGGGCCTGTGCGTTGGAATGACCACAACCTCCATGCCGTAAACCTGAACAAATTCGTTTTCCTCCGTCTTGGCGGTTCCTGTCATTCCCGCGAGTTTTTCGTACATCCTGAAATAGTTCTGGAAGGTGATCGTGGCGTACGTTATGGATTCTTCCTTTATCGGAACCCCTTCTTTTGCCTCTATGGCCTGGTGTAATCCCCCACTGTAGCGTCTTCCGGGAAGGAGCCTTCCTGTGAATTCATCGACGATGATGACTTCCCCGTTCATGACGACGTAATCGACGTCCTTTTTGAAGAGATGTAGCGCTTTCAGGGCGTTTATGAGGTGGTACAGAAGGGAGACGTTCCCAGGTTCATAGAGGTTGTCCACACCTATGATCTTTTCTGCCTTTGCCACACCCTCTTCGGTCAAAATGACCGTTCTCGCCTTTTCATCGATCGTGAAATCTTTGTCTTTGACGAACTTCTTTGCAATTTGAGCGAATCTTCTGTAGGTGGAAGGACTCTCTTTAGATGGTCCGGAGATGATCAGGGGAGTTCTTGCCTCGTCTATCAACACGCTGTCAGCCTCGTCCACTATGGCATAGAAGTGTCCTCTCTGGACCTTGTCGTTGTAGTCCAGAACGAGGTTGTCTCTCAGGTAGTCGAACCCGAACTCGTTGTTTGTACCGTAAGTCACATCACACATGTAGGCTTCTTTTCTTGAGATCTCTTTGAGTTCCACCTGAAAAGCGTTCAGAGCCTCTTTGTTCATCTGCTCTTCCTTTAGAATTTCCCCATCGAACTCCTGTGGCCACACGCTCCAGTTTTCTTTTATCGCTTTCTCAACCAGTGAAGGGTCCTTCCAGACAACTTCATAGGATTTCCCAAGGGAGTTTATCACCCCAACTCTCAACCCTAGAAGCAGGTACACAGGTCCCATCCACAGGGCGTCTCTTCTTGCAAGATAGTCGTTCACGGTGACCACGTGTACACCCTTTCCTATGAGGGCGTTCAGGTACACGGGCATGGTGGCGGCGAGCGTCTTCCCCTCTCCCGTCTTCATTTCTGCCACTTTTCCTTCGTGAAGGGCAATTCCTCCCATCACCTGAACATCGAAAGGTCTCATACCAAGCGTCCTTCGAGCCGCTTCCCTCACAAGGGCAAAGGCCTCCACAAGGTTCCTGTCTGCATCTTCGAGAGAGTTTACTCTCTCTTTTAACTCAGAAGACAGAGAAACTATCTCTTCGTTGCTCTTTTTTCTCATGCTCTGGTCCAGCTGATTGATCTTTTCGACGATCTTCGAGTACCTTTTCAAAATGCGCTTGTTCTTGTCAAAAAACAACATGTCACATTACCTCCAATCTGCACTTTATGGTTTCACCCTCCACGTATCCAATCAGAAGCAAACTGGAATTTGGGGAAAAACCGAGGAGTTTGTTCAGGAAAGAATCAAGGTCTATGAACATCTCCAGAAACACGTTTTCTGGCACCTGTTTTTCCAGAAATCTGAAACTGGGATGGTTTGAAAGTCTCCTTTTGTTGACAGCCTGGAGAAACTCCGTTTTCTTCATAGAAGAGACGACAAGGTGTCCACGATACTCAAAGAAATGAAGAAGACCGTTCTGAACAGAAAGCCTCCACTCTTCACCGAGCCTTTCTGCTCCCCGACTTATGAGATCGGTCTCTACGTCTTTCAGACTTTTGTCCTGGACGAAAAGAACAAGTTCAGAAGCTCCATAGAGTGACGAAGCAAGCATGATGCTTCCATCGATGAACGTTCGGTAGAACTCTTCGAAGTCACTTCCCCTGAAAATCTCTTTCAAAAGTTCTCTTGAAATCTCCGGGGCACCAGAGAAGGCGTAGAGGTCACCGGAGTAAGGCAGCTGACCGATGTCTTCGGCTTCTGAAACTGTAAACGATTCTGCTCTCTGTGTGATCTCAATCGTGAACTGAGAAGTGCTCGCTTTTGCACTCAAAAATGCCTCGCCCTTTTTCCCGAAAAGTTCCAGTTTCTTCACGTGTGCCACGAGGGGGGCGTTTTCAAAAGACGTTTCTTCGTCCTGTACTTTTTCGAGCAAACTTCTGCTTGTTGAAAGCACAAGATACTCTCCGAGTGTTTTCAGGTAAAGAGGGGTAGCGCTTTCGATGATGTAAAGGTCATCATTTTCGTAAAATTCCGCAGCATTCAGTTTTGCAAAGGATTCCACGATTTTTTGTGGAACGTCTGTTTTGAAGGCGATGAAACCTTCTTTGAGCCTGTAAGGTAGAGAAAGAAGATTGTTGATATCGAAGGTGAAAAGATCCTCCAGGTTGCCTTTTCCACAGACAACGATCTCCTGTGATAGTGCCTGAAAAAAGTTCTCCGGTTGATCCGCACGGTTTTCAACCCATTTGATCGCTGCCTGCTCAAAACCAGCTCCTTTTTCCGAAAGTAGAAATTCAAAGAGAGGAAGTTGCTTTACTATCGAGTAAAACTCACCCGTATCTCTAAACCATATGAAGTAATCGTAATCCTGAAAAACGGGCACTGAAAAGACCACCGTTGTGATCATCATCAGAAAAAGAAGTGTCCTCACGATTTCATCTCCCCGAAGAATTTCCAGGCCTCCTCCACCACTCTCTGGAAATCCACGTTTTGACTTTTCCCCTCTTTTCCCACCCAGAAGAAAAACTCTATGTTACCATCCGCTCCCTTTATTTTGGAGAAACAGCAACCCTTTACCACAAAACCGTTTTCTATCAGGCTTTTCTGTACATCCATCAACACCTTCACATGGACCTCAGGATCCTTCACGATTCCTTTCTTCACGAACTTTCTTGGCGCTTCAAACTGAGGCTTCACCAGTATGACCGCATCACCCTGGTCCTTCAGGATATCGTAGATAGCAGGGAGGATCTTCTTCACCGATATGAACGAAACATCACAGGTGACGATATCGACCCTTTCTCCCAGATCCTGCCACTTCAGGTATCTGGCGTTCACCCTCTCCATCACCACCACTCTCGGGTCGTTCCTCAACTTCCAGTGGAGCTGGCCGTATCCCACGTCAACCGCAAAGACCTTCCGGGCGCCGTTTTTCAGGAGAAAATCAGTGAAACCGCCGGTGGAAGCACCTATGTCACATGCAACCTTTCCCGAGACGTCTATTTTGAATCGTTCGAACGCAGACTCGAGTTTGTATCCTCCCCTGCTCACATACCTGGGCTCTTCCAGAACTTCCAAATGCGAGTCCACCGGAACGAGTTTGCTCGCTTTTGTTACTTTCTCGCCGTTCACCAGAATCTTTCCTGCCAGAATCAAAGCTTTTGCCTTTTCACGACTTTCCACAAGGCCTCTTTCCAGAACGAGCAGATCTAGTCTCTTCTTATCAGCCATAGTTCATTACCTTCCTTTATGACTGTTCCCCACTGAAACACCCGGATTTTTTCAACATTCCTGTAAATCTTTTTCACTGATCCAAAGAACAGAACTTTGCCTTCTGAAACAAAAAGAGGAGTTCCAAAGTTTCTGATGAAAAAGCCATCTCCAACGCTTTCTCCGTTTATCTTGCCGTCTCTGTAGATCAGAAGTTCATCCTTCCACACCGCAAAATCGTCCGCCTCCAGTATTTCGATCGTCTCTCCATCTTCTGCGTTCAAAACCACCACGTTGCTTCCTGCACCAACGAACACCCTGTCTCTGGATGTATCAAGACCCCACGCACCTTCGATCCTTCTCTCCCAGAGGAGGCGTCTTGTCTTCAAGTCGTAACTTCTCAGAAATCCGCAAACATCCAGTATGTACATTCTGCCGTCCCGAAAAGAAAACTCCACCGGTGCTCTGGAGACCTGCCATGTCCAGCTGCCGTTGATACCAATCAGAACACCGGAAGCCGTCAGAACGAAGTCGTTCCATCTGAAGAGTACCGTGTCATCCACCTCTTGCTCTCCTATCCTGTATCCTGTGATCACCTTCCCATCGACGACATCCACGGGTTCTTGAACCTTCAAAACTTTCTCTTCCATTCTGAGGAATCCGTCTTTGTAGATGTACTCCTTCTCTCCATCCAGAAAGACCATATCGACCCCTTCGTACAGTCCCGGTACACTCTTCAACGATATGTCCCTTCCCACGTATATAGTCTTTCCACCTATCTGGTAGAATCCTTCGTCCACAACTTCTCTGTAGTTTCCTATCTCCAGAACGTGTTTTTGTTTCCACACAGGAATTATCACCACAGGGGCTTTCTTTCCTGGAAAATCACGGGTTTGAGCGATCTTCTTTTCGAACTTTCCGTCTCTGTACTCGATGAGGAAAAACCTCGACGGAACCTCCAGTTGGGGAAAGATCTTTCTCACGGTCTCTCTGAATTGCTCGGGAAACAAATTTGAAGTTACCGGATTTTCGAAGTTGTCCAGTTCTTTGTCTTCGAACACGACCTGAAAGGCAACAAGATCTTCTTTAACTCTCAGTTTCACTATCAAAGGCGTTCCCACACCTGTGAGCACACCATCCTGTGACAGGAGGTTTTCCACAAGACCCTCGTACTCATCTGGCCCGTCGTACACGAGTGTCACCACCGGAAGATCTTTCCACTCCTGGACGATCTCCAGTTCGACTTCGGTGGGAGTGGCATCCCCAAGAAAGTAGAGAACACCGTTTTCTTCTATCCTGTAGTCGAATGCAAACATCAAAAGAGCACTTTGTAAAAGTACAATCCATGTGCAGGTGCGGTACCAGCCGCTGCGCTTCTGTCTCGTGCCTCAAGCACCTCCTTCAACTTTTCCGGTTCCCACTGTCTCAATCCGACCTTCACCAAAGCCGCAACGATGTTTCTCACCATTCTCCTGAGGAAGGATCTTCCCTCAACCCTGATGAGTATCATGTCTTTTCCAAGGCTCAATATCCTGATCCTGTAGATCGTTCTCACCGGATCTCTCTCGTCGCTTCCCGTTTTGAAGGATGTGAAGTCATGCGTTCCTTCCAGATACTTTGCGGCTTTTCTCATCGCCTCAAGATCCAGTTCATAGGGAAACCACCATGCATACTTTCTGAGGAAAACGTTTTTTTCTCTGGAAGTGTGTATGAAATAGTGATAGATCCTTTTTTTGACGTCGAACCTTGGATGGAAATTTTTCGGTACCTCGAACACTTTCTTCACGTACACATCATCCGGCAGGTTTGCGTTCATAGCATTTTTGATGTCCTCCGTGGTCATCCTGTCGTTCGGGCAGTTGAAAGCTATCAGCTGCCCGTTCGCATGGACACCTGCATCCGTTCTCCCCGCCGCCTGAGTGTAAATCCTTTGCTTGAAAATCCTTTCCAGAGCGTCCTCTATAACTCCCTGAACGGTTCGCACGTCTGGCTGTCCCTGATAGCCGAAGAAGTTGCTCCCGTCGTACTCGACGATTGCCGCTACCCTTCTCAACGCTTATCACCTCGATCTGTGCTATATTCTTATTCGGGCCACCCATGATATTTTAACAGCCGGAGTTGAGAACGATGTGGAAGATTTTTGTCCTTTTCTCCGCTGTACTGGCAACACTTTCTTTCTCCATCCAGTTGATGGTGATCCATGATAACGTGGTATCTTTGGTGACGATCGAGAACGAGGAGATGAAAGATATCTCCAGTTTCACGCTCCCCTTTTCGCCATCAAAGGGTATCGTGGTCTCAAACAAAGCCTACTTTGTGAGTGGAAAAGAACTGATAGAGTACGATCTGGAAAGAGAAGAGATCGTCAGAAAGGCCCAGATGTGGGTGGAGGATATAAGATGGAGCGGAAAAAACCTCCTACTTCTCTCCAAAAAGAAGATCCTTCTGCTGGATCCCGTCACATTCAGCTACACCGCTGTAGACCTGCCCGAAGATCCGGTGGATGTGGAAACATTTGAAGACGAACTGATAGTGAGTTACGGAAAGTACGTCTCCCTTGTGAAAAACAGAGAGGAAACCTGGAAGATAGAAGCACCTTCTGCTGTTGTCGATATCTCCGTGAACGCAAAAAGAAAGGTACTCGCTGGAATCACGAAAGATGGAACTCTCTTTCTCGTCGATTTGGAAAACGTCCTTGCACCGAAGATAGTGTTCTTCACCGGAGTTGAAAACGCAAAAAGTGTGGAGTGGCTGGAAAACTTCCTTTTTGTTTCTTCTGAGAACAGAACGATCATCATGGATACAGAAAAGCTGAACACACCAGAGGTGGTTAAAGAGTACAACGTTGGAGTCTCTTCGTTTGTGAAAACAGATGGATCGATCTTTTTCACTTCGGGAAATATCCTCTACAGAATGGATTCAACACTTTCGATGAAAAGACTGGGTGTGGCTCAGCGGGTGTTTCTGGTCCTTTCACCCGAGAAGAGAGTGATCACAGCGGGTGAACTTCTCTGGAAGAGGAATCTGGGCTCTGAGGTGAGAGCATCTCCTGCCGTCAGCGACAAACTCGTTCTTGTGGCGGATGTCGAAGGGGTTGTACATGCGATGTCACTGAACGGAACAAGATTGTGGGAATACAGAACGGGCTTTGTGGTAACAGCACCCCCGAAGGTTTATCTGGATAGAGTCTACGTGACGAGCTGGGACAACTTCCTGTACGCGATTTCAGAGAATGGGAATCTGGTCTGGAAAGTAGAACTGGAATCGGACGTCTCAAAACCGTTCGAGGTGAATTCGTATGGAGTCTATCTTGCAACCGATGGAGGAAGGGTGTATCTGATCGATCACGGTTCTGAAACGCTCTGGCAGTTCAAAGATGACGAATGGGTGTCCACGGGGGTCACCGTTGATGAAAACGGCACCGTCTACTTTGGAACACTGAAAAATCTCTACTCTCTCTATCCAAACGGTTCCTTAAAATGGAAGACGAAGACTGGATACCTTCTGACGACAAAACCCGTTGTTGTTGGAAAATACGTATTTGTCGGAAGCAACTCCGGGTGGCTGTTCTGCTTTGACAGATTGAACGGAAGTGTGATCTGGAAGAAGGAACTTCCTCTGACCCTCAACTCCACACTCTCTGTCTACAAAGATCTTCTGATCATAAACGGCAGCGATGGGATATACCTTGTTGACTTTCAGGGCAACGTGAAGGATGTAGTCTTCGCAGAGTCTCCATCCCCCGTTGCTGTTTCAAAGGAAGGGTTTCTGTTCTTCGTCTCAAACGGAACTCTCTTTTCCTACACGATCGACGGTCAGAAGAGATGGGAAAGAAAAGTGGGAGAAACCATCGCTGAGCCAGCCATTGGAGAAGAACGTGTGATCGTCGCCACACGGGATGGAACCGTCTACTGCTTCTTCGATTCAGCTCACCCGTGATCAGTACTTTTGAATGGGCCCAAACCTGTCAAGCGGCCAAATTCTCAGGATGGGCCAACCAATGATGTGATCTTTTGGAACAAAACCGAAATATCTGCAGTCCAGACTCTCTTTCGTGTTGTCACCCATCAAAAAGTAGAAACCCTCCGGAACTCTTATCCTCACCGTACCGTCTTCTGTTTTCTCGATGTATTTCTTGAGATCCAGCTTGGAATAGTACTCCTCGTAGAACTCATGGTAGATCATTCCGGGAATGTAGTAGGTCTGGGTTTTCTCGTCGTAGTAAACCATCGAAGGATCGAAGTAATTCAGCAAACCGGGGAGGAACGGTTCACCGTACTTCAAACCCTCCTCCCCGATGAGGGAAAACACCAGCACAGCCGCTGTTCTTCCGTGTTCTCTTGCGAGATCGTATATGAAATTCCTGTATGCTTCCTTGTCCTTTCTCAATTTACTTGCGGTGTAGAGCCACTCGTAGAAGTCTTCGTACTTGAAGATCCCTTCTGGCTCGTAGTATCTGTCTTTCAAAGCATCAGGGATTTTTCCGTTGACGTAGAGTTTTCCGTCCTTTATCTCCAGAACATCTCCACCTTTTCCGACCAGGCGCTTCACGTACTTGACGTGGCCTCTGAACATCGCCGGAGAAAAAAGATCCATGAATTTGTCAAAGAGGCGGAGCATGTGACTTGCACGTTCATCAACGAAAGGTGACCAGAACACAACGATTTCTCCTATCTGTGGTTCTCGAACGGTGTAGGTGATCTTCTCCACGAAGAGACGATCACCAATCTGGATCGTTGGTATCATCGATCCCGTCGGCACCAGCATGGTTTCGAATATGTACAGTCTCACGATCGTTGCGGCAACGAGTGCATAAAGCAGCGCTTTGATCCATTCTACGGATTCTTTTTTCAGGTTCATCAATCCCTGCGCTCCTTGATCCTGATCTTACCCTTGACATCCCTGAGGTAGTAGAGTTTTGCCCTTCTCACTTTACCTTTCCTCACAACCTCTATCTTTTCTACAACGGGTGAGTGAAATGGGAAGATCCTTTCCACTCCAACACCATGGCTTCCTATTCTTCTCACGGTGAACGTTCTGTTTATTCCAGATCCCCTCTTGGCAATAACGATTCCTTCGAAAACCTGTGTTCTTTCTCTGTCACCTTCGATCACCTTCACGTGCACTCTCACCGTGTCACCCGGTCTGAAGTCCGGGATCTCTTTCTTTTCGTATTTTTTTTCGATGATCCTTACAAGATGGTCCATGCTCATCTTTCAATCCCTCCTCACGTAATTTTCTCCTATCAGTCTATCGATTATTATAGCTGCCGCCGCCCTGACGGACAGATGATTGAAATCAGATCCCGCCCTTATGGGCTCAAGAATGTAATCCGAAATCACAAGGATCTCATCGGGAAGTCCCCATCCCGTACCGAGGAGTATGAGAACAGGCCGATCTGTCTCCATTATGATCCTTCTTCCCTCTTCAAAGGACATGTCACCTTCTCGTTTCTTTGCAGAAGTGAAGAATATCAGAGGTTTTTCCCCTTCGATCTTTTCTATATCTTCCAGAACATCTTCCAGATAGGGTTTCAGTTTCACCAGTTTCAAAGACTCTGCACGGGATGGATTGTACCGGCTTCCAAAGCCCTCTCTCCAGAACTTCAGCATCTTGGAGACCATGTCCTGCTGAGCCTTGAGGTTGGTCACTATGTAATAACCCTTCAGATTGTACGTTCTTGCGGTCCTTGCTATGTCGTGAACGTCGAGGTTCGTCACTGCGGTCGATATGATGCTGCCGTCCTTTCCCTTTATGGGGTAATGGATGAGAGCCACATACACCTTTTCTAACACTTCTCCATCAACTCCCTGAACAACTCTATTATAGCCAGTTTATCGAGTTCGTCCAGTTCTTTTGACAGAAAAAGATCGGGCCTTTTCATTATGGTTTTTTTGATGCTCTCTTTCCTTCTCCAAAGTTCCACCTTCTGGTGATCTCCAGAAAGCAGCACTTCTGGGACTTTCATGCCTCTGTACTCGTACGGTCTGGTGTAGACGGGATGATCGAGAAGCCCCTGATGGAACGACTCTCTCTCCACAGATTCTCTCTCTACAACACCGGGTACGAGTCTTACAACGGCATCCGTTATCACCATCGCTGGAAGCTCTCCACCGGTGAGTATGTAGTCTCCTATGGATATCTCATCATCGACTATGCTCATCACTCTCTCGTCTATTCCTTCGTACCTGCCACAGAATATCACGATGTCATCTTTCTTCGAAAGTTCCTCGGCTATCCTGTAGTTGAAAATCCTGCCCTGGGGGCTTGTTAAGATCACGTACGGTTTTCCGTGTTTTTCAACATAGTTTTCGTAGAATCTGAAGAACGGCTCGGGCTTCATGACCATACCGTATCCGCCGCCGTACTGATAGTCATCCACCGTTCTGTGCCTGTCGGTGGTGTAGTCCCTCAGATTTTCCACGTTTATTTCCACGATGCCTCTTTCAACCGCACGGGCAATGACGCCGTATTTCTTCACAACCTCGACCATTTCCGGAAATATGGTCACTATGGTGATCCTCATCAGATCCACTCCAGTTCCTTAACCACGATCTTCTTTTCAGGCTTTTTGATTTCAACGACACAGTCTTTTATCATGGGAATCAGCGTTTCCCTGTTCTTCTTTTTGACCACGAGGACGTCGTTCGATCCTGTCTCGATTATGTCGACGACCTTTCCAACACACTCTCCAGATTCGTAGTAAACCTCGCATCCCAGTATTTCGTAGAAGTAGTACTCATCGTTTTGAAGGGGAGGTAGTTCTTCGTACTTTATGAAGACTTCACACCCTTTTATCTTCTCTGCTGCCTCCACTGTGTCGATCGTTTCAAATTTGATCAGGAAAAGCTTGTTCATTCTCCTCACGGACTCGACGGATAGGTTGTAGAAGACCTTCTTTTCCCTGTTGTAAAGCACGACGCTGGAGAGGTTCTTCACAATCTCTTCCGAGTTCGTGTAGGGGAAGAACTTAACCTCTCCCTTCAATCCATGAGTGTTGACAACCTTTCCAACGGCAATTCTTTCGTTGATCAGGTCCTGAACGGTCTTTATCATGCTTTCACCTGACCACCCTGATGGTGATCCCCTTGGAGTCACCCAGGAGAGCACTTAACAGAATCTTCAAAGACTTTATGGTCCTTCCATCTTTTCCTATGACCTGTCCAACGTCTTCTTCGTTCACCACTATCTCGTACACCTTTTTCCCTTCTTCGTCGAACTCAACAACCACCACTTCTTCGGGATGTTTCACTATCCCCCGAAGGATCTTTTCAACGAGTTCTTTCATTCAGAGGTTGCCTCCTCCTTCTTTCCGTACTTTATTTCATGTACCCTCTTCATAACACCGAACTTTTTGAAAATATCCCTCACGGTGTCACTTGGCTGGGCTCCTTTCAATATCCAGTCCACGGCCCTTTCGACATCGATCTTTATCTCCCCTTCTTTCAGGGGGTTGTAGTAGCCGAGAGATTCAATGTACGCACCATCTCTTCTCTTCCTGCTGTCCACAACCACTATTCTGTAAAAGGGCTGCTTCCTCTTTCCCATTCTCGTGAGTCTTATCCTGACCACAACCTACACCTCCTCAGAACCCAAATGGTATTTTGAATTTCCCTTTCTTCATTCTCTTCATGAGAACTTTCATCTGTTCATAACTTTTGAGAAGTTTGTTCACATCCTGGACGGTGGTGCCACTTCCGCGGGCGATCCTTCTTTTCCGGCTTGCATC
Organism: Thermotoga neapolitana DSM 4359; assembly: GCF_000018945.1. Classification (NCBI taxonomy): domain Bacteria; kingdom Thermotogati; phylum Thermotogota; class Thermotogae; order Thermotogales; family Thermotogaceae; genus Thermotoga; species Thermotoga neapolitana. Next base: position 1,117,019 of record NC_011978.1, on the reverse strand, counting down.
TATTATCCGTGGATTTCTTCTTTCTTCTATGGTCATAGAATTTATGATGGCTTCTATCTTTTTCAGTTCTTTTTCGCTCATTTCGACGTCCACCTTAGGAGCGCCCGGGAGCATCTCCAGGATGGAAGAGAGTGGTCCCAATTTTTTCATCTCCTGAAGCTGTTCTTTGAAGTCCTCCAGGGTGAACTCTGCTTTCAAGAACTTTTCGGCACTCTTTTTCATCTTTTCCTGGTCGAGTTCCCTCTCCACCTTCTCGATCAGGGAAAGAACGTCTCCCATGCCGAGGATTCTGTTTGCGATCCTGTCCGGGTGGAAGGGTTCCAGCCCGTCGAGTTTTTCGCTCGTTCCTATGAATTTGACAGGTTTTCCCGTTACGTACTTTATGGACAGGATCACCCCGCCCCTTGCGTCTCCGTCCATCTTCGTCACAACAAACCCTGTAAGGTCGAGCCTTTCATCGAAGACCTTTGCAGTGTTGACCGCATCCTGTCCCATCATCGCATCCACGACGAGCAGAATCTCATCGGGATTGAGAATGGCCTTTATCTCTTCAAGTTCTCTCATCATATCCTCATCTATGTGAAGGCGTCCTGCCGTATCGACTATGAGAACGTCTTTTCCCGTTCTTTCTGCCTCCTGAATACCCTCTTTTACTATCTCAACAGGTGACTTGTTGTAATCGTGGACTACGTTCACCCCTATCTGGTTTCCGAGTTTCACGAGCTGATCCACCGCCGCGGGTCTGTAAAGGTCGGCCGCAACGAGCAGAGGGTTTCTCCCTTCTTTTTTGAGAAGTTTTGCGAGCTTTGCACATGTCGTAGTTTTTCCGCTCCCCTGAAGTCCCACCATCATTATGGGAGCGGGTCTGTGAATCAATCTCAGAGGTTCGTTCTTTTCGCCCATTATCTTGATCAGCTCGTCCCTTACGATCTTTATGAACTGCTGATCCGGTGTCAGGCTCTTGAGTACCTCTTCACCGAGTGCCTTCTGTAAAACGTGATCAACGAACTCCTTCACAACTTTGTAGTTGACATCAGCTTCCAGCAGGGAAAGTTTCACTTCCCTGACGGCATCTTTTACGTTTTTTTCAGTTATCTTTCCGCGTCCAGAAAGGTTTTTGAAAACCCTGGACAGTTTTTCCTGAAGATTTTCGAACATCCAAACACCTCCAGAGCGCCTTCTCTGATATTAGACGCTTCTCATTAATGACAGTTTTCCGATTGCCTAAGGAGTGACTTAATCATTGTTACAAAACGATTTCAAAGACTCGGTGGTTTAACTTAATACACACAACCAACGTCACATAACATTAATAATATCTGATCGCGAAGTCCTCGTACCCCTCTGGAGAGGTCTCTTCAACGCTTATATTCGTTACAACGGCTGCCGGAGGGCCCTTCGATACCTCGTTCAGGAACCGTCGAAGTTTTTCTTCCTCACCTTCAGCATGGATGAAGACGGATCCATCGTCCATGTTCATCACATAGCCCTTTATACCAAGGGTTCTGGCGATCCTTCTGGTAAAATACCGGAATCCAACTCCCTGTACGATCCCTTCAACTCTTATTTTCAGGGCCTTCATGTTTCCACACCCTCAGGAACTCTTCGTCGAAGTGCACGTCGAGTTGCGGGAAGGGTATGTAGATTCCTTCTTTTTCCAGATAATCCTTTATCCTGAAGGCAAGCCTTTTCACACCCTCGAAGAAGTTATCACGATTCACCCAGAACCTGATTACGAAATCTATGGAGGAGCTGTTGAATCCAGAGAAAACGATCGCAGGTGCAGGATCCTTTTCCACCGTCTCTTCGTCCTCAAGTGCCTTCTGAAAAATCTCCACAACTTTCCTGAGATCCGCAGAGTACGGAACTCCCACCGTGATCTCCTGCCTTCTCACACTGGAAGGCCAAAAATGAATGATCTTGTCGTTCCAGACGGATCTGTTTGGTATCATCACCCTTTTTCCGTCCCACGTTTTGATCACCGTGTGGTTCAGGTTCACCACCTCGACGGTTCCAGAAACCCCACCCACTTCCAGCGCTTCTCCTTCCTTCACCGCCCGGGAAACGAGCAGGAAAATCCCGGAGAAGAAATTGGAAAGTGGCTCTTGAAGTGCCAGACCAACAACGAGTCCTCCTATCCCGACACCCGCCAGCATGGGGGCAAGGTTGAGATCCCAGATGTCGAGAACGACCATGATGGCTATCACGGCTATGATGAGACCAAGAAAGAACCTGATGGTGTTTCTCATCTGGAGCTCTTTCCCCAGTTTTTCAACGCTTTTTTCGATGAGTTTGAAGAGCCATTTGAAAATCAAATACGACAGGGCGACGGTGATCGCCGTTAGGATCAGTCTTGTTATCAGCATCTTTCACCACCTCACGGCGAATCTAATACCGGTTCCTCTCGTGTAATGGTGTTCGGAGAAGGGATTCGAACTGACAGAAGAACTCAGAACGAACGTGTCGAATCCTATTGAGACGTTGTTCACATTTGCATAGAATCCAAGGGATATCTTGAAAGCGTTCTGTCCCGTGTCGGTGTTGGTCACCATGGAGATGCCAAGGCCAGCCTTCTGTTCTTTTCCTATCACGAAATCTATTCTGTTCTCCAGCACCTCCTGATCGAACTGAAGACAGTAGGAAAATCTGTTCTTTCTGGACGAGTCGTAGAAGAGCTTCAGCGTGTACACTCCACCCATGTAGGTTCCTTCCTGGCTCCACAGGGTGAAATCTCTCACGCTCACAGAATAGCCAACGTCTTTCAGAAGATACCCGAAGACACCGCCATGAAGATCGAGTTTCTTCCTTCCATCCTGATCCATTGCGAGGGAAGCACCAGCTCCAACCACTACATTTTCCTCCGGAGAGAGTGCAACATCGTACTCAACCGAGGTGACGTATTCACTGCTTTCCAGTGCACTCCTTTTCAAAAACAGAGCACCCGCTATGTTCGCCTCGGGGGGTTGAAACAGCCCGATCAAAAACGTTCCAAGAGACTCTCCGTCGGACAGAACGCTGTAAGATCCCATGAGCCCCTGTTTGCTTATAGTGAACACCCTTGCAGGATTTTCAAAGAAAGCCCATTCACCTGAGGAAGAGAAAATCTCAAGTTGAGAAGCAAGAAGCATGCCCGACACGATCAAAAAGAGAAGGAAGATCTTCTTCATACACTAACACCCCCTGACGAATAGACATCTATCATTTTGCCCTTGAACTCTCTGAACGTTCCTTCCTCTATGGAGCGTCTCACCTCGTCCATGAAAGAAATCATGAAACTCACGTTGTGAAGGCTGAGCAGGATCTGTCCCAGAACTTCACCACGATCTATCAGATGGTGTATGTAAGAACGGGTGAAGTTTTTACAAGTATAACACCCGCACTGTTCGTCCACAGGATCAAGTGATCTCTTGTTGTAGGATGCCTTCAGATTCAACCGTCCTTTCCAGGTGAGGGCGGTTCCATGACGGGCGATCCTCGTTGGAAAGACACTGTCGAACATATCAACGCCACGATCGACGAGTTCCAGAATGAGTTCGGGAGATCCTCCTCCCATGAAGTATCGGGGCCTGTCCTCCGGCAGATATTCCACGGTGATTTCTGTCATCTCGAGCGTGAGACTTCTTTCCTCTCCTATGCTGAGACCTCCTATTGCGTATCCGTCAAATCCTATCGACGTTATCTGAAGAGCGCTTTTCTTCCTCAAATCAGGATACACTCCTCCCTGAACGATGCCAAAGAGCACCTGATTTTCCGTTTTGAACGCCTCTTTGGATCTCAGGGCCCATCTGTAAGTGCGTTCAGTTGCCTCCTTCACCACCTCGTAGTCCGCGTCGGGTGGGGGACAGTGATCAAAGGCCATGCAGATGTCAGAACCGAGAGCGATCTGAACCTCCATCGAAATCTCCGGGCTAAGGAAGACCTTCGATCCATCTATCGGCGATTTGAAAGTCACACCCTCATCGTCTATCTTGAGTTTCGGAAGGCTGAACACCTGAAATCCTCCACTGTCGGTGAGGATGGGCTTTTTCCATCCCATGAATTTGTGAAGTCCCCCGTGGAGTCTTATGATCTCGACTCCCGGTTTGAGCATGAGATGGAACGTGTTCGACAGTACGATCTCCGCTCCTGCCTCTTCCAGATCGCGTGGTGTGAGGAGCTTTACGTTCGCGTTCGTTCCAACCGGCATGAAAACGGGTGTCCTCACAACACCGTGCGGTAGTTTCAGAACACCGACTCTTGCTTTTCCAGATGTCTTTTTCACTTCGAACTCCACACGATTCCCTCCAGATACTCTCTGACTCTTCTGTAACTTCCCTCTATTTGCTTTTCCTGCTCTTCGAGTTCTTCCAGCATCTCGTTTTTGAACTTTTCATCTTTTATACTCTTCAGATTGACCAGAACGTTCACTTTTTCAACCAGAAACACCGCACGACAGAGATCCATGGCGTTCAGCGTGTCAGAAGCCAGATTCTTATTCCCAAACTCTGCGAGTTTTTCAAGGTCGTGCCCAAGATCTTTCATGACCCTTATGACGTCCATCGGAACGGATGCTGCTTCTTTGAGGGCGCTCTGAAGTTCCTCCCCGGATTTCTTGTAAGCCTCCATCACCCTTTCGAAAGCTTTCATGTCTTTTTCTGCGAGGGAAAAGAGCTTTTCTCTTGCTTCCTCCATTGCCTCAACGATTCTTTCCATCTCCGGTTCGACGTTTTCGTATTCTTTTTTCTTCCTTGTGAAGTTTGCGACCATCTCGGCGAGGGCACAGGCCAGAGCGCCGACAACCGAACCGACTGCTCCCCCACCGGGGGTGGGTTTTCTCTCTGCAACCTTTTCACAGAACTCTTTCAGTGAAAGATTTTCAACCTCCATGCTTTTCCTCCCCCTCCATCACAATTCTGTGTCCAGAACTCGTACCTATCTTGTCCGCACCGTACATCATCATCTTGACGGCATCTTCGTAGGTTCTGATCCCACCTGCCGCCTTCACTTTCATCTCCTCTCCAACGATCCATTTCAAAAGGTGAACATCCTCCGGAGTTGCCCCTTTTGGACCAAATCCGGTCGAGGTCTTCACGTAGTGAGCACCTGCAAGTTTGGAGATGACGCACGCTGCTATCTTTTCTTCCAGATCAAGATAACACGTCTCCAGTATCACCTTGACCGTTTTCCCACGCGCAGCCTCCACAACGCTTCTGATATCCTCGTAGACAAATTCCCACTCTCTGGCCTTCAACATGCCGATGTTAAGCACCATGTCGATCTCGTCGGCTCCGCTTTCAACGGCGAAAGTAGCCTCCTGAGCCTTCGTTCTGCTTTCGTTCGCACCCAGAGGAAATCCGACAACGGTGACAACCCTTACATCGGTCTCTGAAAGCTCCCTCTTTGCAATCGAAACATAGCAGGGGTTTACGCACACTCCGTAGAGCCTGTTATCCTTTGCCTCCTGGCAGAGTTTTATTATGTCATCGGGTGTGGCAAAAGGCTTCAGGTTTGTGTGCTCTATCGCTCTTCTCACATCCTCGAGAGAAACACCCTCCCTGAACGGCCTGAACTCGTAAGACTCTCTGTACCTCACTATTGCCTTTTCAATTTCGTACTCCAGCATCGAAACCACCTCACAGACCAAGATCAGAGGCGATGGACTTCATCGCCTCAAGGGATATCCCCAGAAACCTCTCCAGCGACAGTCCAAGCTTTTCGCAAGATCTGATCTGTTCTCTGCTAGCTCCCCTTGCAAAGGCTTTCTCCTTGAATCTTCTCATCAAAAAGTCCACATCGAGCACTTCCAGTTTTTTCTCCGGTCTGATGAGAGCCGCTGCCACGATGAACCCCGTCACCGGATCCACCGCGTAGAGTGCTTTTTCCATGAGGGTTTCGGGTTCTTTCTTTCCACAGTGTGCGAGGATCGCGTTGAGAACGTCTTCAGGAACGTCCTCTTCCTTCAGAATCTCCAGGGTTTTCAGTCCGTGTTCGTCCGGATTGTCTTTGGTGTAGTCGTAATCCAGGTCGTGAAGTAGACCCGCTATTCCCCATTTTTCTTCGTCTTCGTTGAATTCCCTTGCGAGGGCCCTCATCACCGCTTCCGTTGCCAGACAGTGTTTTATCAGATTTTTCGTTCTGACGTGTTTTTTCAACAGAGCAAATGCGTTTTCCCGGCTTATCAAATCTCTCCCTCCTCCCTGAAGCTGTAGTATCCCCTCTTTGAGATTATCACATGATCGACAAGTTCTATCCCGAGGATCTCACCGACTCTTTTCAGATTCTTTGTGATCGCTCTGTCTTCTTTGCTGGGCGTGGGATCACCACTGGGATGGTTGTGAACCACGATAACACCAGAAGCGTTCGATCTGATCGCCACTCTGAAGACATCCCTTGGATGGACCAGACTCCTGTCGGAGGTTCCCACCGTGATGACAGATTCGGATAGAACGTTCAATCTTCTGTCCAGGCACACCACTTTCACTACCTCTTTTTCGAGATAGACCATGTCCTGACAGTACCTGTAAACCTTGCCCGCAGAGTCGAGTTTCTCCGGAACCTGTTCCAGCTCTCTGTGCAATCTTTTTCCAAGTTCAAGAGCGGCTTTCAACGTGACCGCTTTTACGATCCCCACCCCTTCGATGGCCGCAATTTCTTCCACGCTCGCATTCATCAACTTCACCAGTGAGTTATCGAATCTTCTGAAGAGCTCCTTTGAAAGCTCAAGAACGTGCTTTCCTTTCTTTCCTGTTCTCAAAAGAACGGCGAGGAGTTCTTCGTTCGAAAGGGCTTCAGGTCCTGCCTTTATCAACCTCTCTCTTGGGAGCAATCTTCCACCAACCTTTCTCGTAAAGGTACTGCCACACGAGTCCCACTGGAAAGCCCATGACCGTGAAAAAATCTCCCTCCATCTTCTCAACAAAGACAGCGGCAAAATCCTGAATGCCGTACCCCCCTGCCTTGTCGAAAGGATGGTAGTTTTCAACGTAGTAATCTATCACTTCATCCGGGATATCTCTGAATTTCACCTCCGTTGAAGAGACAAAGACGTCTTTTTCAGAACTGGACACGAAGGCAACCCCGGTGTACACCGTGTGCCATCTTCCAGACAATCTCCTGAGGAAATCTTTTGCTTCCTCTTCTGTTTTGGGTTTTCCCAGGATCTTCCCATCCAGAACAACCACCGTGTCAGAACCGATGACCAGAACGTTCTCAGATCCTTTCCTCTGGAAAACGTGTGCTGCCTTTTTCAGGGAAAGTTCTTTCACCACTTCGGCTGGCTCTCCAGAAACGTTTTCTTCGATCTCAGGTGGTTTGATCTCAAACTCTATTCCCAGGAGTTTCATCAGCTCCTTTCTCCTTGGTGAAGAAGAAGCCAGAATAATTCTCAAACACGATCCCTCCCATTCTGCTGGCGATGAAAGCGTTGACGCTGGCAGAGATCATACCAAGCCCCACCATGACGTTGAACAGCAGAAAGGTCTTTGTACTCTTCAGCAGGAGTGAGATCACCATCAGCTGTGCAAGGTTGCTTGCAAACGATCCAGCAAGACTCAAACCAAGAAAGCCAAACCCAAACCTTGCAAGCAACGATTCAACGACGGCAGCAGAAACCGCTCCGGAAAGACCCGTCAAAAAGGAAGGAGAGAGAAACCGTCCACTGAAGAGTGAACCCATGATACTCTTGACCGAAGAGACGATCAGGGCGTCCAGAAGCCCCACTTCCGATGCCACCAGAAGAACCACGGAGTTCGAAAATCCCCACCTTCCAAAGGGTACTGGAAACGGTAGGAAGTTCTCCACCGTGTACATAACGGAAGAAAGGGCAGTAAGAATAGAAAGAAACGCGGTTCTTCTCACCATGTTTCTGTATCGTAATCCGTTTTTCCTTCGAAGTATATTATCACCTCGTTCGGCACACACACTATGGTTCCACCGGGGCCAACCCAGCCTGTTTTCACACAGATCTTCAAAGGACACGTGGACTCAACCACTCTGACCTTTTTCCCGTCGAACTCCACCCTCATGAGGAATCTTCCGTCTTCTGTGATGTCGTAGAGTCCCGGCTTTTCCAGAACCTTCCTGAAATCTTTTCCCTCGACAACGACTTTTTCTCCATTTCCCCTCGGAACAACGAACGAAAGCCCGATAGAAAACAGTACGATCAAAAAGATGAGAAGATCTCTTTTTTCAAAGAACTTCCTCATTCTTTCACTCTCTCTCGAACAGTTTGAAAGTCTCGGATTTTTCGATCTTTCCACCCTCCAGAACTATCAGAGGATGCGCTCCCATCCGTGGAAAATCCAGGACCACCTTTCTCCAGTCCCTCCCGGCCATCACAAACCCAGCCGTGGAAAGGGCATCCGCCGTTGTGGCATCCTCCGCAACGATCGTTACACTCCAGACACCCCGCGCCGGGTATCCCGTAGATGGATCTATGATGTGATGGTACCTGATGCCATCCTCTATGAAGTATCTTTCGTAATCACCGGAGGTCGCCACCGCACCCGATTTCAAGTATATGTAGTCTATAACGTCATCACCCCTTGGATCCTTCACACCTATGACCCAGGGGTACTTTCCAAACTTTGGCCCAATGATCCTGATGTCTCCTCCCGCCTCAACGAATCCCGTTGCATCCTCGTCGAAAGAGAGGGCTATCTGTCTTGCACGATCCAGGGCATAACCCTTCGCTATCCCCCCAAGATCTATCTTTGAACCGTTCTTCACCATCACCCGAAAGTGCCTGTCGTCAAGAAGAATATTCCGGTATCCGACAGAACTCAGAGCCTTCTCTATCTCATCGTTTGAAGGGACCCTGAGGTTTTCATAGTTTCCAGTGAATCCCCACACCTCCAGGAGTTTTCCCACCGTGGGATCGAAGGCACCCTCTGTGAGTTCAGCGAACGCATAGGCCGCCTTTATCAAACTGTAAGTTTCCTCGTCAACTTCCACCCACTCTCCAGTGTGATCGTTGATCTTCTTCACCACACTTCTTTCATCGGTTGTGGAGAACTTGTAGGTGATTCTCTTCATGTCTTCTAAGATGGCTTCAGCTATGGTTTTTGGGTTTATCTTTTTGGAAGAGACCACGATGCGTACACTCGTTCCGAGTGCGAATCCTCTGAGTTCATAGTATTGCTCGTTTCCACGAAGAAGAAGGAAGGCAAGAAAAGTTCCGAGGGTTCCAAGAAGAAGAACGGCAAAGATCACAACATTTCTTCTGGTTACCCGATGATCGTTGCTATCTGACGGCCACATTTTTTGCACTTCCCTTCCTCGTCCAGTCCCACCTTCTCCACTTCGTATCCCTGTCTTCTGATCACAAGACTGCCGCAGTCCGGGCAGAAGGTGCTTTCGTACCTTTCGTCCCACACATTGCCGAGGTAAACGAAGTTGAGATATTCCTTCGCCATCTCGTATATCTCCACGAGTTCCTCAAGGGGTGTAGGAGGAATGGTGTACTTGTAGTTTGGAAAGTAGCGACTTATGTGAAGGGGAATGTCTTTGTCCAGACTGGCGATCCACTCGAATTCTCTCTTCAGATCTTCTCTGTCATCGTTCTTCCCTGGAATTATAAGGGTCGTCAATTCCACATGGATTCCTGCGTTGTACACCTTCTCGATGTTTCTGAGAACGACGTCAAGATCGCCACCGATTTCCCTGTAAAACTCTCTGTTGAATCCCTTCAGATCTATGTTCATAGCGTGCACAGACTGGAACAGAAGTTCCAGCGGCTCTTCGTTCACAAAGCCGTTCGTCACAAGCACACAGTACATTCCCTCTTTCACAGCCACCCGGGAGGTGTCCAGTACGAATTCGAACCAGATTAGTGGTTCGTTGTACGTGAAGGCAATACCTTTTGACTCTCGATTCATCAGGGCTATCTTCACAAGCTGTTCGGGAGTCACCCTCTTGGTCTCAGGTCTTGCCTGGGAGATTTCCCAGTTCTGACAGAAACCACACTTGAAATTGCATCCGAACGTCCCGACAGAGAAGATCTGTTCACCGGGATTGAAATGAAAGAGAGGTTTCTTCTCTATTGGATCCATGGCAATGGCGGTCACTTCTCCGTAGTTCAGACTCACAAGGAAACCATCCTTGTTTTTCCTCGCGCCGCACAGACCCGTCTGTCCCTCACTGAGAACACACTCGTGTGGGCACAGAAGGCATTTTACCTTTTTCCCCTCAAGAGGTTCAAAGTGTATGGCCATCCTCTCCATGTCCCAACCTCCTCACTTGTAGCGCTCAACGGTGAACCTGTATATCTCCACATCGTTGTCCCATTCCGGGATACCGGCCTTCAGTTTTGCTATTCGAAGTTGCTCCTCGACGGCGTCGACACCCTCTATGTCGGGAAGAAGCAGTCCCCTTCTCCAGCCTTTGACGACGATCACACCGTATTTCTTCGGGTCCAGATCGGAGATATCTCTGACGGGCTCGGGAGGGCTCAGGATGTCCACGTGAACCACGATCTCGTCCAGCTCGTCGGGTGTGACCGGCGGGAAACGGGGATCCTGCGTGGCCGCTGCGATGGCGTTGTCCCTTATTTCGAGGGCAAGGTTCGGCTTTGTGGGAAGGTACGTCCCAATGCAACCCCTCAAAGATCCATCCACTTTGTGAAGGGTGACAAAAGCACCGGCCCTTCTTTCGAAAAGCTCTCTTGGAACCGATTCATCTGGTTCCAAGATCTTTCCATACTTCACATAATTCTCTATCACTCTTATCGCCCATTTTACATAGGGATGTTCACCTATCATGATTCTCACCACCAGAACAATTATACTATGGAGCAACAAAAATTCTGGTGTATTATTGAAGATGAAGACCACGGAAGGAGTGGATAGGGTGAAGGTTGGAGGTCAGGCGGTCATCGAGGGTGTCCTGATGATAGCAAAAAAGGTGTCTCTGGCCGTCAGAAAATCAAACGGAGAGATCGTCGTCAGAGATCTGGGAAAGGTGAACTTTCCAAAGTGGGCAAAAATTCCCTTCATAAGGGGTTTTTATTCGCTGTTCGTATCTCTTTACTTCGGAATAAAAGCCCTCAACCTCTCTTCGGAGATCTCCTCCGGTGAACAGATGAAAAACAGCGAAAAAATTCTTTCACTGCTTCTTGCGATTGGACTTGCTGTTGGACTTTTCATCGTCGTTCCAATCTTTCTGACCAACTTCCTTGTGGAGAAAAGGGGAGAATTTCTTTACTCGATCGTTGAGGGTTTCATCAGGCTTGGACTCTTTCTCCTCTACGTGTGGATCATCTCCCTGTTTCGGGATGTGAAACGGGTGTTTCAATTCCACGGTGCCGAACACATGACGATCCATGCGTTCGAGCGTGGTGAAGACCTGCGCGTGGAGAACGTGAGGAAGTATTCCACCATACATCCAAGGTGCGGGACCAACTTTCTCATGATATTTCTGATCGTGGCCATCGTTCTTCTCAGCGTTTTCGGGAGTGTGGTGAATCTTTCCACCTGGACGAGGATACTTTCGAGGTTGATTCTGCTTCCCGTTGTCGCTGGAATCTCTTACGAACTTTTGAAAGTCGTTGCGTTTTTCAACGGAAGGGGATGGGTGAAGGTCCTCTATCTTCCAGGGTATCTTCTTCAATACCTGACCACGGCAAGACCGGACGACTCACAGATCGAGGTTGCGATCGCTGCTCTGAAACATGCTGTAGGAGAGGAAAAGAACGCTACAGAGGAAAAGAAAAAGGAAGAGGACGTGGAACTTCTCGGCTAAACCCAGCAGGTTGCAAAAAGAAGAAAATGCCACCAGCACGATGAGTGCATGCCATTTCCCCATCCTTCTGCTGAACACGTGATGGGTGTGAAGTTCATCGGCGGAAAAGGGGTTCCTTCCGGAAATCACCCTTCTCAAAAAGCTGAAGACTATCTCGTAGAAGGGGAGACCAAGAAAGAGGGTGGCAAATCCCACGTCTCCATGAAAGAACTTCACAGTCGACATGGAAAGAAAAGCACCGACAAAGAAAGCACCGTTGTTTCCAAGAAAGACCTTCGCCGGTGGAAGATTCATGGGAAGAAAACCAAGAAGAGAAAAGGCCAGGCTTTTCTCACCTATCAAAAAAGAAGAAACAACGGAAATCCCTCCCAGCAATCCGTCCAGGCCATCTATCACGTTGAAGGCGTTCATCATACCGACAAGCCAGACAAGAAGAAAAACGGGGTGAACCTCCAGCCCAAAGATGAAAGTTCCGGTTGAAGCCGAAACCACAAACCACAGCGAAACAAGACCGGTGACTATGAGTTTCAGCCTGTACGACAGATCGAACAGGTCATCAAAAAGCCCAAGGACGAACATGGGCGTTGAGTAGAGAAAGACCGGATTGTCCCTTTCGAACATCAGAAGCGTCAAAAAGAGAGCAATTCCTCCAACTGGAGGAACCGCTTTTCTGTGGGTTTTTCTGGAAGAAGGGCGATCGAGAAAACCAGTCTTTTTTCCAAAATAAGCAAGTACGCAGGTCAAAAGAAAACTAGTCAAGAACTCCGTCATTCAACTTTGCCTCCGGAACGAGTCTCATCATCTCAGAAAGGAGGGCATTCACGTCTTTTCTTTCAAGGGCACTTTTCATGGAAAGAATCGCTTCAAGGACCGTTTCCCTGGAGGGTAGAGAATCAGATTTCACCCTGAATATCTTCGGGTGAGGTGTGAATTCTTTTCTTTCATAAGGATAGGTGAGTTCTTCGTACATCTTCTCTCCTGGCCTGACGCCGGTGTAGACGATCTTTATGTCCTGGTGAGGTACGAATCCTGAGAGCATGATCATCGTTTCTGCAAGTTTCACAATGGGTATCTGCTCCCCCATATCGAGGATGAAAAGGTCGTTACCGGACGAGTACAGGAGAGATTGGAGGATGAGGGATACCGCTTCCGGTATGGACATGAAGTATCTCTTCATTCTCGGATCTGTCACGGTCACCGGGCCACCCTTTTCTATCTGCCGCCTGAACTTCTCCACTACACTCCCTCGGCTTCCCAGGACGTTTCCGAATCTCACGATCGAAAATTTCGTATCGTCTGTATCCTGTGTCATAATGTAAAGCTCCGAGATCCTTTTTGTGAGGCCCATTACGGAGGTGGGATTCACAGCCTTGTCGGTGGAGATGAAGACGAAGTGTTTCACCTTCATCTTTCTGGAGAGTTCCACCAGGTTGATCGTTCCGAGGGTGTTCACCCGGAAAGCCTCCAGCGGGTTTTCCTCCATCAATGGTACGTGCTTGTGGGCAGCCACATGAAAGACGATATCCGGTTTCAGCCTTGACATCCAAAGCTCCATGAGATTCTCACAGGCAACGTCCGCTATTACCCTTTTTTTCTTCAGATTCGGGAAATTCTCACTGAGGAATTCGTCTATCAGGTAGATGCTGTTCTCACCGTGTCCCAGGAGGATGAGTTCTTCAGGATTCATCTTCGCTATCTGCTTGCAGAGCTCAGATCCTATACTCCCCCCAGCTCCCGTCACAAGGATTCTCTTTCCTTTCAAAAGATTCTCTATTCCACGCACGTCGATCTTTACCTCTTCTCTTCCAAGAAGATCCTCTATCGATATGTCCTTCAGGTGAGAGAGTCTCACCCGATCCTCCATCAACTCTCTGATGCTCGGAAGGGTTTTCACCTTGACTTTTTTCAGGTCAATGCTTCCAAGGATACGTTCCATCTGCTGTTTTGTGGCAGACGGGATGGCCACGATGACTTCATCCACACCCAGCCTTTCAACGTACTCCATCGTTCTGTCGATGGGGCCAAAGACGGGAATTCCCCTGACCCTTCTTCCTATCTTCCGTGGTGAGTCATCCATGAAGGCAACCACTTTTCCAAGGTGGGGGTGCTTTTCGAACTCTTCCAGGATGGAAACACCCGCGTCACCGGCCCCGATGATCATGATCCTCTTTTCTGTGGGTCGTCCTTTGCGGCTCAACGTCAACCACTGCCAGGTGATCCTGCTAAGAACGATGAGAATCATGGAGCCAAGGAAGGTGGCAAAACCAACGGAGCGAGGAAGAACGACATCGCGGTAGAAGTAGAAAAAAGCGAGAGCAGAGATGTACGATATGACACTTCCCCTTATCAGCAGAAGAAAGTCTCTTGCGTTGGCGTACTCCCACACAACGGAGTAGTTTCCATTCAGAACGTAAACAACCATCGATACGATCGTGTATATGAGGATCGATTCATCGTATCGCAGCATTTCCTGAAAGTTGAACCCAAACCTCGCAAAGAGTGCCACCACACCGGAAAAGAGGGTAAGACCTGCGTCCAGAAGAAACAGCAACAGTTTCCTCATGTTCACCATCTTGTGACCGCCCTTCTTCCGTCCTCCGGCACGACTCTGTACCTGTACAGGATCTCTCGCACATCCTCCGTTACGTATATCCTGACTATCTGTATCATGTTACTCACCATCAACCTGTAAGCAGGATACTTCTTCACGTATTCGTCTACGGTGAGCACCTCGTCAGATCCTGGATCGTAAAGGAACACGTTGTTCTGCAGAAATTCGTCCGGATGAAAGATTGTGAGTTTGTAGGGTGTGTCGATTCTGAAGTAATCGTCTTTCCTCTCACAGATGTCGGAAAGGATTTTTTTGTCTTCGTCCTCTACATCACCGCTTTCCAAAACACTGCGGATGTTCTCAACTATCCTGTCGATCAAATTCTGTGCCGCCGAAAGGCTCAGCTCAGATGGATCAAAACCCTCGGCAGAGAACGGGCGTTCTACCACCATCTTCCACAGGTCACGATTCTTGAACCTGTTTATGAGTTTTTTGACCCTCTCGTCACCCTTCATTTCCAGTTCTTTGAGAATGGAGTAATCTGTGAGTTCAAGAAATTCATCCAGGTCTTTCAGCCGCTCTTCCAGGTTGAGAATTTCACAGGCGTACGAGAGCATCTCCTGGATCATGAGATCTGCCGCACGCGATGTCTTGTGGAAATAGACGTTCTTGTACATCATGAACCTGCTGAAGAGTATGGAGTAAATGTTGTCCACCACTTTCACATGATAGCACAGGATTTCCTTTCCGTCCTTCACTCTGACAAGGGAGTTTCTGAGAACCCTGTCCACGTTCATCGGCGCAAAGTGTCCAACGCCGCTGTGGTACGAGTCCCTCAGAAGGAAATCTAGTCTGTCTGCTCCCAGTGGTCCCTGTATCACGTTGAAATCAACGCTTCCCGTCTCTTCCCCCCTGAAAATCTCCACAACCCTCTTTGCAATCTCCTGGAACGCCTCCTCGATGGGAAGGTCCCCCACGGTCTTCGTCACATCCTCTTCCACCGCACGCTTCAACCTCGAGTTGTAAGTGTTGTAGACCCTCTTCATCTCCTCCGGTAGTTTCTCAAGGATCAGTCTATCCCTGAACTCATCGTGGCCGTCTTCGTAACCGTACTTTTTGAAGACCACATCGTCGAATTGATGGCTGAAAGGACCGTGTCCCACATCGTGCAAAAGGGCCGCAAGACGTATCAACCTGATCCGACTGTGATCGTCGAACAGGTTCCTGGCGTATATACCCGCTATGTGCATCGTTCCAAGGGAATGGGCAAACCTGGTGTGCGTTGCTCCAGGGTACACCATCGTCGCTCCCGCAAGCTGAGACAGAAATCTCAACCTCTGAACAACCTTCGTATCGGCTACAAGTATTTCCAAAGGATACAGATATATCTCCGAATGTACAGGATCCCTTGAAACCTTCTTGAACACCTTCACCACCACCTTTCAACTAAAATTGTATCACTCGAAGATGTGGTAAAATTATTAAAAAAGAAAAGGAGACTACGGAGGATGAAAAAGTGGGAACTTTCACACCCTGATGAACACGCTGTGAAAAGAATTTCACAGCGTTTTGATCTCAGCGAAATAGCCGCAAGGGTTCTGGTGAACCGTGGTATCGACACAGAAGAGGCTGCAAGATCTTTTCTGTTCACAGATGAAACCTGCCAGCATGACCCTTTCCTCTTCAAAGACATGGAGAAAGCCGTTGAAACCCTCCTTCAAGTTCGTTCCGAAGGTCAACTCGTTCTGATCCACGGTGATTACGATGTGGACGGAATAACGTCAGCCGTCGTGCTGAAAGAGTTCCTCGAAGAGAACGGCTGGAAGGTGGACGTCTACATCCCCCATCGGATCGAAGAAGGCTACGGCGTTCAGAAGGAAAACGTTCTTTCTTTCAAGGAGATGGGAGTCTCCTGTCTTGTGACGGTCGACTGTGGGATCACGGCCGTTGAATCCATAGACCTGGCAAAAAGACTCGGCATGAGAGTGATCGTGACCGATCACCATGAGGTGAATGGAGACATTCCACCCGCTGATGCCGTTGTGAACCCGAAAGTGCCAGGAGAAGACTATCCCTTCAGGGACCTTGCGGGTGTTGGGGTGACCTACAAACTCGTACAGGCCCTCGCCCAGGTGTTGAAATATCCCGATGTCGAAAAGTACCTGGAACTGGTGGCCCTCGGAACAGTCGCCGATATGGTGTCTCTCCTTGACGAGAACAGGTATTTCGTGAAAAAGGGTATAGAACTCCTCATGAAAACAGAACGCCTGGGGTTGAAAAAACTCCTGGAGAAACTGGGATTGAAGAAGCTCACTTCACACGATATCAGTTACAAGATAGCCCCCCGTCTCAACGCAGCGGGCCGTATGGGAAGTGCAACGGATGCCTTTGTGCTGCTGACGATGAAAGATCCTGCCAGAACCGAAGGCGTTGTGGAAAGATTGATGGAGCTGAACAACGAACGCCGAAGAATCGAAAGGCAGATATACAAAGAGGCAGTCGAGAAGATCGAGGCGAACGATCTGTGGAAAGATCCCATCATAGTGGTTGCCGGAGAAAACTGGCACGTGGGGGTTATAGGTATCGTAGCAGCAAAACTTGCCAACAGATACGAAAAACCCGTGGCGGTCGTCTCTCTCAGCGATGAGTACGCCAAGGGCTCCATAAGAAGTTACAACGGCTACGACATAATGAACGCCTTCTCCGGTGACGTCCTGGAGATATTCGATGAAATAGGAGGACATTCTTCTGCTGCAGGATTCTCCCTCCGAAAAGAGCATCTGGAATCTTTCAAAGAGTACATGAAAAATGTCGCCCTGGAGATGAAAGACGAGAAAGTGATGGTGGATGCCGAAGTGAGCCTCAACGACGTCGATGAAAGGTTCATCGAGGACATTCAGCTTCTCATGCCGTTTGGTCAGGGAAATCCCGAGCCTGTGCTCCTGTTCAGCAACCTGCTCATAGAGAAGATACACTTCTTCGGAGAAGACAACAGCAATGTCTTTCTCCACCTGAAAGATGGAGAAAGGAAACTGGAAGTGATCGGGTACAACTTCAAGAGTCTCTCGAACTCGTTTTCTGCCCTTCCCGTTGCTCCAACAAGGGGTAGCGTTGTCGTCAACCTGAGGCCCATGGGAGACGGCCTGTCTTACTACCTTGTTTCGCTGGATGTGAAACCGATTTTTCGCGTGAAGAGCAAAGAAGTGAGTTCTCTTCTGAAAAAAGCAAAAGAGAAAAAACTGCTGGTCAGAATTCCATACCCTTCCAGGACGAAGTTTCTCCTTTCGGTGAAGGAAGAAACCGGCGGAAGGCTTGGAATCATTTCTCTGACGAACGCTTCAGCACAGAACGTCTCAGGTTGTCTGGCAAGATACAGCTCATCGAACGCATCAGGATATGTGAATTCGGTCTTCACCAGGGGTCTGGAAAACGACATCGTTGTTTTCACTCTGGTGGGTTTCCTGAAACATCTTCCACTGAACGACTTTGATATGTTCATTGTAAACGAATTCCAGGATTTTGTATCCTACAGCCACAACAGTCAGGTTCAGGAGTTTCTGAACCTTCTGGAAAAATACCCCGGGAAATTTCTCTTCGTCTCCTCGATGAAAAATCCGGCCCTTGAAGACTTCTTGAGAAACAGCGAATATGAGGTTGTGGATCTCAAAACAAATGAACTCGAAGAGTTTCTGTTTTCAGATCAGAGAGGTCGATTCGACCTTGAAACACTCGCAGGTTCCAGCGGTTTTTCGATAGTGGTTTCCGAAAAAAGACTGATCCCGAACATCTACAAAAAACTCGGTAAGAAAGCGGTCGTTTACTACGCAGGCATGGATCTGGAGAAAAAATTGAAAGTGGTAGGATTGATAGAAAGCGGATCTGCTCGAAAGGCAATTCTCACGAGTAACACCGATGGTCTGCCCACCCATATCAGGGGTGATATTATTTTCTACGACTTTCCATTCAGCATCTACGAGATCGTGGACCTTCTAAGAAGAAGAGCTGTCATCAACCTGTGCTATTCATCTCAGGACATGAAAAGACGTAGGGCTGAACTGGAAAGACTGTTCCCCAGTCCGGATAAACTGGAAGAGATAGCCTGTGCAACTGAAAAGACGAAAGACAGGACAGAACTGGAGAAGATCCTCGAAAGCGATTACGGAATAAAAGGAAATGTTTTGAAGGATCTGTACATGGACCTGATAGAGGAGTTGCGTTCCGGGAAAACTCCATGGAGAGTTCTGGAGGGCGATCTTGAAAAGAGGGTTTTCGAAGATACGGTTTCTGTTCTCACAGAAGACCTGAAGGATCTGTACTCCTTCTTCAGGGACAGGGTGATAAGGTGATCGTTGCGATAGATTACGGTGAGAGAAAATGCGGTGTAGCCTTTGGAAAGATTCTTCCACAGGACAGCGTGGTCGTACCTACCAGGGAACTCAAAAAGTTCGTGGAGAGACTGAATCCTGATAAAATAGTTTTTGGAATGCCCCTTTCGATGAGTGGTCGATACTCACAGCAAACGTTCAAAACAGTCGAAGTTGCCCTGTCTTTTTCGAAAAAGTACGAGACCTATCTGTGCGACGAAAGACTCACAACGAGGATCGCAAGTAAGGTATCGAAAAGAGACGACGCGGTGAGTGCGGCTCTTATATTTCAGTCTTTTGTCGAAAATCCAGCGGGATGCACGAAGATCGAAGACAGAAGAAAGAAGGTAAATCTTTCGCTGGAAAGCGTTTCAGACAGGAAGGTTCTTCTGTACGAGTTTCCTGATCCTTCTTTGAAACTGGATTCGAAAGAGATCGATGTGGTAACGAAGGACCCTGTTCTTGCTTATTTTTTCTACAAGAAAGGATTCTTCGTTGAAAGAAACGTTCCCGAGAAAAAGTACGATCTTATCATCTCAGGAAAAGAGTGTGAACAGCTGAAAAAATATCTATCGGAAAGAGGAGAACTGGTGTGCCTGTAGCTCAACGGATAGAGCGCTGGACTCCGGATCCAGAGGTTGCGGGTTCGAGTCCCGCCAGGCACACCAGATTTTTTTAGGAATATCCCACCTGAAGAAAGAAGAATCAGAACGAGGAGGTTTTCGATATGCCAAAGGGAGACATCGGCATAGACCTGGGAACAGCATCTATCATCGTTTACAAAAGAGGTGAAGGAATCGTTCTGCACGAGCCCTCCGTTGTGGCGATATCGGAGAAGACGGAAGAGATCGTCGCAATCGGTGAGGAAGCAAAGAAGATGCTCGGAAAGACCCCTGAAGGATTGAAAGCTATCCGTCCGATGAAAGACGGTGTGATAGCGGACTACAAAACCATAGAAGCGATCATTCGAAGTTTTCTAAGGCGCATAGTGGGAAGGTTCAGCTTCATGAAGCCTTCCCTCATCATAGGGGTTCCCACGAAGATCACCGAAGTCGAAAAAAGGGCGGTCTTTGAGGCTGGTCTCAACGCAGGGGCTCGAAGGGTGCACATCGTTTCCGAACCGATAGCGGCCGCAATAGGTGCAGGAATAGATGTCATGGCGTCTGAAGGAAACATGGTGGTGGATATAGGTGGTGGAACCACGGACATAGCCGTGATCAGCCTTGGCGGCACGGTGGTTGGAGAGTCGGTGAGGATGGCAGGAGACGCAATGGATGAAGCGATAGTAAAGTTCGTTCGAAAAAAGTACGGCCTCGTCATAGGAGAGTCCACCGCCGAAGAGATAAAGAAGAGAATCGGAAAGACACACCCTGCCTTTGAGAACTACGAAGTCGAAATAAAAGGACGTGACGTGGTAACGGGTCTTCCAAGAACAGATCGGGTGAACTCAGAGGACGTGAGAGAAGCCATCGAACCCATCATCATGGCCCTTCTCACAAAGATCAAGAACGTCCTCGAAAGAACACCACCAGAACTTTCTGCCGATATCATAAACAACGGCATACACCTCACCGGAGGCGGAGCCCTCCTCAGAGGTCTCGACAGAACCATCTACGATGAAATCCACGTCAAGACGATTGTGGCCGAAGATCCGATCACGTGTGTTGCGAGAGGAACGGGTGTTCTCCTGGAGGATGAAAGGTTGTTGAAGACGGTCTGTGAAACGTTTGCGAGGTGATCTTCGTGACGAGGGGCATCTACAACGCCTCCATGGGCATGCTGATCGACATGGCAAAACTGGACAGAATAGCCAACGATCTGGCAAACGTCGACACGGCTGGCTACAAACAGGACAGGGAAGCCTTCAGGGCCTACCTGAGAAGGGAAATCTTCAGACAGGAGCCAGATCCCATCGAAAAGAGGGTAGAAAAGGTTCCGATAGGTCCCCTCGAGTACGCTGTCGTGCTGGACGAGGTGAGAAGTGATCTTTCCCAGGGCCCCCTCGAGGAAACAAAGGTCCCGTACCATCTCGCCATAGACGGTGAGGGGTTTTTCAGGATAGAGTTCAACGGCCAGGAGTACTTCACCAGAAACGGAGAGTTTGAAGTGGGAAGCGGTGGATACATCGTTACAAACTACGGAGGATACCTCCTGGATGAAAACGGCGAAAGAATAGAGTACTTCGACGGTTTCACGGTGGATGGAGAAGGTTATGTGAGAGACGAAAACGGAAACGTGATAACAAGAATCGGTGTGTACACCGTGGAAAACCCTCAGAAGTTTGGAAACACCCTCTTCACCGGAGAAAATCCGTCCCCCACAGAAAATTTTAGGATTCTTCAGGGCTATGTAGAAAAATCAAATGTGAACGCCCTGAAGGCGATGGTGGACATGATCTCTGCAATGAGACACTACGAACTCTCTCAGAGAGCGGTCCTTGTCAACGATGAACTGAACGGAAAACTCATCAACTCCCTGGCTACTCTGAAGTGATCTGGAGGTGTCTGAGTATGATGATATCTCTTTACTCTGCCGCAACGGGAATGTCTGCACAACAGTTCAAACTCGATACCATAGCGAACAACCTCGCCAACGTGGACACCACAGGGTACAAGAAGGTGAGGGCAGAATTCCAAGATCTCCTCTATCAGTACGTGAAGAACGCTGGAACTCCAACAGCCGCCACTTCCACCCTTCCAACGGGGCTGTACGTCGGACACGGTGTGAGGACGGCGGCAACGACACGAATATTCACCCTTGGAAACTTCGAGCAGACCGGCAACGCCCTCGATCTGGCGATAGCCGGAGATGGCTTCTTCCAGATTCAACTTCAGGATGGCAGAATCGCCTACACAAGGGACGGAAGTTTCAAGGTGGATAGCGAGGGAAGAATTGTCACCTCGAACGGACTTCTTCTGGTACCCGAGATAACCATTCCAGAAAACGCCGTTTCGATAAACGTCTCTCCGGACGGCATCGTTTCGGCTGAACTTCAGGATGGCACCATACAGCAACTCGGAACGATCACGCTCGTGAGGTTCGTGAACCCATCCGGTCTGAAATCGATAGGAGATAACCTCTACATCGCAACGCCCGCGTCCGGAGATCCGATAGAAGGTGTTCCAGGTCAGGACGGCTTTGGAGCCATAAAACAGGGCTTTCTGGAAAAATCCAACGTCGATGTCGTCAGGGAAATGGTGGACATGATCACCGCACAGAGGGCGTACGAGTTCAACTCGAGGGTCATACAGACAGCCGATGAGATGTTGAGAACAGCCACCAACGTGAAGAGATGATGAACTATGAGATTCTTTTTAATACTGTTGACGTTTCTCTCTTCATTCCTCTTCTCTGAAACCTTCACCCTGAAAGAAACACTCCTGGCCACGCCAGGAGTTCTTTCTCTGAACGACCTCACCGTCGAAAAGATCGATACAGACAAAGACCTGATGGTCCTACTTCCGGGCTTTGAATACCTTATTTCCCAAAGTTTCCTGAAGATCAGGTTCCCGGAGCACGAATTCACAGGACCAGACCAGATAAGGATAACGGTAAAAGGTCCCGACGAAATCAGAAAAGTGGTACACGAAGAAATCGAAAAGAAGGTGGGCGTGAAAGACTTCGAAGCGTTCGTCGTGAAAACCTTCGGAAAGTTCCCACAGGATCTAAACCTCTCCTACGTGAGAGTTACCAGAATATCGAAGAACCTGATCAACGTTTTTCTGAAATTCACCGATGGTTCCTACGTGACCCTGAACGTTGTACTCAAAAAAGAAAGGAATGTGGTGGTCCTGAAGAGAAATATAAACGTGGGAGATGTGATAAAGGAAGACTTTGTGACCGTGGAAGAAAGGGATATATTTGAAATCAACGGTGAGCCGTTCTACAACGTTTCAGAAGTTGTGGGGATGGTGTCTAAGAGATACCTGAGATCCGGTACCGTTCTCACAAAGAATATGTTAGAGCATCCTCCTGACGTGGTGAAAGGGCAGATCGTTCCGGCGTACGTGGATCTTGGAAGCATAAAGGTGTCCACCTTCGTGGAGATACTGGAAAACGGACATCTTGGAGAGACTGTGAAAGCCATGAACGTTGAAAGCAGAAAATACGTTTTCGGAAGAGTTGAGAAAGGACCCGTTTTGAGAATACTGGGGGTGACGGAATGAAGAAAGCGTGGTGTCTGCTGATACTCTTTCTGGCGACAGCGATCTTTCCCTTCTCCATGTGGAACTCCTCGGGAGAGTCGGAGTACAAAAATCTCCTCTCTATCCGAAAGGCCTCGAAAGTCGGTGACATAGTCACCATAGTGATTCGGGAAAACAACAACCTGTCTTCAGAAAGAGAAAGCCTCGAAATTCAGAAGACCCTCCTGAGCATCCTTGGAAACGTGGTGAGTGCGGCCGCCAACTTCAACCTCAACAACTTCATACCGATAAACAACAATCCCTCCCCACAGACAACACGGGGAGGAGAGATGAAATCTTCGGTGGTGGCAAAGGTTTCGGCTGTGGTCGTCGATGTCGATCCCTATGGAAATCTGGTGGTGGAAGGAAGAAAGACGATAAAGGTGGACAAGGACTACCAGGAGATCATCATAAAGGGAAAGGTGAGGCCGGACGACATAGAAATAGGAAACGAGGTGGATTCTACCAAACTGGCAGACTCGGAGATATGGGTGAACGGGAAACTGGTTTTCAGCGAGGAACCAGGAAAGGAAAGTTTCTTCGACAAAGTGCTCTCGTTCCTTGCAGGATTGTTCACGTGAGGTGATGAAAAGTGAGAAAAACGCTTTTTCTCGTTCTTCTCTTAGCGATTCTCAGTTCTCTCTTTTCGATCACCACGAGAATAAAGGACATCGCATTTTTCAGGGGAGCCCGTGACAACCAGCTCTTCGGAATCGGCCTCGTCGTTGGACTCAACGGAACGGGAGATTCCGGAAACGTGAACTCCCCGCTCCTTCTTGAGATGATGAAAAAGTTCGGTGTCCAGGTTCCAGAGGAGGACCTGAGATCGAGAAACACCGCCCTTGTGATGGTTCTTGCGGACATTCCTCCTTTCGCGAAGGAAGGTATGAGGATAGACTGCGTGGTAGCCTCCATTGCCGATGCAAAGTCTCTCGCCGGGGGATACCTAATACAGACACCTCTCTACGGAGCAGACGGGAAGGTCTACGCTGTTGCTCAGGGTTCTGTGACCCTTGGCGGTGAGGATGTGAAGCTTTCAGCCAGCCTTCAAAAGAGATACAAGGTGGTCGGCTATCTCCCGGAAGGTGCCATAGTGGAAAGAGATATTCCTTCTGAGATGCTCGAAGGAGACAGTGTGACGATACTTCTGAGAAATCCAGACATCACCACCGCAGCGAGAGTGGCAAGGGCAATAAACGAAAAATTCGAGATGGACCTTGCAAAAGCCGTGGATCCCTCGGCGATTAGACTCACCGTTCCGAGTGCCTTTCAGGATGATCTCATCACCTTTCTCTCACTCGTTGAAGAAATAGAGGTGCAGCCGGATCTTCCCGCAAAGATAGTGGTCAACGAAAGGACCGGTACCGTTCTCTTCGGAGGAGACGTGAAACTCTCAGACTTTGTGATCACGTACGGAAACTTCACGGTGAGCGTGTCGGCCGGAAAGATTGGAGACAAAGAAGCAACCGTGGCCAACCTTGTCAACGCACTGAAGGCGGCGGGTGCCACTCCCCAGGACATCATCGCCATTCTTCAGGTGCTTCACAGATCCGGCTACATACTCGGTGAACTCATCATCATGTGAGGTGAAAGGATGTACGTTCTGGGAGTTTCCCACAATATAAAAAATCTGAAGGATGCCAGCGTGGAGTTTGTGAGTGAGCTGTTTTATAAACTGTTCAAAGAGATGTACAACTCCATTCCAAAGTACGATCTGATCCCTGAAACAAGCGCAGAGAAGTGGTTCAAAGAGATGCTCCTTCACGAATACGCAGAGCAGGCCGCAAAGCAGAGCCCGCTCACGGAGATGGTGATGAAGAGCCTCGGCGGAAAGACATTCTCCAGTCTTCCTCAAAGAGAGTAGGCCTCTCTACGAGTGAGCAGTCGAATCAAAAATGGTATACCCCGTCTGAATATCAACCTCGGAGACGTGTACACAGCATAATAGGCTTTTATAAAAAGTCTTTTCAACTCCTTCGATGAGAAATTTGGGTGCTTGAACACCAGATGGGTCCCATCGAATTTTCTCCAGTCTTTTTCCACGATCAGATGTTTCAGTTTTTCAAAGAGTGCTGTTCCAGGATACGGTGTGAGAATTGAGAACTGTACGATGGACGCTTTCAATTTCCTGGCAAACTTCACGGTTTTCTCTATGGTCTTTTTCGTGTCTTTCAGCGCTCCGATCACAAAACTTGCAAACACGTCTATCCTGTATTTCTTCAAAAATTTCACCACATCGAAGGCTATTCCGGACTTCAGATTTTTCCCATACTCTTCCAGTACCTCGTCGTCTGCACTCTCAAAACCTATGAACAGCATTTTGCAGCCTGCTTTCGACATCGCCTCCACCATATCTTCATGCCCGAGGAGTTCGTCTGCCCTCGAAAACGCCCACCATTTGAAACGAAGGTCTTTTCTCAGCATCTCTTCGCATAGATTCACAACCCTTTTTGGATTTATCGTGAAATTGTCATCGAAGAAGATCACAGAACCGTATCCCATCTTCTTCAAGATCTTCAGTTCATCGACCACGTTTTCAACGCTTCTCCATCTGATTCTTCTTCCCATGAACTGAGAGGCACTGCAGAACTCACAGTTGAAGGGACAACCTCTTGAGGTGATCAGGCTCGTTGCCCTCTCACCTGCGAATTTAGTCCTGTAAAGATACACTTTCTCTCTATCAGGAAAAGGTAGGTCATCCAGGTTCTCTATGAACCGAGAAGGAAGCACAAAGATATCTCCATCTCTCACGTAAGCGATACCGGGTATGTGAGGGTGTTTTTCTTTGTTTGCGATACTTTCTACAAGATCTGAAAAAGCCCTCTCTCCCTCTCCGAGTACAACATAATCGCACAGACCTTGCCGAAGGATCGTTTCGTAAAAAGCCGTTGCATGAGGCCCTCCCATCACCACCGTAGTACCACAGGCCTTTGCCCTTTCTGCGATCTTTTCTGCCACAGGAAATCGCACCGTATCAACGGATATTCCCACCACATCGTACTCACCAAAATCGAAATTCTTCCAGTCGAATCTCTCCACGTTCATGTCCACAAAGTTCACACTGTATCCCTTTTTTCTGAGAGAAGAGCAGATGTACATGAGGCCAAGGGGAGGGTAAACCGCCCCGAGTCTGTAATAGTACCCTCCACTGTAAGGGTTTATGAGCAAAACTCTCATACAACCACCCCCAGGGCTATTCTATTACAAAAAAAGAGGGGCTTCAGCCCCTCCTTCTGATTTTTCCTCTCTATCACCTCATGGGAATTGGAGTCCACTTTCCAAAGCTTCCCTGCGGGTTCATGTGTCCCGTGACAGAGCCGTACATGGTGATGAACCACAGAAGAAGCGTCAGCGCAAGAAGAACGACACCAAGGAATCTTATAACCTTGTTTTCCCTGAGTTTCCAGACCACGGGACTCAGAACACCGACAAGACCTGCCACGATGAAGCCGAGTCCAGAGGTAGCAGGATGTCTTGTCATTCCGTATCCTATTATGGAACCACCGACTATGATAGCGTATATTCCCGCAAACAGAGCAAAGATCGTCGTGGGCATGAGGTCCCATCCCTTTGCAACGGCTATGGCTGCCGCCAGAAAGACGAACCCGTACAGAAGGAACGGTTCACCGAAGGCGATGTTGTGACTTCCAGGAAGCGGCCAGGTCAGAACCATGTGAAGTCCTGTGGCGATCGCCAGAAGACCAACCGCCGCAAAAGCCGGAGCGAAGGGTTTTGCCTTCTCAGAATCGTTCAAACCCTTGAGAACAAAAGCGATGAGAACACCAAGTCCAGCAACCACATCTGCCATGAACACAGTCAGGTAATCAACGAACATACACACACCTCCTCATGAAAAGATTTTGACCCTGAAGATTCCCTCCACAAAATCCTTCAACCAGGGATTTTCCTCCATCACTCTCTTCACAAGAGTCTTCAAAGTCTCTTCGCACTCTCTCAGAATCTCCTTTTCCCTCATGAACGACATCAATCCATTCCAGTCACGGCTTTCAAACATCTGCCTGGCTTCCGGGAATTTCTCCAGTGCCGTCACCACCGGAAAAGAGGCAACACCGTTTTTAAGATCAAGGAGTCCGTCTTTTCCGATCTTTTCCATCTCTGCAAAGTCCATGATGTCGTCTAACATCTGATAAATGGTTCCTATGGTAACACCAAGTTTGTAGAGTTCTTCTCCTGATTCTCCTTTCAGCAGTGCAGGAAGCTGGAGAGCAAGG
This sequence comes from Thermotoga neapolitana DSM 4359, assembly GCF_000018945.1. Taxonomy (NCBI): domain Bacteria; kingdom Thermotogati; phylum Thermotogota; class Thermotogae; order Thermotogales; family Thermotogaceae; genus Thermotoga; species Thermotoga neapolitana. Next base: position 1,089,973 of record NC_011978.1, on the reverse strand, counting down.
CCAAAGAGTGCACCACTCTTTCCTTCGACTATGCGGAGATACTCTTCTTTTGTGATCGGTGTGTACCTTTTCAACTGTTCGATCAACTCTCCTTCCGACATTTTTCTGATCACGTTCAAAAACGCTCTTCTCAGAGTGTCGTTTTCCAGTTCTTCAACGGTCTGGAACGCGCTGACGAGGACCAGATCTCCCGCCGCCACCGCCGCCCTGTCACCGTACAGGGAGTTTATCGTCTCCTTTCCTCTCCTGAAGCGAGCCCCATCGATCACATCGTCGTGAAGGAGCGATGCAAGATGAACGAGTTCAAGGGCAGCAAGAGACGATATCGCATCTTCGTCGATCTCCACTCCTTTGTTTCTGAAAGAGAGTATCGAAAGTCTCACCCTCAACATCTTTCCAAAAAGCGGCAGATCTTTCATTATCTGTTCCGGGAAAAACCTCGAAAGAATCTGTACGATGCGTTCTCTGACCCTTTCCAGTTCACAGGAGTTTTGGTTCAGGCTGTTTTCCATCATCCGCTTTGAACACCTCCGGGTAGTTGTCCACAAAGCCGTTCTGCTGCATCTCTATCTCGAGAGATCTTTTGAGTTCGAGAAGATCCTGCTTGAGTCTTTCTATCTTTGAGATGACCTCTTCTATGAACCTTATGCTGTTGGTCACAACGTTTATGTTCTGATGGCCACAGTGTGGACACGTCGTGACGATTATGGAATGCAGTTTCTGCCTTGGCTCTATCTGATAACTGTTTCCGCAGGTGGTGCAGAGAACCGTTCCTTCGGTTTCCACACAGGGTAGTTTCCTCCTGTCTATCCTCACATACATAAGACCACCTCACCCGAATTTGTAGAGTATCCCGTAATTCCCCCTTGGATACTCCCATTCTATATTCCCAAATGGGCAGACCACTCTGCAGGTACCGCACTCAAGACATCCTTCGAACTTCACTTCCATTCCTTCTTCCGTCCATTCGTACACGTCCGCAGGGCAGCAACTTATACACGGCCGGTCGGAACACTTTTTTGCACAGACGCTTTCGTCTTTTATCTTCAAATGGGGATTTTCCTCGTCCGTTCTGTATCTGTTCAGGTAGAGTTTATCCTCGATCCTCACGGCACATCACCTCACAGCCTTCCAGAATCTGAGAAGGTCCAGGGAGATTCCGATTAGACTCCTTCTGGAAAGAACCATGTCTGCGATCTGTTTTTGAACATCCCATTTCGGCGTTCCATCGACCTGCAAAAACCTCTTCAAAACATCGTTTGCAAGATCGGGGTAGACTTCAACGAACTGATGATTCTTCTCCATTGTGGGCATGAGGTCTTTGTACTTTTCCAGATCCTTCAGTATGAAAGATTCCTTCAACCTGAGGTAGTAATTCTTCAGGGTCTTTTCGGAGAGATCGCCTTTTTCAAAGGCCTCAAGGAGTGTCTCAGCAGCGAGTCTTCCCGATGTGATCGCGTGGTTCGACCCTTCACGGTGTATTGAGTTCACAAGCATTGCCGCGTCTCCGCACACGAGCACCCTGTTTCCGTACACCTTCGGCATGGCGTAATATCCACCCTCGGGGATCAGATGTGCCAGGTACTCCATGGTGTTGTTTTTGTACTCTCCGAGCATGTCGGAGATGACGGGATGGTTCTTCAGGTTTTCCAGGAGTTGATACGGCTTTATCTTCTTTTTCCTGAGGTCTTCGAGAAGGACACCACACCCCAGAGATACCGAGGACCTGTTGGCGTAGAGAAATCCCATTCCAAACATTCCCTCAGACCAGCTTCCAAGAAGTTCTATTGTTGCTCCGTCGTTTCCCTCAACACCGAACATCCTGTTCACAACGTCTTCAGGAACACTGATCACCTCTTTCACGGCAACGGCCACCATGTGAGGTTTCAGGTCTTCCTTTCTAAGCCCTGCCTTCATCGTGAGAATGGGATTCACACCTTCAGCGATCACAACCGCCCTGCTGTGTATCTCTCCTCTGGGCCTGGAGGTCACAACGCCCGCTATCTCTCCTTTTTCGTTCCTGAGGAAATCCTCCACCTTGGTTTTCGGTATGATCAGAGCCCCCGCTTTCTCCACTTCCTGAGCGAACCATCTATCGAAATTTGCCCTCAAAACGGTGAAGGCGTTTGGTTTCTCTTTCCACTCAACGTTTCTGTGACCGATTTTCACAACACCTTCTTTTCCGAGGACCCATAGATTCTGTTCTATGACGTTCCTCTCCAGTGCTTTTGACCCGGAGACCTTTTCCAGGAAATCGGGCATCAACTCTTTCAGCGGATGAACGTAAAGGACTCCTCCCATCACGTTCTTGGAGCCGGGATACTCTCCCTTTTCCACCACGGCAACCTTGAGCCCGTTTCTGGCAAGAACGTACGCACAGGAAAGGCCAGACGGTCCTGCCCCGACCACGACCACGTCGAATTCTATCTTCATCCTCTCACCCCGCTTCTGTTCAGAAGGTCTCTGAGCTTCGATGTGAGCGCAGGGACCACCTTGTGGAGATCTCCCACTATACCTATGTCGGCTATGTCGAATATCGGTGCGTTTTCATCGATGTTGATGGCAACTATGATCTCGGATTCCTTTATTCCCACAACGTGCTGGATCGCACCGGAGATACCGCATGCAAAGTAAATGACAGGCCTTACGGTTTTTCCGGTCTGACCGACCTGGTACTCTGGAGAGATCCATCCAGCCTTCACGGCAGCCCTGGATGCCCCTATCTCCCCTCCAAGAAGATCTGCAAGTTCCTTCAATTTCTTGAAGCCCTCCGGTCCTCCCACTCCCTTTCCTCCGGCAACCACGACGGGAGCGTACTCGAGATTCACCTGGGTTTGAAGCGGTATCGTCTCCAGGATCTCAATCAACTTCTCATAGGTCCCAAGATCGTACTCTTCCTCGATGATCTCTCCCGTTCTTTCGGGATCTGGAGGAAGTTCCTTCATCACACCGGGCCTCACCGTTGCCATCTGAGGTCTGTGATCGGGACACATGATGGTCGCCATGAGGTTTCCACCGAAGGTTGGTCTCGTCATGGCGAGGAGTTTTTTGTCCGGTATTATGTCCAGTCCAGTACAATCGGCGGTCAGACCCGTTTCCAGTTCGGTCGCTACCATTCCGGCGAGTTCTCTTCCTTCAAGGGTCGCACCAATCAGGAATATCTCCGGTTTATACTTTCTCACCATGTCCACAAGGGCCTTCTTGTAGAGATAGTTCACGTACGTGTTGAACTCTCTGTTCTTCACGTAAAGAACCCTGTCTGCTCCTCGATGGATCGCCTCTTTTGCTACATTCTCCAGACCTTCTCCCAGCAGAACGCCCCACACTTCCGAGTTCTCCAGTTTTGAGGCAAGTTCCCTTGCCTTTCCAATGAGCTCCCAGGAGACAGGATGAGCCCTACCGTCGTGGTGTTCGATCAGAACGAAGATTAACTTCTTCTCACTCATTTCCATCACCTTCCAGAATTGGTCTCAAAGCCTCCACCAGACGAACAGCCTCGAATCTCTTCAAAGCCTCTATGAGTTTTTCCGCAGCCACCTCAGGGTCTTCGTTCTTCGATATGATATCCCCACCCTTTCTTGCAGGAGGAATGTTCGTACTCACAACCTTTGTGGGAGATCCGAAGAACCCGCACTTTTTGGGATCGAGCCCCAGATCCTTGTGGGTCCAGACGATGGGCTCGTACCTGATCGCCCTGATGAGATTGGGAAGGTCTGCGTACCTTGGTTTGTTCAACTCATCCGTTATCGTGAGAACCGCTGGCATCTTCAAGCGCATCTTTTCAAACCCGCGGTCCAGCCTTCTGACAATCACCATCTCTCTTTTTTCTGGATCGATCTCTTCTATTCGGACAACGTAGGCACCAAGGGCGTATCCAAACCTTGTGGCAAGCCCGGGCCCGACCTGTCCGGTATCACCGTCCACCGCCTGTTTTCCCGTCAGTATAAGATCTATTTTTCCTACTTTCTCTTCTATCTTCTTTATCCCCCAGTAGAGTGTGTAGGTTGTGGCAAGGGTGTCTGCACCTGCGAACGCCCTGTCGCTCAAATGTACCGCTTCGTCCAGGCCAAAGGCGATGGCATCCTTCAACGCCTCTTTTGCTTGAGGTGGGCCCATCGTTATCACGTAGACAGTTGCACCGAATCTTTCTTTCAACTGTGCGGCGAGTTCAAGGGCCCTTTCATCGTCCGGGTTTATGATGGATGGTACTCCTTCCCTCACAAGGTTGTTCGTCTTTCTGTCGATCCTGACGTTCGTTGTATCGGGAACCTGTTTGATACAGACGACCACGTTCATTTCTCTCGCCTCCTCAGGTACCTTTTCCAGACGTCAAAACCAACATAAAGAACGATCAAAAGCGCAACGGGAAACTCGACGATGAGTCTCAGGGTTTTCACAGTATCATCCTCCTTTCAGAGGAAAAAGAACGAATATGAGAAGGCTCCACAGTGCATGTGAAAAAGCAGTTGTGCTCACCTTTCCCGTGATCACGTAAAGAAACGACAGGATCAATCCAAGAACAAAAGCCCCCGCTATCAGTGCGATGTTCCCGGTGAACACGTGAACCACGCTGTAGAGTATTGAAGAAATCAAAACAGCAGGCAGAACATCCATCCTCTGAAGAAGAAACTCCGTTATGAAGCCCCGCCATATGATCTCCTCGAAGAAAGCTATGAACAGAAGAAGAATCGTCACCTTCACAACACTCTGCCCTGTTGAGAGTTTGTAGACATTCACAACATCGCTGTGAAACGCTGGAATCAGAAGTGAGATCAGATACCCTATCACGAAGACAAGGTACGCGATCAGGGCAGAGTAGATTATCAGTGGTGACTCGTACCGGTTGGGCACCACGTTTCTTTTTCCACCAAGAAGGATCACAACAAGGGAGAAAACCAGCGTTGTCAGAAACATCCTCCACCAGAAGTCCAGCACACTGGTCTGGAAAACAACGTACCATCCTGCAAAAAGCCCGGCAAGAACAAGAAAGAAACCAGAAGGAGATATTCTTTTCATCGCTCTCACCCCATGAGTCCCAGGATCATGGAAACAAAGAGTATCATCTCAGCCAGTGCACTCATTTTGTCAACGGCAGCGATCTCTCTGGCACTCTTTTTCCCGGTGGACTTTTGAAAGAGCTGCCTCATCACACCAGCGTACAGAAAGAAGGCTACAAGACTGACAAGAGCGATGGATTTTAGAACGCCTGTTACGACCAGGTAGAAGACGAAAACGTAGATGAGCCCGACCAGGACCGCATAGAGATAGGAGGAGGCAAGATCACCGATGAGGATGGGAAGGGTTTTGATGCCGCTTTTTCTGTCGTACTCGGAATCTCTGATCTCGTTTGCAAGAAGTATCAGATCGGTGGCAATCCCAATTGGAACGGAAACAAAAAGTGCCTCAACTGAGAACCTTCCCGTCTGAACATAGTATGCCCCCAGAACCATCAGAGGCCCCATGAGGATGAACACGAGGAACATACCAAGAGCTCTGTACTTCAGATAGAAGGGATGGCCTGTGTACGCATAACCAAGAACAAGACCGACAAGCCCGATCCACAAAAGAGCAAGTCCAGACATCTTTATGAGGAAAATTCCCAGAACCACACTCGCAATGTAGCACAGTACACTCAGGAAGAGTTCTTCCTTCAGGGTGATCTTTCCCGATACAAGAAGCCCGCTTGAGCCAAGAGACTCTTTTGTGTCCACACCACTTTTGTAATCAAAATAGTCGTTCGTGGTGTTGACACCGGCATGAAGCAAAACGGCAGCGATCAGTGATAGAATGTATCTGGTCAGGGAGAAATCCTCTGCCAGCATGGCTCCGACGGTGACAGGAAAGGCACTCGCAACAAAGGAAAAAGGTCTCAAGGCTATGAGGTACTTCAACACTGATCCCTCCCGGAGGTGCTTTGGATGTTTGGAAAGTGTCAAAAACATGTAAGATACGCTCTCAGGCTCCTCATGAGACTGTCTCTGGAAAACAGACCGATGTCTTCTTCAGAACTCGCAGAAAAAGAGCACATCACAAGAAGTTTCACCCTGAAAGTCCTTCACTATCTCAAAAGATCTGGCCTTGTCTCTTCCATCAAAGGAAAAAACGGCGGCTTTGTGCTTGCAAGGTCTGCGGATGAGATTTCGTTTCTAGATATCATCAGGGCTTTTGAAAAAGACCTTGTCATTGTGGACTGCAGCAATCGCTGTGAAAATTACAAACACTGCAGGGCAAAGTACTTCTGGAGCTGGCTGTCGGATCATCTAAAAGAGATGTTTTCAAGCATCACCCTGAAAGACATCGCTTCAGGATCTTTCGCGTTTCAGTGCGAGAAGCTTCCTTAAATGTTCCTTTTCTTGCTCGATGATCCTCTTCACCGTCTTCTGTTCGTCAGAATTCACAAGGCCGTCTTTGAGTTCGTAGTAGAGGATTATGCTGTCTTTTTCCACAGATATGGCGATCTCCAGAACCTCCCTCAGGGTCAGATCTTTTCTTTTCAGGATTTCATCGGTGTCTGGAAAAACCTGGTAGAAGGCGTATCCCGAAAGATAAGAATCCACCTCGTCCCAGAAGTTTTGATCGGACATCTTTCTGAAGATCTCCGCGTGAAGCTTTTCCTGATCTGCAAGTTCAAGGAATGTTTCCTTTATCTTTCCATCGAAATGCTCTGAAAGTTCCCTGTAAAACCTTTCTCCCTCTTCTTCCAGTCTTATGGCCAACGTGAGAACGTCTTTCACCTTCATGAAACCACCCCATTGTTCTCATTTTCACACACTGCACAGAATATTATACTACTTGAGTATAAATTTCCAAAAAGAAAAGGGCGGGATTGCCCCGCCTTCTTCACACGGTGAGTTTTTGCGTTATTCTCCAATTTCAACAGAGAAATCCTTGAAGGTCCATCCAAATTTTGCCGCGGTGGTATTTGGATCACCGAACTCTGTTCCTATCTCCCAGACGCAGAAGTACATCTCATCGAAGTTTTCCACCCTTGTTGAGTGTTTTTTGATAACTTCCGCTGCTTTTTCCACAAAGTCCTTCACGTTGAACTTCACCCTGCCATCTTTCATGGGAGTTGTGAGCCTGAAGGCGAGATAATCCCAGCCCCAGGGCGCAAAGTAAACGTCCCATTTTGTTTCCACAGGAGAGCCGTTTATCTCGATCGTTGTTGTGAATTCATCCACCTTCTGCCCACCTGGCATCAGGATGTTGTTGTAGAACCAGACCATGATCTCGACGTCTCCAGAGGAAACAGATGTCTGATCTGGCTTTCTTGTGATCCACGTTTCCATTGCAAGGTTGATCGGAAGGTCGTTCTCGTACCAGATTGAATAATCAAGGGTTACGTAAAAGTCAGGAAGATCTTTCACCTTCACCGGAAGAATCTCTGTTCCGCTGTTGTGCGCCGCCCACGGCTTGTAGCCGTAGTATATCTCTGGATAGCCGTGAACCCAGCTGTCCGGGTTTTGAAGAACGATGTTGTAGATATCCGCGTAGAACTGGACCTTTTCACCATCGAACTTGAGCCACGTTTCTCCTTCGTAGGATTTGACGTTCCAGAAGTTGAGTTCCATGGTCACCGGAAAGCCTTTGAACGTAATGTCTGTTGCACCAATGTCTGTGAGAACGACTTCTGCCGAGAAAAGAAAGGCAGAAACCACAAGAAGAAAAGAGACGACCAACCTCATCCTTTCACCTCCATATCGATTGAAAAGTTATTGAACGTCCATCCAAAACGGGCACTCTTTGTTTCAGGGCTTCCAAATTCGGTTCCGATCTCCCAGACGGTGAAATACAGATCATCAAAATCCTTCACACGTGTGGACCTTGAAAGATACTCTCCTGCAACATCGAGAAAATCCTTCACGTTGAATCTCACCCTCCCCTTTCTCACAGGATTCTTCAGCCGGAAAGCAAGATAATCCCAGTTCCATTCGGCGTGCCAGAGTTCCCAGATTCCACGTTTTTGTTCTCCGTTAAGTTCGAACGAAACGGTGTACTCTCCCACTTTCTTTCCACCCGGTGTGAGTTCGTTGAAATAGAACCACACCATGATCTCCACATCTCCGATGGAAGCTTCGACCTGGTATTTTTCTCTTGTGAGCCAGGTTTCCATGGCAAAGTTCAGCGGAAGAGAGGGCATGTGGTCTATTTCGAAGGAAAGTTCGACCGTGAAGGACTCCACAGAAGACACTACCAGAGGTAACTTTGTCCCCTCTGCTGCATGTCTTTCCCAGGGTTTGTATCCGTAGTAAAACTCAGGATAGCCAAGGATGTACCTTTCTGGCTCTCTGGCAGAAAGATCTTCAACATCACCGTTGAAGGTGAGTCTTTCACCGTCGAATCTCATCACCACCGTTCCCGTGTATCTTTCTACGTTCCACAGATTCAGCTCCATGGAAAGCGGCATGTCATTCCAGCGAAAATCTGCCGTTCCTGGTGCGGTCAGTTCCACCACGTTTATCACCTCCAAGAAACAGTCTATTATGAAAATGTTTACATTCAAAGGGCAAAAAACGGAGATTATGCGGAAAGAGCGTTGAATATTCCAGAAATACCGCAAAAAAACATGTTTTTCTCAGAAAGTTGATGAACACGCTTTGAGGCCAGCATCTGTGGACAGATCAAGTTCGAAGCGGAAGGCAGGGTTTTGAACGATTACAGTGATAAAAAGGGTTCCGGATATATCCTGACTTCCGTCCCTGATCCTGTATCCACGATGTCTATCGAGAAGAAATAATAGTCATCCCCAACCAGTATCATGGCCAGTGGACAGATGTTTCTGTTCCATCCTGTGTTGTGCATCTCAGAGAAAGAAAGTAGGTTTTCTGAACAAAAATGGTTTTTTGACACTTCCAATCCCCTGAAGGAGATGGGATTCCTGGCAGCTCTAGGCTGCCTTCCATGGAGCAGCAGGTGTTCCATGGCCACAGAGGTGCGGATTGAACCTCACACCTCTGGCGGGTGCCAACACCGCCACTACCTGGGAAGCCACAGGATACCTTCGCCAGAAGTTCTTTTTTCGCTTTGTCTTCCTGACCAGGGACGGAGAAGGGCTTGCGGGACTGATTTTTTTCTGTCAGGGTCTAGAATATCAAGTGATGATGTGTTTTCGTTGGCCATTAAAAGCTCTTCTATGAGTTTGTTTGCCTCATCTGAAGAAAGAGTATCAGTTGTTCCCTGAAAGATTCCACCAGCACAGCTTACAAGCAAAAGTGTTGCTAAGAAAACCAAACAGACCAGAAAACACGCTTTCCTTCCCGTGATCATCGCTCTCGTGCTTTATAATTGAATAAATAAAAAATCTTCTTTTTTGAATATGCAAAGGGGGATTGAATGCTTGGGGTTGTAAGTCTGCCGGAACATCCCCCGGTAGTTTTGTACTGTGATCACATCTTTTACGCAAGTTTTTCATCTCTCATTTTTTCCATCGTGACAGACGCTACAGCGATTTCAATCAAATAAAGATTCAAAAAAGACTGGAACGCTGGGTTCAGCCCTGAACCATGTACCTCAAGATTCTTTCCAGTCTTCTTCTCACCCTGCCGTCCTCTTCGCACCAGAAGGCAACAAGCAGAGGTTGAACCTTGAGAGAGTACCTCCTTGCAAACTCCCTCACCACATCCGGCCCCTTTAGCCTGACACCAAACCTCACCCCATCATACCTTCCGTAGTTCCTCAGAAATCTGTCAAGGAGTTTTCTGTCGGACTCTTTCATCTCGATGTACCTTAGCGTGAATCTTTCCAGTCTCTTTCTTTTCATCCTTCCAAGGGCTCTCTTCACTGTCTCTTTCCTTCCTTCAATGAAAGGATGAGCCTTCACCATTGAAACAACAAATTCCATGGTCCGGTGATCTTTTGCCATGAAATCAGCGAACGACTCAATATCTTCAAGAAGCTTATATGCCCTTTTGAGTCTTTCTTTCCTTGAAAGGAACTCTCTATCAAGAAGAGCCATGTAGGTGGTAAGAAAAAGGATTTGTCTCTGATGAAAGGGGAGCTCTTTAAGCTTTTCTGACGACTCCCTGTATTTTCTTTCAATCTCCATCTTTATCCACTCGTTCCAGACAGGAAAAGGTGCCCCTGTATCAACACCAGATGTCAACAGTTTTCTTATCGTATCTGCACGAATCATTTTTGTTTTCCCTTTCAATATATCTGAGATACCTTTGGAGCTGAGAGTTTTTCCTTTCCAAGCGACCTTTTCAACATATCTTCTCAACTGACTTGTGTTCGGATAAGTTGATCCTGTGTAGTCCAACACAAATTTCTTCGCTTTTTTGAGTAGAGACAGATAATCTTCTGGTACGGGAAGCGAAACGATGATATGTGCAGTGCTGTGGATAGACGGTGAATCCATGTCTTTTTCCACAACAAACAGAGTATCCAGGGCTCCAAAGAGATTTCCTGGTTCCTCTCTGTAGTATCCTAGCCAGAAAACGGCTCCTTGAGAAAGAGCATGGGCAAGTTTTGGATGTTTTTCCCTGATATCCCATGCAAGATCGTTCAGGGAGGAAACAATACAGGTTGGGTGAGGAACCTCCCTGGATAGTCTGTAGGCCTGTATGTAATCGTGTACCGCCTCAGAGAGTCTTCCAGAATCTGCTTCCCTTCTTGCCAGGGAAAGATATAAAAAGGAAAGTGTGGATTTTCTGTAATCGTTTTTCCACACCCTCACCTTCCGTAGTGGCTTTATTCCGCTTGCTTCAAAGTTTATTAAAGTAACGATCACAGTATCTCTTATTGATTTTGACATCTTGGGAAGGTTTCTTTTCAGGTACCTGTACAGATTCATATCTACTTTGCCTGTATATTTTAAAAATGCCAGTTTGTTCGCCAAAAGAAAATATTTCGCTGCTTCGGATTTGCAGCTTTTCAAAATTTTATCTGTTTTCTGAATCGCTTCTTTGAAGTTTCCTTTCCAAGCGAGTTTCAGTATACAGAGAACCTCTCTGCACTCTTTTGGAAGGTTTTCTTCGAGTAGCATGTAATTCACTGCTGGAAGAGAAAAAGCACCGTACTTGAATGTCTCTTTCAGGCCTTCTATACTTTTCATCTTTACTCCCTCTGTTATAGTTATACCTCAAAAAACCAAATTGTTTCAAAGCCCATGAAATCTGGTGCTGAAAATGTGCTTTTAAAGAGGATTTTGGAACAGCCAAAACTTGAAAACCATATAAGGTTTGATAAAGTGATGACAGGTGATCAGAATGCGAAGGGTTTTGATGATAATCTTTTTGATACTCGTTCTCCTGTCTACAATCATTTTCGCTGACAAAGTGAAGACAGATAACGAAACGCATTCCTGGAAAAGTGAGATTACGGAACAGGTTCAGGTTGCACCCAAAAGTGCAGCTACTTGTGAGGTTACTTTCAAAGGTTCAACTGCTGGAAATCAGAGTTTTTAACCCTTGTTCTGCTGTACGTAAAAAATCATTTTTATTTAAGTTCACAGAAATTTTGCGATCTAAAAAACAGCCCTGTAAGTTCTTTTCAAATCATTGAAGAATTTTCTTTAAAACTTGAAAACCATATAGGGTGTTTTAGCATCTGTGCGGGGGGTGAGAAATATTGGCACCGTGCAGATGTGGGAAAGTTCCTGAGTTGTTGAGGAGGATTTTGATTCTGATGGCAAGACAGACGCAGGGAACGAAATGCAAACTTTTTGAGAGAGTGTATATAATATCTTTTAATATACTTTTTAGGAGAAGCGAAAAAGACCGATGGCTCAAGTGAGAGGTAAAGGATGAAAATTTGTACAAAGGGCAAGAAATGGTTCATTTTGGGGGATGAAACATGAGAACTTCTCTTCTTTATAAGATCAAGGAAGAAGAAAGAATACTTCCTTCCAAAAATTTAAAAGGCAATGAAATCATCTTCATTCTGGCTTTTCCTGACATATACAAGTACGGTTTGCCGAATCTAGGAATCCAGACCCTGTATAAAGAGCTGTATCTTAGAGATGATGTTGCTGTTGATAGGTATTACACAGACGAAGATCAGCCTTTCTCTTTCGAATACGGTTTCAAACTAAAAGATAGTGATTTCATAGGTATTAGTTTTCAATACGAAGGAATCGTGTTAAATGCTTTCAAAATATTGAAAGCAGGTTCTATACCATTGATCAATCTTCTCAGAGAAGAGAACGATCCCATTATAATAGGTGGAGGACCTGTAGCTAATTATAATCCACTGCCGTTATCTCTAGTTTGTGATGTCATAGTCTTAGGAGAGGCAGAAGAGGCTATTCATAAAATCATAGATTCATACAAAGTTTATCGAAATGTAAAAAGAAAGCGTATGAAATTCCTGCAGGCTGTCTCTCAAATAGAAGGGATTTACGTGCCTTGTATTCACGGTTTTTTCCAAACGGGTATGGTGAAACAAACCAGTCCTGTTGATATAAACGAACATCCAGCACATAGTATATTCGTTACTAAAAATACCGTTTATGAGGAAAGAGTTTTTTCTATAGAAGTGAGACGAGGATGTACCCAAAGATGCAGATTTTGTTATATGGGGCATAGGTTAAAACCACCTAGAACTTTAAGATGGGAAACATTCAAGAAAATAGTTGATCTAGCAATTGATCAGTGCAATGTGGAAATAATTAAACTCTTCTATGAAGGACTAGAAACTAGGATTGTAGAGCATTATCTTGAATACATCATTAAAAAAGGAGGGAGAGTGAGGATCGGTTCTCAGAGATTAGAAAAATTGTCGAAGCGGATAATAGAGATTGCTGCAATTTCCGGCCAAAGAAAGATAACTGTAGCACCAGAAACGAGCGGAAGATTACGCAAAGTAATAGGTAAACACGAAATAAAGGATGAGGAAATATTGGAAGTGGTTAGGATCTCTTCCCTCTATGGCATACCAGATTTCGGTCTTTACTTTATCTTAGCCATACCTGGCGAGACATTTGAGGATTTAGATAAGATAGCAGATCTTATAATGAAGGTTCGGCATCAAATGAACAAACTAAAGAATACTGATGGGCGCTTGGAAATAGGTATAAATCCTTTATATCCTAAACCTTTCACTCCTTTCCAGTATGTGAAACTTCCGTCGCTTAAGAATATTGAGGACAGATTTCTTTACATTGTAGAGAAAGTTAAAAAAGAAGGATTTCCTGTGGTTATATCAAATGATGTTGTTGACGAAAAAGTGGAAAAAAGACAAAAAGATGAAAATGAAAATGAGTCGCTTGTAAAATTTGAAACAACGGTGTTTCATCCAATTTCTTTACTCCAACCAATGATTTCAAGGGGAGGATTAGAAATAGCTTTCTTGCTACACTATTTGCATAGCAAACGCTTCAATACTGTCAGTGATCTTGAGAATCTCCTGAATGAGTTTGGTATAAATGCAGCTTGGTACTTTGAGGAATATATTGATAAATACTGTCCTTGGAAGATCCAGAAAACTTTAATATCAGAAGATTATCTATTAAGAGAATATTTTAAGGCTTTGAACTTTATATCAACAGATGAGGAATGTAAGTTAAATTGTTCTCAATGCTTTAATCGATGTATTGATATATCGACGACCAACTATCAGGGGGGAATGTCGAATGCTTGAGGTTGTGGCCTTCAGAGGGGATGAATATGGTCTTTCAGCCAGGATACTGGCTGATTTTCTCGATGAATTCAGAATTCATGAAATGTCCCCCGATAACTTCAACGGGAAAGAAGAGATAGAAAATGACTTCATAATCGTGTGCAATCCAAAACTGCTGACGGAAAATTTCCTGAGGCAGGCGTATGAATACTCCAGAGACAGGGGCATTTACTTTGGAGTGATATCTGCCCTTTCCATCGATCTGCTGAGAGAAAAACTCGCAAATTACCAGGAACAGATCGTACTTGATCCCCAGCAGTATCTTATAATCTTGAGGAAGGAAAACAAAAGTATAAAACACAGACTCAACGCGGAAGTTTTCACGCGGTACGAAAGCACGGTGGACAACTTCGACAGAGTGAAGCACAAAAAGCTCTGTTTGAGCATGGTGATAGATGGAAACAGAAGGCATCTGCATCTGAGTGACGGAAAGATCTGCGGAATCAACAGAGACATCCCTCTGGAAGAGATTTACAGATACTTCCCGGACTGTCAGAACTGCGAATATGAGAGGGTTTATGCTCAGGATGTTCAGGCTGAGTGTATCTTCATGGACTCGTGCTCAAGCACTCTCATTTCCACCTCAGAGAAGGGAGAGTACATAAACGTTGGAATGAACTTTTTGAAGAACGCAAAGGTCCTCATCAGCTCTTACAGGCCAAAACAAGGCTATAACAGTGAGGCTCTTCTTTTCCATCATCTCATCTCTCACGGATTCGAGGCAGGAGAAGTGCTCTACATTCTGAACACGAACTCCTACAACCACTGCTCGGACTACCTTCCGTACATACTCTACGGCTTTCCAAACGCAAAGGTGACCATTCCAGAAAAACTGGAAGTGGACAGGCTGAGAATGGAAAAAAGCGAAATAGTTGTAGATATCAACAGAATCTCTGGAATGAGGCTTCTGGAGATTCATGCAGGAGAGGATATTCTCAATGAAGTATTGAAAAGGCAGTTCTATGTGTTTTCCAGCGACGAGATAAGGAAGGACGTGTTCTACTCGGTGATACCCTATCCGCTCAAAAACAGTATCAAACTCTTTTTGTATTCATGGGAAGAAGTGAATGGGCCGTTGAGAATTGTTTTCGGAGTGGGGAAAAAGTTAAGAGAAGATGTGTATTCAAAAAGATATTTCAACATGAGAAAACTGGAACTTCTGGGATTCAGGCACAAGAAGATTCAGAATCAGGTTCACGATTACTTCTCGAAGATAAACGAGCAAACGGAGGTTCTGGACGAAGCAAACAGAAACCTGAAAAACTTCGATTTGCACAGATTGAGTAAGAATCTGTCAGCAGTGGAGGAGAGAATCTACAACCTTCTGGCCGATCATCTTCTTTCACAGAATCCGAAGTTTTTCATAGAGGTGTACGGCGAAAACATGACGGTCAGATGTGCAGAAGAAGACCTTCACAAAACCATCAGGTGTCCGTACTGTGGTAATTACCTGTCAATAAAAGAGAGCGAAAACACTCTCGTACCCATGAAAAGATACTCTGGATTTTGCAGCAACTGTCACAACGTTTTCGACACCGAGAGCGTTCATCCCCCGAAGTATCCTGAGATAGTCCTTGTTCACGAGCAACCCGACAGAAAGATCTTCTACGTGAAAGTCTGGAACGAAAATGTCCACACCACGAACAACCTGGTGTGTTTCAATCTGTGGTGTGAGAACAGAAGCGAAATGGAGAACATTTACCTGAGCAGAGATTTTCAGGTCTTCACGCTTGAGCCTGGTGGGGAGGAAAAGTTCGAAGTCGAGGTGGCCCTGAAAAGGACAGATCAGAGAATCAACAAGACCTACTGTCTCTACGTATACTGGTTTGAAGACTTCAATCTCAGTGTCAGCACCTACACCTTCAGACTGAAGAACGTGTAGAGGAGGTGAAAGGAGTTGAACAGAAACCTCCTTCTTTTCGCCTCCGGTTCGTTCGTTTCGCTGATCGGCACCAGGATCTATCAAGTTGCACTGGCATGGTGGCTCTACTCGAAAACCGGCTCGAGCGAATACGTGGGCCTCTTCATGATATCCTCTTTTCTTCCCGCCATAATAGTGAGTCCCTTCGCTGGAACGGTGGTGGACAGGCACAGCAGAAGAAACATGATGGTTGTGATGGATATTCTCAGGGGAGTTCTGTTCATGTATCTGTTTCTCATGGAATATTTCTCAGAGTTAACGATGGCGCTTCTTCTGATCGTCACCGTTCTTGTCTCCGTGTTCGATTCTTTCTTCAATCCAGCAGTTGATTCCCTGCTTCCCGATCTGGTCAGAAAAGAAAACCTGGTCAGGGCGAATTCACTCTACAGGTTGCTGAAGAACCTCTCAAAAATACTTGGACCTGCCCTTGGAAGCCTCCTTCTGAAGGTAGTGGGGCTTGCAGGGGTGATTCTCATAAATTCTCTGTCCTTTCTGATCTCAGGAATCTTTGAGATGTTCATAAAGGTTGAAGAAAAGCATCTGAAGAAAGTATCAAAAGAAAGGAAGATGTGGCAGGACATAAGATCTGCTCTTTTGTACATAAGATCGGTGAGGTTCATCCTGGTGACGATACTGGTCATTGCCATCATGAACTTCTTCACAGGTTCAATGCACGTTCTGCTACCTGAGCACGTCTCGAAACTGGGAAAGAGCGAGTGGGTTTATGGAACGTTGATGAGTATGCTGTCGTTTGGAGGGCTGATTGTTACATTTCTGATGGCAACGATAAAAACAAGAGCCAGCGTGAAAACCCTGGGTTTGAATCTGGTGGGGTACGGGCTGGCTGTTTTCGTGTTTGCCATGACGGGTAACCATTGGCTTATGTTTGCCATGTATTTCCTCATTGGAATCTTTCAAACCCTTTTCAACATAAACGTTATCACACTGCTTCAACTGGCAATACCGGAGGAAATGAGGGGAAAGATCTTTTCCCTGATCTCAGCCGTATCTTTCTCGCTACTGCCCGTTTCCTATGGTTTCTTTGGATTTCTCTCCAGTTACGTTGCAACGGCGCACATCTTCATAACCACTTCCATGGCGCTCATCGCAGGAGGCGTGCTGATTTCTCTTCAGAGGTTTGAGGGGTGAGCGGTTGAAATATCAAGAAGATCTGTTTACCAGCATCAATGAGTGTAATCAAAGGACCGTGATACCAAACACTCCTAATAATAAAATAACGAAAAGGAGCATTACTACTCCTTTTCTTTGGTTGTGAGTGATTTTGCTTTATCTTGTTTGACAAAGTAAATGCGTGTAGGAACTGAATAATATCTCGTCACTCTTTCAGTATCATCTCCCACCAAACTTCTTTGATTCAAAGGTAAGCCACAAAGGCTCACCTCACTGCCAACCAAGCTTCACAACCCAAAAATCAGCGCTTCCATGATTTCCAGTCACATCTCCATCGTTTGATTTGGTAAATCCAGCCACTATGTATCCTCCATCTGTTGTCTGCTGAACTGACCAAGCACTATCCGAACCAGATCCGCCCAGTGCTTTTTGCCACTGCATGTTCCCATTGCCGTCAAGCTTTACTACCCAAGCATCGAGTGATCCATGATTTCCTCGGATAACCCCATCGGTTGAATAGGTTCCTCCAGCCACTATGTAACCTCCATCGGTTGTTTGTTGAACTGAAGTGGCCCAGTCATTTCCGGATCCGCCAAGGGTTTTCTGCCATTCTATGTTTCCATCTTTGTCAAGCTTTACTATCCAAGCGTCAAGCGAGCCATGATTTCCACTAACATCTCCATCATTAGACCAGGTAAATCCAGCTACTATATACCCACCATCGGGTGTTTGTTGAACTGAAAAAGCCCAATCCCAATTGGATCCACCGAGAGTTTTCTGCCATTCTATGTTTCCATCTTTATCAAGCTTTACTATCCAAAAGTCACCGTTTTCATGATTCCCTTTGACATCTCCATCGTTTGACTCGGTATATCCAGCCACTATATACCCACCATCGGGTGTTTGTTGAATTGAAAAAGCATAATCATCACTGGATCCACCAAGAATTTTCTGCCAAATAATTTCTGGCGCAGTTTCAGCTATGCAAATTAAAGAAACAGTAACAAGCATTATACCAAAGAACACAGTGATAAACATCTTGCTCATAAAAACACCCCCCTTACACCATTTAAGTGAACTCTGTCGATTTCTCCAGGCTTTCTGAAAACCTCATTTACTATTTAATTGGTGGTATTGTATCACAAAGCCCCTGATATGCAAAATCTTCTCACTTCAAACCTTAAAGCAAAGAATTCTTTAAAAGCTTCTTTTCCCTTCTGCCTCAACAAAAAAATAATATTTCACCAGTACAGGATATGAGCTTTGCCCTTTTCTGATACACCCTGGCTATTATGACCTCACCTCCTTCCACTAGTTATAGTCCGTTTCTTTGTGTTTCAACTCTGGAACAATTTGGTGAGGACCCATAAAAAACAAAAAGCCCGGCCATTTCGACCGGGCTTCCCTATTCATTCAACGTACAGCAGGATAGAACGGTCTATTCTTCTTCGTTCCACTAGTGGTAAAAAGAGACGAACAAGTTCTTCTTCTGTCTCACTGTCGATGGGAACACGGTTTACAACACGAAACGTCATAATCCAGGCTCTGAGGCCTTCTTCTCCGTCTTCTAAAACGCCGTAGAAAGGAGAGTCCGTTCCAGGTATGTGCCCTCTGATGGTCGTACCAAGCCCTGTAAGCTCTTCAAACGTTCCTTCTTTTGCCACAAAAGTGTACTCTCTGCCGTCTGTTCCTCTCACAGTTTTTCTGATCACCACAATCACCTCCCATTATTATAAGTCCTTATGAGAAGGTTACGATTCTGAAACGGTTGTGAGAAGGGCGTTCCTGTATGTGGTCAAAAGGCCTGTAAAAAAATGAAAAGAGGCATTGCTGCCCCTTTTTGCTCTCCCATATAACAAAGAAGGGGCTACCTTGATGGTAGCCCCCGAGGTTGACAAAAATCGGATTTTTCTGTGGTAGCCCCACGGGGAATCGAACCCCGACCTCCGGACTGAGAATCCGGCGGACTGGCCGTTATCCTATGGGGCCACTCCAGAGTGATTTTAAACCATTTTCAGGGAAAAATCAAGAGGGGTTTTCGAGAAGTTCGTGACGACCTTTCCAGATCCAGGTGTTGAAATCCCACGGGTCTGTGATAAAATATATAGACGGCGGGGCGTAGCGCAGGTGGCTAGCGCGCTTGCATGGGGCGCAAGAGGTCGCTGGTTCGAGTCCAGTCGCCCCGACCAGGGTCCCCAATTTGCGGGGACCTTTTTATTTGTCGTACTTTTTCAGAAAGGCGTATTCTCAGCGATAACAAGATACATCTCCTCCGGAATTTCCGAAAAGAGCTCCAGCCTGAGAAGATCATCCACTAGGTCCGGTCTTTCTTCTATGGGTATTCCATATCTTTTCGCTATCTCGATGATTTTTTCTGCTACTTCTCCTGCTCCCTTTGCAACAACTTCTGGTGCGTTCATCGAAGAAGGATCGTACCTCAACGCAACGGCCTTCCTTATATCATCCGTACGCATTGAATCCCTCCCAGAGCATGGGATCCTTCCTGGAAAAGAAGAGTTGAGCAAGCAAACCGATCGACTCAAGATCTTTTCTGAGTTCCTCTGCATGAGAAGAAAGTTCCTCTAGATTTCTTTCCGCGTAGAATCTGACAGAAAGGTTCCTTTCTTCCAGGAAGATGTCTGCGGCCACCTTTCCAAAGCGATGCGTGTTCACCACGAGGATGACCCTGCTTGAATTTTTCTCCCACCATATTTCGGATATCCCGAAAGAAGGCAGGGATAGAAATCTAACATCTTCGTTCAGAAGGTCGTTGATCAGAAAGACAGCGTCCATCACACCCTGGTTTGATATTTTCTCTGGCTTTGGAATGATTTCCCTGTCAGGAAGATCGAACTCTATAACCTCTTTCCTTCGCCAGATCAAACTCCAGGAAGATCCTCTCTTTTCAACGGTGACGTTTCCCTTCAGAAAGTCTTCAAGGAAAGAAAGATCCGCGTCATCTTTTACACGAAACGAAACAAAGGGAAGGACTTCTTTTTTGAACACGATCAAAAGCGTTCTTTCTTTGAAAGGGATCAACATGTAACGCCCTTTCGCGATGCCTTTTTCAAAAGAAAGATCGATCTGATACACATCGTGATCCTCGTTGCTTAAAACAACCCTTCGCATGGAAATGGCTCTTTTCAGAACTTTCTCGTCAACGTCGAAGGCTGTTTTCCTGAAATTCTCATCGACGAACCTGAAGAACTCTCGAAGTGAAAACTTTCTGGGAAATGCTACAGCTTTTGCCTCAAGTGCTTTTGGGAGAAATTCCTTCAGAATTTTTTTCTTTTCTTCGGTTATTCTCAGAAAACGGCCAGGAACAAGATGTTTCACGAACATCTTCAGAAAATGAATGTATTTTTTCTCAAAACCCGATGATACTTCGCAAAGAAATCCCAGAAGACCCGGGGTTTTGAAGACTTTAAGAGCCAGTTCCTCATCGAAGTGTGCAAGGAGCTTTGCACGGGTTTCCTTTCCCGTCAGTAGCCTGTTGCGCCATACCCGAACACTCTCTCCAACCTTCGGGATCTTGCCGTTTATCTCCAGAACGAGCACGCTGTTCTTTTTCGACAGAACGAGTACGTTGCCGTACCTTCCCACGACCTTCCAGATGTCCATTCACTCGCCCCCGTTATGATTATCGACATTTCGGTTAAAATCGTGAATGGAGGTGAAAGCGTGTTCCTTCAGAAAACGATCGGAGCTTTTCTTGTCACTCCCGGGATTTTCATTCTGATACTTCTTCTTTCGGCTGTCTTTTCTAGGAAAGGTCGCTGGCTTTTTGTCCTTCTGGCAACTTTCCTTTACGTTTTGAGCAGCTATCCAGCAGAGTTTCTCTTTCTTCGCCCGCTCGAGGAGGATCTAATTGTGCCAGATGGTCTTCCTCAAAACGGTGTCATCGTCATCCTCGGTGGTGGGGTGGAGAGGAACACAAAAACCGGCGACAGCCTGAGCGACTCTACCCTGAGGAGAATTCTCACAGGGTTTCAGGTTCACAGAAAAACTGGTCTTCCCATACTCGTCACGGGTGGAAGCCTCTCCGGTTTGGAACCCGAAGCGATTATTATGAAAGAGTACCTGGTATCTCTTGGTGTACCTGAAAAGAACGTTCTCGTTGAGAACAGATCAAGAAACACCTATGAAAATGCGTTCTTTACAAAGAATTTGATCGGAGACGTTCCGATCGTACTCGTGACCGATTCGATCCATATGAGAAGGGCGCTCTACACCTTCAAAAAGTTCTTCAGCGAGGTCGTACCGTATCCTGCTGGCTGTTATTTCGGAACGCCAGAATTTGTCGATTTCCTGCCGAGTGCGACCTCTTTTTATCTGAACTCCCGAGCTATATACGAGTGGATCGGTCTTGTCTGGTACAATCTGAGAGGGAGGTGACGGTATGGATCTTTCAACGGCGAAAACGCTGGCAGGAATCGGTATGGTCCTCGAATTGCTCGGTGCGGTCCCTGCAGTGGGATGGATCTTCTCACTCGTTGGGCTCATTTTGTTTCTCATCGGTATCTACAACATCTCGCAGATTACAAAAGAGAAGAGGATATTCAATTACCTTCTGATTCCCGCAGTTTTGCTACTTATCGTTTCCGTGGTCTTCTCTGTTGCCCTTTTCGGTGCCATTTTCACAGGGGGGCTGTTTGCCGGTGGTGTTGCTGTTGCAGGTTTTGTCACCGTTGTCGTCCTTGGAATCATCGCTCTTGTCTACAAAGTGAAGGCATACAGAATTCTCGCTGAGACTTTGAAAGTGTCCATATTCAACACCGCCGCTTCTTTTTACAAATGGGGTGCGATTCTTTTGGTTGTCTTTGGAATTGGATTCATCCTCATGTTCGTCGGTGATATACTTGCGATCGTGGGTTTCTTCTCAAAGCCATCAGAGGAGGTATCCTGAACACAGAGTTGCTGGAGGGATAGCGGTTGTACCTGACACGCTACAGATGGATATTTGTGATCTCTGCACTGCTCATATTCATGATAGTTGCGCTCGTTCAGATCCATTATCAGAGGAAAATGGAGCAATATCAGCTCAGGGTCTTCCAGACCATCGTTCAGCGCTCTGTGGATCTTGTATCGAGTGGATACTTCCAGTGGACAGAGTTGAAAGAGGCCATAGAAAGAAACGATGAGGAGTTCATGGAAGAAGCGTTCGAAGAGATCAGAGGTCTCGATCCGTACATAAAGGAGATCAAAATTTTAAACGTTCCACCGGACTTCAAAGAAGAGTACTACAGGATAGAGTCCGATGGAGAAAGACTCTGGGCGCTGTTCAAGATATACGACAGCATGGGGGAGGAATTGATACCGGATAAGACCGCATACGTAGAGTGGGATGTGAATGGTATTCTGGATACGATTGGTGCTTCTGTGATGTTCCAGAAGGGCGGAAAAAAGACCTTCTGGAATCTGGAGTATAAAAGCAAGGCCAGGGGTAGTTGGTTTTCCATTTCATTCTGGAGTTCTCTGGGGGGCTTGTTTTTGATCGTAGTTCTTCACTCGATTTTTGTGAGATCCATCCTGAGGACTCACTATGAAACGGAAGGGCTCGAAAGGCTGGTATCCATCGTTGGGAAAAAAGACCACTACACCGCTGAGCACTCCAGAAACGTGGCAAAAATAGCATGTCTCATAGGAGAAAAGATGAACCTCAAAAGAAAAGAGTTGAAAATTCTTGAAATAGCGGGACATCTGCACGATATAGGAAAGATCGCTGTTCCAGAGCATATTCTGAACAAACCTGGAAAACTCAGCGATGAAGAGTTCGAGATAATCAAAAAACATCCAGTGGTTGGTGCAGATATACTGAGGGAGTATCCCGAGTTGTCCTTCACTGTACCTGTTGTCCTTTATCACCACGAAAGAATGGATGGCTCTGGATATCCCCTCGGGTTGAAAGACAAAGAGATACCTATTCTTGCAAGGATCCTTGCGGTGGCAGACGTGTTCGATGCTCTTACCAGCGATAGACCGTACAGAAAGGCTATGAAACCAGAAGACGCTCTCTCACTCATGAAGAAAATGCCGCTGGATCAGAAGATGGTCAGTATACTTGAAAAACACCTTTCAGAATTCATCAATTTGAAACTTCAAAAGTAACCCCAGCACGGCATTCCAGTAGATTTCCCTTGAATCTTTCTTTGAAAATGTCCACAGCCTTTTTTCCTGTACAGTGACATGGTGCTACAGTTTTCACATCGATCTTGTTGAAGAGCTCTACGATATCTTCTATTTCCCTTTCGGAGGATCTCAAAAGATGAAATCCCCCCAGTACCAGATGAATCTTCTTTTTAAACGTTTCCACAGCGTCCAGTACTATGTTGTCTATTCCGCGATGAGAGCACCCTGTAACGATGATCAATCCTCCCTTTGAATCCACCACCAGCGTTTGTTCGTCTTCGAAAAGATCTATCTTCCTTTCCTTTCCCACAAGAAACTCTCCAGAAAAGACTCTGTTTCTCAGGTTTGCAGGTCCCATAAGAAATACTCCTGGTTTGATTTCAACCACCTTTTCGCTTACAAATCGAGTTTCGTTCTTCGAAAGAACCTCTTCCCACTCAAAAGGAGCGCCTATGTATCTATCACCGGAATATTTTGGTTTCAGGGCTTTTTTCCTGATCCACAAACGCTTTCCGGTCAAAAGCAAAAGGCCACCAACGTGGTCGTAGTGACCGTGGCTTACGACCACATCCTCCGGGAGATTCACACCGAATCTTTCAGCATTCTTTAAAAACACACTGGATTTTCCCGTATCGAAAAGAACGGAATCCACCAGCGCGGAAAAGCCGTGTTCGTGTTCGAAGTCCCCCAGGGACGAGTCGTCACACAGGATATATATGCGCACTTTTTTCCCTCCACTTGAAAAATACTCAGGGGGCCTGTTGCCCCCTTCGTTTCACCACCAGCCTCTCCAGCCCCAGCCTCTTCTGTGTCTCCAGGCAAGACCCATTCCAAATCCCCATCCTCTTCTCCAGCCCCATCCAAAGCCTCTCCACCACATCCAGGGTCTTACCCAGCCCCACGGGCCAGTGTATCTGCACCATCCAAGTCCTCTGCCGGTCATCGGTCCCAGACCGAGTGGACCCGTTCCATCAAGCCTTGGCATATTACTCACCTCCTGTTTTCGAGTTCTTTCAATCTTTCCTCAACATATCTGAGTTCTTCTTCAAGAAACCTTTTGTAGTCCAAGAGCATTTCTTTTTCTTCTTCAGGAGTAGGCGGTGTGGGAGGATACTCGAAGTAAAACCACCACGGCCCTCCAAAACCGAATCCTCCTCTCCATCCTCTTCTCCAGCCAAATCCTCTGCCCCACCACATATTCTCACCTCCCATATATGTATTTTACATATATAGGATAAGAAGTCAAGTCTTCCACAGAGAAATTCATTATTCAGAGGAGACTTTTTCCCAGATCTTTCTGATCTCCTCGTGATAGTTTTTGAATATCTCGATCAATCTGGGATGAAACTGAGACGGGGTGGTCTTTTCATCTCCCTCGAGTATCACCTTCACAGCCTCTTCGTGTGTCAATGCTCTCTTGTAGGGTCTTTCCGATCGGAGAGCATCGTAGACATCGACCAGTTTGACAACCTGGGCCTCTATTGGGATATCATCGTCTTTCAACCCGAAGGGATATCCTGTTCCATCGTAGTTTTCGTGATGGTACAGTGCGATGTTTTTTGCCACTTCCAGTTCTTTGCTACCGGAGAGCAGTTCTCCTCCCCAGATGGTGTGCTTCTTCATGATCTCCCATTCCTCAGGCGTGAGTTTTCCCTTCTTGTTCAGTATCTCCTTAGGAACTTTTATCTTCCCTATGTCGTGAAGAGGTGCGTAGATGTAGATCTGACGCACAAGTTCAGATGGCAATTCCATCTTCTCGGCGAGAAACCTGGATATTTCCTGAATCCTTTTGACATGGCTTCCCGTTGGCTCGTCAAAACCCTCTACTATGTCTGCAAGTTTGTAAGCAAAGAATTCATAGGCTTCAGAGAGGGCTTTGCTCTTTTCTTCTATCTTCTGTGCCATTTTCTGGAGTTCGGAGTAAGACGCTTCCAGTTCCTCATAGGACGCTTCGAGTTCTTCTCTCTGGGATTCTATGATCGTTATCATGTCGGCCACGTTGTCTATCAGTTGATTGATTTCAAAAATGCTTGAGGATATTCCTGCGATATCGAAAACTCTGGAACGCAGGTACTCTTCTGCAGCACCCGAAAATTTCTCAAGCGGCTTTTCCAACTCTCTGTCGAGCAATCTTGTTATTCTTCTGACGATCGGAACAGAGAAAAGAAGCGAAAGTCCTATCACGTATCCCAGATGAAACAGAGAGTTTCTCAAGAAGGTGAGCAGCGGAACCTGCACAACGAAGAACATCTCACCCTTCTTTTTGAAAAAAGCAACACCGGAGATTTCCATTTTGAATCCTTCACTTGAAGATCTCAAATCTTCAGGATCGAGTCGAACGTAGATATCACCGTTTTGAAGAAGTACCGTACCATCATTTGAGGTCACATACATGCCAGAAAGCAAAAGATCTTTCATTACCCTATCAGGAACGATATCGATCGCAAGAACCCCCAGAAAATTCCCTTCTTTGTCAAAGATGGCCCTTGAAATGCCGAATGTGACCACTCCAAGTATTCTGTGAGTGAAGGGAGGTGAGATGACGGAAGTATTGGGATTTTCAACGGCAGATCTATACCATGGTCTTTTCCTTGGATCATAATCGGAAGGAAAGTCGTAGGGAGGATAGATGTAATACTTTCCATCTGGAGTTGCAAAGATCGGGTAGGCTATGTAATCTCCAAAGTGCTCACGGATCAGTTTTAAAACTTCCAGAATATCTCCAGGATTTTTGAAGTCTCCAGGGCGAGCCACAAAGAAGTTGAGAGTGTTCTGGTAGTTGTCTATCACCCGGTACCATTCACCCGATATCAGATCGATCTTCTCAAACCAGGATCTTTTGTCGATCTGGAACGTGATCATGAACACAAAAATGGCCACAGCGATTGATATAATAAAAACGAGCAGCAGATTCCTTTTGTAAACGAGATCTCTTACGATCTCACTCAATCTTCGCTGTGACATCTTATCACCTC
The DNA here is from genome assembly GCF_000018945.1 of Thermotoga neapolitana DSM 4359. Lineage (NCBI taxonomy): Bacteria > Thermotogati > Thermotogota > Thermotogae > Thermotogales > Thermotogaceae > Thermotoga > Thermotoga neapolitana. Next base: position 1,064,200 of record NC_011978.1, on the reverse strand, counting down.
GATTTTTATTTTCTCATAAATCGAGTGTCTCATCAAATCAGGAGGAAAAAACATGAAGGTAGGTCTTGTTCTTGAGGGGACGTATCCTTATGTAACTGGTGGGGTTTCAAGTTGGGTTCACACGCTAATAATCAATCTTCCAGAGTTCGATTTTGAAATATACTACCTGAAACCCGACAACAAAGTTCGGAGTGTCAAATATGAAGTCCCATCTAACGTGATAGCAATTCACGAGTTAAATATATTCGGAGACTTCCAGCCGAAAATCTCTGGAAAAGTTGATTTTGATCCTCTAGAAAGGATAATATCTGAGATTTCTTCAGGAAAGGCGATCGAATCGATAATTCCATTTGCCATTGAATTCATCGAAAAAAACACAGGAAAAAGCATCAGAAAGATGCTTAAAACAAGAAGATTCTGGAGCATCATGGTGAAAATATACGAAAATTTCTTTTCTGAAAGAGGCTTTACCGAGTACTACTGGATGATAATGAACCTTTTTCTCCCTGTTATCAATGCCCTCCAATTCACCCCGGACAGATGCGATATTTACCATGTGCCAAGCACAGGTTATGCTTCTCTTGTTGGAATAAATGGGAAAGTGATTTATGGTTCTCCACTTCTGATAACGGAGCACGGCATATACCACAAGGAGAGAGAAAGGGAAATCCTTCTTTCTTCATGGGTTCCCGACAGTTACAAACCAATGTGGGTGCAACTCTTTAGAATTATGAGCATGATCGCTTATGAAATGTCGGATCTTCTGACCACACTTTCTAGAAAGAATCAGGCTTATCAGTTAAAACTCGGAGCAGATCCAGAAAAAATGATCGTGATACCGAATGCTATAGATGTTGATGCTTACTCACTCCCAAAAGAGCCACACGAGGGTTTCATAATAGGATTCGTGGGGCGTGTCTCCAGAATAAAGGATCTGAAGACTGCAATCAGGGCCATCAGCCTTGTTAAAGAGATGATCGGCCAGCGAGAAAAACTGAAGTTTCTTGTCATAGGACCTGCAGACGAAGAAGATTATCTCACAGAGTGCAAAAGAATGGTTGAAGTTTTGAAACTGGAAGACACCGTAGAGTTTCTGGGACCTCAGAATGTAAAAGAGTACTATCCAAAAATGGATCTACTTCTTCTAAGCAGTGTGTCGGAGGGTCAGCCTCTTGTAATTCTTGAAGCCATGGCGTCTGGGCTACCAATTGTTGCCACAGACGTAGGTTCGTGTAAGGAGATGCTGTACGACAGGGATGGGCAATGTGGTATTGTCGTTCCGCCGAAAGATCATTTCTCCATGGCAAAAGCCATAGTGAGGATTTACGAAGATAATGAACTGCGAGAGATGTTCTCAAAAAACACCCGTAGAGTGGTTCAAAAATACAGGCTCGACCGCATGATCGAAAGTTACAGAAAAATCTATCTTTCGCTCATTGAGAAAAGAGTTCCTTCAATTTCCTGACTCCCTCAATATCCTTCCGCTTCAAAAGTTCGATCATAAGCATTTTATATATCAAAGGAGACTTCGTCTTTTCCAGACCTTCCCATAAAACTGTCGGATCTTTATCCACCCTGTATTTCATCACGAAATACTTCTCATCCTTCTCCATTCTTCCGATTCGAGCCAGGATCGATTTTTTGTAGTATTTTTCAACTCCTCCTGTCAAAAAATCCGATTCGAGATAATCCCAGACTCTCCCGTAAAAAATTCTGGTTTCTTCAAAAGGAACTCCGGAGAGAAATTTTTCCACGTCTTCAAAAGAGCGTTCCACCTTTCCCGTACTTTCTGTTGCGTAGAGTACAACATCCGAATCGGAATCCTTCATCAACCTCTTGGAAACTTTCATGAACGTCTCCAGAGAGACCTCACCTCTTTCAACGTCTTCTGAAACTCTCAAAATCGTTTCGCGCCTGGTGGTTGCGTTTTCGAAGAATACACTTTCTTTCAGAGATTTTCTCGAAATCTTTCTGAGCACTTCCATTTCAGTTGTTTTTTCCATACCTTCAAACGGTGGTTTTTTCCTTTTAAGGGGTACTATAAGGCCCAGAGGATAGGTCAGAGCAGCTATAAGTACCTGCGAAAGATCTCTGTTCACCAGAAAATTTATAACCAGATTCAAAAGAAAAATGACGAGCAGGAAGTCGTTTTTTCCGTTGATCCATAAACCAACGTTCAGAAGTCCTATAGAGAAGTTAATGAGATTCACAACTGACAAATTTGATCTCATCTATCTCACCTTCCAGACGCTTTTTAACTATGCCAAACCCGATTTCATCACATAGGGGAAGAAGTATCTTAAGAGAGACGTTGTCTTCATCCTCAAAGATTTTCACAGCCAGGTCGCTCTTTCTGAGAGCACTCAGGAGTTTTCTGAGGCTTCTTTTATTCAGTATCAAACAGGACTCTGTGAACGGAATACCGTATTGTATCTCGAGGGTTTTGTATTTTCTTTTTTCGTTCTCGTAGAACTCCGGTGGAAAGGTACCGTCATCCAGTCTGTACTTATCGTATCTGTGGAAGTCCAGCTTTCTCATCACCAGGTATATCCAATCTGCAAGAGACACAAGATACTCCTCTACCGTTTCAATCTCGAGCGTTTCTGCTTCCTCTACCGTTATCACTCCAAGTATCTCTTCATCAGTACCTATCTTCACAGCCAGCCACGGTTCATTCTGAGAAGAGACACTCTCTATAACATCAACAATACTACAAACTCCCTCTTTCAAAGCGTTTTCTACAACAACGGACTCTCCTTTCTTGAGTGAAAATCCAAGGTCTGGCTTTTCCGTTCCTGCTACAAATCTCAAAAAACCATCCTTGTATTCATAGATGAAAATCCTTTTCAAATCAAAGAACTCCGAAATCGTTTCAACGAATTTCTGGGAAAACTCCGCAAAATCATCCGTTGGAATTTCTCTCAGTTTCACAAGAAGCGAACTGATCCCTGCCCCTTCATAGAACATTTTGAGTTCCAGTGAGTTCAACTTCTTTCGTAGATCTTGAACAGTTTTACTTAACTCAGTCACATCGTTCTCCCTGTTTTTGAGATCTAAGGACAGACGTTCTATTTCTTTCACCCTTTTCTCGTTCATCAATGCAAGAACGGTAGATACACCGACAATTATGGAATTTGCCAGTGCAAAATCTTCAGGAAAGGCAAAACTCTGATCCCTCAACGTAATTGAAAGGATTACAGAAAAAGCGTAGGCCAACACATTGAACACGTGTACAACCAAATCGTACCTTACACTGAAGAAAAGAAGAGGAATCCAGTAAAAATTGAGAAAACTCTTCTCAAAGACATTCGTTTCGTATACGTAGTCAAAGAAGAAAACCACGGAATACGCGACAAGAACCTCCAGGAACCAGAGTTTTCTTCTTTTCCTCACTTTCTCAACTCCCCAAGTTTTTTAACCTCCACTTTGCTCTTCTCCAAACCCAGTGGTTGTTTCACATACTCTTCGTGAAGAAAATCTTTCGACCTGAACCGCAGAAGAAGATAAACAAATCCTGATGAAAAGGAAACGAAAAAACTGAGTCCAGGGAATTTTTCGATCGTCAAAACGGAAAGCAGGGTGTTTAACGTCAGCACCAGAGCAGAACTTTCAAAAGCAACCCAGTAATACTCCATATGAAGGACCAGAACAAGAAGCGACAGAAAAGATATATTCATACTCACACCCATACTGAGCCAGAAGAATATACCAACGAAATTCTCCGATAAATTGAACCACCCTCTGATAGGATGTGCCAGAAAGAAAGACGAAACAAGCGCTGCAAGATTCAGGGAAAGCATGCTGAAAAAGGCTTGTCTCAGAGAGATGGAAAGCTTTGCCATATTCTCTTTTATGGTTTTCAGAGGGGAGTTGTTCACAATGGACAACATGAGATTCTTATAGTCTCTTCTGAACACTGTTTCCATAGCAACGTTGAACACAGCAAGACTCGGTATAAAGAACAGAGCAGCAATAAACTTCGGTATATCGTACTCTGAAAACAAGAAAAACCCCGGAGATATCTCCTGGCCTTTTGCTTTCCAGATGATGAAGTTGTCGATCCAGATCGACAGGTAATAAAAATAGCCAACAAAGATCAACTGCGGATATTTTCCTGTCAGGGTCAGAAAACCAAATCCCATTCTTGTGGAATTTCTTAAGTAACTCAATACAAGATAGTTGAGCGCAAAGATGATCAAACCAATTCCCACGTCCAGCACCAGAAGGAGCTTTTCTGAAAAATCCGTCTGCCAGTATCTGGCAAGAAACACCGAAACTGAAAATCCAAGTATGAAAGAAAGCACGATCAAAGAACTCCTCTCAGTAACGGATGCAAACTGCATCTGTATCCACACAAGTGAAAAGCCAATCAACGCATAACAGGCAAGCACTTTCTGAACGGTGGAATATTGATCGTTCAAGATGAAGAACATCCATCCAACGACAAAAGACACCACAAAAACAAGAAGAACTGCTCCGATGTAACTTTCGTAGATTCTTCTGAAGTCCTTTCTGTAAATGCTGTCTGCCAGGAAACGGGATATCAGAAAAGACATTCCGCCTGAAATTATCATGGAGAATATGAGAGAGTAAGTCAAAACACCAAGGAAAAATGGGGAGGGAGAAAACCATCTGGAAACCCAGACTATGTAAAATAAGACAACCAGCCACGGGGCAAAGTATATGAACGTGGAATAAAAGAACGCTAGAGCGTCTGCAAAAAGGGTGTTCTTTGAAAAGAGCAAATCAAAACTCTTACCCGCCATTCAACAATACCTCCATTTTCCTTTCTTTCATCTCTATTACACACAAGCCATTTCTTTCATAGATCAACTCTCCACCTTGAATGGAAAAATCCTGATCACTCTTGAGGAAGAAATAGCGCGGGAGTTTTGCACGCGAATTCAATATCACATTTATTTTATCTTTATGATAAACGATTGTCGGTTTATTTTCGAAGTAATCTTTGAAGGTATCGTACAGTTCCTCAGGTGTCATATTTCTCAACCATGGGTAATTTCTTTTTATTACACGGAAAAATTCCCTCAGTTGTCCAAGCATGTACTCCCAGTTTCGGCTCTCCGGATTCCTGTTGGAACTGATCACATCGTCAGGATGGGTGAAATAATGGAAAGTTCCCATGTTCAAGAGAGTGGACATGGTTTCAACAAGAAGTCTCTGAACAGGATAGTGCCCACTTGTGGTCCTCGGCAAAATCAATACATCCTCGAAGATTTCGTACTCACTTGTTTCGGTTTCTGCCAAATAAGAAGTCCCAACGATCTTTATCGAAGGAAAGATCTCTTTCAAAATCTCTATACTTGCCTTATCAATTTCGTTGTTGGGAGCCACAAAAAAGAAAGGAACATACGATTTTGAAAGTTCATTCAGGAAAGTCTTCAAAGCTTTGTAAGAGATCTTCAATTCATCGGGATTCCAGTTTTTTTGTAGAGGAGGAAGATGGTTGTATCCATGCAAGCCCACATTCACATCCTTTGCTTCCAGAAGCGTCTTTAAAAAATCAAGAGTGACCCTGCTCTGCAAAAACTCAAGAAAACCAACGTACTCAGGTTTGTTGTTGTAACTTGTTATCAGCGCGGTAAACGGCCTCATAGAATACTCTTTGCACAGCTTTTTCATATCTTCCCACCAGATCTTGTAATAGAATATTTCATCCGCCGTACCCGTTATATCGTGCTTGATACCATAAGACGGAAGGGGAAAATCATCAAAGAAGATGGAAAAAACATTTACAATGGGAGAGACTATCAAACCAGATGAGACAAGAAATTCATTAAACAGAATTCCTCTGGACCACTTTTCGAGAAGATCGGGAGGAAAGTACACAAGAGTTCCCTTACCTCTTTTCACCATCCAGGAAACAGGTGTTCCGTCTACCGTCATGAAAACCTCTGCATCTTGAGGAGCAGGTCTGTAACTAACATAGTGATATCCCACGTTGATGTTTTCTGGGATGTAAAGATGCTTTTTCTCAAGTACAAGATTTCCAGTTATTGAATGTGTCCCCTTTCCAAGAAAAATAACACTTCCTCCGTTTTCAATGTAATTCTTCACGTCCTCTCTTTCCAGAAGAGTATCTTCGGTTATCACCACGCCCTTATAGTAAGAAAGAGGATACCTGGGCGATGTGTCCACTTCGAAAAGAGCATTCTCGAACGTCTTTTTTACATGAGTGTTCTCCTTCAAAAGAAGAATCCGGTTTGTTTTGTTGAAAAGAAGAATGTCTCTTACGATCTTTCCCAAATCTATCACGGCATTGCCTCTTTCGTCGAAAGCATGCTCAAAAATTGCCATTCCTCCACGTTCTCCATAAAAAATCACCGGGTAATTACCTCTGCTCGTCACGGCGTACATCAGAACTTTTACAGTCGGCGAAAAAATCGAAAATCCATCGAAAGATTTCCTCACGGGGAGTGTCACTCTTTTCAGGAGATATTCCTGATCGACTTTCAGATCTAGAACATCCTCCTGACGCCAGTTATACTCATAGCGAACACCGATAAGATTCAACAAAGCATTTATATCAGAAAGGCCAGGACTGTCTCCCGATGGATCTTCAAAGGCTCCAAGGTTGTTTATTACAAATATTTTTCCTCCGTTGAGAACGTATTCCGATAGTTTTTTCAGATAGATCTTTGCGTTTCTCATCTTCGAGGAATAATAACAGGTCACAACAAGATCGTACTCTGAAAGATCAGGCAGTTCTTTTTCCACATCAACCAGATCGTAATCTTCGTACAGGTTTTTCAGGACAGGGATAATATAAGATGAAAGCACATCAGTTCCATATCCATTCTCAGAACCTTTGTAAAGAAGGAGAGTCCTAGAAAGGGTCAGATAGGAGATCAAAAATAACATCACTAGGAACATCTTTTTCACATGAATCACCCCGGAGGTGGTTTCTACGAAAAGAAATTTGCTCATTTCTATAATAGCATTGATCATAGCTTCGTGTGGCATGACCTTTCAAGATGAATGGGAGATACCTTTCAAAAACTGGCTCTATCAACTCCAGAATGCTGATCCCTCTGAAATTGCTTCCTCTGGTTTTGAACTCGCCGTCATAGATTATTCCAGAGACGGAAGTGAAAAGGGTGAATACTCCCAGGAGGAAATAAAAATCATGCTGGACGCAGGAGTTGTTCCTGTTGCGTACCTGAACATAGGACAAGCGGAAGATTATCGTTTTTACTGGAAAAATGATTGGTATGAAAATCCCCCTGAGTGGCTTGGAGAAGAAGATAAAATGTGGCCAGGAAATTACTTCGTGAAATACTGGTATCCGGAATGGAAGGATATAATCTTTTCTTACATCGATAGGATCCTTTCACAGGGATTCAAAGGTGTGTATCTGGATAGAGTCGATTCCTTCGAATACTGGTCGTCAACGGGACAGATCTCAAAAGAAGAGGCAGCCAGGCGGATGATAGATTTGATTGAAGATATAGCAGAATACATCAGAAAAGAAAATCCTGACATCCTGATAATCCCACAGAACGGCGAAAACATCCTTGAGTTCGACGATGGGCGAATACTCTCGTTCGTTTCTGGCTGGAGTGTTGAAAATCTCTTTTACTTAAAAACCACACCACTTCCAGATGAAGAAACTGAGAGTAGAATACATTACCTGGATATGTTGAGGTGGCACGGAAAATTTGTTCTCTCTGTTGACTACGTGGACGACGGTAGTGATTCTTTAGAAAATCTGGAGCGCATTCTGGATTATTACAAAAAATGTGAAGAAAAGGTTTACATTCCCTACGCAGCCAAATCTGATTTGCAACTCGATGAGGTAAATATAATAGAGGGAATACAACCTGCGGAATAGTTTTCGGAGGGATGAAAACAAATATGAGGATAGGTATTATTGCTGAAGGTACTTACCCTTACATTACAGGAGGTGTTTCAAGTTGGATCCAAACACTTATCTCCAATCTTCCAGAATTTGAGTTTGAAATCTATCACTTACGACCAGATTCAAAAAAGAGAGAAGTCAGGTACAAAATACCAAAAAACGTGGTTCGTGTACACGAGGTAAACATTTTTGGGGATTTCGATCCCGATATCTCTGAAAAGGCCGATCTTTCAATGCTCGACACCATAACAGATGTAATTGTAAAAAACCGAAGCTTGGAAGAACTGGTTTCTATACTAGAGAATTTTATAGAAAAAAATGCCGGAAAGTCTTTTTCCAAAATATTCTCTAGTAAAGAATTCTGGAACCTTGTAGTTAAAACATACAGAAACTTTTTCAGTCATAGAGGATTCACTGAATACTATTGGGTCATCAGAAATTTGATTCTCCCCATCGTAAATTCTTTGAATTTTGTTCCTGAAAAGTGTGATATATTTCACGTTCCAAGTACAGGCTACGCCTCTCTTGTGGGGGTTGTGGGAAAGTTTCTTTACAATGTCCCACTAATAATAACAGAACACGGGATTTATCATAGAGAAAGAGAAAGGGAAATAATCATCTCTAAGTGGCTTCCCGAAGACTACAAAACCATGTGGATTAATTTGTTCAGAGCAATTAGTATGATAGCGTATAATACCTGTGACTCATTAACCACTCTTTTTAAAAAAAATCAACTCTTTCAGCTGGAACTTGGTGCTGATCCGAAAAAAATGGTGATAATACCTAACGGAGTTGATGTAGACAAATTTGATATGCCCAAAGAAAAACACGAAGGATTTATAATAGGTTTTGTCGGAAGAGTTACCCGAATAAAAGACGTAAAAACAGCTATAAGGTCCATAAGAGTAGTGAAAGATGTCTTAAGAAATAAAAAGATAAAATTTTTGATAATCGGCCCAACAGATGAGGAACAGGATTATTATGAAGAATGCAAAAAACTATCGAAGAACCTTTTTTTGGAAGATGTGGTCGAATTCCTAGGACGACAAAATGTAAGGGAATACTATCCTAAACTGGACCTTCTTCTCCTAAGTAGCGTATCAGAAGGACAACCTCTCGTAATACTGGAGGCTATGGCAGCAGGTGTTCCTATTGTAGCAACTGACGTAGGTGCATGTAAAGAAATGGTTTATGATGAGGAAGGACAATGTGGAATTATTGTACCTCCTAAAAATCACATTATGATGGCAAAAGCTATTTTAAAATTGTACGAAGACGCAGAGCTGAGAAAAGTGTTTTCTCAAAATGCGAAAAAAATCGTTCGCAAGAAATACAGGCTTGATCTTATGATAAAGAGGTATAGAGATCTTTATCTTCATCTGGTAAGGGGCCAAACAGCATTAAAAACCTGAGTTTTTGATAATCTTTTTTCTTTAATAATTCCTTCAAAAGTTTTTTATACAACACCTGGGATTTTGTTTTTAAAAATCCCTCTATGAGTATGAATACATCTCCTTTAATCTCATAAAGCAGAGCAAAGTATTCTGGTTGTGAGGGTGGTATTTTCTTCAATCCCTCAAGCAACATGTTCCTATAAAAAATTCCGACTTCTCCATCTAAAAAACCTGATTCTATATAATCTAAAACATTTTTAATGTTCTTTTCATTTAAGTTCTTAATAATCTCATCTAAGGATTCTTCAACCAACCCAAAGTATTCTTCTATTTTTCCAATCGCTTCTGATGCGTACAATCCAACATCTGGATGTGGGTCGAGCACCATTTTACGGAAAACAGAAAGAGCCTTATCCGAAGATATTTTTCCATCTTTAACATCTTCTACGATTTGAAGTATTAGTTTCTTTTTTTCATCTGGAGTTCCAAACAAAATAGTTCCTCTTAAAGGAAGTATTTCCAGCCTTTTTTCCTTTAGAACTGGAAAGTCTTCTTCAATTTCTTGATCATAAATTCGAAAATCGATCTCTTTTTTCTTCGAAAAAATGATTAATCCAAAGGGATATGTAACGAGTGCTATCATAGATTGTGATAGATCTTTGTTTAAAGCAAAATGTACGACAATGTTTATCACTATGACTAAATCGAACATACTGTTTTCTCCATTTAACCACATCAAAAAGTTGATTAAAGCGATTGAAAAATTGATTAAATTAACAACCTGAAAACTCAATCGTTTTTGAAACATGTTTTAATCTCTCCATAATCGATATTTGTCCTATTTCATCACAAAAAGGCAAAAGTATTTTCAAAGAAATTCTATTGCCATCATCTTTAATTTTTGCTATGATATCATCAGATCTGATAACTTTCAGAACGCTTTTCAATTCATCATTATGTATTGAAATACAGATCTCTGAGAATGGAAGACCATATTTTTCAAAGAAGTCTGCCAAACGTTGCTTAATTTTATTATAAAAGTCAACAGTGTATGTTCCATCTGGTAGCTTGTATTTTTTCATTTCCTCCTCAATTCCTTCCAGTTTCGTAGCAAGCCATACCGAAAGAATCTTCAAGTTTTTCTCTATGCTATTCAAAAGAATGGGTTCTTCAAGTTCTTCTACGATGATAACTCCTATGATTTTTTCCTCTCCAACTCTGACAGCCAACAAAGGTTCTCTTTCAAGGTGAGAAACCTGATTGAAAACTTCAAATATTGAACAACTTCCTTTTTCCAGAGCTTTTTTTATCACCAGCGATTGATTCTCCGAAGCAGAAAATCCAATTGAGGGATTACCTATACTGGCAATTACTCTTAAAAAACCATTTCTATATAAGTAAAAGCCTGCTTTTTTAATCTCCAAGAAAGTTGTTACTTTTTCCAGAAAAATATATGCAAATTCCCTTAAATCTTCGACATAAACCCACGATAAATCTAGCATCAAAGTGCTTATTCCTTCATTTTCATAAATTAATTTTGCTTTTAACTTATCTATAACATCTTCTAGATAATTAATATATTTTTTAGATGACTCCAATTTCTCTTCTGATCTCTTTAATTCCTCTTTTAAAAGCTTTATTTCGATGATGCGATTTTGATGGAATAAAGAGGAAATAAAAGCTGAAAGTATTATGCAATATTGTAAAAGTATTTCTCCAAGATTATACTCTCTTTTCGAAATGAAAAGCACAAAGAGAGAATACATTAAAATATTTAAAAGTTGAGCAGCAATATTATGTTGTATCGAAAAAATTATTAATGGTATGATATATAATTGTTCAATATATTTATGTTCAACAATCAAAGTAACAGAGTACACGACTAAGTAAACGATCAATACTTCGATCAAAGAATATGTGTTTGTTTTTTTGCTTTCAAGGTTTCCAAGATATTCTTTCAGCTTTTTCCAAGCCATGAGGTTGAGAGGAGTAAATTTTGAATATCAAATCTTTTGTGTTCATTTTTCTTAAAAGAAATGCAGACCCACTAAGAAACGCTAATAGAAAACCTAACCCCGGTACTGTCGTACCACAAATTATCGTTGAAATCGAATTTACAGAGAAGGAAATAGAGACCCCTATAAGAGCTTCTCTATAGTAACTGAAATACAAATAAATCGATAGCATAGACAAAAAGATAACATTGAAGGCATGTCCAACGGTTCCTATTCTAAAAACTGTTATTGAAAATTCAGAAAACCATTTGTTCAAAAATCGGCTTATTGATATATTTAAGATAGTTATTATAATAACCATAGATGTTGTTTTGAGAAGAATATATTTTATGGATAATTGTATCTCCCTCAAATGCGTCTCTATTTGTTCAAGAGTTTTGTTGTTTTTTATAGCTGAGAAAAACGATAGATACTTTTTCAGAAAACTAGTTTCAATGCTCAGACTGAATAAAATAATAGCCGGTACAAAAGAAATGCCTGCTATAAAAAATGGAAAATCGTAGTCAGGAGATACGATGATATTTGGAGCCACCTCTACTCCTTTCTTGAACCACATGAATATGTTATCAATCCAATAGGAAAGGTAATAAAAGAATGCCAATAAGGGTAATTCAGGATATTTTCGCGCGTAACGAAAAAAATCAAACCTAGGATGAGTAGAACTTCTTAAATATCTGGTGATAATCCCATTTGCTATAAAAGTCAGAAAATTCATCACAGATGTAATTATTATAATCAAATATTTCTCTTCAAAAGTTTTTCCAAATGTTCTAAAGAACATTATCAAAAACAAGAAAGCAGACAATACAGGCAAAACGAACAAGTGTGTTTTTTCAATGCTCCCAACGAACAATAAAACAAGTCGCAAAACCGAGAAACTAACAAATAACCAAATAGCAAGTGTTTTGTACTGATACGCCCTGAAAATTGTGATACCAATTACAAAAGATAGTAGGGTTACAAGAAATATTGATCCTGAATAGTTTTCATAAATTCTCTGAGAATCTTTTAAATACAAAAAGTCTGATATCAATCTTGTCAAAATCAGCACAAATCCACCTAGAAGCATGGTCGAAACAATGAATGAATATGATAGAATCCCAAGTGTAGAAGGTGAAACAGGAACACCAAATTTCGATGCTAAAATTATGAGAACCAAAGGAATAAACCACAAGGAATTATTCTCAAAAAACGAAACAAGGAAAACCAGTGAAGCACCTAAAAATGTATCTCGGAAGAACGGAAACTTGAAATAAATTCCAGCCATTCCCGATTACCCCTGTAGTTTTTGTATATTTTAGCATAACGAGTGAATGTTCTCAACAATTTTTAATTGCTCCTGCTCAAGAAATCCATACGTTTTTCAACGCATAAATATCCACTTTGAGAAGATAAGATTCGATGTCAAGCATGTTGTAGATCCCTTCAGGATGTACTCTGAAAGAAAGCGCGACGGAATCGTTGAAAAACATCTCCACAGAGCACGCGTCGATGAAGAGACGTACTTTATCGGTTTCTCTTCGCTGGACTTTCACTTCTTTTGTTACTCCTTTCGAGATGCCAGAACGTGTCGTGTCCACTACGAGGGTGTCTTTCTCTACGAACAGTTTGATCACTTCACCAAGTTCACTTTGAAGGGCCAGAGAAAGGTTTCCCTGGAAACTGCAACACACCTCGTAGCAGTTTTTGTTCGTGTTTATTCTGTACGTTCCAGAAGATTCTTTTTCCAGGATCTTTCCCGTTCTGAGCGTTTTCAGTTCCTCAATGGGCTTCACTTTCAACTCACCGTCTTCCACGTACAGTTCTCTGGGGAGGCTCATGACACCGTTCCATCCTTCTTTCTCCGTTGGATACAGATCCGTTCTGTGCCAGTTTTGAAGCCATCCGATAACTATCACCCTATCTGTTCCATAGAACGTCTGGGCGGCATAGAAGTCCGTTCCGTGGTCCAGAAGGCCTTTCTTTTCAACGCTTAGTTTTCCTTCCTTCAACTTTCCAAGAGCAAACAGAACACTGTTTGTACTCGTTACAGAGTAGATGAGAACGTCTTTTCCACCGATACTGACAAGATCGGGACACTCTATCTCCTTTGTACTTTCATCTTCAAAGAGCACACCCTCGTAGTCCCAGTGTACAAGATCTTCGGATGTGTAGAGAAGAACCATTCCGATTCTTTTGTCTTTTCCAGATCCAAGAACCATTCTCCATTTGTTTCCAATCCTGTTCACTTTTGGGTCCCGGAAGGCGTGTATACCTTCTTCTGGTGGCTTCGATATCACAGGGTTGTTTTCGTACTCTACAAAATTCCACCCATCTTCACTCGTTGCTATGCACTGGACTTCTTTTTCGCCTTCGTTGTGTTCTGGATCTCGAAAATAGGTGTACACGAGTACCATCTTTCCATCCTTTTCGACCGCACTGCCGGAGAAGACTCCGTGTGTTTCATCCTTCGGATAGAGTGCAACAGGAAGATGCCTCCAGTGCACAAGATCGTCGCTCACAGCATGCCCCCAGCAGATGTTCCCCCATCTGGGTTTCTTCGGGTTGTACTGATAGAACATATGGTATTTTCCCTTCCAGTGGATGAGTCCATTCGGATCGTTCATCCAGCCCGTTATAGGGAAGAAGTGGTAGTGGGGTTTGAACATATCACTTCCCCTCTCCTATCTCTTTCAGAACCTCGTTCACCACTTCGAGAACTTCTTCGTGAACGAGTCCGTTGGAGAAGACAAAATTCTTCGAGAAAACGTTTGCCTCTTTTCCGGCAAAATCTGTCACCGTTCCTCCCGCCTCTTTCACAACTATCAGGCCTGCTGCGATGTCCCACGGATTGATCCTCCAAGTGACGAAGAAATCCACCCTCCCTGCTCCCACGTAGCAGGCGTTCAGCGCCGCACTCCCCAGAATTCTCACTCTCCTTGTTTTCTTTTCCATCTTCTCGATAAACTTTCCGGTGAAATCCACATAGCTTCCCGTTGATCCCACGCACTCTTCAAGACTTGTGTTTCCAGACACCCTGATCCTTTCACCGTTCAAAAAAGCACCCCCGTTTTCTTCGGCGTAGAGTGTTTCGTTGAGTGCAGGAGCGTGCACAACTCCCATCTTCACCTCTCCATTCTCCACGTAAGCGATGGAGATGGAAAAGTTGGGAAGTCCATGAACGAAGTTTATCGTCCCGTCTATGGGATCTATTATCCAGAGTTTTTTTCCGTTCTCCGAGATTCCCTCCTCCGCTATTATGTTCTCATCCGGAAAAACCTTTCTGATCTCCTCCACTATCATCTCCTGGGCCTTTTTGTCTATTTCCGTCACGATGTCTTTGAAACCGGTCTTTTTCTCCACACTGTCCACCTTTCCCCAGTGAAGCATGAGAAAGTGCCCAACCCTTCTCAGGAGTTTTATCGAAAAGTCCAGTCTGTCCAATTCGATCCCTCCCTCCAAAAAAACTAACGGCTCCCTTAGAGGGAGCCTTCTGGTGGGTGCGGCAGGACTCGAACCTGCGACCTCTTCCTCGTGAGGGAAGCGCTCTCCCACTGAGCTACGCACCCATCCGTCTATGGATTTTACAACAAAATCTCCATTATGTCAAAACACCTTTTATGATCATCTCCGTTGCTTCTTCCTCTGTGAGGCCCTTCGCCATGAGTGTCTCGAGCTGTTTTGCGTTCACCCTTCCTATCGAGGCTTCATGGGTGAGTTCAGAGGTGTCGTTTTTCACCACAAGGACCGGAAGGGCTCTCACATCCACCGCATCTCCTTTCGTGATCTCAAGACATTCCACGTGTCCTCTGGTGTGAGGAGCGTTTCCATAGACTTCGTTCACAACAGAAACCCTCGATCTGTCCAGTGCAACCGCGTTTGTTTTGGCAAGACCCCTTGCTCCTTTTCCGTTCAATCTCAGTATCTCCTTCACCTCTACATCGTCGTCTTCGATTGCCTTTACTTTCGTGTAGAGCTCTCCTACTGCATCCCTTTCCAGCTCGGCGTCCATGAACACCCTCAAAGTCCCTATCCTGGTTTTCACCAGAGTGAACGTGTTCCGGTAAACGGCACCCTCTCCAACTTCTGCTATCGATCTTGTGATCAGGTTTATGGATCCCGTTTCGCTGTGCATGTGCTCGTCGTGGTACTCCATCCAGGCTCCTTCTTCCAGTTCCACGTTCATCAGCGCATCGTGAGTGAAATCCTCCGTCCAGGGAAAGACGCAGTGGGCCACAAAGATCGCCTTCGCACCTCTTTCCAGTTTTATGTTGAAGATCACCCGCTGAAGGCCCTTTTTCTCGAGGTACCCTGTGCACACGTGAACGGGATACTCCACCACCACACCCTCTTTTATTCTCATGTCAACCTGTACGCCGTTTTCTATCCGATGTGGTGTGAGTTCCACTCCCTCGACACCGTTCAGACCTATGACCTTATCACCGCTTATTATTATCGATGCGATCCTTCTGTCGAGAAATTTAGAAACGTCCCCTCCTGCCTTTTCGTAGGCTTTTGCCAGCGCTTCGAATTCCTTTCTGTAGTCTTTGACTATCATCCGATCATCTCCTCTTGCGGCTCGTTCGGGTGATCACACTTGTCACAGCTGTTTTTGTAGAACTGAACGATCGTTGACGGATCTCCTTCTTTCAGAATGGTTCCATGGCAGATGAGGAAGGCATAATCGCTTTCCAGGGCAATCTCTTCTCTGTGGGTGACGAGAATCACAGAACCACCCGCACTCACAAGTTCGGAAAGGACCCTTTCTATCATCTCAAGGCTCATGATGTCTATTCCTGAATCTGGCTCGTCCAGGATGGTGTACCTGGGTTTCATGAGGAGGATGCTGGCAAGTTCCACTCTCTTTCTTTCGCCACCGCTCAGTTTCTCATCGACGTTTCTTTCCAGATAAAGAAGAGGGTTCAACCCCACCGTTTCAAGCACTCTTTCGAGTTCATCCTCTGAAACCTTTCTCTTCCCACCGAGCGTCAGATAGTCTCTGATTTTTATTCCCGTGAAACGAGCGGGTTCCTGCCACATGAGGGTGATGCCCCTTCTGGCTCTTTCCGTCACGGAAAGGTTTGTTATATCCTCCCCGTCGAGAAGGATCTTTCCTCTTGTGGGTCTGTATCCCTCAAGTCCCATGATGAGATAAGCGAGGGTGCTCTTTCCTGCACCGTTGGTTCCAAGAATGGAGTAAACCTTTTTCTCTTCAAAACGGGCGTTTATCTCCCTCAGAATGGTCTTTCCTTCCACTTCATACCAGATATCGACGAGTTCCAGCACCTTCATCACCTCAAGAAGAGTTTAGCACCAGATCACCTGTTCAGTACCAGAAGTTCCACAAACTTTACTGTAATGTAAACATAAGACAACACAGAGACAAAGACAAGGGCAGGAAGATACATTCCAAACAGCGAAAAGACGAAGATCACAAACAATCTGACGTCCCTTGAGGCAAAACCAGAGAGTTTCCCCACCAGCGCAGGGTGCGTACCGAACACCTTCCCAACACTGTGAAGATAGCTCACCATCAAAGATCCACTGACGGAAAGAATCGACCAGAGAAGAAGAGAAAAGGAAAGACCCCCTTCAAGATACCCGTAAATTGAAACGCCGAGAACAGCAAAAATATCGACGAACCTGTCGAGCATGGTATCGAAGAAGGCCCCCCAGTTTGAACTCATGTTTCTGGCACGGGCGATTTCTCCATCGACCCCGTCTAGAATGGAAGAGATCTGAATGAAGATCGCCGCAAGCCACGGCATTTTGATCAGATAGAACGGAAAAGCGATCATTCCAATTAGAAAACTGACGAAAGACATTTGGTTTGGTGTTACGTTCCAGTTCCTTTTCAGGATGAAATTCGTTATCCTTGTGGAGATTCTTCTGTTCAGGAGGGAGGAAATCCATCCATCTGTGGTCTTTCTCAGCATGGTATCCCCTCCTTTATCCTTTCCATCAGTTCGTACACCTTTTCGTTCAGATCCTCCGGTGAGTCTATCTCCGTCCACGGTGCATCCTCAAAATCAAACACCTTCACAATCATTCCAAGATCGACGGCCTTCTGCAGAACATGGTACAGGGAAATCTCCTTCGACCATGAAAAGACATCCCTGAGTTGATAGACCTTTTTCGTCACAACGAAAACACCTGTATCGAAGTAGTTGTACTCATCGATTTTCTTCCCTATTCTGATGATGCGGTCATTTTCATCAACGAGTACTTTGCTTGCTTCCTGAGGATCTATCAGGTCTTTTCTTTTGCTCACACCCAGTTTTATGTGAAACTCATCCTCATCGAAGGCGTTCTTCAGCGCCTCCGGTGGAAAAATCGAGTCACCACAGGAGAGAAAAAACCTCTCGCTCTTCACGTGGGGCTCGGTCAGAAAGAAAGAATAAGCGTTCCCAAGTTCAACCCTGCTGTTTTCTATCACAACACCTTCCACACCGAGATCTTTCAGAACTTTCCTACCATAGTCTTCGTATCCTTCAGATACAACCATCACGAACCTCTCGACACCGTTTTTCATCAGAGAGATCATCGGATATTTCACCAGTTCACAGCCGTTGAATCTATAGAAAACTTTGGGAATTTCTCCAGTGACCGTCCTCAGCCTTTTTCCCACACCCGATGCCAGTACGACCGCTTCTTTCACCGCATCACCTCCATGAAAGAGAAAGAGGG
Source organism: Thermotoga neapolitana DSM 4359 (assembly GCF_000018945.1). NCBI lineage: Bacteria > Thermotogati > Thermotogota > Thermotogae > Thermotogales > Thermotogaceae > Thermotoga > Thermotoga neapolitana. The sequence goes on along the minus strand of NC_011978.1, from coordinate 1,046,249 downwards.
GCGAAAGCCCCTCACAGCCATTTTGGTTTCAGTCCCGCCCAGATCCTCATCTTCTCGTACGCGATGATCCTCGGTATGTTCTTTCCTTCAAATGGACCGGGATTCTTCATGTAGAAGGCGTTCACAGGATAGACTGTTCCGTACTCTTTCCTGTTGAGGGCGATCTTTCCGAGTCTTACAAGATCCACAAGAAGACCTCCAAGGGCTGGACTGTCGTTGATCCTTCCGCTTATCATGAGTTCATCGGTTGCACCGTTGAAACTCGTGTACTCAATGTGGATCGCTATGAACTTTTTGTCTCCGAGGGGTTCAAGATAGCCCGTTGGTTTTATGTAGTGCGGTGCATCGTAACCGAGGATGTCTTTCACGATACTGGACTTTGTGAACTCTTTACTCTTGTTCTTTCCTTCATCGGTGAGTGCAAGAAAGTCCATGTTTCCACCTATGTTGAACTGTGCGACATCTTTGACATACCTGTTCCTCTGGGCAAGATGGCTCAACACGTCTGCCGTGAATGGGGTCGCACCCGTTGCTCCATCGTCTCCAAAGACCACAAGATTGTTCCCTTTTGCGAGTTCGACGAAAGCCGGATCGTTCGCTATGTAAGTCGGTATCACGTTCACAAAGGCTGCTCCACCGCGTTTTTTCGCATACAACGTTGCCGCGTAGGCGTACACCTGTGTGGCTGTGAGCCTTTCTTTATCGTTGTTTTCTATGGCTTTGAGCAGTTCTTCCTTGTTTCCGAAAGGCTTGAACGCTTCGGTGGTACAGGTGTTCACTATCACGTCAGGGTCGAGTTTAGACCACTCATCGACGAGCCTTTCAATGGCCTCTTTCAGGGTCATGCTGTCTTCGAGTCCTTCTGCTTCGATGGGAAGGTTCTTCACGCTTCCAAGGTGTACTCCCGTGGAAACGACGGGATCATCGGACAGAGAGTTCACATCACACCAGTACTGACTGACCACTTCACTCAGTTTCTTTCCAATCTTTGCCCTGTCCACGTCGTAGCTTCCCACGATCCTGATATCTTTGAAGTCGATCGGAAGTTCTCCTGCAAGCGGCACACCGTAAGGTTCGATCTCTCCCTTCTTGAGTTTTTCAAGACCTGCAACGAAGGTGCTGGCAACGTAGCCCTGACCAAGAATCAGGACTTTGACCATGTACCTTCACCTCCTGTCAGATTTTTCATCGAGGGGTTGTTTCAGGAAAGAAATTGTGGTGGAGGAAGTTTGTAGCAGTAGCCGATTCTATTATACCACATTTTGACAATCATATATTTCTATTGCTTTTCATAAAGATTAAAAATCTGAAGCGCGCGGTGTTTACTTTTCTTGTGAATACAGTAACAACATGGTGTACTCCCTTGACTTTTGTCGAAAAATAGTGAAAAATATAACGTGAAAAGGTTCACGATATTGGAGGAAAACAACCGATGACAATCCGGGTTTGTATGGGAAGTTCCTGTTACCTGAAAGGTTCCTACCGGGTAGTTGAAAAACTCAGGGAACTTCAGAAGGACTACAACTTCAAACTCTACGGTTCTCTCTGCTTTGGAAGGTGTTCTCAGGGAATCTGTGTTGAAATAGACGGGCGTCTGTTCACAGGGGTGTCCCCTGAAAACGTGGAGGAACTGGTAAAGAAGGTGCTTCAGAGTGCCTGAACTTATATTCTCAAAAGAAACGGATTGCAGGTACTGTTACAAGTGTCTGAGAAACTGTCCTGTCAAGGCGGTTTCTTTCAGATCCGGTAAATCCACCGTGGTGGTGGAAGAGTGCATATTCTGTGGAACGTGTCTGGAGGTCTGTCCCCAGAGTGCAAGAATCTACAGAAAAGACACGGAGAAACTTTTGAATCTTCAAAAACCGTTTCTTGCTTCCATCGCACCTTCGTTTTTTGCCTACTTCGAAAATCCACTGAAGGCGATTGGATCCCTCAAAAAGATGGGAGCCATGGTCGTTCAGGAAACGGCCGTTGGGGCAGAGATCGTCTCAAGAAGGTACACCGAGGTCTTTGAAAAAAGTGATGCCCCCGTTGTGACAGCGGCGTGTCCTGTGGTCGTAAACCTTGCAGAAAAACACTTCCCGCATGTTCTGAAGTATCTGACACCGGTTGACTCCCCTCTCATGGCCCACGCAAAGTTTCTGAAAAAGCGCTATGGAGACTTTCCTGTTGTCTTCGTGGGGCCCTGTATAGCAAAGAAAGAAGAGAGCAGCCTCGTGGATATCGTCCTCACGTTCGAAGAACTCGAAGAAATCATCGATGAAACACAGGCAAAAGAGACACTCCCCGATCCTCCGTATCCAAGCAGGGCAAGATTTTTCCCGACAACGGATGGAATCAACTACACCGTCTCCATCCCCTGGGAGAAAAAGATGGTGGTGGAAGGGATAGAAAACCTGATGAAAGTCTTTTCCCGAATCGACGAATACAGAAATGTTTTCATCGAGGCATCTGCCTGCTATGGAAGCTGTCTGAACGGCCCCGTGATGAAAAAGAAGGGTGCAGGAAAAGACAGGATCCTTGAGTGGCAAAAGAAGCTTCCAGAAGAACCGAAGATAGATTTCTTCGAAATAGAAACATTCAGGCCCTTCAGGAACAGATCCAAAAGTGTAGACGTTCCTGAAGAGGAGATCAAAAAAGTTCTCGTGTCGACCGGAAAAGACGACCCAAAAAAGGAACTGAACTGTGGTGCCTGCGGATACGATTCGTGCCGTGAGAAAGCGAAAGCGGTCGTCCTTGGAAAGGCAGAAAAGGAGATGTGCTTTGTGTACCTTCTGGATCTGGTGAGGTCATCCAGTTACAGGGTTGTCGAAGAGTCTCCCAACGCCGTCTTCGTTCTTAAGGAAGGAAAGGTGATCTACAGAAACAAGCTGGCGGGAGATCTGGCAGGAAGTGACCCGGAAATACTGACAAAAGCGATGAACATGGTGGGGAACATGCTGTCACTTGACGATAAAAGATTCTTCTTCGTGAAGAGATTTTCACTCGAGGAAGGAGAAGAGGTTCTCATGCTTGTGGATGTCACCCAGGAGAAGTTAAAAGACGAAGAACTCAACAGACTGAAACAGGAGACGCTCAAAAAGGTCGAGGAGATGCTGAACAAACAGATGAGAATCGCTCAGGAAATAGCCGGTATTCTCGGTGAATCGATTGCAGAGACAAAGAGCAGTTTCCTGGAACTGAAGATGTTCATGGGGGGAAACGATGCTGACCTGTGATGTGTTCTTCGCCTCGAAGAACAAAAAGGGTGAGGAAGTCTGTGGAGACTCGATCAGGGTGAAAAAAGAGAGTGAAAAAATCGTGGTCAGCATCTCCGATGGACTTGGAAGCGGTATAAAGGCGAGCATTCTTTCAACCCTTACCTCAACCATTGCAACAACCATGCTGGCGAACGGTCTTGCTGTGACAGATGTCTTCAGAACGATTCTCGCCACGCTTCCTGTTTGCAGGGTGAGGGGAATCAGTTACTCCAACCTGTGCTCCGTGGTGTGTGATTTCAAGAACGAAATCTGTACCGTGGTGGAGTACGAGTTTCCCGTGGTGATGCTTTTCAGGAAGAACAGACGGATTCATCCAGAAAAGAAGAGCATCAACATAGAGGGAAGACAAATTTCCATCTGGGAATTCCATCCTGAGGAAGGAATGATACTTTTTCTTGCAACAGATGGACTCTCACAGGCGGGAATGGGAACGGAGCTTTTTCCCTTAGGTTTTGGAGTTGAAAACATCGAGGGCGAAATAAGACACCTTCTCAGAAACCATGTTCCTCCCGAAGATATCGTCAGACACTTTGTGAGGCTTGCAGAGAAACTGGACAGAGATGTGAAGGGAGACGACACACTCGTTGCCTGTTTGAACTTTCGTGAAAAGCGCATTCTGAACCTGTTTGTTGGACCACCTGAGAGGAAGGAAAAAGATGAAGAGTACGTGAAAAAATTCCTGAGTCTTCCCGGGAAAAAGATCGTGTGTGGTGGTACCACGGGTCAGATATTCGAAAGAGTCACTGGAAAGAAGGTGGAGATAGATCTTTACACGTTCTCAGAGAACTCTCCACCCGTTGGATACATGGAGGGAATCGATCTTCTAACAGAGGGGATCGTCACGCTGACTCAGGTGTTCAGATACCTTGAGGGACAATCCGAAGAGATGGGGTACGGAGCGAAATTCATCGTGAAAAACCTTCTGGAGGCCGATGAGATCAATTTCTTCGTTGGAAGGGCGATAAACCCGGCTCATCAAAATCCACTGTTCAGTCACGACATATCCCTGAAGTTCAGACTGGTGAAGGATATCGCTCACATCCTTCAGGAAAGAGGAAAAATAGTGAACGTTCAATACTGTTAGGAGGTGTTGGAGTTGGAGAGGCGCTTTGAAAGGGTTGAAGAGATCCTGAGAAAGCACGGTTACAAAAGAGAAAACCTGATAAAGATTCTCCTCGAAATCCAGGAACTCTACAGATACCTCCCCGAAGACGTGATCAACTACGTGAGTACGGCAATGGGAATTCCTCCTGCGAAGATCTATGGGGTGGCAACGTTCTACGCGCAGTTCTCCCTCAAACCGAAGGGAAAGTACGCGATCATGGTGTGCGATGGAACGGCCTGTCATATGGCAGGCTCTCCTGAGGTTTTGAAGGCCATCGAAGAGGAAACGGGCCTCACACCCGGAAACGTCACAGAGGATCTCATGTTCAGTCTGGATCAGGTTGGTTGTCTCGGTGCCTGTGCCCTTGCACCCGTTATGGTGATCAACGATGAGGTCTACGGAAATTTGACGGCAGAAAAGGTGAAAGAAATCCTCAGAAAAATAAAAGAGAAAGAGAGGGAGAGCGCCAATGTTTAAAGACGTGAAGGAATTTGTCAGATACGCAAGCAAACTGAAAGACCTCAGAGAAAAGAAACTGAGCGGTACTTCCGTATATGTTTGCGTTGGAACGGGGTGTACCGCCAAGGGTGCTCTCAGGGTCTACGACGCCTTCAAAAGGGAACTCGAAAAGAGAAACCTCCTTGGAAAAGTGACTCTGGAGAAGATCGACGATGACAAAGTCACACTGAACAGAACGGGATGCTGTGGAAGATGTTCCTCTGGACCACTCGTGAAGATCATGCCCTACAGGTTCTTCTACTCCAACGTGACATCGGAAGACGTTCCAGAGATCGTGGAAAAGACGATCCTCAGAGGAGAACCAATTGAAAGACTTTTCCTGACGGATCCCATCACAGGAAAAAAGGTACCCAGAATAGAAGACACAACGCTCTTCAAGAACCAGGACTTCTACATAATGGAAGCAATCGGAGAGTCCGAATGTGACAGCATAGAAGATTACATCGCCCGTGGTGGATACGAATCCCTCGTGAAGGCACTCACATCGATGACACCGGAGGAAATCATAGAGACGGTGAAGGCTTCCGGCCTTCGAGGAAGAGGTGGCGGTGGATTTCCGACGGGCCTCAAGTGGGAGTACACAGGAAAAGCCAGAGGAGACTTGAAGTTCGTCGTGTGCAACGGAGACGAAGGAGATCCGGGAGCGTTCATGAACAGGACTCTCCTGGAGAGGGATCCACACCTTGTTCTGGAAGGGATGATCATAGCCGGGTATGCGGTCGGCGCACAGAAGGGGTACGCTTACATCAGAGCCGAATACCCGTTCGCAGTCAGGATGTTCAAAAAGGCCATAGAAGATGCAAAGAAAATGGGACTTCTCGGTGAAAACATCCTCGGAACAGGCTTTTCCTTCGACGTGGAAGTGAAAGAGGGAGCCGGTGCGTTCGTGTGCGGCGAAGAGACGGCACTTCTTGCCTCCATCGAAGGAAAAAGAGGCATGCCAAGGCCAAAACCACCATTTCCCGCCCAGTCAGGTCTCTTGGGAAAACCCACACTCATCAACAACGTAGAAACGTACGCGAACGTTCCAAGAGTACTGAGAGACGGTGTGGAAGAATACAGAAAGCGAGGAACGGAAAATTCTCCCGGAACCAAGATGTTCTCCGTTGCAGGCCCCCTGAAAGCCACTGGTATCATCGAAGTCGAGTTCGGAACCACCCTGAGAGAGATCATCTACAACATCTGTGGTGGTTTCGTCGAGGGTGAAGAGTTCAAAGCCGTTCAGATAGGAGGCCCATCCGGGGCGTGTCTTTCCGAAGACTTCCTGGACATGCCTCTGGACTACGACACGCTGAAGAAGGCAGATGCGATGGTGGGATCTGGTGGAATCGTTGTGATCACGAAGAAAACCTGTATGGTGGAAGTGGCAAGGTTCTTCCTTGACTTCACAAAGAGAGAATCCTGTGGAAAGTGCGTTCCGTGTAGAGAAGGCACCATGCAGGCGTACAACATACTGGAGAAGTTCACACACGGGAAGGCCACCTACGAAGACCTCGAAACACTCGAACATCTCTCAAAGACGATAAAAACGGCCTCTCTCTGTGGTCTTGGAAAGACCGCACCCAACCCCATTCTGAGTACACTGAAACTCTTCAGGGATGAATACATAGCCCACATCGAGGGAGAGTGCCCCAGCGGAATGTGCACAGCGTTCAAAAAGTACGTCATCAATCCGGAAATCTGTAAAGGATGTGGTCTGTGTGCAAGATCCTGTCCACAGAACGCCATAACGGGAGAGCGCGGGAAACCTTACAGAATAGACCAGGAAAAGTGTGTCAAATGTGGTGTTTGTGCCAGTAAATGTCCTTTCAAGGCCATTGAACTTGTGTGAGGAGGGGAAAGAATGAAAATCTTCGTCGACGGAAGAGAGATCACCATAAACGACAACGAGAGAAATCTCCTTGAAGCGCTGAGGAACGTGGGTATAGAGATACCGAACCTGTGCTATCTATCGGAAGCCTCCATCTACGGAGCATGCAGGATGTGCCTCGTGGAGGTCAATGGACAGATCACCACTTCCTGTACACTCAAACCGCACGAAGGAATGAAGGTCAAGACGAACACACCGGAGATATACGAGATGAGAAGGAACATCCTCGAACTCATCCTTGCAACCCACAACAGGGACTGCACCACCTGTGACAGAAACGGAAGCTGTAAACTGCAAAAGTACGCTGAAGACTTCGGTATCAGAAAGATAAGATTTGAACCCATCGAAAAAGACCACGTCAGGGATGATTCCTCTCCGATCGTGAGAGACACCTCCAAATGTATCCTCTGTGGTGACTGTGTGCGTGTCTGTGAGGAAGTTCAGGGAGTGGGAGTCATCGAATTTGCAAAACGAGGTTTCGAAAGTGTTGTAACAACCGCGTTCAACACGCCCCTTGCGGAGACGGAGTGTGTCTTCTGTGGTCAGTGTGTCGCCTACTGTCCAACGGGAGCTCTGAGCATCAGAAACGATATAGACAGACTCATAGAGGCCCTCGAGAGCGACAAGATGGTGATAGGAATGATCGCACCTGCTGTCAGGGCGGCCATTCAGGAAGAGTTCGGGATAGATGAAGACGTTGCGATGGCAGAAAAACTCGTTTCCTTCTTGAAGACGATCGGTTTCGACAGGGTGTTCGACGTTTCATTCGGAGCAGATCTTGTCGCATACGAGGAAGCACACGAATTCTACGAAAGGCTCAAAAACGGTGAGAAACTTCCCCAGTTCACCTCGTGCTGTCCTGCGTGGGTGAAGTACGCAGAACACAACTATCCACATTACCTTTCGAACCTTTCAAGCGTGAAATCACCCCAGCAGGCACTCGGCACTGTGATAAAGAAGATCTACTCGAAGAAACTCGGTGTTCCTGAGGAAAAGATATTCCTCGTCTCCTTCATGCCGTGTACTGCAAAGAAATTCGAAGCAGAGAGGCAAGAGCACAGGGGAATCGTCGATCTTGTCTTCACCACCAGGGAACTTTCACAACTCATCAAGATGAGCAGAATCGATATCGGCAAAGTGGAACCGCAGCCTTTCGACAGACCCTACGGTGTGTCCTCCCAGGCAGGACTTGGTTTTGGAAAGGCCGGGGGGGTCTTCTCCTGTGTACTCTCAGTTCTGAATGAAGAGATAGGTATAGAAAAGGTGGACATCCAGGTTCCAGAAGAAGGTGTTAGACTGGCAGAAGTCACACTCAAGGATGGAACGTCCTTCAGGGGAGCTGTCATCTACGGTCTTGGAAAGGTGAGGAGGATTCTGAATGAAAGAAACGACCTGTCCATAGTGGAAGTGATGGCGTGTAGCTACGGATGTGTCGGTGGCGGCGGACAGCCCTATCCGAACGACTCCAGGATCAGACAGCACAGGGCAAAGGTTCTGAGAGACACGATGGGAATAAAATCCCTTCTCACCCCCGTGGAGAATCTCTTTCTCATGAAACTATACGAAGAAGACCTAAAGGACACACACCTGAGGCACGAGATACTCCACACAACGTATCGTCCAAGAAGAAGATACCCGGAAAAAGACGTTGAGATACTTCCCGTTCCGTCTGAAGAGAAGAGAACAGTGAAGGTCTGCCTTGGAACCTCCTGTTACACCAAGGGATCCTACGAGATTCTGAAAAAACTCGTCGACTATGTCAAAGAAAATGACATGGAGGGGAAAATAGAGGTTCTCGGGACCTTCTGCGTGGAAAACTGCGGTGCTTCTCCGAACGTGGTCGTGGATGGTAAAATTCTGAGTGAGGCCACTTTCGAAAAGGTGCTGGAGGAGTTATCGAAGAATGGGTGAAATGATCCATCTTCCCAGAGCCACGTTTGAAAGGTTGAAGATGTACAGGAAGGCACTGGAGTCTGTAAAAAAGCCTTTCATCTCTTCCGATGAAATAGCAAAATTTCTCGAGATAAACCCAGAACTTGTGAGAAAAGATCTTTCCTATCTGAAGTGTCAGGGAAAACCGAGGGTTGGATACGATGTGGAAGAACTCAGAAAAGAACTCAACGACCTCTTCGGTGTGAACAGCACAACGAACATGATCATCGTGGGAGCAAACGATCTGGCAAGAGCGCTCGTGAACCAGGACTTCTCGAAGGTCGGTGTAAAGATCGTTGCGGTCCTGGACATAGAAAGCGAAAACGTAGGAAAGTTCATCGGAGAGTTCTCAGTGAGGGAGATGGACGTACTCGAAAGGGTGATGAGGAGGTTCAACGTGGAGATAGCCGCACTGTGCATCTCCAGGGACAAAGCACAAGCCACAGCAGAAATTCTCATAAAGAACGGAATAAAAGCCATCTGGAACTTCACTGGCGTTCATCTTGAACTTCCTTCAAACGTCATTGTCGTGGACGAAGACCTCACAAAATCCCTCCTGACGATAAAACACCTTCTGAAGTAACCGCATTTTCGAGCGATCAAAGAGGGGGAACAGCCCCCTCTTTTGTGGTATAATTTCTTTGCTGATGTTCATCAAAATTTCATAAATACTTCAAAGAGGAGGTTTCAGACATGAGAAGTATTTCTGCCAAAGTCCTGGTAATCGGCGTGGTGGTTGTGCTGGCTTTCTTTGTGACACAGTACGTCCTCATGAATACAACCGTCTACAACACTATCATGGAGAGGAAAAAGGATGAAGCAAAATACCTGGTTGAGACGGTCTACGGCATTCTGGAGAGAGCATACGAGATGGAACAGAAAGGAGAACTCACAAGAGAGCAGGCACAGAACCTGGCAAAGTCCCTCGTAGGAAAGATCAGATACGACGACAACAACTACTTCTGGATCAACGACACCCACCCCAGGATGGTGTTTCACCCGATCAAGCCAGAGATGAACGGTCAGGACCTGAGTGATTACAAAGATCCAAACGGTGTGTACCTCTTCAACGAAATGGTGAAGGTAACAAAAGAAAAAGGAGAAGGTTTTGTCGAATACTCTTGGCCCAAACCAGGAAGTGACAAACCTGAACCGAAGGTTTCCTACGTGAAACTCTTCAAACCCTGGAACTGGATCGTGGGAACAGGAATATACGTGGACGATGTGAAAGCGATCGTCGGAGGACTTGTTTTCAGAAACGTTCTGATAGTTGGAATAATAGGTCTTGGTGTGATAGTTGCCATCCTCTTCTATGGAAGGGTGCTTTCCAGAAAGACAAGAGCGATCCTTTCTGCCCTTGAGAAGATATCCGGTGGAGATCTTTCCGTGTCTGTGAATATAAGGTCAAAGGACGAGTTCGGTGCCATCTCTCAGAAGTTGAATGAAACACTCGAAAATCTGAGAAAGATCGTTTCGGAGATAGACAAGTCGCAGGATGAGGTGGAAAGGGTCTCCGAGGAACTCTTTGCCCTCTCGCAGCAACTTCGAGGTGCCCTCGAGGAGATCGCAAGGGCGTCCGAGACGATCAGCAGGGAAGTTCAGAATGCTTCTGCATCCATAGAAGAAGTCACATCCGGATCCGAAGAGGTCGCCGCCAACTCCCAGAACATCTCCAAACTCATCCAGGAGATCTCAGAGAACGCAGAGAACATATCGAACTTCGCAAAGAATGGCCAGAAGGTTCTCGAGGAAGCGGTCAGAAAAGTGGAAGATGTTTCAGAGAACTCCAGAACGACCGCCGAGGTTGTTCTCAAGGTCACAGAAAGCGCAAGAAACATAGAAGAAATCGTGAGAACGATTCAGAGCATAGCAGAACAGACGAACCTACTTGCCCTCAACGCCGCCATAGAGGCAGCAAGGGCTGGAGAGGCCGGAAGGGGTTTTGCCGTTGTTGCCGATGAGATCAGGAAGCTAGCAGAAGAGAGTCAGAGGGCAACGGAAGAAATCAGTCAGATCCTCGAGAACATCAGAGAAGGTGTAGAAAGAACGAACGAGATGTCGAAGGAAAACGTCGAGATCACAAAAGATGCGAGAAAACTGGTGGAAGAGTCCTACGAAAACTTCAACCAGATCGTATCCAGAATAGAGGATCTTGCCGCAAGGATCGAGGGAATCGCCGCGAGTGCCCAGGAACTCAGCGCCGCATCCGAAGAGATGAGCAGTGCCCTCGATGCGGTTGCCAAGACAACAACAACGGTTGCCGACGAAATAGAAGAGGTCTCCACTAACATTACAGAACAAGAAAAAGCCGCAAAGAGAATAGCAGATGTTGGAACAGAACTGAAGAAACTCTCAGATGAGTTGAAAGAGGATGTAGAAAAGTTCAAGATCTGATAAAATACTCTTAGAGAATCAGAGAGCCCTGGGGAATTCCCCAGGGCTTTTCACGTTTGGGGAGGGGAGAAGGTGAAATACGTTCTTTCTCTCGATCAGGGTACAACGAGTTCCAGGGCGATCGTCTTCGACGAGAAGGGAAACGTGATCTCCAAGGTCAACAAAGAGTTCAAACAGATCTATCCAAGGCCCGGGTGGGTGGAACACGATCCGATGGAGATCTGGGAGTCTCAGATCGAAGTTGCAAAAAGGGCGATCGAAGAGGCAGGAATCAAACCCGAAGAGATAGCTGCTATAGGGATCACAAACCAGAGGGAAACAACCATCGTCTGGGACAAAAACACGGGAAAACCCGTCTACAACGCCATCGTGTGGCAATGCAGAAGAACGGCTCCCATATGCGATGAGTTGAAAGAAAAGGGCTACGCTGAGTTCATCCGCGAAAGAACGGGGCTTGTCATCGACGCGTATTTCTCCGGAACAAAGATCAAGTGGATTCTCGACAACGTTGAAGGAGTGAGGGAGAAGGCAGAAAAGGGAGAGGTGCTCTTTGGAACGGTCGACACCTGGCTCATCTGGAACCTCACGGGCGGGAAAGTACACGTCACCGATTATTTGAACGCTTCCAGGACGATGATCTTCAACATCCACAAACTCGACTGGGACGATGAAATTCTGGAACTTTTGAACATACCGAGGGCAATGCTTCCACAGGTGATGCCATCGAGTCACGTGTATGGTCATACGACAAAAGAACTGCTTGGAGCAGAGATACCGATTGCCGGGGATGCCGGAGATCAGCAGGCTGCTCTGTTCGGTCAGGCTTGCTTCCAGCCTGGCATGCTCAAAAACACCTACGGAACCGGTTGTTTCTTGCTTATGAACACCGGAGAAAAGGCCTATGAATCCAAATCAGGGCTTCTTACAACAATTGCCTGGGGATTGAACGGTAAAGTCTACTACGCACTTGAAGGCAGTGTTTTCATAACGGGGGCGGCCGTTCAGTGGTTGAGGGATGGATTGAAGATCATCTCCAGTGCGGCAGAAACTGAGGAACTCGCTACAAAGGTACCGGACAACGGAGGTGTGTACTTTGTTCCGGCGTTCGTGGGGCTTGGTGCACCGTATTGGGACATGTACGCCCGCGGTTTGATCATCGGTCTTACCAGGGGAACCACCAGAGAACACATAGTGAGGGCTGTTCTTGAATCGATCGCCTATCAGACAAGAGATGTTGTAGAAGTCATGGAAAAGGAAAGTAACATGAAAGTGGACACACTCCGTGTGGACGGGGGCGCTGTTGTGAACAATTTCCTGATGCAGTTCCAGGCTGACATACTCGGGGTCCCTGTGGAGCGTCCCGTTGTAAACGAAACGACGGCACTTGGAGCTGCCTATCTTGCAGGACTCGCCGTTGGATACTGGAAGGATCAGGAAGAGATATCGAAATTGTGGCAGTTGGACAGAAGATTTGAACCATCCATGGATCCTGAAGAGAGAGAGAGGTTGTATTCAAAATGGAAAGAGGCTGTGTCGAGGTCTCTCGGATGGGAAAAGCAGTGAATCTATATCCTGTGATTCCGGCCATCAGGACAGAAAAAGACATCGAAGAGGCTCTGGCTTCACCCTCTACCTTGGTATTTCTACTGACGGGAAACGTGGCGAACATCGAAGAGGTGGTTTATAACCTCAAAAAGGGAAACAAGGAAGTTTTCGTTCACATCGATCTTGTGAAAGGATTATCGTTTGACAAATGTTCACTCGAATTTCTCAAAGACGTTGTGGGTGCTGATGGAATTATTTCCACGCACATCTCACTGTTAAAAGCGGCCAGAAAACTCGGATTGAAGATCATTCAGAGAGTATTTCTCGTGGATTCCGGAGCCATGGAAAGCGGCATAGTTCAGGCAAAAGACCTGGAGCCAGACTTTCTGGAGATACTGCCAGGTATCATTCCAGAAGTCATCGAGGAAATATCCAGTCGATACCCTGGGAATATTATCGCAGGAGGCCTGGTGAGGAAAAAAGAACAGATCTTTGCTGCCTTGAAAGCTGGAGCAAAGGCTATCTCAACAAGTTGCAAAGATCTCTGGAAAATTCTATAATACATGTGGAGAGAGAAAAAGAGAGGGCCATATCCCACAAGAGTGGGGTATGGCTCTTTTTTATTTGAGGAGGTGTTCGACTTGAAGGCGGTTGTCATCGGTGCGGGTGTGTTCGGTTCTCTCATCGCAAGAGAACTGACGAAGTACGATCTTGAAGTCATACTCATAGAGAAAAACCTCGATGTAGGCTGGGGTGTAACAAAGGCAAATTCTGCTGTTATCCACGCGGGATACGACGATCCTCCTGGAAGTGTTCGGGCACAGTTCTGTGCGAGAGGAAACGCCATGTATGAGAAACTCTCGAAAGAACTGGATTTTGAGTTCAAAAGAACTGGCTCTTTCGTGGTGGCGTTCAACGACGAAGAGCTGAAAGAGCTCGAGCACCTGCTCAAGCAAGGTGAGGAAAACGGTGTCGCTGGTTTAACCATCCTGGAAAGGGACGAGATCTTTTCGATGGAGCCCAATCTCAATCCAGAGATCAGATACGCTCTTTATGCACCAACGGCTGGTATCACAGAACCCTGGATGGTCGCCATCTCGGCCGTGGAAAATGCCCTTCAAAATGGTCTGAAACTCGTTCTAGGTGAACAGGTTCTGGGTTTTGTGAAGATGAACGGCCGTATAAAGAAAGTGATCACCGATAAACACGAGTACGAGGCAGACATCGTGATAAATTGTGCGGGGCTTCACGCAGACGAGATAGCGAAAATGGCCGGAGCGGAGTACGTTCCTTTACATCCCAGAAAAGGGGAGTACATCCTTCTTGACAAGAAACTTCAGGGGCTCGTGAAGAGGGTGATATTCCCAACGCCCACGAAGATTTCAAAAGGAATTCTCGTTCTTCCCACCGTCGATGGTGGAATCCTCCTTGGCCCAACCGCCGAAGATCTTCCGGAAGAAATGAAAAACAGGCCCCTTACCACCAGAGAGGGCCTCGAAAAGGTGCGAGAGTTCACAAGGAAGCTCGTGCCATCTCTTGATTTCTCACTTGTTGTGAAGACTTTCTCCGGTCTCAGACCTGAAAGCCCCCAGAAGGATTTCTTCATAAAGAAAAGTGAAACGGTGGAAAACTTCGTGAACGTCATGGCTACAAGATCTCCAGGACTCACGGCAGCACCCGCCGTGGCGGAGTACGTGGTGGAAGAACTCATCCAGGAAAGAATGAGGCTTCCGCTCATCAGAAAGAAAAATTTCAACCCACTGAGGGAAGGAATAAAACGCTACTCATCCTTGCCCATCGAGGAGTGGAAAAGGGAGATAGAAAAAGATCCACGTGCGGGGAAACTGGTCTGTTTTTGCAACGAGGTAACCGAGAAAGAGATCGTGGAAGCGATCAGAAGGGGTGCAAGAACGCTCGATGGAGTCAAATTCAGAACAAGGGCGATGTTTGGAAGGTGTCAAGGGGGATTCTGTATGGCAAGGATTCTAAAGATCCTCGAGCGAGAACTCAACACGGATATGTCTGAGATCAGGATGAAATCGAAAAACAGCTGGATCGTGAACGGGAAGGTGAGAGAATGAGGGTGGACGTGATGGTGATAGGGGCCGGTGCGGCCGGAATGGCAGCAGCCCTGAAGGCAAAAGAGGAAGGAGCAGAGGTTCTTCTTGTCGAGCGTGACGAAAGAACAGGAGGCATACTGAACCAGTGTATTCACAACGGTTTTGGCCTTCACTACTTCAGACAGGAACTGACGGGACCCGAGTACGCCGAAAGGTTCCAGGAAAGAATGGAAAAGATGGGAGTAAAGGCCCTGGTGAACGCCTACGTGAAGCAGATCGGTGACAGAGAGGTGATCCTGGTTACAGAAAAAGGAATTGAAAAAGTAGAGGTTGGTGCTCTGGTGTACGCAACAGGGGCACGAGAAAGACCATTTGGCAGCCTCATGATTCCGGGAGACAGACCGTCCGGTATCTTCACAGCGGGAGTTGCCCAGAGACTGATAAACATCGAAAATCGCCTGCCCGGAAAAAGGGCACTCATCCTCGGCTCTGGAGACATCGGTCTCATCATGGCAAGAAGACTCACCCTGGAGGGAATGGAAGTGGTGGGGGTGGTGGAGCGCCTACCCTACGCTGGGGGACTTCTCAGAAACGTGATTCAGTGTCTTGAAGACTACAACATACCCCTGTTCCTTTCCAGCACTGTGGTTGAAGTGAGAGGAAGAGAGAGACTGGAAGAAGTCGTCGTTGCAAAAGTGGACGAGAACTTCAAACCGATTCCGGGGACTGAGAAGGTCTTCAAGGTTGACACCCTGGTGTTGTCCGTTGGTCTCATTCCACAGGTGGAGTTGATAGAAAACCTCGTGATCAAAAACCCCACTTCAAGGGGAATTGGAGTATCCAATATAGGTCAGAGTTCAAAAGAATGGATATTCTCGGCGGGAAACTGCACCGTGATTTTCGATCTTGTTGACTACGTGAGTTACGAAGGAGAAATGGCAGGACGATACGCCGCAAAGTTTGTAAAGGGAGAGGTTCCCCAGGAGAAGATACCCGTAAAACCTGGAGAGAACGTGATGGTGGTCCATCCCATCTGGTACACACCCATCGAACCTCTCACACTCTATCTGAGAGTGAAGAAACCCATGGAAAAGGGAAAACTCACCGTGGGAAGGTTCGAGAAAGAATTTGAAGATCTTGTACCGAGCGAGATGTTGAGGGTGAAGATCCCAGATAGAGATCTTGAAGGCTTCGATGAGATCGTTGTGTCCGTCGAGGAGGTGGAATGAGATGCTGAAAAACGTCGTTTGCGTTCAGTGCCCGATCGGGTGTAAAATTAAGGTGGAACTAAATGAAGAGGGTCATATAAAATCGATCAGTGGAAACAGATGCCCCAGAGGTGTAGAATACGCAAAAGACGAAATCAGAGATCCGAAAAGGGTGGTTCCAACCAGTATAAGGGTGCTCAACGGGGAGCTGCCTCTTGCGTCGGTCAAAACCGACAGACCGATTCCAAAAAGGTTCATACCGGAGTTGATGAAGATCGTCAGAGAGATAAAAGTGGAAGCACCCGTGAAATCTGGTGATATCGTTCTGAAAGATCTGTTTGGAACGGGAGCGAATCTGGTTGTGACAAGAACAGTGAGGAGGTTGGAAAATGGATCCAAAGAAGTTCAAAAAGATAGCGCTCGTGGGAGCAACGGTTAACCCCAGAAAGTACGGCAACATAATTCTCAAAGATCTGGTTTCCAAGGGATTCGAAGTTCTGCCGGTGAATCCCAAATACGACGAGATAGAAGGTTTCAAAACTCACAGGAGTGTGGAAGAACTCCCGAAAGATGTGGACGTGATAGTCTTTGTCGTACCACCAGAGGTGGCCCTCGAGGAAACAGAAAAGGCCTACAAAGCAGGCTTTAGGAAGTTCTGGTACCAGCCTGGTGCGTTTTCCAGAGAGATCGAAGAGTTCTTGAACGCTCTGGACGATATGGAGTATTCGGCCGAGAAATGCATCATGGTTGAAACTTCATCCTCCAGAGGCTTCTTGAACTTGTAGAGATCGCACTCACGTGCTTGAGTATTTCTCTTGCCTCTTCCTCTGTTTCAACAAGCCCGGCGGCGATGACGGTCCTGCCGGGTATTTTCTTTGCCACCTTCGGAGCAACAAGCCCCGGAAGGATCTCCACCACATCCACTCCAAGGGACTCGATCTGCTCGATTCCCTTTTCAACTGCTTTGGAGTCGAGTGCGAAGAATCTGAGAACAGCAGGGATATTGTTTTTCTTCGCAGCAAGGTAGTTTTTGGCTTTATCGTGATGATCCCATCGGCTCCTGCTTTCTTGACGAACAGGACGGCCTCTTCACCTTCTCCCAGACCGCTCACAAAGTCCACGTCAACAAAAACGGTTTTCCCTTTGTCTTTGAGAATCTTCAGGTGGAACTTCAGATTCAAAATATCACTCTTCAAAAGAAAAACAACGTCCGGGCCTATTTCCCCAAGAGATTCCATATCCCAGATCGCGGCTATTATTCCTCTGAACATTCAAGAGCCCTCCTCCAGATGTTGTAGAGCTCAATTATCTCCTCGATGCTGAGTTGTTCTGCCCTTCTTGAAAGGTCCACACCTTCAAAAACAGAAAGGAACGGCCTGAGATTGTTTTTGAGTGTCTTTCTTTTCTTTGAGAATATCATTGAAACGAACTTTTTGAACTGTGGAAAGTCGATCTCCACCGCTTTTCTTTTCATCTCAACCACGACGGAATCCACTTCCGGGTTTGGAACAAAGTAGGACCTTGAAACATCGAAGAGTTTTCTCACTTCGTAGAACGTCTGAACCACCACAGAAAGATATCCATAAGACTTTCTTCCAGGCTTAGAGAGAATCCTCTCTCCGACTTCTTTCTGAACCATCACGATAGCTTTTTTGAATCGCCACTCTATGATCTTCTCCATGATGGGCCCTGTTACACTGTACGGTATGTTAGAGACGCAGATGGCCTCTTCCGGTACATCTCTGGCTTTGAGAAAATCTTCAAATCTCAACTCCACGTTCGGATACTTTGAAAGTCTCTCCTGAAGGATCGGTGCAAGGCCTTCATCTATTTCGTAGGCGATCACCCTCGCTCCTGTTTTTGCAAGCTCTTCGGTAAGCGTACCCGCACCTGCTCCTATCTCAACGACAACATCATCTGGTTTCAGATCGGCCTCTTTCACTATGCGCTTTGCTATTCTGTCGTCCGAGAGAAACACCTGCCCAAGATGTTTTTTGAGTCTTATGCCGTATTTTTTCAGATAATCAGACGTCTTCAAACCACATCCCTCGCCATCACCCTGAAGTTTATCTCCGGAAATATCGCATCCACCCACTCGTAGTATTCAAGGACCTTTTTGTTTATATTTCCGCTGGTGAGTTGATCATAGAGGTCGAAGAATCTCTTTATGTGGAGCTTCGTTCTGTTTTCTGCGTATTCAACACTCGTTCTTGTTGTCATGATGAAGGCCCAGTCGCTGGACTGTGCCAGGAAAAGTTCTCGTAGCATCTGATTGAGCACTCTCTCTGTGAGAGGATCGGAACTGTCGTAGTATTTTCTGGCAAGCTCTACCATCCTTTCTACCATCTCGTGGAGATGTCTGTAAATCCAGTCGTTTGTTCCGTTGAGCCACGTTTCGTAGTATCCACCGGCTCCCCAGCTGGAATCGGCAGGTGTGACGATCTGGACCTCTTCGAGTGTATCTATGACTTCCGAAGCGGTGACTAATTTTAGGGTTCTGGATTCGTTCACAAGTTCAAAGAACCTCTTCAAAAAGAAAACACCTTCGAACCACCAGTGACCAAAGAGTTCCGCATCGAACGGTGCTACGATCACAGGTTCGACTCCCATCACATCTACCAATCTTTTCACTTGCTTTTCCTTTTTATGGAGAAAGTCCCTTGCGTGCTCTTCAACCGCTTCCATGGCCACATCTATGTCGTAGTAATCTTTCTGCGATGCATCAAGACTCTTCGATGTGATTCTGTGGTATTTTATCCCCGTGTTCACCCTCACACCGGATGGATCGATATAATCTTTTATGTATTCCATTTCCCTGTCGAATCCAATGTCTCTGTAGAACTCCCTGTACCTCGGATCTCCAGGATATCCAACCATCGCACTCCACACCTGCTCACTCGATTCTGGATCTCTGGCGAAGACGAACACGCCACTCGGTGTCATAACAGGACGGTAGACACCGTACCTTGGCTGTTCATCGGCAAACCAGAACGCGTGTGAATCAACGAAGAAGTACTCTATGTTGTTCTGGGCAAGATACAGGTCCAGCCCCTGATAATAACCGCACTCGGCAAGCCAGATCCCCCTGGGTGTTTTTCCATGTGTTTTTCGTAGTTCTTTACACCAACCGAGATCTGAGCGTTCACCACCTCCGGGTACATCTGATAGAGCGGTAGAAAAGCGTGTGTCGCGTTGCATGTCACGATCTCCAACTTGCCCGTCTCCTGGTGTTTTTTGAAACCATCGAGTATGTTCCCGTCGTAAGACAGGAAGACGTTCAGCACCTTTTCGAAATGTTCCCGATAGAACTTTGCCATCTTGTGTTTCAAAGGGTGCTCGGATTTTGTCCTTTCCACCTCTTTATCTGCAAGTTCGATGAGCTTTTCCATATGTTTTTTGTACTTTTCGTGAAGGTCTCTGGAGGAGAGCATTTCCATCAACGGTGGAGTGATGGACATGGTGAGCCGAAAATCATCTATCTCATCGAACATCATCAAAAGGGGTATGTAGGTCTCCGTTATGGCCTCGAACAACCACCTCTCCTCCAGAAAGTGATCGTACTCTGGATGATGAACGTATGGAAGATGGGCGTGCAGAAATATCAAAATTTTTCCACGCATGTGATTACCTCCCGCTTCTGAAGATCTCCCACATTATACCTATTCCCTGTCCAGAAGGCCAACCAGGAGAGGTTACACCTCTCAGCTTTTCTATCGGTTTCACCAGACTTCCTTCGGAGAGGATCACACTCCTCTTTTTGCTACGCAGATCATACCATCTTTCTCTGGAAGAAGTCGAAGGAGAAGCAGCCGGGGTCCTTGCCACATTGGACCTCATCACAGGAAAGAACCTTCCCTCGTCATCGAGATAGCCCATCTCCGAGAGATAGTCCGCCTTGGGCATGGGAACCTGGAAGTAGAAGTTTCCCGCTTCAAGCGTGGTTTCATCGAGTCTGTATTCGAAGGTCCTGTGGGCGTTTGTTCCATCGAACATTATGAAGGTGACATCGTAAAGTCTGATAACGGCCTTTCCTTCTCTCGCTTTCTGTTTCATCAAATTTCTTGTTTCATCATCGAAATCCCAGTAGGAGAACACCACGTAGGGATTGACGGGCATGAGAACGAGTTTGTTCTTGTTGTAAGTTCTGGGAAGCGTGAGATCTGCGGGTGTTTCCTGCTTCAAAGCAGGGGCACCGGAGGATGCACTCGTCACTGAGGTGTTTTCCACATGTTCTCTTATGAGTTTTATGACATCTTTTTTCTTCATAGCCTTTCTCACTCTGAGTCCCAGACTCTTTGCGAATCTCTTGAGTTCCTGTATGGTGGGATCCGTATCGAGCCACTTGATTATCTCTTCTCTTTTCATGATCTTCGCCCCCTTGTTAATCTTCGTTTTAGAAAATTATAACACCAATGATTTCGGTTGTAAACGAGAGATTTTCGGAGAATTCTCAATTTATTTCCAGATAATTTCTGAAAATTTCCGAAAACACCAGAAAAACACCGATTACAACTACTTATTTGGAACGGAAGGAAATTGGGATACAATACTTATGTGAGGTGGTACCGGAGTGCACAGGGTACGGGAATTTTTGAGCCAGATGAAAACAGAAGGATCGCAGGAAGTAGCAGAACGTCTGATCAACTTCATCGAGAACAATTTCGAATCTCTGAACATGGATGAGGTGATAAGGGATATAGACCTTTTCTGTGATGAAAAACCCATGGCGGTTCTGGAAAAACTGGCGCGTTTTCTGAAAGCAAATCCACCAAAGAAAGAACTATCGGAGTTTCGTCGCCTTTTAAAAAAAGCACTGGAGCGCACAGTCGAATACGCGTCTTCTTTTTGCAGAGGAAAAAGGATAATAACACTGAGCAACAGCAAGACTCTAAAACAAACCTTCATCAGGGCGAAACCAGTCTGTGTTCACGTTCTGGAATCGCGGCCTGGAAGCGAAGGAAGGATACTGGTAGAATCTTTGAGAAGGGAAGGCTTGAAGGTCGAACTCATCGAAGACCTTATGGCGTATAGAACCCTAAAAGAAGTGGATCTGTGCCTTGTCGGAGCCGATTATGTCGATGAAGCAGGAAATGTTCTGAACAAAGTGGGATCAACCACGCTTGCGATTCTGTGCAGAGAGCAGAAAAAGCCCTTTCTGGTGGTGGCAGATCCTTTCAAGTTCGGTTCAAGATCCCTGAAAGAGACAGATCTGTTCGAGGTGATTCCATCTGAGTTGATAACTGCGATAATAACAGATCCAGAGGGAGGGACAGCATGTTGAGAACTCATACCTGTGGCGAACTCAGAGTAGAGGACGAAGGAAAGAAAGTGAAACTCTGTGGATGGGTGGACAGAATAAGGGACCTTGGAGGGGTTCGATTCATCGATCTGAGGGATAGATACGGTGAAACACAGATCGTGTGCGATGTGAACAGCAAAGCCTACGAAACGGTGGACGAACTCACACGGGAGTCCGTTGTTCTGGTCGAAGGAACCGTACGGAGAAGACCAGAAGGCACGGAAAATCCAAACATAGCAACCGGTGAGATAGAAGTTGTCGCCGAAAGAATAGAAATCCTCTCCAAAGCGGAACCTCTTCCCTTCTATCCCAACGAAACACCGAAAGAAGAGATGAGACTCAGGTACCGGTACATAGATCTGAGGTCGAAACGAATGAGGGACAACATAATTCTGAGATACAACATCACAAGGGTGATCAGAAGATATTTCGATGAACTGGGTTTCCTGGAGATAGAAACACCCTTTCTCACGAAGAGCACACCGGAGGGAGCGCGGGACTTTCTGGTTCCCTCCCGCCTCAGACCAGGGAAATTCTATGCTCTTCCACAATCTCCACAGCTTTTCAAGCAGCTTCTGATGATATCTGGTTTCGACAGGTACTTTCAAATAGTCAGGTGTTTCAGAGACGAGGACTTAAGAGCGGACAGACAACCAGAGTTCACCCAGGTCGATGTGGAGATGTCTTTTGTTGATGTAGAGGACGTTCTTTCAGTGAGCGAAGGTATGATCGCCCGGGTGTTCAGAGAAGCCATCGGAATGGATCTGAAAACACCGTTTGACAGAATAACATACAGCGAGGCGATGGAAAAGTACGGAACGGACAAGCCCGACAGAAGGTACGGCATGGAACTGAGAGATCTGGGATACGCCTTCGAAGGGACCACCTTCAGGGTGATAAGAAGCGTTCTGGAAGAGGGAGGAAGTGTAAAGGGATTCGTCGTTCCAGAGTTCGCTTCTGAGATGACAAGAAAAAAAGGTGACGAGTTGATGGAGAGGGCAAAAGAACTCGGACTTGGAGGGCTCATCTGGTTCAAAGTGGAAGAAAAGATCGTTTCACCACACCTGAAGCATCTCGAAAGGGAGTTCAAAACGATAGTAGAAAAGGAGAATCTGAAGGAAGGGGACGTTTGTCTGATAGCTGCCCATAAGGATAGAAACCTCCTCAATGAAGCCCTTGGAACACTCAGACTGGAAATAGGAAAAGAGTACTTTTCACACCTGGCAAAGGGATTCGACATCCTCTGGGTGGTCGATTTTCCATACTTCGAGTGGAGCGAAGAAGAAGAAAGGTTCGTGGCAAGGCATCATCCATTCACCATGCCGGTTGAAGAAACCCTCGGTGATGATCATACGAAGGTAAAGGCAAAAGCCTACGACATCGTTATAAACGGATACGAGGTAGGAGGAGGAAGCATAAGGATACACAAAAGAGAGATACAGGAAAAGATCTTCAAACTACTTGGAATGAGAGAAGAAGAAGCCCGGGAGAAGTTTGGATTTTTCCTCGAAGCGTTCAAATACGGTGTTCCTCCACACGGTGGAATCGCATTTGGACTGGACAGGCTGGTGGCCATCATCGCTGGAGAAAACTCCATAAGAGAGGTCATTCCGTTTCCGAAGACAGGAAACGGTGTGTGTCTTCTGACAGGGGCACCTTCATCGGTCGATGAAAAACAACTTAGAGAACTCAGAATCCGTGTTGAGGAGGGATAGTGTGGAAGGCCTGAAACTGGAAAAGATAGAGCAGGAAGACAAGATAATCGTGAAGGTTCATGGAGAAATCGATGCGTACAATTCCTCAGAGTTGAAAGAGCAGTTGAGAAACCTTGTCTCATCGACAGACAAAAAGAAGATCGTTCTGGACCTTTCTTCCGTCTCCTACATGGACAGTGCAGGTCTTGGTACTCTGGTCGTCATCTTGAAGGATGCCAAGATCAATGGAAAGGAATTCATTCTCAGTTCTCTGAAGGAGAGCATTCTGAGAATCTTCAAACTCACACACCTGGACAAGATTTTCAAGATCGTCGACACCACGGAGGAGGTGTAGGATGGGGTTTCAGATAGCAATAGACGGACCAGCAGCCTCGGGAAAGTCCACCATCGCAAAACTCCTGGCAGAGAGGCTGGGCTTTGAACATCTGAACACGGGAGCCACTTACCGCGCTGTTGCTGTCTACCTGAAAGAAAAAGGACTGAATCCCTCCTCACCCAGAGAGGAACTGGAAAAGGCTCTCAAAGATGTGAAAGTGGATTACAGAGATGGAAGGGTGTTCATCAACGGAAAAGATTACACGGAAAAGATTCAGAGTCCAGAAGCGGGTATTCTTGCTTCAGATTTTGCAAAGCTCGATCTTGTGAGAGAGCACCTCGTCAGAATACAGCGAGAGATCTGTGATGACAAAAACATAGTAGTTGAAGGAAGGGATATCGGAACCGTCGTTTTGCCAGATGCTCAGCTCAAGATTTTTCTCACAGCCTCCCTGGAGGCTCGCATCGAAAGGAAACTCAGAGAATATCAGAAAAAAGGTTTGAACGTCAGCAGGGAAGAGGTTGAAAGGGAATTGATCTCAAGGGACACACAGGATTCCAGCAGGAAAATTGCTCCACTCAAACCAGCGGAAGATGCCGTGGTCATCGACACAACCAGCATGAGTGTGAACGAAGTTCTTCAGAAAATACTGAAACTCGTCGAGGAGAGGATGAAGGCTTGAAGATCATCGTTGCAAAGAACGTCGGTTTTTGCTTTGGAGTGGAAAGGGCTATAAGAACCGTTGAAAACCTTCTGAATGAAGGAAAAAGGGTTGTAACAGACGGTGAGATCGTTCACAACAGGCAGGTAATGGAAGATCTGTTGAAAAAGGGCTTGAAGATCTCCTCCGATCCCACCGACGGAGACGTCTTCGTTGTAAGAGCCCATGGAATCCCGGAAGAAAAGCTTGAAAAATTGAGAAAGATTTACCCAGAAGTTGTGGATCTCACCTGTCCTATTGTCTTTCAACTTTTCAGGACAGCCAGAGAGTATTCTTCCAGAGGAAAGCTCATAGTGTTTGGAAAAAGGGATCATCCCGAGATGGTGGCTCTGATGGGATACGCTCCCGCGATCGTAACTAAGAAGCCCTTCAAAACAGAAGAAAAGAACGTGGTTTTCCTGTCCCAAACCACCTCCTCTCTGGATGAATACAGGGAATTCGTCTCAGAGATGATCAAAATGAACAACTTCGAAAAGGCCATCTATCTGAACACAATATGCCCTGTGACTGTAGAACGGGAAAGGGAAGTGAAAGAACTTTCGAAAATCTGCGATCTTTCCGTAGTGGTCGGGGGAAAACACAGTTCTAACACAGGAAAACTGTTCCGTCTTGCATCCAGAAATTCCAGAGCCATTTGGGTGGAGTCCCCCGACGAAATACCAGAAGACGTAGTAAAATATGGTACGGTGTGTGTGTTCAGTGGAACTTCCACACCTGTTTCCTTGATAGAGAACGTTGTTAGAAAACTGGAAGAGATGGAGGGGAAGTACTATGGAACCAATGGAATTCAACGATGAAATTCTCAATCAGTATGAACCCGGTGAGTTCAGAAGGGGTCAGATAGTGAAAGGAACGGTCATCGGAAAGGAAGAGGACGGTATCGTAGTGGATTTTGGTGGAAAAAGTGAAGGCTTCGTTCCAGAGGGTGAGCTGATAAGACCGATGGACGATTACAAAATAGGGGAGGAACTCACCCTTCAAATATTGAACCTGAACTACGAGGAAAGATCCACACTCTCAGAGAAAAGACCCATCTTCAGAAAAACAATGGAAGAATTGAGAAAACTCTACGAAGAAGGAAAACCGGTTAAAGCACGAATCGTTTCGCAGGCAAAAGGTGGATACAACGTGGTGTTAAAGGGAGTGGTGCCAGCCTTCTTGCCAGGATCGCACTCTCTGCTGAAAAGAGAAGAACCCTTCCCCAGAGAAGAGATAGAGGTTCTCATATTGGACATGGCTCATACACGCAGGGGAACAAGAATCGTGGTCTCGAGAAAGGCCATACAGGAGCGAAAAGTAGATGAGTTCTTCTCCGAAAAGAAAACAGGAGACGTGGTGGAATGCACGGTGAGAAGAATCAATCCTTCGGGGATTGAAGTTGAAGTTTCAGACGGAATAAGAGGTTTCATTCCAAGAAGTGAGCTCAGCTATGACACAAGAATCACCCCTGAAGATGTGGTGCAGGTTGGTCAGAAAGTTACAGCAAAGATCATCGAACTGGACAAAGACAGAAGAAGTGTGGTTCTCAGCCTGAAACAACTCATGCCTGATCCCTGGAACAAAGTGGAGGAAAAATACCCCGTTGGAAAAGTTGTGAGCGGTGAAGTCACGTCCATACATCCGTTCGGTTTCTTTGTGAGGCTCGAGCCTGGGGTGGAAGGGCTTGTTCCACGTTCGGAAGTCTTCTGGGGAAACAGCCGAAAGAACCTGGAAGATGTTGTAAAAGTTGGTGATCTCGTAAAAGTTGAAGTAATCAACGTGGACAGAGAAAACAGAAAGCTCACCCTCAGCTACAGAAAGGCAAAGGGAGATCCATGGGAGAACATCGAAGACAGATACCACGTTGGAAACACGGTGGCAGGAAGGGTCATTTCCATCATAAGACAGGGTGTGTTCGTCGAACTTGAGGAAGGAATTGAAGGTTTTGTCCCCATCTCTGAACTTTCCTGGAAGAGGGTCGACAGTCCGGAAGAGGTCGTTAAAGTGGGCGAAAAGGTGAAAGTGAAGATAATGAACCTGGACAAAGAAAACAGAAGGCTTTCTCTGAGTATAAAGAGGACTCAGGAGAACCCGTGGAAACGTGCCCTGGAAGAGTTGGAAAAAGATTCGATAGTCAGGGGAACCGTGAAAAAGGTTGTGAACTCGGGTGTGATCGTTCAGGTCGAAGAATACGACGTGGAAGGTTTTGTGCCGAACAACCACCTTGTCAGTGAACCTGAGGAAGGAAAGTTGCTCAACCTTGTTGTTCTCAGGATCGATCCAGATGAGATATTCGGTGGAAGAATGATCCTGAGCGAAAAAAGATTTGAAGAGAGGATGAACATAGAGGAGTACAAGAAAAAGGTGGAAGAAGAAAGTTATCAGAAATCGCTTGGTGACCTGTTGAAGAATGGAGAGTGAAGTATGGCAACCGTTTTGATTGTTGGAAAACCCAACGTTGGAAAGTCTACTCTTTTCAACAAACTGGTGAGAAAGAGAAAGGCGATCGTTGAGGATGAAGAAGGGGTCACTCGTGACCCCGTTCAAGATACTGTGGAATGGTACGGAAAAACCTTCAGACTGGTTGACACGTGTGGTGTGTTCGACAACCCACAGGACGTGATCTCGAAGAAGATGAAAGAAGTGACCCTGAACATGATCAGGGAAGCGGACCTTGTTCTGTTCGTCGTCGATGGAAAAAACGGTATAACGAAAGAAGACGAGTCCCTTGCCGATTTTCTCAGGAAATCGGGAGTGGATGTTATTCTGGTGGCAAACAAAACGGAGAATCAGCGCAGGTTTGAAAGGGAGATAAAACCAGAACTCTACAGACTGGGATTCGGGGATCCCATACCTGTCTCGGCCGAACACAGTATCAACCTCGATACACTGATGGAAAAGATCATTCAGAAACTGGAGGAAAAGGGCCTGGATCTAGAAACGAAACCAGAGATAACCGAAGCGATAAAGATCGCCATCGTTGGACGTCCGAACGTTGGAAAATCCACTCTTTTCAACGCAATTTTGAACAAAGAACGGGCACTGGTTTCACCAATTCCCGGAACCACCAGAGATCCCGTGGATGACGAAGTGTTCATCGATGGAAAAAAATACATCTTCGTGGACACGGCAGGGCTCAGAAGGAAGTCAAGAATAGAACCAAAAACTGTGGAAAGGTACAGTACGTACAGAGTTGTTGAGAGTATAGAGAGAGCAGATGTCGCCGTCATCGTTCTCGATGCCACACAGGGTATCACAAGACAGGATCAGAGAATAGCGGGTCTGGTTGAAAGAAAGGGAAAAGCGAGCGTTGTTGTGTTCAACAAATGGGACCTGGTGGAACATCGTGAGAAGAGATACGATGAATTCACAAAACTCTTCAGGGAAAAACTTTACTTTGTTGACTACAGTCCTCTGATATTCACTTCTGCGGACAAAGGATGGGGAGTGGAAAAGATAATCGATGCCATCAACCTGGCGTACTCTTCCTACACGACCAAAGTACCTTCCAGTGCCCTGAACTCTGCTCTTCAGAAGGTACTGGCGTTCACCAACCTGCCGCGCGGTCTTAAGATCTTCTTTGGGCTCCAGGTTGACATAAAACCACCCACCTTTCTGTTCTTCGTGAACAACACAGAAAAGATCAAAGAACCACAGAAAGTCTTTCTGAGAAGGTTGATCAGAGAATACGTGTTCCCGTTTGAGGGATCCCCCATATTCCTGAAATTCAAAAAGAGCAGGTGATAGCGTGGAATGGTGGGTTCTTCCCCTGCTTGGATATCTGATAGGATCGATTCCCTTCAGTTACCTGATTCCAAAGTGGCTCAAGGGTGTGGACGTGAGAAAAGTCGGAAGTGGGAACGTAGGGGCAACGAACGCGATCAGAACAACAGGACCTGTGGTTGGTGGACTCTGCCTTTTGCTTGATGCTTTGAAAGGATTTTTCCCCGCCTTCCTGGCAGGGTATATTTCCGGGAATCCAAAACTTGTTTCCCTGACGGCGATTTTGACCGTCCTTGGTCACGACTTTCCTGTCTTCATGAAGTTTAAGGGAGGAAAGGGCGTTGCCTCAACGCTCGGTGTCATCTTCTATCTGTCATGGCCCACGGGAGTTGTGTTTTCCCTCGTTTGGTTCTTCGTGGTGATGATCACCGGTTACGCTTCCCTTGGATCTCTCATTGGACTTTACACTTCTGCACTCCTGGGGTATCTCTTGAAGGGTTACGACGCCGGTATGTTGATCCTGATACTCGCCGTTCTGTCAACCCTTCGTCACTCGGAGAACATACAGAGACTCCTCTCTGGAACAGAAAGAAAGGTGACCCTCTTCAAGAGGTGAAACCGTGAAAAAACACATCGTTCTTTTTTTCTTACTCATAACTCTTGCTGTCTTTCCACAGAGTGTCAGGGAAATGTTCTCAGAGACGATAGTGGAATGGGCAAAGGGAAATGTGGACTCCGCCTTGCAGAAGATGGAGGAGATCTTCTACAAGCCTGTTCCGGCAGAGGATCTGGCGGAGTTCTGGTATTTGAGGGCGAAGTTGATGATAGAAACCGGGCGTGTCAGAGAGGCCTATGAAGATCTGAAGAATCTTCTTGTTGTTGTTCCAGATCAGCCGGAAGTTCTTTCGCTTGTTCACAACCTCGAATTCATCCTTCAGGGCAAAAAAACAGGTTCCTTCTATATGAAAACCCTTCGTACTCTGGATGGATTCAAAAATGGAGTTGAATATTTCTTTTCCCCAACAGATGTAGCCGTTCTGGGAAAAACCATCTACGTCGTCGATCCACCGAACAGCCGTTTGATAGAAACCGATGGATATACTTACAGAGTGAAGAATCTTTCGTTTCGACCAGAGCAGGCTTTCGTGGACAGAGAAGGAAACATCTTTCTGATCTCAGAAAATGGGGATGTCTACCGGAACGAGGAAAAGATAGGATCGTTTCTTCATCCTATTGGAGCAGGGATTCTGGACTCAGGAGAGTTCGTGCTGGCTGATGTAAACAGGATAGTTCTGATGAAAAACAGCGGTTTTGATGAAATACCACTCGGTGGCAATCCACTGATCACGGATGCAGAAGTTTACAGAAATCGGGTAATAGTTCTTGATACCTGGAGCAACTCTCTCATAGTGACAAACGTTGACGGTGGAGAACAGCAAAGGATCTCCCTTCCCGTTCCAACACGTTCTTTTGAGATGTTCTACGATGGATCGTACCTTTTACTCGACCAGTTTGGAACGATCTACCACTTCGACGGAAGAAAACTCCTGAAGATCAGATCAGTTCCTCAGTATGTGAACATAGAATACGACTATCCCTATCTTTTTGGAATGGACTGGCAGAACCACAGGATAGAGATCAGTATCCTGAAATCCTCAGAGCCGATATTCGTACACATTGATTCTTTTGAATTCACAACTGACAGGATGCTCCTCTATGCGAGAGTGGAAAATGCCTTTGGGAGAGATATAGACCTTGTTCATCTCTTTTCAGATTTACTTGAAGCACGCGGTCGAGTTCCTTTTGAGGTGTCCTACAAAACGAGGGAGTATACATTCTACATAAGTGATGAGGAATTTCTTTCAGAAAAGATATACCGGATGAACGACAGAAAAGGATACTGCGTGCTGGTGCCACCCGATACGAACTTTTCAAACGAACAACTCGCCGTTCTGAAACTGAAAAACGTCAAACTCCACTCCACGCCCGATGCACCACCTGGACTGAAGGAGTTTTGCTACAGGTCGGGTGGAGGAGTGGGGACGCCACACTTTCTGAATCACAACCTCTGGGTGTTCAGCTTTTCCTACGTCAAACCCATCACTGAGGAAATCATCCCCATCTCTGCGGCCTTCAGAACACCTGAGATGAACTATTCGGACACCGTTTATGTCACAAAGAAGGTGATAGAACTTGAACTCAAATGAGTTCGAAGAAGCGTACCTCGATATGAAGAGCGGAAAACTGGATAGCGCCCTGGAAAAGTTCTTGAAACTGGTTGAGAAAGAACCATCTGCTGAAGTGTGGATCAACATCGGAAACATATACAGGAGAAAGAATCTCCTGGCAAAAGCCATGGAAAGCTATAAAAGGGCTATGGAGATAAATCCAAAGAGCGCAGAAGCTCTGTTCAACATGGGGTGTACCTATTATCAGATGGGAAAGTATTTTGAAGCGCTGAACCTGTTGAAAAAAGCAGAGAATCTCGGTTTAAAGGACCCGAAGTTGAAAATCGTGAAGGCCCTGTGCAGGGTAAAACTCAACCTTCCCAATCCTTTTGAGGGTCTCAGTGATGATGAAAGGAAACTCGTGAAAGATCTGTTGAAAGATGGTTGAAATACTTCTGGTTCCAAATGAAAGAGAGATACATCTAGAAGGATATCTCTTCTATCCCTCGAGAGACAACCTGCCTCTCGAAGATGTTCCTCTATCACCTGAAGTGAAAAAGAAGAGGATGGAGATCCTCTGGAGGCTTCTCAAAGGTGAAAATCTAAAAATCGTCACCACCCTGAAAGCCCTTACCGAAAAGATTTTCTCACCGGAATCTTTGAAGGAAAGAACCATCGAAGTCAGACGTTCTGCTTCGTTCTATCTTTCCCCCGAAAGGTTCGTGGAAATGGGATACGAAAGGACCTTCACCGTTCAAATGCCGGGGGAGTTCTCCATCAGAGGTGGAATCCTGGACATCTTCTCTCCAGGATACGACTTTCCCGTGAGGATAGAACTCTTTGGAGAAGTCGTGGAAGACATCAGATTCTTCGATGTTTCCACTCAGAGATCTTTCCAGAAAGTCGACGAGGTTTATATTCTACCCTTTCTCGATGAATACGGAGACAGTTCACTGCTCGACTTTGTAAAGGATGTACGTTTCACCTGTGAGAATCTGGAGAAAGCCCTGACGGAATACCGAAAGATAAGAAAAGAGTTGAAAGACCTATTAAAGGAAAAATACGATCTGTTCTTCGATGAAGGTGTCCTGGAAAGAGTTCTGAAAAACGTGGAGAAGACATCCGCCGGTGCAACCGTCTCTTCTGGTATCGAGGAGAGATCGCTTCCCCTGGTGGACATCGACGAAATAGAAGAGGGAGAACTCGTCGTTCACAAAGAACACGGAATCGCCATCTTCGAAGGCATGATCAGATTGAAGAGTGTTCTTGGAGAGCGGGACTATCTAAAACTGAAGTACGAAGATGCGGTTCTTTATGTTCCAGTTGAAAAAATTGACAGGGTACACAGATACATAGGTGACCCATCTCAGGTAAAACTCGACAGATTGAACAGGGGAAGATGGAAGAGAACGCTGAAAAAAGTACGGGAAGACATCGAAAAAAGGGTACGAGAACTCGTTGAACTTTACCTGAAGAGAGAAGAAGTGAGAGGAACACTACTTCCCGGTGATCCCGAACTGGAAGAAAAATTCGCGGAAACCTTTCCATACATAGAAACCCCTGACCAGCAGAAATGCATAGAAGAAGTTCTGACTGACCTGTCATCGGAGAAACCCATGGACAGACTGTTATGTGGTGATGCTGGAGTGGGCAAAACGGAAGTGGCACTTCGTGCTGCCTTTCGCGCTGTGGTATCCGGGAAACAGGTGGCAGTACTTGTTCCCACCACTGTGCTTGCCAGACAGCACTATGAGAACTTCAAAGAAAGACTCGAGCCTTTCGGTGTTAGAGTTGAACTTCTCGACAGTTCCAGAACGCTGCGGGAAAGAAAAGAGATACTGGAAGGACTGAAAAAGGGTGAAATAGACGTCGTAATAGGAACGCATGCTCTTTTGAACGAAAGAGTGGAATTTTCAGATCTTGGACTCGTCATCATCGACGAGGAACAAAAGTTCGGTGTTGAACAGAAAGAAAAATTCAAAAAGATGAGACTTTCTGTGAACGTTCTCTCCCTGAGTGCCACGCCAATTCCGCGAACGCTCCACATGGCGCTCTCCGGGATGAAGGACCTTTCTGTGATAAACGCTCCTCCACCTGGTCGAAAACCTGTGCACGTTTACATTGCTGAATACAACGAAGAACTGGTGAAAGGGGCCGTCGTGAGAGAGGTGAACAGAGGAGGACAGGTGATCTACGTCCACAACAGGGTGGAAGAACTTCCAGAGGTGCTCGAAAACCTGAAGAGGATGTTTCCAGAACTCAGAATAGCAATGGCACACGGTAAGATGTCCAGAAGAGTCATGGAAAAGGTCGTTCATGAGTTCTACAGTGGAAACATCGACGTTCTTTTGTGTACAACGATCATCGAAAACGGCGTTGATATACCGAACGCCAACACGCTGATCGTCGACGATGCTCACAGGTACGGTCTTGCCCAGCTCTATCAGCTCAGGGGAAGGGTGGGAAGGAGTGATAGGAGGGCTTTCGCGTACTTTCTGTATCCAAAAGGGGTTCCAAAAAGTGCTCTGGAAAGAC
The DNA here is from genome assembly GCF_000018945.1 of Thermotoga neapolitana DSM 4359. Taxonomy (NCBI): domain Bacteria; kingdom Thermotogati; phylum Thermotogota; class Thermotogae; order Thermotogales; family Thermotogaceae; genus Thermotoga; species Thermotoga neapolitana. The sequence continues at coordinate 1,013,900 of NC_011978.1, read as the reverse complement.
TCAGGGTGCTCAAGGCACACACAGGTCCAGGCAGTGGTCTGCAGATTGCCATGAAAGACATGGAGATGCGGGGTATCGGAGATGTTCTGGGACTGGAGCAGCACGGAAACATCATCTCCATTGGTTTGAAACTGTACAACGAAATCCTGAGGGAAACTGTGACAAAGGTGAAGAAAAAACGGGTAGAGAGAAAGCACACCGTTCAAATTGAGATAGAAAATCCTCCAGGCAGGTTCTTCATACCTGAGGATTACATTTCAAACCCCGTGGAAAGACTGAGAATGTACAGAAGACTTGCGTCCGCTTCTGAAGAGGGGGAAATAGAAGAGATACTGGAAGAAATGAGGGATCGATTCGGAGAGCCGCCAGAAGAGGTGAAACTGCTTCTGGATTACTTCAGAATAAGAATAAGAGCATCAAAACTGGGTATAAGAAAAATCAGATTCGACCACTTCATGGTGGAACTCCTTCCGGGTAAAAATTCTCCACTTTTGAAACATCCAGGGTACAATCCAAGATCCGGTACTGTCGTCCTGTACAAAAGGGGTGATCCGATAGAGTATCTTCTGAAGATTTTGAAAAATGAAGGGTGAGCTTTCGCTCACCCTTCGTTTTCATCCATCAATGAAAGCAGAGATTTCAAGTATTTGCTTCTTGAAGGATGTCTCAACTTTCGAAGGGCCTTGACTTCGATCTGTCTGATCCTTTCCCTTGTGACGTTGAAATACTGTCCCACTTCTTCCAGTGTTTTTGGCTTCCCATCGAGCAGACCATACCTCATCCTGAGAACCATGGCTTCTCTTGGACTGAGGGTTTTCAGAACTTTTTCCAGTTCTTCGCGCATGAGCATCCTCATGGCCTCTTTCTTTGGAGAAGGCACCGATTCGTCCGCCACGAAATCTTCTATAGAGGAGTCTTCATCTTCACCAATCGGAGACTCGAGCGAAATGGTTTCTTTTGCCGCTTCGAGTATCTCCTTTATCTTTTCTGGTGGTTTCCCCATCATCTTGGCAAGTTCCTCCACAGATGGTTCCTCTCCGTATTTCTGGTAGTATTCTCTTCTCAGCCTGTTCAACTTGTTTATCGTTTCAACCATGTGAACAGGGATTCTGATAGTTCTTGCCTGGTCTGCTATTGCCCTTGTAATAGCCTGTCGGATCCACCAGGTAGCGTACGTGCTGAACTTGTAACCCTTCCTCCAGTCGAATTTTTCCACCGCTTTGAGAAGTCCGATGTTTCCTTCCTGTATCAGATCCTGGAAAGAAAGTCCACGACCCATGTAACGCTTTGCGATGCTGACAACTAGCCTCAAATTCGACGTTATGAGCTTTTCCTTGGCCTTCTTGTCACCCATTTGAGCTCGTCTTGCAAGTTCTCTTTCCTGAGCCGGTGTGAGAAGCGGTATCTTGCCAATTTCTTTGAGGTACATCTTTATGGAATCCCTCACGTTGCTGGCGTCGTGTATTTCGGGTGATTCCTTTTCAAGGAGTTCTTCAAGTTCTTCTGTGGAAGTTTCTGTTTCCTCTTCTGAATCACTCTCGACTATGTTTATTCCGTGCTTTTCAAGTTCTTCGTATATCTTTTCTATCAGGTTCGTATCGAACTCCTCGTAATTTGGAGGAAACGCCTTGTCTATGTCTTCATAGGTGATGTATCCTTTCTTCTTTCCCTGGTTTATGAGTTTCTTTATCCGCTTTTCTATCTGGGGTGGGAACTTCTTTTCCTGTTCATTTTCAGTGATCTGTTCATCTTTCATGATTGCTTCCTTCTTTTCCGCCATACTTTCACCTCCCCTTGATCTTTCTCAAAAGGTCCAACTTCATGTTCAAGAGGATGCGCTTTTCCTCCTCATCGACACTCTGTTTTATCAACTTTTCTATCTCCTCCAGGCGTTTCTTCAACTGACGAGTTTTCAATCTCTCGGAGAGATCGCAAAAGAACTTTTCCGGATCCTTTGGAGGGGGAACTTCTTCCAGGACTCTGAAGATCCAGTCCTTCATCTCTTTCGGAAGTGTCTCTATTGCTTCGTTTATGTTCTCAATCGAAGATACTCTCTTGAAGAACTCTTTTGCATTGTGATCTTCCAGAACATCCAGGTCGAGTTCTAGTATCCTTTCTCTGAAGTTCTCGTAGTTCAAGAACAGATAGGCAAGCCCTTTTCCTTCGTCGTAGACCTTTTGCACCTTTGCCTCTTGAACAGGCACATTATTAGACCTATCGCTTTCGAAAAAGTTCAAGATCTGGTTTTCTGGTATTTGAGTCGAACTGGAAACCTCTTTCACGAGATTGTCTATATTCTTGAGGTATCCCTTTCTTCTCATCCTCTGGACCCATCTTTTCAGGAAGGAAAGATAGGACCTCATACCTGCAGGACTACCCTTATCGAAAAAAACTTCTCCCGCCTTTGTCAGGAAATACTCAAAAGAAACAGATTTTTTGAGCATATCTTTGAGAGACCCTCTTCCTTCTTTTTGAAAGAGCTCATCCGGATCCTTGTAGGGATCAGGTGTTGCTATCAAAACGTTGAACTCGTATTCCAGAAGATCTTCTAGAGATTTCAAAGTGGCTCTGAGACCTGCCCTGTCGTTGTCGAAACACAAGATCACGTTCTTTGAATATGCAGAAATTTTCAGTATGGCCTCGCGCGAAAGACTTGCTCCCAGAACTGCCACCGCGGTTGGTATACCGTCTCTTCTGAACGCCAGGGCATCGAAATATCCCTCAGTTACAACGAAAAAACCAACATCTTTCGCCACCTTTTTTGCCTCATCGAAGAGAAACAGTGTCTTTTTCTTGGAGAAGTATCTGGTATCTGGAGAGTTCAGGTACTTTGGTTCACCGTCTCCCAACAAACGACCTCCGAAGGCAACGATCTGTCCCCTGTCGTTTTTTATTGGAACGATCAACCTCCCTTCGAATCTATCGACCAGCCTGTTTCCCTTCTTCAAGGCCAGCCCGTACTTCACCACTTCGTCTTCCTTCAGATTCAACTCTTTTCCGACTTCAACAGCTATTTCCGAGCCTTCAGGAACGTAACCGAATCCGTAGTTCTCCATTTCTTCCTCGGTGAACCCTCTGGACAACAGATACTCCTTTGCCTGGTGTGATCTTTTGAGTTCGTCAACATATCTCTTCCAGACCCTCTCGTACAGATGAACGTATTTGGCGTAATCAGAACTTCCAGTTGATCTGTACGCGGAAAGATCTACACCAGCCCTTCTTGCAAGCCTTTCCAGAGCTTCCTGAAAGGTTATTCCCTCCATTTCCTGAATGAACTTGATGACGTCTCCACTTGCACCGCATCCAAAACAATGGTATATCTTCAAACCCGGGTGGACATAAAAGGAAGGATTCGTTTCTGCATGAAAGGGACAGAGTGCCCGATACGAGGAACCAACCCTTGTGAGATTCACGTACTCTGAAACCACTTCAACGATGTCAACCTTTTCCTTTATCTCCTCGATCACCTCTCGAGGAATCACACTCTCACTCCCTGGAATGCAGAGAAAAAGAGAGGTCCGGGGCAACCGGACCCCCCGAGTTGCTTTCTTTTCCAGGAGATCATCTCTTGGAGAACTGTGGTGCCCTTCTTGCTTTCTTCAAACCGTACTTCTTTCTCTCGACTTCTCTCGGATCTCTTGTGAGCATCTTGTACTTTTTGAGAACAGGTTTCAGGTTTTCATCGTACTGAAGCAGAGCACGGGCTATACCCAGTCTCACAGCACCGGCCTGTCCAGAAAGACCTCCACCGTTTACTCTGATCACAAGATCGAATTTTCCAATGGTGTTCGTCACCTCAAGAGGTTCTATGGCGTGCTTCGTCCAGGCGATGTTTTTGAAATAGTCATTCAAACTTTCGTACTCTTTTCCGTTCACTTTGACCTTTCCATCACCAGGCCTCAGGTAAACTCTTGCAACCGCAGTCTTTCTTCTTCCCGTTCCGTAATATCCGATAACACTGGCCATTCTATTCCCTCCTCATCACAATTCAATGGGTTCTGGTTTCTGAGCCTGATGAGGATGTTCGGAAGACGCGTACACTTTGAGCCTTCTGAGCATCCTTCTGCCCATCTTGTTCTTTGGAAGCATCCTCTTGACCGCAAGCCATATGAGTCTTTCTGGATGCTTCTGGAGCATCTGCCTTGCGGTCATCGATTTGAGACCACCAGGGTATCCGGAGTGCCAGTAGTACACTTTCTGATCCAACTTCTTGCCTGTGAGCACCACTTTGTCTGCGTTCACAACGATCACATAATCTCCTGTGTCAACGTGGGGAGTGTAAGTTGGTTTGTGTTTCCCCATCAAAATCTTTGCTATACGTGTCGCCAACCTTCCAAGAACCTTTCCGGAAGCGTCGACGACGTACCATTTTCTCTCCACTTCTTCAGGTTTCACCATCGTCGTTTTTTGAACGGGAAAGTATCTAGCCATTGCTGTTCCTCCCTTCTACTATTTCTAACTTGAAAATACTCGAAACCTTCTTGTAGACGAAGAAAGTAACCATCGAGTCAACCCCGAACTTCACGAGATTGAAAGCCAGAATGAACGGAAAAAACTTCAAGTACAAATCGAAAGGAGCCTTGAAGTACAGTGGAACGATCAACGCGTTCAAACCAAGCGCAAATCCTGTTGTGAATAGAGTGGCTATGGTCATTCCCTTTATGGCCGTTATCTTGCTTTTATTTCTGTGGTAAATGAGTCCAGCCAGTCCAACAAAGGACATTCCCAAGACTGCGTTCATCGCTATTCCCACAGGATCACCGGATTTCACCAGAAAGAACAGAATATCCTTGATCAAGATTACAAGCATACCCACCTTTGGTCCCAGCAGAAAACTCACAATGAGTGCTGGGATCTCACTGGGATCGTATTTCAAAAAACTTGCCTGTGGAAATATGGGAAATTCCAGAAACATCATGAGTGTTGCAAGGGCAGAAAACACCCCAACAAAGGAGATACGCTTTATGCTGTTCACCCTTTCACTCCTCATAGACGCTCACATACTTTTTGTTGTTTTTCTGTTCGAACTTCACCCTACCATCCTTCAGAGCAAAGAGCGTGAAATCTCTTCCCATTCCGACGTTCTTTCCTGGGTGAAACCTTGTACCCCTCTGCCTCACAAGTATGTTCCCTGCTTTTACGAATTGCCCGTCTCCCACTTTAACCCCAAGATACTTTGGAAGACTGTCTCTGCCGTTCTTTGCAACACCGCCACTCTTTTTATGCGCCATTCAGAATCACCTCCACTTTAATCTGGGAAGGAAACTTCTTCTCCAGTTCTCTCAAAGATCTCACCATCGCTGCGAGTACCTTTACTTCACACGGTTCCAGTTTTTCAAATTCCACTTTCAGATAACCCGATCCTTTCTCTATTCTGGCAACCTTTTCTTCCTTCAAGAAGTTCGCCACATGCTGAGTGAGGACACTCACGGACGCACAGGCAACTTCGTTCGATGCATGGCCTTTCACTTCGAAGAAAGTATCGGTGATGGTTACTTCTATCATACCTCAATCTTTTCGATCTTGATGGCAGTATACCACTGCCTGTGTCCTTTTTCCACCTTGCTGTTTTTCCTGGGTCTGTACTTCACCGTTTTCACCTTTCTGGCTTTGGCGTGTTCGAGCACCTTTCCAACGACCCTAGCACCTTCAACATAGGGTTTTCCCACGAGCACTTCGTTGTCCTTTCTGAGAAGTACCACTCTGTCAAAAACGATCTCGTCTCCAGGTGCGTACTCCGTCTGCTTTTCGGTGTAAAGGATCTTTCCTTCCTCCACTTTGTACTGCCTTCCTGCCGTCTCCACGATGGCGTACAAAACCTTCACCTCCCATCCGCTGGTATACAGGCGCTGAAGTACGTACCCAAAAAGGGATTTTCGACGCACTTCAAGCGCCAGAGGAGTATTTTACTACTCTTTTTTTTCGTGTTCTTTAAAAAAGAATTACTCTCCGCCTTCTTTGGGTATCAAACAGAGAAACTCCACATCGCTGTCCGTGTCGTTTCTGAATCCATGAACCTCATTGGGTTCCACATAGATGCAGTGCCCTTCTTCCACCACTTTTTCACCTTTCTCATCCAGAACCGTCAACTTTCCCTTCAGAACGAATATTTCATGCTCCCAGGGATGTGTGTGTCTTTCTATAACGCCAGATGGCTTCACTGTGAAGAGCCTCATGACGAAATTTCTCGCTTCCTTAAGACCTATCAAAACTCGCTTTTGAACACCTTTTACACTGTCTGTGGAGATCTCCTGGGGAGCGACATCATATGCTCTCTTTAATATCATGTCTTCTTCTTCCCTCCCTCTTTGTTCCGACGTACTCTATAACAACCCGTCTGTAAGGCTCCACTCCCACCGAGTAACTCGTAACTCCCTTGTATTTCTTAACCAGTTTGTGAACCTGTCTCCTCTCGAAGGCAAACATGGGATCGAGCATCACTTTCGTCTTCTCCGAAAGGGCCTTCTTCACCGCCTCTTCAACTATCTTTTCAAGCGATTTCCTCCTCTTTTCCCTGTAATCTCCCATGTCGAGGATCACGTTCAGTTTCGTATCACTCAGTCTGTTCAGAAAAATCATCGTGATGTGCTGAAGAGCACCCAGTGTTTTTCCATGTTTTCCTATCAACCTTCCCACGTTTTCACTGTCCACGTCAACAAAGAAACTCCTTCCAGAAGATCTCACAGAAACTTTGACGTTATTATCCACCACACTCAGTATGTCTTCCAAAAACTCTCTCAATCTCCTTTCAAAATAGGACTTTTTGATTGAAACCTCAACGACGGCCTCCTTTGAAAAGAGCCCGAATATGCCCTGAAAGCCTTTTTCCAGAACGTTCACCGTGTACTCGTTTTCTTCGAGTCCGTACCTTTTGACCACCTTCTCAATGGCTTCGTTTACAGAAGGAGCTCTTTCGATGACCTTTTTCATCTAATCCCCCCTCTTCCTCAAGCCTTTTTCGGAAGTCCCAGAAGTTCCCTGGTTGTGATTCCCTTGATCTTGTACCTTCTATAAGTGTAGTAGGTAACAGCGAGTTGAATCAGCGTGTTCGTTGTGTAGTAAAGGAACAGACCGCTTGGAAGTCCCACGAACAAGAACGGAAAGATGATGGACATTATGAGACCCTGCCAGGCCGTTCTCACATCCTGACTCGTGAGAAGGGTGGTGTAGTAACTTGACACTATCGTGATCACAAGGAAAATCCAGTTGTTGGCAAAACCACCAGCTGAAAGATCTTTCCAGATGAGAAAACCACCGCTGTAGGCAAACTCCTCCACGTAATACCTGATAACAGACCACAGAAGAATGAAGATCGGCAGCTGTATGAGGAGCATCAAACATCCGCTGGCAGGGTTCACACCCGCTTCTTTGTAGAGTTTCAGGAGAGCTTCCTGCTGTTTTGCAGGGTCTTTGTATTTCTTCTTGATCGCCTCTATCTGCGGCTGGAGTTTTCTCATGTTTATGAGCGACTTTGTCTGAGCATGGTACAACGGGTAAAGTATCAGCCTGACTATCAGTGTGAACAGTACTATCGCCCATCCAAAACTCTTTGTCAGATCTTTTAGCCACCAGAAAAACCAGACAAGTCCATAGAACACAGTATCGTACCATCTGTTGAATCCAGGGATGTTTCCAAGGGCTTTCATAAGGGATTCATAATCTTCAGGAAATGCCTTCTTGATCAAGGTTCTCTTGTTCGGTCCCATGAAGACGGTGAGCCTTTTTTGACCGTTCACCTCCAGAGTCCCTTCGAAGCGAAGCCCTTCATCATGTTTGACAAGAACCAGTGTCCTCGATTTCGAGTTGAAAGAGGCAAAGTAGTTCTCCATGTATCTGTCTGTGGAGGGATCCAATGAAACTCTGGGAAGCGTTACTTCCACGGGCCTGGAACTTTCTATGCCCACAAAAAAGAGATAATTTTCATCATTTTTTATGGTGAAAATCTTCTTCACGTATCCGTAGTTGTACACGATACTCACTTCTTCTGAAAATCCTTCCGAAGTCTTTCCTTTTCCGGTTACTATCGGATCTTCGATGACAGTAAGAGGTGTTCCCTCATCGAGCACATCGAACCCATCGTTTCCGTATGTGAAAACGTGTTTTCTGCCTTCAACGAGCGTATAGTAATCCTTCAGTATGCCTCTTTCAAGATCGAAGTGATACTCCCTGAACTTGGTCAGAACAACGATTTCTTCGTCAGAGCGTGTGACCTTGATGGGTTCGATCCCGAACAGAATGAAAGGCAAGATGACAAGTAACACTGCCACGATCTTTTTCAAGATCATCGCCTCCTCAGTTTGAATGAGAATTCTTCGGGAACCGGGTCGTATCCACCTTTTGAAAGGGGATTGCAGCGAACAACACGCCTGAGGCCCAGGAAAAGACCTTTCAGAAGGCCATGCTTTTCCAGAGCCTGTATGAAGTAATTCGAACAGGTTGGCTCGAACCTGCAGGTTGGAGGTTTCAGAGGAGAGATGTATTTCTGATAAAACCGTACGATCATTATGAGCAATCTTTTCATTCCTCTATCCTCTCTAAGAGACTGAGCAACTTTTTCTGAACCACCCGGAAGTTGATACTTTCAAACTCTTCGGACAATCTCTTCCTGGGGATCACCACGATATCGAAACCTTTCGGTATTTTGTCCTTGTTTTTCCTGAACGTTTCTCTTACCCATCTTTTCAATTTGTTTCTTCTGGTCGCTTTTCCGAACTTTCTCTTCACCACTATTCCCAATCTCGAGTGATCAAGACCGTTTTTCAAGAACAGAACCACAAAATACTCGTTTTGCAGACTCTTTCCTTCTTTGAATATCTCAAGAAAATCCTTCCTGAGCCTCAGGCGTTCCTTTCTGGTGAAACGCTCGTTCATACAGTCAGTCTCCAGCGACCCTTCTTCCTCCTGTTCCTGAGAACTCTTCTTCCTCCTGGGGTTCTCTTTCTTGCAAGAAAGCCGTGTGTTCTTTTTCTCTTTCTTCTTGAAGGCTGGTACGTTCTCTTCATCTTGCCTGACCTCCCTCTTCACGGTGTCTGGAGTACCATCGATTTTTAGTATACCATATCTGTTACCTTCCAAGTGCCAGTGCTATCTTTCCGGCAAGTTTCACGTTTTCCTCAAGAAGAGAAAGGTTTGCCTTCAGAGTTCTACCACCCGTTATCTCAACAAGCTTTCTGAGAAGGTAGGGTGTTACGTCTTTCCCTTCCACTTTCAGTTCGATGTTTTCCAGAAGATGTTCGATCTCCTCTCGTGGAACTTCGTGTTCTTCTGGAACAGGATTCAGCACCATGAGAGTCTTTTCAAGTTTCAGTTCCTCCATGGTCCTGTAGATTCTCAGGATCTCTTCTACATTCTCTACTCTCTTCACCTTTTTCCCACTTTTTCTTGAGAAAAAGAGGGGAAATTCATCTGTCATGAATCCCACTACTGGTATTTCCAGAGTTTCAAGCATCTCGAACGTTGCATCCACATCGAGGATGGACTTTATACCACTGGACACAAGAATGATCCTTGAAGATGCCATCTCCGTGAGATCCTGGGAAATGTCCACTCCACCGGGATGAACACCACCCGTACCACCCGTCACAACGACGTCTATCCCAAATCTTTTGCAGAGAAAGATGGTGGCACTCACGGTCGTTGCGGCGTTCATTCCCTTTGCCAGCGCTATCGGAATCTCCCTTGTTCCTATTTTTTCTGAACCTTCGTTCATCATGATGGTGAGTTCATCTTCATTCATTCCCAAGATGATCTTTCCTTTCAAGACACCCACCACTGCAAGCTGAAATCCCATTTCTTCGGAGATCTTCTTTGCCTTTCTGAAAAGTTCAATTGCCTCTTTTCTGGGCAGACCGTGAACGAACACGGTGGTTTCCATTCCCACTGCGGGTTTTTCCTTTTCCAGCCTGTTTTCCACAACCATGGGTATCCCTCCTAGTACTCTATGCCCCTTCTCGCTCCGATGCCTTCCCTGTAGTAATGTTTTACTTCTTTCATTTCCGTGACAAGATCAGCCTTCTCTATCAGCCATTCCGGTGCGTATCTTCCTGTTATTACGAGTTCCACGTTTTCGGGTCTGACACTCAGCAGGTCTTCTATTTCCTCTCTCGAAAAGAAGCCAAAATAAATCGCCACACAGAGTTCATCCAGCACGACGACGTCGTATCTTCCAGAAATCAGTCTCTCTCTGGCATCTTGAAGTCCTTCCTTTGCCTTTTTTATCTGTTCTTCAGATGGTCTTCCCACGACAAATTCGGAAGTTCCGTATTGGACGATCTCGATGTTACGGAAGAACTCCTTCAGTTTCAACTCCGAAACCGATGTTCCCTTCAGGAACTGTCCTATGAACACTCTCAAACCAGCACAGGCTGCTCTCACCGAAAGTCCAAGGGCGGCGGTTGTTTTTCCTTTGCCGTCTCCTGTGTAAACGTGCACGTATCCTTTCAACTTCATCCCTCCTTCTTTGTATGCTAGCATAGAAAGAGGGTGAGAGAAAATGGTCATAAAGGACGTGAAACTGGTCAAGGTAGCGAAAACACCGGGTGATTATCCCCCTCCTTTGAAGGGTGAGGTCGCCTTCGTTGGAAGGTCAAACGTAGGAAAGTCGTCGCTTCTCAACGCTCTGTTCAACAGAAAAATCGCCTATGTGAGTAAAACGCCGGGGAAAACAAGATCGATAAACTTCTATCTTGTGAATTCCAGGTACTATTTTGTGGACCTTCCGGGATATGGATACGCAAAAGTCTCCAAAAAAGAACGCGTACAATGGAAAAAACTGGTGGAAGACTACTTCACGAACAGATGGTCCCTTCAGATGGTGTTTTTGCTTGTTGATGGTAGGATACCACCTCAGGAAACAGACCTCATGATGGTGGAGTGGTTGAAAAGCCTGAACGTTCCCTTCACCATCGTCCTCACCAAGATGGACAAGGTCAAGATGTCTGAAAGAAAGAAAAAACTGGACGAACACAAAAAGGCATTTTCAAAGTATGGGGAGTACACGATTATACCAACTTCTTCTGTGACGGGTGAGGGAATAGATGATCTTTTGAATCTGATATCAACACTCCTGAAAGAAAATTGATAAAATAGTATGGGGGCAGGGGATCTTTCAAAAGCGGAGTTTCGCAGAAAGAAATGTGGTCAGCGAAGATCCGGTAACAAGCGAAGCACTGAGACTGGGCAATGAAAGGGGGGGAAGCCATGAGAAAACTCGTGAAAATAATCCTCGTTCTTGGAAGCCTCTTTGGAGCTCTGATGGCAGTGGTTGGGACCAACAGGCTCTGGTAATGTAGTATTCTTTTATCTGGCATTCCCCTGCCCCAGTGTGTAACTCATTATACTTCCCTTAAGGAGTGAGAGTGTGATAAATCAAAGAGAAAAGTCATTTCTGATTTATTCTTTGTTTGTTCTTGTTATCTATGTTGCTCTAATTTTCATTTTCAAGAACACTTTTTCCAGAATGCAAAACACGGAATTTGTTCTTTTTCTTTTTCTGATCAGTTCTATTTTCGAGATCGCAAGTATAAAGACTTTGGAGTTTACAGGAGGAAAAATAGAAACTTCTGCCAGCATGGTCGTCCACATCACAGTGGTGTTTCTTCTTATGCCTCTGGAAGCCTCTTTGATCAACGCTTCTTCGGGTATTCTATACAAGCTGATCAAAATACCCAAAGAACGATATCCAGTGAGTCGGTATATATTCAATTTTTCACAAGTTGCCGTATCTTCATATGTCTCTAGTATTGTATTTCACTCCATAGTTGGTCAAAATTTTGTGTGGAATATTCTTGCTGTAATGATATGTACAATGGTCTATTTCATCTTGAATAACCTGTTTATATTTTTTGGTGTTTACACGCTTTCTAAACAAGATCTCCGTGAAGTTCTTTCAAAGGTAATATCAGGACCTGTTTTAAGCATGGCATTATTTATTCCTGTGGTCATCATCGTTTACATTCTTTATCAATATATGGGCTTCATCGCCATTCCCGTCTCTCTTGCTGCCGTTCTTTCCATTCAGATAGGAAACTACTACAGGTACAAATACTACGAGGCAAAACTGGAACACCTGAAACTTCTTGCAAAAAGCCTGGAAGAAAAGGATAAGTACACCCGTGGACACAGTGAACGGGTAGCAGAACTTGCAAGAAAAATGGCAAGAAAACTCGGATTTTCTCCCAAAATGGTAGAGCGAATCTACAACGCAGCATTTCTGCACGATATAGGAAAGATCGGAATACCAGATCACGTACTGAAAAAACCAACCATCCTTTCAAAGGAGGAAATGGACATAGTGAAGAACCATCCGGTCATGGGTGAAGACATACTGAGGGAGGTGGACATATTCAACAACAGAGAAAGCAAGTGGGTGAGACACCACCACGAAAGATGGGATGGCACAGGATATCCCGACAGATTGAAAGGAGAAGAGATACCCCTTCCCTCAAGAATCATAGCAGTTGCAGATGTGTACGAGGCCCTCACAAGTGACAGACCGTACAGAAAAGCGCTCACGAAAGAAGAGGCAAGAGAGATCATGATGAAACAGATGAGTGGCACGGTACTCGACCCAGATCTCGTCAAACTTCTTTTTGAAATACTCGACGAGGAAGGAGAGGAGGAAAAAGAAAAATGATGGTTGACGTGTTCATCATTGCATTGATCCTTTCACTGATAACTGGCAACATCAAAAACATCCTGAAGTACAACTACAGAGGGCTTTATCTTTTTGCCGTTCCGTTTTTCCTTCAGTTTCTCCCCTGGAAAGAGATCACCGTTCCTGTTTCCTTTTTCATGCTGTTTCTTTTCTTTGTATGGAACAGAAACCTGCCTGGCTTTAAACTCATGGCAGCAGGTGCTGTTTTGAACGGATTCACCATGAGTGTCAACGGTGGAAAGATGCCGGTTTGGGAACCAACACTCAGACTCCTCAATCTCGGCCTGGATTTCAAACACAGTGTGTTCACCGAGTTTTCCTGGAAAACGATACTGGCAGATTACATCCCCGTTTATCTTCCGTGGGGAAGAAGGTTTGTGATAAGTCTGGGAGACATCCTGGTGTTCATCGGTGTTTTCATTTTCTTCGTTCTAAAACCTCGATTCCAAAACCAACCGTCCCAGGTCCCACATGGGTCGTGATGACTTTTCCCATGGGTGAGATTATCTCATCCACAACCTCATACTTTTTCCTGAGAGTGTTCAGAAGTTCCATGACCCCTGCTTCGTTGTCTGCATGAACACCTATCACCCGAAGTTTTGAGCCTTCCGGTGTATCTTCTCTGAGTTTTTCGATGAGAGCCTCAATGGCCTTCCTGTCACCCCTTACCTTCCTGTAAGGTATGAGTTCTCCGTCTTCGATATGAAGACACACTCTTATTTTCAGAAGATTCCCAACAAATCCCTGGAATTTGCTCACCCTTCCCCCTTTGACCAGGTAGTTGAAATCCGAAACATAAAAGATCGCTTTGAAATCACTGCTTTTCATTCTCTCATCGATCCTTTTCAAAACTTCCTCAACAGTTACTCCTTTCTCCAGCATTTCCCTTGCCACCCGTGCCGGAAGGGGAATGGCACCGGATGCAAGCCGAGTGTCAACGACGTGTACAGGTATATCAACTTCTCTGGCTGCAAGAACAGCGGAGTTATACGTTCCAGAAAGTTTAGAGGATATGGTGAAAACCAGTACAGTATCGTATCCTTCTTCCTGATATTTAAGGTACTTTTTCTTGAAATCCTCCACGCTCGGCTGAGAGGTCTTTGGAACACTGCTTGCTTCTTTTATCCTCCTGTAGAAGTTCTCTATTTCTTCAGGGGTTCTTTCGTCTGGCTCGGACGTTCCATCCTCCCATACCACGTAGAGAGGTATGCTGTCCATGTCGTACTTTTCCATCCAGGAAAAGGGAATGTCAGCAGTGCTGTCAACGAGAATCTTTACCTTCATGGTTTAGCCCCCCGTCCTTTCCTTTATTATCGAGGCTGCACCGAGGATCCCAGCGTCCTCCACCAAAGGACTTGCCACTATTTCATAGGTTCCCACGAAAGAGGGCATGATGTAATCTATTACCTTCTCCTTCAAAGGATCGAACAAAACGCTTCCTGCCCTGGAAATACCCCCACCTATGATCACTATTTCCGGGTTGAATATATGAATGTATCCAGCCACAGCTCGCGCCAGTGCGTCCACCACCCTGTCTCTTATCATGAGGGCAAAACGATCTCCCTGCCTTGCAGCGTCGAAAAGATGCTTGGCGTCTGCCTTCTCTGGAGAGCCTGCCAGTTTGTAAACCAGAGAATCGCGGTATTTCTTGTAGCCTTCCCTGAGGAATCTTCTTATCGCCGTTGCAGAGGCTACCGCTTCAAGACATCCCCGTGTTCCGCAGTTGCACATGGGACCGTTTGGTTCCACAACAACGTGTCCCAGTTCTGCTCCTATTCCGTCTTTTCCTGTAAGAAGCTGGCCGTGAGTGATGACGCCTCCTCCGATTCCCGTTCCAAGTGTCAGGGCAACTATGTGGTCATGGCCTTTTCCAGCACCGAACCATTTCTCACCGAGAACGAAAGCGTTTGCGTCGTTTTCGAGGAAAGCTTTCTTTTTTGTGAGTTTTGATATCTCCTGGGTTAGGGGAACGTTGTGCCAGTCTGGAAAGTTCGGAGAGAACCTTACAACTCCGTTTTCTCTGTCTATCGATCCGGGAGAACCTATTCCAACATAAGGAGCATCCTCACCGTCAGATACCTCAAGAATTGCCTCTGCAATCCTTCTGATCACATCGTCTTTTCCGTTGTCAACAAGCGTATCGCGGGTGATTTTCTTCAGGATCTTTCCGTCTTCGGTGACCAGACCCACAGAGAATGTTGTTCCACCGAGATCAACACCTATCAGTTTCAACTCCAGCACCTCCTGGCATGATCAATACCTTGCTTTTTCCTTGTCTATCAATTTTAAGAATTCCTCGTTTGAGGATGTCTCAGCAAGTTTGTTAAGGATCAATGTCAATCCCTCTTCCTCTGTCATTGCAGAGAGCATTCTTCGAAGAAGCCAGACTTTCTTCAATGTCTCCTCGTCCAGGAGAAGCTCTTCCCGCCTGGTTCCAGAGAGGAGAAGATTGATGGCAGGGAATATTCTCTTGTTCGCCAGCTGCCTGGAAAGAACGAGTTCCATATTACCCGTTCCCTTGAACTCTTCGAATATAACCTCGTCCATCTTCGACCCGGTCTCCACCAGGGCAGTGGCGATTATCGTGAGACTTCCACCTTCTCTTGTGTTTCTTGCTGCTCCAAAGAACCTCTTTGGCTTGTAGAGTGCCGCAGGATCCACACCACCGGTCAGAAGCTTTCCGCTCGGGGGAACGACTATGTTGTAAACCCTTGCAAGCCTTGTCAAACTGTCAAGTAGAATAACCACATCGTAGTTGAACTCAACCAGGCGCTTTGCCATCTCCAGGGTGAGCTCTGCAACCTTCACCTGCTTGTCAGGAGGCATATCAAAAGGAGCTGCTATGACTATGGCATTCGTGGATTCCTTTATGTCTGTCACTTCCTCGGGTCTTTCATCGATAAGGAGAATTATTCTTATGGTATCTGGATGGTTCTCTGCTATGCCATTTGCTATCTCCTTCAGGATGGTGGTCTTTCCCGCTTTGGGTGGTGCAACGATCATCCCCCTCTGGCCTTTTCCAATGGGTGCGAAAAGATCGATGAGTCTTGTGGAGAATATCTTCGGATTCGTTTCAAGAATGAATCTCTCCCTCGGATAGTCTGGTGTGAGATTGTCAAAGTTCACCCTCTCGCTTGCAGTTTCAACTGGACGGTAGTTTATGGCTTCGATTTTTATCATGGCAAAATACTTTTCTCCCTCTTTCGGTTTTCTTATGACACCCGAGATGATGTCTCCCGTGTTCAGGTTGAACTTTCTGATCTGAGAGGGAGAGATGTATATGTCATCGTTGCTTGGAAGCAGGTTGTCTTCGATGCGTCTGAGAAAACCAAAACCCTCTGGATGTATCTCCAGAACACCCTCACCGAAGAAGTAACCGGAAGATTCAGTCTGGGCTTTCAGAATTGCGAATATGAGATCTCTCTTTCTCAGAGAGGTGTACCGAGGAATACCCAGTGATTTTGCTATCTCGTAAAGCTGCTTTATGTTCATCGACTCCAGTTCCGATATACTGATGGTTTTCTGTTCTTCTGACAACTTTTCACCCCCTGGAAACTGGTGGAAGGAGGAAAAGGCGGGAAAGAAAAAAGGAGGCATCAGCCCTCCTGACTGGATGCCTCCACCAGCTGAACGAGTGACATCTCGGCGGCGTCTCCCCTTCTGAAACCTATTCGGAGAACTCTCACGTAGCCGCCTCTCCTTCCAACGTAGTTTTTCGCTATCTCGTCCACCAGTTTGTTCGTGAGTCTTCTATCTCCAAGCACTGCGTTGATCTGCCTTCTCAGATGAACACTTCTTGCTCTGTCTTCAGTCGTGGCAGCTTCTATGGCTTTGCTGACAAGTTTGTCCATGAACGTCTTCAATGCCTTTGCCTTGGCCGTGGTGGTCACGATGGACCCGTGCTCAACAATCTCTCTTGAAAGATTCCTCAAAAGACTTCTTCTGTGACTACCGTACCTTCCCAGTTTGTGTCTCTTCATTCTGTGCCTCATCTTTCATTCCCCCTTCCTGAGCTCGAGTCCGAATTTTTCCTTTAACTTCTTTTTAACCTCATCAAGAGACTTCTGACCGAAGTTTTTGATCTTCAAGAGTTCATCCTCTGTCTTGCTCATCAAATCGCCTATTGTTTCTATCTTTGCCCTCTTGAGGCAGTTCAGAGATCTGACAGACAGCTCAAGTTCGTCTATTTTCTTGCTGTACACATCGAGGTTTTCGACGCTTTCCTGATCCTCGCCCTCGACAGCGGTCAAGGCTTCTTCCTCATCCTCTTCCGTGATTATGTACTCTTCGGATATCTTCATTTCCGGAAGGCCTTCCATAACGATCCTGAAGTGGTTTATCAAAATGTCGGCTGCTTTCCGTAACGCTTCTTCGGGTCTTATCGACTTTTTCGTCCACACTTCGAGTATGAGTTTGTCGTAGTCCGTCCTCTTTCCCACACGCACATTCTCCGTTAAGAAATTCACTTTCATAACCGGACTGAAGACACCATCGATCGGTATCCATCCCACTTCAGGCCTTTCATCCCTTTCTGAGACCGGAACGAAGCCTTTTCCGACCTCAGCGTAGATTTCAAAAAAGAGATCTGCCTTCGAATTCAAAGTTGCTATGTGGAGGTCTGGATTCGCCACCTCTATACCGGCGGGTGTCTTTATGTCACCGGCCACGAGTTCTCCTGGACCTTTCTTTTCCACTTCCATTTTGATTCTGTCCTTGACGGTCACGTTCACACGGAACTGAACCTTTTTCAGGTTCAATATGATATCGAGTATATCCTCCTTTACTCCTTCGATGTAATCGTACTCGTGATATTTTTCAGGCTTTATAAACCTTACTCCGACGATTGCAAGGGAGGGTATGGAAGAAAGAAGAACCCTCCTCAATGCGTTTCCTATGGTAATGGCGTACCCTCTCTCAAGTGGAGAAAGCGAGAACCTGGTGTAGTAATAATCTTTTTCTTCCCGCTCTTCTTCCACCTTCAACTTCTTCGGCATTACAAACTCTACCATTTTCATCACCTCGAGTAGAATTCGATAACAGTCTGCAGATCGACCGGAAGATCTGTGACTTCTTCAAGACGTGGATACCTCAGGAAGGTTCCTTTGTAGTTGTCGAAATCAACCTCTATCCATGGCACCGTGTTTCTTTCCCTGTTGAACTCTATGGCTTTCTTGATCACTTCTATGTCCCTGCTCTTTTCCCTGACCTCCACCACATCGTTCGGTCTCAGAAGATAGCTTGGAATGTCAACCTTTTTCCCGTTTACGAGGAAGTGTCCATGGTTGACGAGCTGTCTTGCCTGTCTTCTGTTGATAGCAAAGCCCATCCTGTACACGACGTTGTCGAGCCTTGCCTCGAGAAGTTGAATCAGGTTTTCTCGCGTGTCGCCTGCTCTCTTCATAGCTTTTTCAACGTACCTTTCGAACTGCCTTTCGAGGATGCCGTATATTCTCTTGACCGTTTGCTTGGCTCTGAGCTGTATTCCATACTGAGTGAGCTTACTTCTCCTCTGGCCGTGCTGTCCAGGAGCGTAGGGTCTTCTATCGAAAGCACACTTGTCCGTGTAGCATCTTTCACCTTTGAGGTAGAGTTTCATGCCTTCCCTTCTGCAAAGCCTGCAAACAGGTCCTGTGTACCTTGCCATTTTCTTCCCTCCTTACACTCTTCTCCTCTTTTTGGGTCTGCAACCGTTGAAGGGAATAGGGGTAACGTCTTTTATCTGGTTGATTTCAAGGCCCGCTCCTTGAAGTGTTCTGATGGCAGGTTCCCTTCCCGGACCGGGTCCCTTGACCAGAACATCCACCCTCTTTATTCCCATTCTGAGGGCTTCTCTTGCCACCTTATCAGCGGCCAGCTGAGCGGCATACGGTGTTCCCTTTCTGGTCCCCTCGAAACCGACGGTGCCTCCACTGGCCCATGTCAGAGTGTTTCCATCCTTGTCTGTGAGAGTGATGATGGTGTTGTTGAAAGTGGACTTTATGTGGACAACGCCATAATCGAAACTGAGTTTTTTCTGTTTTTTCCTGGTCGATGTCCCTTTCTTTCTGGCCATTCATTTCCCTCCCTCATGAAGACTTCTTTTTGGTCTTTATCCTGCTGGGCCTTGGGCCCTTTCTGGTTCTTGCATTGGAACGGGTCTTTTGACCTCTAACCGGAAGACCGAGTTTGTGTCTTATGCCTCTGTAGCATCCTATTTCTATGAGCCTTCTGATGTTTCTCTCTACCTCGCTTCTCAGCTCACCTTCGACCTTGAAGTGGTCCTGTATGTACTTGGTTATCTTGCTTATTTCTTCATCGGTGAGTTCACCAACTCTTTTGTCTGGATCCACACCGGTATTCTTCAATATCTCAAAGGATCTGCTCCTGCCGATTCCGTAAATGTAGGTCAGTGCAACCCAGACTTTCTTGTTGTTGGGTAGCTCGACACCAACGATACGAGCCATTCATTTCCCTCCTTCTCAACCCTGCTTTTGATTGTGTTTTGGATTAACCTTGCAGACAACATAAACTCTCTTTTTCCTTCTGATTATCTTGCAGTGCTCACATCTTTTCTTCACAGAAGCTCTCACTTTCATATCACTCCACTCCTTTCGTTACTCTGGTTTTTTTCTATAAACGATTCTCCCTCTGGTGAGATCGTACACAGAGAGTTCGACAACAACACGATCACCCGGTACCAGCCTTATGAAATGCTTTCTCATCCTGCCGGACACGTGGGCCAAAACCTTATGACCATTGTCTAATTCTACTCTAAACATGGCATTTGGTAAAGCCTCTATTATCGTACCTTCCATCCGAATGACATCTTCTTTTCCCATTTCATCCCTCCCTGGTCAATATCTCTGCCCCATCTTCTGTGATCAGCACGGTATGTTCAAAATGAGCACATCTTGAACCATCCACAGTCACCGCGGTCCATCCATCATCTTTCACTACAACCCTCCAGTCTCCCTCACTCACCATGGGTTCTATGGCCAGTGTCATTCCTTTTCGAAGAGCGATTCCCGTTCCCGGTGTGCCGTAATTTGGAACCTGAGGATCTTCGTGGAGTTCTCTGCCTATTCCATGTCCCACATAGTCCCTTATAACGTTGAAGCCTGCTGATTCGACGAATTCCTGTATACAGTGAGATACATCTCCCAGTCTGATTCCAGGTTTTATGATCTTTATGGCTCTTTCGAGGGCTTCTTTTGTCACCCTCACCAGTTCCTTTCCTCTTTCATCAGTCTCGCCGACTATGTAGGTGATTGCTGCATCTCCGTAAAGTCCCTGATACGCTGCTCCTACATCGATCGACACGATGTCTCCTTCTTTGAAAACTTTTTCCTTCAACGGTAAACCATGGACGACCTCTTCGTTCACCGAAACACAGGTTGCATATTCGTATCCGTTGTATCCTTTGAAAGCCGGTTTCACCCTGTACTTTTTGAAGACCTCCAGAACAACCTTTTCAACATCCCACGCTGTCTTTCCAGGAAGGACCACTCTTTTTGCCTCTCGCAGGGCAACCGCTACTGCTTCTCCGGCACGTTTCATTTTCTCGATCTCTGAGGGTGTCTTTATCCTTATCATTTATCACTCCACCCTATTATTTTGAGTACCTCGGCAACCACGTTGTCGATCCCTATCGTGCCGTCCACTCTTTTGAGGATACCCTTTTTCCCGTAATAGTCTATCACGGGTTGAGTTTTTTCGAGGTAAACCTTGTATCTGTGTCTGACCGTTTCCTCTTTGTCGTCGTCTCGCTGAACGAGTTTTACTTTACAGTCATCGCACAGTTCGTCTTCTTTTGGTGGAAGTGAAATCATGTTGTAGATTCTACCGCACTTTGGGCAGATTCTTCTCGAGGTGAGCCTCTGGACAACCACGTCCTCTGGAACATCAAAAAGCACGGCAGCTGTGAGTTGCTTGTTTTGGGATTCCAGGAAAGAGTCGAGAAACTCCGCCTGGGCTACGGTCCTTGGATACCCATCCAGAATGAACCCCTTTTCACAATCTTTCTCTGAAAGTCTTCTTTTCACAACCTCGTTCACCAGTTCATCAGGAACCAGTTCTCCCTTTTCCATTATCTCCTTTATTTTCTTTCCAAGTTCATCGTTTTCTTTCTTCACAATATCTCTGAAGATGTCGCCGGTGGATATATGGGGAATACCCGTCTTTTCTTGGATTCGCTTTGCGTACGTACCTTTTCCGGCCCCTGGAGGTCCGAGAAACACCAGATAAGCCATCATCTTCTCCCCCTTATTCTACCTTTTTTGAGGAAACCTTCGTAGTGTCTCATCACCATGTGTGTCTCCATCTGCTGAATTATGTCCAGGGCAACTCCAACAGCGATCAGAGCAGACGTTCCTCCGATCCAGACATTCACTTTTATGGCTCCTTGAACCAGATACGGAAGAAGCGCTATAGCGACAAGAAAGATGGCTCCAATGAACGTTACTCTGTTCAGAACCCTGTGGAGGTACTGCTCGGTTGGTCTTCCCGGTCTCAGACCAGGAACGTATCCTCCGTATTTTTGAATGTTGCTGGATATTTCTCTGGGATCGAATATCACAACACTGTAGAAGTAGGTGAAGAAGAAAACGAGCAGACCGTAGATGAGCAGATAAAGGAATCCTCCTGCTCTAAAAAGACTCTTAAGGGTTTCGCTGTTCGTTATGGAAGCAATTGCCGATGGTATCGAAACAATGGCACTGGCAAAGATTATCGGTATCACTCCACCCTGGTTCACCTTTATGGGAAGATAAGTGCTCGCTCCTCCATAAACCCTTCTTCCAGTGACCCTTCTTGCATACTGGATGGTGATACGCCTTTCTGCCTGCTGAACAAGGATGATACCAAAGATGGTGATGAGAGCAATCGCTATCAGAAAGATCCATTCCAGTATGTTGAGACCACCAAGATATGCCCTTCTGATGTAACTTGGATACCTTGCTACTATCCCAGCGAAGATCAGAATGGATATGCCGTTACCTATTCCTCTTTCAGTGATCCTCTCACCGAGCCAGAGCAAAAACATCGTTCCTGCCAGCATGGACATGGTGGAAAGGATGGTGAACTGAAGCGCATTCACGCCGGGAGCCACCATATCCGGGTTAGATCTGGCAAGGGAAAATGATATGAAGAACGCCTGGAAACCTCCTATCAAAAGTGTGAGGCGCCTTGTGTAGGCTGCGAACTTTTTCCTTCCCTCTTCACCCTCTCTGAGCATTTCTTTCAATGAAGGCATAACAGATGCAAGGAGTTGAAGTATGATCGATGCGGTGATGTAAGGTGTGACGCTCATGGTGAAAACAGAAAACCGACTGAGAGCACCTCCGGTGAACACATCGTAGAAACTGAGAATCCCGGCAACACCAGCTGTTTCTGCTATCCTCCTGAAGATTTCCCCCCACGCTTCCAGATTCAAACCAGGAACGGGGATATAGATCCCCATCCTGAAGACGATCAAAGCGAGAAAGGTGAAGATTATCCTGCTTCGCAATTCCGGTATTTTGAAAGCGTTTCTAAGGGCTTGCCACATTTATATCACCTCAGCCTTACCACCGACGCTTTCTATCTTCTCCAGTGCACTCTTGCTGAAGGCGTGTGCCTTGACTATGAGAGGTTTGGTGAGTTCTCCGTCTCCGAGTATCTTTATTCCATCCTTCATATCCTTTACGATTTTCCTTTCAAGGAGTTTTGCGGGAGTAACTTCCTCGTTTGCCTCAAACTTTTCCTCGAGCACTTTGACGTTCACAACAGCGTAAACTTTCTTGTTTATATTCTTGAAACCTCTTTTTGGAAGCCTTCTCTGGAGAGGAGTCTGCCCTCCTTCAAACCAGGGATGTACCTTTCCTGTTCCCCTTGCTTTCTGTCCTTTGTGTCCTCTTCCACTGGTTTTTCCGTGACCAGAGCCCGGACCTCTTCCCACTCTCTTTCTCTTTTTCATCGAACCAGGAGTTGGCCTCAGATCCTCAAGCCTCATGCTTCGTTACCCCCTTCCTCGACCTCTTCCACCTCTACGAGGTGCCTTACTTTTCTTATCATTCCCCTAATCTGCGGGCAATCGTCTTTGATAACCACCTGATTCATCCTTCTGAGCCCCAGCCTCTTCACCGTGTCTTTTTGATCCCAGGGATAGCCAATGGGACTTTTCACAAGTTTTATTTTCAACTTCTTAGGCATTGCCCTCCCTCCTTACACCTCTGTACACCTCTTCGACTGTGATGTCTCTGAGTTTTGCTACCTTTCTTGGATCGAGAAGTTCTTTCAATCCGTTTATCGTGGCCATCGCCAGGTTCAGCGGATTCGTAGAACCGAGTGCCTTCGTGAGAATGTTTTGAATTCCAGCAAGTTCAACGACCGCTCGAACTGTTCCACCCGCTATGATACCCGTACCCGGCGCAGCGGGTTTCAGAAGAACTCTGGAAGCATCCTGTCTTCCGATCACTTCGTGGGGAATCGTTCCATTGATAACGGGAACTTCTATAACGTTCTTTTTTGCATCGGCAATCGCCTTTCTGATGGCTTCTGGAACCTCTCGGGCCTTGCCTATACCAAGACCAACTTTACCGTTTTTGTTTCCAACAATAGCAACCACTCTGAAACTGAGATTTTTTCCACCTTTTGTAACCTTGGAAGTTCTTCTGATCTCTATTATCTTTTCTTCAAATTCTTCGTATTGGATCTCCCTCATGACTTCCTGTGTTTCCACAGTATCACCCTCCTTTAGAATTCGAGTCCAGCTTCTCTGGCACCATCCGCCAGGGCCTTGACCCTACCGTGATACTTGTATCCTCCCCGATCAAACACGACTTTCTTTATTCCCTTCTCGATGGCTCTTTTTCCTATGAGAAGCCCAACCTCTTTTGCTGCCTCGATGTTCCATGTTTTCTGAAGTTTTTCCCTGAGTTCAGGGTCGAGCGTTGAGGCGGAAACAAGGGTATGCCCTATCGTGTCGTCTATGATCTGAGCGTATATGTGCTTGTTACTTCTGAACACACAGAGTCTGGGTCTTTCGGGAGTGCCAAAGACCTTCTTTCTGACTCTCCTGTGTCTTCTGATTCTTCGCTCGTTCCTGGACTCCTTCTTTATCATACAACAACCCCCTTTTATGCTTTCTTACCTTCCTTCTGTCTCACCACTTCACCAACGTACCTGATACCCTTGCCGGTGTAAACGTTCGGTGGTCTGAACGCTCTTATCTCGGCCGCCACCTGTCCTACCCTCTGTTTGTCTATGCCGGAGACAACGATTCTGTTCGGTGCCGGAACTTCTACCTTCACATCGCTCGGAATCTCGTAGACGACAGGGTGTGCATAACCAAGGTTCATTACAAGGGTATTTCCCTGGAGTTGGGCCCTGTAACCTATTCCCACTATTTCGAGCTCTTTTTTGTAACCTTCTGTTACACCGATCACCATGTTCCTGATGAGAGACCAGTAAGTCCCCTGGAACATCTTCACTTTTCTCCAGTCGGACTTTCTCCTGACTTGAGCTTCGTTTGGCCTTATCCATACCTTTCCATCTTCAATTTCTATCTTCACATAAGGAAGAAAGTCTTGTGTCAGTTCCCCCTTGGGGCCTCTCACTTTAACGGTACCATCGTTTACTTCCACAGTGACACCCTGGGGAATGTTTATAGGCTTTTTTGCGAGTCGAGACATTCAAGACACCTCCTCACCAGACGTAAGCGATTACTTCTCCACCGACTCCAAGCTGACGTGCTTCTTTGTCCGTGAGAACACCCTTAGAAGTTGTGAGTATGGCTATTCCAAGACCGTTCTTCACCTTGGGTATATGGTCTTTGTCAACGTAGACTCTTCTTCCTGCATGAGAAACCCTGACAATCCCATGGATAACCCTTTCTCTGTTTTTCCTGCCGCCTTTGTATTTGAGATAAACTCTCAGTATACCCTGTTTGCCATCTTCGATGTATTTGTAATCGGCTATGAAACCTTCCCTCTTCAAGATTTCACATATCTTCCTTTTGAGATTAGAAGCGGGTATGTCGGTGTATTCTTTGAAAACCATGTTTGCATTTCTGATCCTCGTTAGCATATCGGCGATTGGGTCACTCCACACAGCATCATCCCTCCCTTACCAGCTTGCCTTCCGAACACCAGGGAGCTTTCCTTCCAGAGCAAGTTTTCTAAAGCAAACCCTGCACAGGCCGAATTCTCGATAAACTGCCCTTGGACGTCCACAGATGTGGCATCTGGTGTATTCACGAACCTTGTATTTTTTGGGTTTCTTCCATCTTTCTATCATCGCTTTCTTGGCCATTCATCTCACCTCCATTATCCTTTCTTGAAAGGCATTCCAAAGAGTTCAAGCAGTCTTCTGGCTTCCTGGTCCGTCTTGGCAGTTGTGACTATGGTTATGTCCATTCCCTGAATCCTTCTCACTTCATCGGGGCTTAGTTCTGGAAACACCAGCTGTTCAGAGAGGCCAAAGGAGTAGTTTCCTCTTCCATCGAAAGAGTTCGGATCCAGTCCCCTGAAGTCTCTCACCTTTGGAAGAACGATGTTTATGAGTTTGTAGAGAAAGTTGTACATCATGGCTTTTCTGAGAGTAACCTTGAGACCTATGGGCATTCCCTTTCTTATCTTGAAGTTGGATATGCTTTTTCTTGCCCTGGTAACAACGGGCTTTTGCCCGGTGATCTTTGCAAGTTCGTTTGCATGTCTTTCTATGATATCGTAGTTTCTGGATCCTTCACCGATTCCCATGTTAACAACGATCTTGACCAGTTTGGGCACCTGATGAATGTTCTTGTAGTTGAACTCCTTCATCAAAGCCGGAACAATTTCCTTTTCATACTTTTCTTTCAGAGGAACGTATTCGAATCTCATACCGATTCCTCCCTCAGTCTTTGTCAATGATCTCACCACACTTCTTACAGTATCTCACCTTTTTTCCATCTTCGGTAAACCTGTATCCCACCCTTGTTCTCTTGTCACAGGCGGGACAGACAACCATAACTTTGCAGGCATAAATTGGTGCTTCTCTCTCTATGATTCCACCTTCTCGAAGCTGTGGAATGGGTCTCTGGTGCCTCTTTACCATGTTCACACCCTCGACTATCACCTTGTCCTCCTTCGGCAAAACCCTGAGCACCTTTCCTCTCTTACCTTTATCTTTCCCGGAGATTACCTCAACCAGATCTCCCTTTTTTATCCTCATCCTCATATCACCTCACCAAACTTCTGGTGCAAGAGATACGATTTTCATGAAACCTTTTTCACGAAGTTCTCTCGCAACGGGTCCGAATATTCTCGTTCCCCTTGGGGCATTGAACTTGTCGATCAGAACAGCAGCGTTGTCATCGAATCTGATGTAGGTACCATCGCTTCTTCTGATCTCTTTCTTTGTTCTCACGATGACAGCCCTTACTACGTCTCCCTTCTTCACATCGGAGTTGGGAATAGCGTCCCTGACAGAACATACAACGATGTCCCCAACCGTTCCGTACTTCTTGTGAAAACCACCAAGAACTCTTATCACTCTGAGTTTTTTGGCCCCGGAGTTGTCAGCCACGTTGAGATAGGTTTCCTGCTGGATCATGACTCAGCCCCTCCTTTTTCCTCAACCACTTCCCCTTCGATTTCTTCAAGTTCGTCCTGAACTTCCTCTTCTTCCTTCAGGATTCTCTCAGGTTCAAACCTCTTTATGATCTTCACAACTCTCCATCTTTTGGTCTTGCTGAGAGGTCTGGTTTCTTCTATTTCAACAACGTCCCCTACTCTGCATTCGTTCTTCTCATCGTGAGCGTGGTACTTTTTGGTTCTCTTGATGTATTTTTTATAGAGGGGATGCTGCACGTGTCTTTCTACTGCCACAACGACTGTTTTATCCATTTTATCGCTCACAACTACACCTATCATTCGTTTCCTGGGCATGATTTCACCTCCTTATACCTAGCTCCCTTTCTCTCAGTATGGTCTTTATCCGTGCGATATCCCTTTTTGTCAGTTTTATGAGAGATGTATTTTTTAACTGCCCCATGGCCAGCTGGAACCTCAACTCCATCAACTGTCTCTTCTTCTCTTCGAGAAGATTTCTGAGTTCTTCGTCTGTGTAATTTCTGAGTTCAGAAGCCTTCATACTGCCTCACCCCCAATGTGGTGACGGGGTACTACTTTCGTGGCTATCGGCAACTTGCTGGCAGCGTATCTGAGGGCTTCATGGGCTGTTTCTTCGTCGACCCCGGCTATTTCAAAGAGAATCTTTCCAGGTTTCACAACGGCGACCCAACCTTCCACGTTACCCTTTCCTTTACCCATCCTGGATTCAGCGGGTTTCTTCGTGTAAGGTTTGTCGGGGAATATTCTTATCCAGATCTTTCCGGCTCTTTTCATAACCCTCATCATCGCTATTCTGCAGGCTTCTATTTGCTGGGCCGTTATCCAGGCCGGCTCAAGCGCCTTGAGGCCCCACTCACCAAACTGAACGAGCGTTCCTCCCTTTGCCTTTCCTTTCATTCTTCCTCTCTGTTGTTTTCTGTATTTGACCCTTCTTGGCATCAACATGGTGATTACCTCCTTTAAATATCAGCGTCTCCTTTGTAAATCCACACCTTGACACCAATGGTTCCGTATTTCGTCCAGGCAACAGCCGTTCCGTAGTCTATTATTGCCTTTATCTTCTGAAGGGGCAGTCTTCCTCTGAGGTACCACTCTCTCCTTGCTATTTCCGCCCCACCAAGTCTTCCGGCAACCATCACCTTTATTCCCTGGGCACCCTTCCTCATTGCGTTCATGATAGCCCTCTTCATGGCCACTTTGTACGATGCCCTCTTTTCTATACGGGAAGCAATGGATTCGGCGACAAGCTGTGCATCGAGCTCGGGCGTTTTTATTTCTTCGATGTTGATGACCATCCTTCTGTTGAACCTCTTCTCCAGTTCTTCTCTCAGGCTTGTAATCTCTGCTCCCTTCCTTCCTATGATGATACCAGGTCTTGCGGTTTTCACCGTGATGTTGACCCTTTCAGCGTCGGGTCTTTCTATGTATATTTCACTGATTCCGGCGTGGTAGTACTTGTTCTTTATTATCTTTCTGATCTCTTCATCCTCAAGAAGCCATTCTTTGTAATTTTTTTCGTTGAACCATTTTGCCTGCCAATCGGCGCTCAGCCCGAGCCTGAATCCTCGAGGATGCACCTTCTGACCCACTTTATCACCTCACTCTTCTGATGATATCCTTTTTTCCAGTTCTTCCAAAGCCTTTCTGTACTCTTCTTCTCTGGTGCGGTCTCTTACAACGACGGTGATATGGGACATTCTCTTTTTGATTATGTCCGCCCTTCCTCGTCCCCTGGGCCAGATTCTCTTCAGTCTTGGCCCATCGTTCACATAACACTCGGCAACATAAAGATTGGCAGCATCGAGTCCGAAGTTGTTTTCGGCGTTCGCAACAGCCGATCTCAGGACTTTTTCGATGATCCTGGCAGCCTTCTTCGGTGAGAAGGCGAGTATTCTGAACGCCTCTTCAACGGACTTTCCTCTTATCGTGTTCGCAACAGCCCTCGCCTTTCTTGGAGAAATGCGGATGTATTTTGCAACAGCTCTGGCCTCTATCTTTGGAAGAGAATCCAGAAGTTCCTTTCTTTTTTTATGGAAAAGAGAACGCTTCAGTCCGTTCCTTGGTATCTGGAGTTTCATCGTTTCCCTCCTCACTTCTTCAACTCGCCTTTTTTGGCTTTTTTATCGGCATGACCCCCAAACCTTCTGGTTGGAGCGAACTCTCCCAGTCTGTGTCCTATCATGTTTTCCGTAATGTAAACAGGTATGTGCTTCATACCGTTGTAAACGGCTATCGTATGTCCGACCATTTCTGGAATGATCATTGAAGCTCTGCTCCAGGTCTTTATGACCTTCTTTTCTCCAGTTTCGTTGAGTTTTCTTATCTTTTCCAGAAGTTTTCTATCTACATAGGGGCCCTTTTTCTTGGAACGACCCATTCAGTTCACCCCCTTATACCTCGTTTCTTCTTCTGACAATGAATTTGTCAGAAGGTCTCTTTCCGCGTCTTGTCTTGTAACCCTTGGTGGGCAGACCCCATGGACTGGTTGGATGGTGTCCTTTACCTCTTCCTTCACCACCACCGTGTGGATGATCCACCGGGTTCATGGCAACACCTCTGACATGAGGCCTTCTGCCAAGCCACCTTACCCTTCCTGCTTTTCCGTGGACTTCGTTCTTGTGATCTTCGTTACCAACAACACCCACCGTTGCGTAACATTTGATATGTACCTTTCTCAGCTCGCCAGATGGCATTCTAAGAAGAGCGTAATCTCCTTCTTTTGCCATGATCTGACAGTAAGTCCCGGCTGCTCTTGCGATCTGTCCTCCTTTTCCAGGAGTGAACTCAACATTGTGCACGAGTGTTCCAACAGGGATCTTTTCCAGTGGCAAAGCGTTCCCGGGCTTTATCTCTGCATCAGAACCACTCATGAGTGTATCTCCAACTTTTATTCCTTTTGGAGCGAGAATGTACCTCTTTTCTCCATCTGCGTAGAGGAGAAGGGCAATTCTTGCGGATCTGTTTGGATCGTATTCGATGGCCAGAACTTTTGCTGGAATGCCTGCTTTGTCGTACCTTTTGAAATCTATGATCCTGTACCTTCTCTTGTGTCCGCCACCTCTGTGTCTTACCGTAATTCTTCCGTGGTGGTTCCTTCCACCGGTCTTTTTGAGAGGCGCAAGCAAAGATTTTTCCGGTTCTGTTTTCGTGATGTCAGAAAAATCGGAGATTACCATGAAACGCCTGCCCGGGGTAACTGGTTTGAATCTTTTGAGTCCCATAACTTCACCCCTCTCAGTGTTCGCCTTCCAGTTCTTTAATGGTATAGCCTTCTTTGAGAGTCACCACTGCCTTCTTCCAGCTGCGGGTCCTTCCTTCGAATATTCCCCTTCTCTTCGGTTTGGGCTTCATGTTGATGACGTTGACCTTATCCACCTTGACGTTGAATATCTTCTCCACGGCCTCTTTTATCTGGTTCTTGTTCGCAAGAGGGTTCACCTCAAAGACATATTTCCTCTGCTCGCGAAGTCTGAGAGCCTTTTCTGTGATTATGGGTCTGACCAGCACATCATGCAGTGAGAGCTTTTCTTGCTTCATTTCCGAGCACCTCCTCTATCTTAGCAACCATATCCCTGGTGAGAATCAGATAGTCATACTTGAGCATGTCAAAAACGTTGAGACCATCTATCCTTACGGCTTTTTCACCGTTTTTACTGTTGTTGGGATTGTCCGCTATTATCACTTTTACGTTTGGAAGATTCTTTCCAGAGAGTTTCACATTGACATAACCCTCTTCTTTCCAGGGTAGAACGATCAACGCCTTCTTGTCAGCAAGGTCAAGGTTCTGAAGGATTTCTTTTAAAGATTTTGTTTTTGGCCTTTCAAGTTTTAGATCTTCGAGCACCAGAAGTTTGTTCTCTCTGTACTTGACAGACAGCGCAGAACGGAGAGCGAGTCTCTTCATCTTCTTATTGAGTTTCTTACTCCAGTCTCTGGGCTTTGGACCGTGGGCAACTCCTCCGTGTCTCCAGATAGGAGATCTTATGGATCCGTGTCTGGCTCTTCCCGTGTGTTTCTGCGGCCATGGTTTTCGACCGCCTCCGGAAACCTCTCCTCTTGTCTTTGTGGAAGCGGTACCTGCTCTCCTGTTGGAGAGCTGCATGTCCACGTATCGCCACATCACGTCGTAGTTAGGATCGATGTTGAAGACGAAATCACTGATTTCAAGAGTTCCAACTTTCTCTCCCTTCACATTGAGAAGATCCACCTGAGCCATTTTCTATTCCTCCTCCACTGTTACTTTTTCGGGGCCTTGGCGCTCCTTATCAAAACGAGCCCGCCCCTCGCTCCAGGGACACCACCTTTGACCGCTATCAGATCGTTTTCTGGATCGACATCTACAACCTGCAGGTTTCTAACAGTTACCCTTTCGTTTCCATATCTTCCCGGCATCTTCTTGCCTTTCCATATCTTCGCAGGTTCGGTGTGCTGACCTACAGAACCGAGTTCTCTATGGAATTTGGAACCATGGCTTTTTGGACCTCCACTAAACCCCCATCTTTTCATTGCTCCCGCGAATCCTCTTCCCTTGGACCAGCCGGTGACATCCACGTATTCGCCTTTTTCGAATATATCGACCTTTATAACCTGACCAGGTTCGTACTCGTCGGGGTTGTCCACCCTAAATTCTCTGAGCACTCTCATCGGTTCAACACCGAATTTTTTGAAGTGACCAGCAAGGGGCTTGTTCACTTTTTTTGCTTTCTCAAATCCAAGTTGTACGGCGTTGTAACCATCCGTTTCAACTGTTTTCTTCTGCACGACAACACAGGGCCCGGCTTTTATGACGGTAACCGGGACCGCTTCATTACCGATAAAAACCCTTGTCATACCGATTTTTCTTCCTATTATCATCTTCATCAAAGACACCTCCAGGGATTACAGTTTGATCTCAACGTCGACACCTGCTGGGAGGTTTATCCTCATCAGGGCATCAATGGTTTTTGGAGACGGGTCTATAATGTCTATGAGTCTCTTGTGCACTCTCTTCTCAAAGTGTTCTCTGGAGTCTTTGTGCTTCATAGGAGATCTCAACACACAGTAAAGCGTCCGCTCCGTTGGGAGAGGAATTGGACCGGACACCTTGGAGTTTGTTGATTTTGCAACTTCGACGATCTTTTTTGCCGACTCATCTAGCAGTTCGTGGTCATAAGCTTTGAGTTTTATCCTTATCCTCTGTCCAGGCATATTCTAAGCACCCTCCCTCTTCTCTCAAGAAGGAGGGGGAGAATAACTCCCCCTCACTCGATAACTTCTGTGACAACGCCAGCTCCAACTGTTCTTCCGCCTTCTCTTATAGCGAATCTCTGCCCTTTCTCAATAGCAACGGGGTAGATGAGCTCTATTTCCATCTCAACGTGGTCTCCAGGCATAACCATTTCGACTCCTTCCGGAAGTCCCACTATTTCACCAGTAACGTCAGCTGTTCTTATGTAGAACTGAGGTTTGTAACCTTTTGTAAACGGTGTGTGCCTTCCACCTTCCTCTTTCTTCAGAACGTAGACCTCTGCTTTGAACCTCTTGTGGGGTTTAATGCTACCAGGAGCTGCAAGAACCTGACCTCTTTCGACTTCGTCCTTGTCGATTCCCCTGAGCAGACATCCCACGTTGTCACCAGCGATACCTTCGTCGAGTTCTTTTCTGAACATTTCAACGCTTGTAACGACTGTCTTTCTGATCTCATAACTGAGTCCTATGATCTCGACTTCGTCACCGGGTCTGATTCTTCCTCTTTCGATTCTTCCTGTAACAACCGTTCCTCTTCCCGTGATGGAGAAAACGTCTTCGATGGGCATGAGGAACGGTTTGTCAACGTCTCTCTGAGGATCTGGAATGTAGTTGTCCATGGCGTCGAGCAGTTCCTGAATGGGTTTGTAAGCCTCGTGGTTTGGATCGTCTGGGGCTTCGAGAGCTTTCAAAGCGGATCCTTTTATAACAGGCACTTCGTCACCGGGGTATTCGTACTGACTCAGAAGATCTCTCACTTCCATCTCGACGAGTTCGATGAGTTCGGGATCGTCGACCATATCTGTTTTGTTGATGAAAACAATCATGTAAGGAACCTCAACCTGTCTTGCAAGAAGCACGTGTTCTCTTGTCTGTGGCATAGGTCCATCCGTTGCTGCAACAACGAGTATGGCTCCATCCATCTGGGCAGCACCGGTGATCATGTTCTTGATGTAGTCAGCGTGTCCGGGACAGTCAATGTGTGCGTAGTGCCTTTTCTCGGTTTCGTATTCAACGTGCGTGATGTTGATAGTGATACCTCTTGCCTTTTCCTCAGGAGCCTTGTCGATCTGATCGTAGGGAACGTATTGCGCAAGACCCTTGAGAGAAAGGTACTTTGTTATAGCGGCTGTCAGCGTGGATTTTCCGTGGTCGATATGCCCGATGGTTCCAACATTAACATGGGGTTTTGTTCTTACAAACTTTTCCTTTGCCATGTTCTCCCTCCTTAAACAACTTTAATGATCTTCTCGGCGATTTTCTCCGGGACCTCTTGATAGTGAGAGAATTGCATGATGTAGCTTGCTCTTCCCTGACTCAGAGATCTCAGTGTTGTAGCATATCCAAACGTTTCAGAGAGTGGAACTTTTGCCACTATGACTTTCAGATGGCCTCTTGTTTCAAGAGCTTCTACTTTTGCCCTTCTGGAATTGAGATCGGCGATGATGTTACCCATGTACTCTTCTGGAGTGGTGATCTCCAGCTTCATGATCGGCTCAAGAAGAACTGGCTGTGCCTTCTTCATTGCCTCTTTGAACGCCAGAGAGGCTGCAATTTTGAACGCCATCTCTGAAGAGTCTACTTCGTGATACGATCCGTCGAGCACAATCGCTCTTATTCTCACAACAGGATAGCCAGCAAGAGGACCAGACATCATTGCTTCTTTGATTCCCGCTTCTATGGCTGGCATGAACTCTTTTGGTATCACACCACCAACGGTTTTATCGATGAATTCAAAGTTTTTACCTTCCTCTTCTGGAATAGGCTCTATCCTGAGTATCACATGACCGTACTGACCTCTACCACCGGTTTGCCTGATGTACTTACCTTCTGCTTCAGCGGCTTTCTTAATGGTTTCTCTGTAGGCAACCTGAGGTTGACCAACTCTAACGTTCACACCGAACTCTCTCTTCAACCTGTCGACGATTATTTCAAGATGGAGTTCACCCATACCGGAGATGATCGTCTCACCAGTTTCTTTGTCCACCTTCACCTGAAGGGTGGGGTCCTCTTCAGAAAGTGCCAGAAGTGCTTTCACCAGCTTTTCTTCGTCGCTCTTCGTCGCTGGTTCAATGGCAAGAGATATGACCGGTTCCGGGAAGTCGATCTTTTCCAGGACGGTTGGCTCTTTCTCATCACAGAGAGTGTCTCCCGTCTGAGATGCCTTCAATCCAACTCCTGCGGCTATATCACCGGGTCTTACGTAATCAACTTCCTCGCGCTTGTCTGCGTGCATGAAAACGATTCTCGAGATTCTCTCTCTCTGTCCTTTGGTAGAGTTGTAGACGTAACTTCCCTTTTCCAGTCTTCCAGAGTACACCCTGAAGTACACCAGCTTTCCTATGTACGGATCCACCTGAACCTTGAAAACAAGGGCCGTGAACGGCTCATTCTCGTCTGGTTTCCTGTAGACGACCTCGCCGTCTGAGAGTCTCCATCCCTTAACAGGAGGAAGATCCAGAGGAGATGGGAGATAGTCTATTACGGCATCCAGTAATGGCTGTATTCCCTTGTTCATTTTCGCCGCTCCACATAGAACGGGAACTGCTCTGTTCTCTATGGTGGCCTTCCTCAGAACTTTCTTGATTTCCTCCTCGGTGATTTCCTCACCCTCGAGGTATTTCTCGAGTATCGTTTCATCCAGTTCTGCCACTTTTTCCAGCATCTCTTCTCTTCTGAGTTCTGCTTCTTCTTTCAATTCGTCCGGGATTTCTCTTTCTTCGTACACAGATCCATCCTCGCTGGTCCAGTAGATCGCTTTCATCTTTATGAGGTCTATCACTCCCTGGAAGTCCTTTTCGCTTCCAATCGGCATCTGGATGGGTATGGGATTTGCTCTGAGTTTTGTAACGAGAGTCTCGACTGCCATGTAGAAGTCTGCACCGACCTTGTCCATCTTGTTCATGAAGGCTATTCTGGGAACGTTGTATTTATCTGCCTGTCTCCAGACGGTTTCTGACTGTGGTTCAACACCTGCCGTTGCATCGAAAACGGCGATCGCTCCGTCGAGCACTCGAAGTGCCCTCTCAACCTCAGCCGTGAAGTCAACGTGCCCGGGTGTATCGATTATGTTGATCCTGTATCCCTTCCAGAAGCACGTTGTAGCGGCGGACTGTATCGTAATGCCCCTTTCCTTCTCCTGGGGCATCCAGTCTGTGGTTGCTGTTCCTTCATCCACATCTCCGATGAAGTGTTTCCTTCCCGTGTAGTAGAGGATCCTCTCTGTTGTGGTTGTCTTTCCGGCATCGATATGGGCCATTATACCGATGTTCCTAATCTTATCCAGGTCAACATACCTTGCTTCTACACTCTGCATACTCTCACCACCTGTAATGTGCGAAGGCCCTGTTTGCTTCTGCCATCCTGTGGGTGTCTTCCTTTTTCTTGATGGCCGTACCCGTGTTGTTGTAGGCTGCCATGATCTCCTCAGCCAGTTTTTCTTTCATGGGACGTCCTTTCTTAGCTCTTGCAGCTTCAACGATCCATCTTATAGCAAGAGAGGTTCTTCTTGGTTCCTGAACTTCAATGGGAACCTGATACGTGGCACCTCCAACCCTTCTTGGCCTCACCTCAAGAACAGGCTTTACGTTCTCCACAGCCTGTCTGAAGACTTCAAGGGGATCTTTCTTCATCTTTTCCTTGATGATATCGAAGGCACCGTAGACGATCTTCTGGGCGATCGTCTTCTTTCCATCCCACATCACTTTGTTTATCAATTTTGCCACCAGAACATCTCCATAAACTGGATCAGGTGGTATTTGTCTTCTTTCAGCTCTTCTTCTACGCACCCACAGTCACCTCACTTTTTCTGGTCCTTGGGCCTCTTGGCACCGTATTTACTCCTGGACTGCCTTCTTCCTTCAACTCCAGCCGCGTCCAGGGCACCTCTTATGATCTTGTACCTGACACCAGGAAGGTCTTTCACCCTTCCGCCTCTTACGAGGACCACCGAGTGTTCCTGAAGGTTGTGGCCTATACCGGGTATG
The DNA here is from genome assembly GCF_000018945.1 of Thermotoga neapolitana DSM 4359. Lineage (NCBI taxonomy): Bacteria > Thermotogati > Thermotogota > Thermotogae > Thermotogales > Thermotogaceae > Thermotoga > Thermotoga neapolitana. The sequence continues at coordinate 978,465 of NC_011978.1, read as the reverse complement.
TATGCTGTGACTTCTATACCGTTAGAAAGCCTTACCCTTGCGATCTTTCTGAGAGCAGAGTTCGGCTTTTTCGGGGTCATGGTGGAAACCTTTATACAGACACCTCGTTTTTGAGGATTTCCTTGAAGAGCAGGAGCCTTAGATTTCTTCTTTTTAGGCTTCCTTCCATGCCTGATCAATTGATTAATGGTCGGCATCTTCATCCTCCCTTCCTTTCGTTCAGACCAAGCCAGGGTTTTATTTTACTCTTCAAACGGAAGATTGTCAACACAAGAGACCTCTGAACAATTTACCACAAGTAGCTTGAGGGTTTGTTTAAGATAAGGTGAACTTTGAGAGAATTCTTTCTATGGCTTCTTTCGGATCATTCACATCCAGGAGGATCTTCTCAAAGGGGCACATGCTTTTTCCATCCCTTGATAACACAAAAGGTACTTTCTCTTCACAGGAAAATTTCACACCGTGTTTCTTCAACAGGTCGATGGCACCTTCACTGATGATAAAGGCGTGAACGAAAGAAGGCCTCATTTCCACAAAAAAGAAGGCTGCTGCTCTTCCAACGAGTCTGTCCACCACCACGCACCCGGACAGATCTTTTAAGGTCGTATAAACCTCAACAAGGGGTTTCAGACCGCTTTCTGTGCTTTCAAAGATCACCTGATCGTCTCTCATCACTATCAAACTCAAACCTCTTTCCTCAATGAGTCTTTTTGCTCTTTCAACAGTATCTTTCACAACTTTCACTCTCCTGATGTGTAGTATAATTTCCTTGAAAAAGTATAACAGGTCTGGAGGTGGAAACCACGATCACTGTAAGGAAAGTCAGGATCCCCGAAGATGTAGGTGTGCTGGAGATATTCGGCCAGTACGACAGAAGGGCAAGATACCTCAGGAAAACGTTCAACGTGGATCTTACCGTTCGAGGCAGTGAAATTCTCATAAGAGGTTCAGACGAAAGGAGTGTAGAAGCAGCACACCGCGTCCTGGACGAGATCATATCCATAACGAGAGACGGCCATTTACTGGACTGGACCGAATTTGAGTACCTGGTGGAAAAGGTTTCAAATGCAGAAAGCGTGAAGGATGTCTATTCTAAAAGCAACGGAGGACCTGTTCTTGGAAGAAAGGTGAAACCCAAGACTCTGGGTCAAAAAAGATACCTGGAAGCTGTCGAGAAAAACGACGTGGTTTTCGTGATAGGGCCAGCCGGTACAGGAAAGACGTACCTGGCAGTGGCCATCGCCCTTGATTACCTGAAAATGGGCAAAGTGAACAGAATCATCCTGACAAGACCAGCGGTTGAAGCAGGAGAGAAACTTGGATTTCTACCGGGAGATTTGACAGAAAAAGTGGAACCCTATCTGAGACCTCTGTACGATGCCATAATCGACATCACTTCTCCAGATAAATTCAACAGTTATCGTGAAAGGGGCATCATAGAAATCGTGCCACTTGCCTACATGAGAGGGCGTACATTGAATAACTCTTTCATTATTCTGGATGAAGCACAGAATACCACTTATCAGCAGATGAAGATGTTTCTGACTAGACTCGGATTCAATTCAAAGGCGGTTGTGACCGGTGACATCACCCAGGTAGATATAGAGGAAGGGAAATCCGGTCTAATAGAGTGCCAGAAGATACTGAAAGGTATACCCGGTATAGAATTCGTGTACCTTGATGAAAGCGATGTTGTGAGACATCCTCTCGTGAAAAAGATCATAAAAGCTTACGAAGAGTACGAAAGGTCGAGAAAGTCATGAGCCGAAGACGCCTGCTTGTCATAGCGGTGACCATCCTTTTGTCCCTGTTCATAGTACATATTCGCACGGGATTTCGTCCTCTGAACATGATATCCGAAGCCATTGTTGCTTTCACAATCTGGTTTTCACTGGTGGAAACAAGTGTCAGACACTTCAGAAAATACTCTCTCAGCCAGGTTTACACTTACACACATCTATCCTTGATACTGCTGGGAACTGTTTTCATAGGATTTTCCCTTCCAGAAATCGGCCCCTTCATGACACCACTTTACATACCGGTTGCGCTGATGAGTTTGCTGTTCAATTTTGAAGTTGCCCTCACAAGTGGTGTTCTTCTCTCCATCATTTCCATATACAGATGGTATTACGATATAAATCTGATCATGCCTTTCCTTCTGACGGTTTTGATCGCCACAAAAACCCTTTCAAACGCTGACAGAAGACTCGATGTTATGAAATCGTCCGCTCTGACATCACTGACACTTACGGGAACTCACCTCTTCATGAGATTTGGCCTGAACATTGAGTACACCCCATACGATCTTCTAGCGGCTCTTCTCAACCCGATTCTCTCGGGTGTAATGGTACTGGGTATTCTTCCATACGTGGAGTACACGAGTCGTCTTTATTCCAACCTCGGCCTCATAGAATTTGGAAACCTGAACCATCCTCTCCTGAAGATGCTTGCCATGAAAGCACCGGGGACATACTATCACAGTGTGATCGTGGCAAATCTGGCAGAGGCGGCTGCAGAGAAGATAGGTGCAAATCCTGTCCTGGCTCGAATTGGTGCTTATTATCACGATATAGGTAAGATGAAAAGACCCCACTTTTTCACAGAGAACATAAGGGACGGCAAGAACCCTCACGAAGACATAACACCTTCTTTGAGTCACCTTGTTCTAAACGAGCATGTGAAATACGGAATAGAACTTGCTCGTAAACATCGCCTTCCTTTGCTCGTGGAGTTCATCATCCCTCAGCATCATGGAACAAGATCACAGAAGTACTTCTACTACAAAGCCAAACAACAATTTGAAGACATACCAGAGGAAGAGTTTCGCTACCCAGGACCAAAACCACAGTTCAAAGAAGCTGCTATCATCATGCTGGCTGATTCTGTGGAAGCAGCATCCAGAAGTTTGAAGAATCCTTCCGTTACTCAGATAAAAGAATGCGTAGAGGATGTCATTTCCTCCATCTTCTTTGAAAGACAACTCGATGAATCCGGTATTACCCTGAGCGAACTGGAAAAGATTTCAGATGCCTTCCTACAGGTGCTCGTCAACATATTCAGTTCCAGGATAGAATACCCGGAAGAGGCAAAATTGCAGAAGGTGGTAAGGATAAATGATCAAAATTCTGGGTGAAGGAAAAGGAAAAGAGATCTTAAAAAGTTTGAGTGAAAAATTAGACGAAATCGTAAAGAAGGAGATAGGAAACGTCAACACGAACGTGATACTCGTGAGTAAAGATCAAATAAAAGAAATGAACAGAGAATTCCGTGGTGAAGACTTCCCAACAGATGTGCTTACCTTTCCTCTCTTCGAGGAAGTTTACGGAGAAATCTACATCTGTCCCGAGGTCGTTGAAGAGAATGCGAAGGAATACAACAACACCTTTGAGAAAGAACTGATAGAAGTTGTAATACACGGGATACTTCACCTTGCAGGGTACGATCACGAGTTCGAAGATAAAAACGCAAAAGAGATGTTCGAAAAACAACATATCTATGTAGAGGAGGTATGGAACGAATGGAGATCAAGCCTTTCAGGGGGTACCGGCCAAGAAGGGACGTAGTTGAAAAGTTCGTGGCAAAACCCTATGACGTGGTGTCCTTCCTCGAAGCCAAGGAGACCATCAAAAGCAACCCGCTCAGTTTCCTCAGAGTGACGAGGGTTGAGGCAGAAACGCATGAAATAGAAATGGATCCTACCCCTGAAGACATGGAGAGAGCCAGAAAAAACCTTGAGGAATTCATAGAAAAAGGCATCCTGATCCAGGAAGAAAAAGAAGCCCTGTACATATACCGTCAAAAGATGGGAGATCACATACAGACGGGTCTTGTGGCGTTGTTTCCCGTGGAAGAATACAAAAAAGGTCACATAAAGAGACACGAACTCACCAGAAAAAAGAAAGAAGAGGAAAGGGTTCAGCACATCCTGGCAACAAGGGCTCACACGGGACAGGTCTTCCTCTTCTACAGATCCATGGAAGTGCTGGACAGGAAACTGATGGAGCTTGCCGACTCTCTGGAACCCATTTACAGGCTAACGGACGACCTGGATGTGGTTCACGAATTTTTTGTTGTCTCCGATGAAAAAGAGATCGAAGAAATAAAGAACCTTTTCAAAAACATAGAAAACCTGTACATAGCAGATGGACACCACAGAGCAGCCGCAGCCGCAAGGGTGAGTGATATTCTCGACAAGGAAATAGGAAAGGGACCACACAACTATTTCATGGCAACGGTATTCCCCCATAACCAGCTCAGGATATTCGATTACAACAGGGTTGTTCGTTCTCACATCACTGTGGAAGAACTTCTAGAGCAAGTTTCAGAAAAGTTCGACTTTTACAGGTCCTATGTTGTTCCCGCAAGACCTTCAAGAGAGCACGAGATAACGATGTACGTGGGAAATGGAAAATGGTATGTGTTAATTCCCAGGGAAATCCCTGAAGACGTTGTCGAAAGTCTAGACGTGAACATACTCCAGAGCGAACTTCTTGAACCAGTTTTCGGAATTTCCAACCCGAGAGAGGACGATAGAATAGACTTCATAGGTGGGATAAAAGGGCTCTGTGAACTGGAGAGAATCGTTGACAAAGGAGAATTCGATGTGGCCTTTGCTCTGTATCCCGTGAACATAGAAACGCTGATGAGAGTCTCAGATGAAGGAAAAACCATGCCACCAAAGTCTACCTGGTTTGAACCAAAACTTCTGAGCGGTCTGGTGGTCCACGTCTTTGGCTGAGGAGGTGATAGTGTGTTCTTCTTCTTTGATCCGACCTTCATCATACTCATTCCGGGCTTGCTGCTGGCACTCTGGGCACAGATACGGGTTCAGACAGCTTACGCCAGGTACTCACAGGTGAGATCCTCTCTGGGACTCACAGGGTACGAACTCGCAAAGAGATTGCTTGAAAATGCAGGTATTTACAATGTAAAAATAGAAGTCGTTTCTGGATTTCTCTCCGATCACTATGACCCTGTGAAGAAAGTTCTCAGACTCTCTCCACAGAACTTCAAAGGAACCTCTGTTGCCTCTCTTGGAGTTGTGGCTCACGAAGTGGGGCATGCCATGCAGGATGCAGAAAAGTATCCTCTGCTTGCTTTGAGAAACATGATGGTACCGGCGGTTGCAATGGGATCGAACCTCTCGTGGTTCATCTTCCTCTTCGGTCTCATCTTCTACACACCGTTTTTGATAAGGTTGGGTATAATCCTGTTTTCACTGGTAGTGCTCTTCACACTGATCACTCTTCCTGTGGAGTTCAACGCCAGCAGACGGGCGGTGAAACTTCTTGAAACCTCTATGCTGATGCCCGAGTACGAACTGAAGGGCGTCAAAGAGGTTCTGAGTGCAGCCGCCCTCACATACGTTGCTTCGTCTTTGACAGCATTCCTCCAGCTTCTCAGAATGATAGCTCTGGCAGGACTTTTTGGTGATAGAAGATGAGAACAAACGTGAGATTACTCGCTTACAGGCTCCTTCGAAAGTATGAAAAGGAAAAATTTCTGGACAGAGAGGACGTGGACAGCGTCCTCTCTGTTTTGAACGATAGAGACAGGAGATTCCTCAAGGAACTCGTGTGGGGAGTCATGAGGAAGGAAGAACTCCTGGACTGGTATATAAACCAACTTCTCAGAAATCCAGACATTCCACCAGCCGTGAGGGTAGCCTTGAGAATGGGAGTCTATCAGCTTCTCTTCATGGATGGTGTGCCGGATTACGCCGCAGTGAGTGAAACGGTGAAACTGGTCAAAAACGAAAACTTCAAAAAACTTGTCAACGCTGTGCTGAGAAGAGTGAAGAGTGTCCCACCTCCCAGCGACCTTCATCTTGTTTATTCACATCCAAAGTGGCTAGTCGACTACTGGAGGTCCTTTCTTCCAGAAGAAGTTGTGCTGAGGATCATGGAGTGGTATCAGAAACCGCTTCCAACCGTGCTTCGTGTGAACTCGCTTGTTACGACCAGAGAGGAAGTCATAGAGATCCTCTCAAAAGAGGGAACAGAAGCTATTTATGGAAAACATTCTCCATTTTCTGTTGTGATAAAGAAACTGGGAGTACCTCTGAACGATTCGAAGGTCATAACGGAAGGCCTTGCCACGGTTCAGGGAGAATCTTCTCAGATCGTACCGCTCCTCATGGATCTGGAACCGAATATGAAAGTACTGGACACATGCTCTGCTCCGGGTGGAAAGACAACCTTCATTGCTGAACTGATGAAGGATAAAGGTGAAATTCTGGCAACAGACGTGAGCATGGAAAGGTTACAACTGGTCGAAAAACACGTGAGACGCCTGAAACTTTCCTCTGTGAAGATCAAACTCGCAGATGCGGAGCGCCTCACGGAGTTCATTCAAGATGAGTTCGATCGAATCCTTGTGGATGCACCGTGCTCTTCTCTTGGGACGGCAAGAAACCATCCAGAGGTGTTGAGAAGAGCAAAAAAAGAAGAGTTCAAAGAACTTTCGGAAAAACAGTTTAGAATACTTTCTCAGTCGTGGAAACTCTTGAAGAAAGGAGGCATCTTGCTGTACAGCACATGCACCATAACGAAAGAAGAGAACACAGAGGTCATAAAAGCCTTCGCTGAGCAAACCCCTGATGTTGAAGTGATCGATTTGAGAAAAAGATTGGAGGATTACGGAGTAGAAGGGTTGTGGGACGGCTTTGGATTTCTGATGCTACCAGACGAGACCCTTACACCGTTCTATGTCTCTGCCCTCAAAAAAACCGGGTGAATTGCAAAGTCCCTTTCTCCGCATCTTTCTTCCCTCGACGGAAAGAACGTGGAGTAAAAATTGGTTGCCTTCACATCGAGTTTCAGTTGCTCAATGAAGAGGTTTCTATCCACAGGCAGGTCTGTTTTTTCCAGCACCTTTCTGTAAAGAGACATGTTGGTTACGATGGGTAGTTTTGTTTTCTTTCTCATGATCGCCAGGATCCTTCTTCCTCTTTCAGTGAAACCAAGCACTCTGATGTACTGAGGCCCCTTTTCGTTGCTTTTTTCAACGAATTCCTTGCTCATTTCCAGAACAGAGAAGAGAGACAGTCTTCTTATTCGTGAAAAAGTGAATCTTTTCGCCTTGACGCACTCCAGGAAATCTCTGTACGACCCCGTCTGTCTGGCACACTCTTGAAACCTTTTTTCCAGCCCCTCGGAAAACCCGTGTATTTTTTCAAAGTATTCTCTGTCTTTCAACCTGAAAAACGCCAGCATGAAATCTCCCATGTGCTCCAGAAACACAGGGCCTCTTCCCTCTTTGAACTCTCTCATCAGGATCTCGTAGGATGCATCCGGAAGGGATTCCCTGGTCTCGTCCCATCTCTTCTCTCTCAAAAGATTTCTGATCGCTGTGGCGCTTGAGAATTTTCCTTTGAAAGAACCGTCCTTTTCTTCTGCTCCCACTCTCTTTATCGTGTGAAACCTGATCGAAGATCCTATTCGAAGGGCAGAGTGAAGATATTCAACTCCAAGGATGTCGTTGGACTTTTCGAGTCTCAGAACGTTCTTTTCGTTCCATCCTTTGAGGGAAAAGTACCTCATCAAAGCAAATTTGCGCGCGTTTGGAAAAGAATGGCCCTTCTTCAATTCTTCATGCAGAAACGATTTGTATTCCTCAGGCTGTTCAAAAAGGATTTTCGCCACCTGCCACAGGAAATCTATATCGTTGGACTCGCTTCCAAAGACAACATCTGTGACAACACCAGTTGCGTCGAGCAGACTCACAGCACCGAACGCAAAACCACCCGCATCCTGGATGGCAAAAGTCGTTGGAAGTTCCAGGACAACGTCTATCCCCATTTTCAGGGCAATCTCGGCGCGGGCAAATTTATCTATCACCGCAGGTTCTCCTCTTTGACAGAAGTTCCCACTCATCACAGCAATTGTGTATTCAGGTTTTACGATCTCTCTAGCCTGTGTCAGATGATAGAGGTGGCCGTTGTGGAACGGGTTGTATTCAACCACAACACCGAGGACTTTCAGGACTCATCCCTCCTGATGACAGTCAAAAAGAAGGCAAGCAACACCACGGTGAAGAGTAAAAAGAGAACGTATACACCGATGAGTCTGGAAACAAGATTTCCAAAGACGTAAAGACCATAGAGCTGGGCTACCAGGGAAGGAAAAAGAAGAAGAAAACCAAGTACCGCAAGCCATTTCTTTCCAGAAGAAGTGTAATAGTTCAAGGAAATTCCCGAAAAGAGAAACGGAAGAAACAAAGAAAGCAACACCGCAAGAAAGTTCTTCGGAACGCTAACCCCCAGAAAAGTGGAAATGTAGGGTTCAAGGAAATAAAAAGCCACCCATCCTATAAATCCAATTGTGCCCACAACTATCAGAAGAATAGACAACAACTGGGTGAAAAACCTCAATCTTTCACCCTCTTCAGACAATCTTCACACACACCACGTATGACGATTTCTATCTTCTCTCTCTTTCCCCTGATCTTTTCAAGATCCAGTTTTTTTATCTCGATGTCTTCTATCTTTCCACAGATCCTGCATACGAAGTGTCCGTGTGGTGCAGGGTTGAAGTCGAAGATAGTTTTCTGCCCATCGCTGAAAGAGTATATCACACCGAGATCCACAAGAAGGTACAGGGTGCTGTACAGCGTTGCTATGGAAAGGGATGGTATCTTTTTTGAAAGGACAGAGAACAGTTCCTTTGCTTCGAAGTGTCCTTTTTCCATCTTCGATACGAACTTTATGATTTCCATTCTCTGTGTCGTCAACTTGATCTTTTTTGCTTTCAACTGTTCGACAATCTCTTCCAGATTCATCTCGTTCACACTCCTCATATTGCCTCCGCAAGAAAGGCAAGAAGCTCAGATGCCAGAGGTATGTACTCGTCCTTTGGAAGAAAGCAAGGATGATGAAGTCCAACTCTCTTTTCCCCTTCTCCCACACCAAACCAGAAGGAAAGAGATGGAAACACCTGCGTGAAGTATCCAAAGTCTTCTCCAGTCTTCTTCATTTCGCATTCGATGAACCTGAGGTTCAATCTTTCACAGGTTTTCTTCAATATCTCCAGAAGGTCTGCGTTGACCTTCACCTCCGGATAGACACTTCCCTTTTCGAGAGAAAAATCAACACCAGAACTATCTTTGAGACTCAAAAGTTGATTCTTCATCTCTGATAATATTTCTTCTGCTATCTTCAACGATTTTGCTCTTATGGTACCTTCTATCTTCACCTCTGAAGGAACCACGTTTCTCACCCGACCACCAACGATTTTCCCAACACCAACGAGGGCATCCCACTTTCTGCCATAAAGCCAGTGCAGGAAAGAAACAGCCACTTTCAAAGCGTCTTTTCCTTTTTCGGCAAAGGCAATGTGAGCAGGGACACCTTTAAAGTATACATCGAATTCCGTCGCCGAGGCAAACAACACCCCGGCTCTCGACACCACCGTCCCCACATCGTACTCGTCCGTCACGTGGAATCCAACAGCGGCTTTGATGGTGTAGTTTTTTCTTAGAAACTCAACAACCTCCTTTGCGCCACCACCGGTTTCTTCGGCAGGCTGAAAAACAAAGAGGAAATTCTTTCGTACAGTCTTCAATCGTTTCATGGCACCGAAGAGGGCACTCATGTGAAAGTCGTGACCGCAGGCGTGCATGTAGTCGTTTCTTGAGGCAAATTCCCATCCTGTCTCCTCTTTGATGGGAAGTGCGTCCATTTCCGCCCTCAACACAACGTAGGGTCCCTCTGTTTCCTTCTTCTCAACGACCAGGCCTGTTCCGGCAACCTCCATTATCTTTCCGTAACCGATCTTCTGGATCGCCGATTTGAGAATCTCCTGGGTCTTGAATTCCTTAAAGGAGGGTTCTGGATTCATGTGGAGAAGATGTCTCAGTTCTATTTCGTCCATTCACATCACCACGTCCTTGAAGATGTCCATTATGTTTTCCCTTCTTCTTATCAATACAAGTTCGCCATCTTTTTTCACCAAGACCTCTGCAGGCTTTGATGTCGAGTTGTAGTTGTTCGCCATGGTGTAACCGTACGCACCCGCGTTTTCCACAAACAGGAAATCTCCCGGTTCAACCGCTGGAAGGTTTCGATCGTACGCTATCACGTCTCCACTTTCACACAGGGGGCCTACAACATCTGCCTTGAAGTCTGATCCTTCTTTTCCATAGACGAAGATCCTGTGATGGGCAGAGTACAGGGCAGGTCTTATGAGTGTGTTCATTCCACCATCCACTACAACAAACACCTTGTTTTCTCCTCTTTTGACGAGAATGACTTTCAGCACTAGAAAGCCGGCAGGAGCGATGATGTATCTTCCAATTTCAACGAACACCCTTTTGAATCCATCAAGAAGTGGTACAACCTTTTCCCGATACTCTTGAACGTTCAGTTCTTCTCCCTGGTAGTCTATTCCCCATCCTCCTCCTATGTTGATCTCTTCAAAGCCGTATCTTCTGGAGGCTTCTACCACCTTTTCATAGGCTTCAAGGAAAGGATCTACTTTCGTTATCTGAGAACCTATGTGAACATGAAGGCCTTTTATGTTCATCCCTTTGAATCTTTTCATGAAACTGTCCAGCATGTTCAGAGGAATACCGAATTTGTGTTTTTTGAGTCCGGTGGAGATGTGAGGATGAGTCCGTGCATCCACCTCCGGATTCACTCTGACGAAAAAGTTCACGTCTTCTGGACTCAGACTTTCCCACATCTCCATCTCCTCAAAGGAGTCAACGTTGATCGTTCTTACTCCTTCTTTCAAAAAGTGGAGCATCTCCTCCTTGCTCTTTCCGTTTCCGTTCCAGACGATCAGAAAAGGATCAACTCCAGCGAGTCTGGCAGCGAAGAGTTCTCCCTTTGTCACCACATCCATTCCAAAGCCTTCTTCTTTTAGAATTGCAAGCAAATTGGGGTTGTTGTTTGCCTTCACGGCAAAGGTGGGAAGAAGGTTTATCCCATGGAAAACCTCTTTTACCCTTCGGGCACGCTCACGTATTGTTTCTTCAAAATACACATAAAGAGGTGTCCCGTGGATCTCCGCTGCTTTTTTCAGTGCTTCCATTGTGCTCGACGTTTTAATGGCACACACCTCCCCGGATGCAGTTACTCGGCCAGGTCGAACTCGTCAACCACCGCCTTCAGAGCTTTTTCAGCATCTTTTTCTGGCACAAGACAGGAGATCTTTATCTCAGACGTGGTGACGAGTTCTGGAGTAACACCAACCCTCTTCAAAGCGCTAAAGAACCTTGCCGCAACTCCAGGACTTGTTCTCATTCCAACACCGACGATTGAGAGTTTGGCAAAGCCTTCTTCATAGGAGGATTTCCAGCCTTCAACGTTTTTCAAGGCATTTCTGAGCGCCTCGTCGAGATCGTCTTTGTGATCTTCCAGTATTGTGAAAGACAGAAACACCTTTCCGTTCGATGGAACAAGGGAGATCATATCGACGTTCAGAGAACGCTTTCCCACTTCTTCGAATATGGCAGTGATGTATTCTGCCTCTTTTGGAAGAAAAGAGATCGAAACTTTTATCTGTCCGTGTGAAATTGTTGCACCCGTCACAACGGGTTCTTCCAACCATTCGGGAAGTCTTTCCACCACCATGGTTCCCTCCTCTTCAACAAAAGAAGAAGCACAGTACACAGGTATTCTGTACTTTTTGGCAATCTCAACGGACCTGGAATGAAGCACCTTCGCCCCAAGTGCGGTGAGTTCAAGGGCTTCGTCATAAGTTATGTACTTCAACTTTTTTGCCCCCGGGATGAGTCTGGGATCGCACGTGTAGATACCATCCACGTCGCTGTAGATCTCACAGGGAACTCTTAACTTTGCGGCGAGGGCAACCGCCGATGTATCCGATCCACCACGTCCGAGTGTGGTGAGATCTCCCCTCTCGTTCACTCCCTGAAAACCGGTTACAACCAAAGCGTCGTGCTCCTTGAGGTTTTCCATGATCACACTATCGTCTATGTCCATGATGCGAGCACTCGTGTGATGCGGTGTGGTTTTTATCCTCACCTGAAAGGCGTTCAGAGACTTTGCTTTCACACCGAGATCCTTCAGAGCCATCGAAAGCAGAGCAGCGGAAACCTGCTCTCCCGTTGCCAGGAGCATATCGAGTTCTCTTGCGTCGGGTTTTGGTGAAACCTCTTTTGCAAGTTTTATGAGTTCGTCGGTTGTCTTTCCCATGGCAGAGACCACAACAACCACTTTGAAACCTTCTTCAACCTTCTTCTTTATCCTCATTGCGACGTTTTTTATCCTCTCCGGAGTGGCAACTGAACTACCACCGTACTTTTGTACCACCAGTTTCATCTCTACAACCTCCGTCATTCGAGATTTCTCAATTCGTCAACGATCCTGGTCTTTTCCTTTGTCTTTTCGTCTATCTGCTTTATCACACGCGCAGGCACACCTGCAACCACGGTGTACGGCGGAACATCTTTTGTTACAACGGCTCCGGCAGCCACCACAGACCCCTTTCCAACCGTGACACCCTCCAGTATCACAGCGTTTGCTCCGACAACCACCTCATCTTCTATTACCACTGGCTTTGCACTTGGAGGTTCTATAACACCGGCGATAACCGCACCCGCTCCAATGTGACATTTCTTTCCTATGATGGCCCTTCCACCCACGACAGCGTTCATGTCTATCATTGTTCCCTCACCAATCACCGCTCCAACGTTTATCACTGCTCCCATCATGATCACGGCACCTTCACCGATTTCCACCATATCCCTTATGATCGCACCCGGTTCGATTCGAGCCCTGTACTTGGTGATGTCTGCAAGAGGAAGGGCGGAGTTTCTTGCCTTCACTTCCAGATGGTAGTCTTCTATCTTTTCACCATACTTTTCGAGTAACTCTCTGAAGTCCTCGTACTCTCCAAAAAGAACTCCAAACTGATCGTTACCGAAAAACTTGAATTTAGAGAAATCTATCCCATCGAGTTTTCCCTTTATGTAAGCGACAATGGGAGTTTTCTTTTTTGACTTTGCTATCATCTCTATGATCTCTCTTGCATCCACTTCATTCACCTCCAAACACGATCTCTTCGAAACTGTAAAAACCAGGTTCTCTTCCAACGAGAAATTCAGCGGCTTTCAATGCTCCTATGGCGAAGACCGTTCGGGAGATCGCCCTGTGCTTTATCTCTATCGTTTCACCCACGTTTCCAAACACGATCACATGATCACCGGGTATTCCACCGATCCTCAAAGAGTGAATGGGAACTTCCTTTCCCAGGGCATTTTTCAGAAGGATTGCAGTTCCGGAGGGGGCGTCCTTCTTGAAACGATGGTGCGCCTCCACGATCTCCACGTCCCAGTCTGAAAGAACCTTCGAAAGTTCCGAAAGGAACCTTTTCAGAACGTTTATCCCTATGGAGAAATTGTAAGACTGAACGACGGGAACTTCTTTTGAAAGTTCTCTCAGCATCTCGAAATGTTCTTCCTTCAAGGCAGTGGTCCCCAGAACAAGGGCAGATTTGTATTTTCTGCACAGATCAACGGTTTCTGGTAAAGCATCCGCCGAGGAAAAGTCCACGATCACGTCGGGTGAGTCTTTTATCTCTTTGCCGTTCACATCCACCTTTAAGACGAGTTCGTGTCCCTTTTCGGAGAATACCTTTTGAATCTCCTGTCCCATACGCCCGGAGTACCCCACGATTCCATACTTCATAACAGACCACTCTCCCTGAGAACTCCCTTGAGGAGCTCCACAGTCTTTTCACTTGCGGGAACAAGAGGCAATCTCAACTCGTTTTCCACATAACCCATGAGAGAAAGAGCAGCCTTTACAGGTATTGGGTTCGTCTCCACAAAGAGGGCCTTCATGAGTGGTCTGAGTTTTCTGTGGATCTCCCTTGCTTTTTCGATATTTCCGCTGAAGAACTCGGCACAAAGGTCAGACATCTGTTTCGGTGCCACGTTGGACACCACAGAGATCACACCGTCTCCACCTGCACACAGCAAATAGAACGTTCTGTCGTCGTTTCCAGACCAGACCATGAAATCACTTCTTGCGCTCTTGGTAAGGGTGACTGTTCTGTCTATCTGGTCGATATCTCCATTGGCCTCTTTTATTCCGACAACGTTCTTGAGATCGGATGCTATCCTTGCAGCGGTTTCCGGAAGAACGTTCACCCCTGTTCTTCCCGGAACGTTGTAGACGATGATCTTCAGGTCTGTTCTTTCTGAAATGTATTTGTAGTGCTGGTAGAGCCCTTCCTGAGTGGGTTTGTTGTAGTAGGGAGTGACTATGAGCACACCGTCGGCTCCAAGTTTTTCTGCCTGTTTGACAAGTTTCAGGGTTTTTTCCGTGGAGTTCGTCCCGGCACCCACAATCACGGGAATCTTTCCATCAACGATTTCGAGAGTTTTTGAGACAAGTCTTTCCCTCTCGTCATCGTTCACCGTGGGAGCTTCTCCTGTCGTTCCAAGAACGATCAGCGCACTCACGCCACCATCAAGTTGATACCTGACCAGTCTCTCGTAAGCCTCCAGATCGAGTTCTCCGTTTTTGAAAGGTGTGACGATCGCAGTTCCTACTCCTCTGAACATCTTCTCACATCCCCCTTCAAATAGATTTCCCCATTCTCTTCTCTGAGGAAAAGCGTTCCCCCGGGTACCAGAACTTTCATCTCCTTAGAACCTGTTCTGCTGTGGTGCACGAAGAAAACAGCAGTTACACCAGTTCCACAGGCTTTCGTTTCCCTCTCCACACCACGTTCGTACGTTCTTACCTTCAGAAAGCCCTGGGCAACCTCATAAAAGTCGACGTTGGCATTGGTTTTGTGTCTCAAGAGCCTTCCGAGTTTCTCCACATCCACTTCATCCACGTTCTTCACTTCAAGAATGAAATGGGGAACCCCCACCACCACAAAATGTCCCCTGTAACCGTCCACTTCGAGTTCTTTCACTTCTGAAACAGCAGGCATCCTCACCCAGATTCCATCGTCCAGGAAAACCTTTATTTCCCCCGCTCTTGAAAGAAAGGTGAATTTTCTCTGTTTCACCCATCCTCTGTCTATCAGATACTGCGAAAAAGCACGGGCACCGTTTCCACAGAAGGTTGCCATGCTTCCATCACGATTGTAATAATCCATGAAGAACTTCTCGCCCACTTTTTCTACGAATATCACACCATCCAGATCACCAACATGATTTCGCACAAAATCGGGCTTTTCGTTCTCGGAGATCTTTTTTTCGGTATTGTCTACCATCAGGAAAGTGTTTCCGTTCGCAGAATAGCAGACCACTTTTTCACATCCTTCCGTTCATCTTTGCGTGCTTCAGCAAGATTCTCACCGCATTGGTTACGGCACCCACACGGATGTTGTCCGCCACGTTCCAGAACAGGATGGAACGCTCGTCCCCCTTTCTCAGCCTGCAGACGTACGTTTCGTTCTTTCCGGCAACGTCAACGGCTGTCACCAGATCATCCGTCACAACAACATCTTCTCCCGATGCTATGATCTCTTTCACCTTCTCCAGTGACTCAAACGGCCTCTTCAATCTCACCATAACTGCTTCGGAGTGGCCGTAAAGAACAGGAACCCTCACGGTTGTTGGATAAACCCTTATCGAGTAATCGTTGAGGATCTTCCTTGTTTCGTTTATCATCTTCATCTCTTCCTGTGTAAAGAGATTGTCCTGAACATCCCCTATGAGGGGAATGACATTTCTGTGAATTGGCTTTGGAAACACTCTGACAACATTCTCTCCTCTTTCCTGGGATAGAAGTTCTTCGATACCCTTGTGACCTGCTCCTGAAACGGACTGGTATGTTGCCACAAAGATCTCTTCTATTCCATAAACTTCGTGCAACTTGTATATGGACAGGATCATCTGTATCGTGGAACAGTTGGGATTTGCTATTATGCCTGTGTACCCCTTGAGCAGATGAGCGTTCACCTCGGGAACAACGAGGGGTATGTCCTTTTCCATTCTGAAAGCAGAAGAGTTGTCGATCACCGTGACTCCGTTTTCAGCGGCTATGGGTGCAAATTTCCGTGAAACACTTGCACCCGCCGAAAACAGGAAGTAATCGCAATCCCACTTCATCGCTTCCTCTGTGAGGAGTTCCACTTTTACCTTTTCTCCTCTGAACTCAATCTCTTTTCCCACGGATCTTTCGGAGGCAAACAGCCTGAGTTCTGTAACCGGAACGTTGAACTCCTCAAGAACCTTTACCATCGCTCGTCCAACTTCTCCTGTAGCACCTACCACTCCTACTTTCATCTTCTTCCCTCCCTGGTCTTAATAAAAAAAGCGTCTCTTCGCTCCCCGAAGAGACGCCAAATCAGGTCTGAAATCATTCTTTCGATTCCAGACCCGATCGGCTCTCCACGGAGAGACCTCCGTGACAGTGGCATGGGTGTTCCCCATACCCCCAGGCGTATAGGGCGGGAGGAACCCTATACCCTTCGGCGCCCTCGCCTTTCAGCTGCCCCCGATTCCTCCCCTGAAGGGACAGCCTACTCATCTCGGGCGCTCCTCCGTCGGGTCTTATTCATTTTAGATCTATTGTACCAGTGTTTTGAAACGGGAACAATTAAGAGAAGGTTAACATTGAACTCTATGGAAACTTAGAAGGAAATATATAAGATGCTAGCAACTATTTTTTATTCACTAAACCACGGTAAGTTCCATTTATTCACAAAGCGGGTGGTGATTGTAACGGGCATGAGAAGAAGGATGTGGAGTATGCAATTACCGGTAACGAAAAAATTCATGCGGGTTTGAGAGAGGTGATGTATGCATGGAAAATGGAATAGTGAGCGAGAATATGAAATAGGATATGAGAATATGTCTTCATCTGTGTTCATGTATCTGGCACAAATAAAGAAACCACATACTTAGCCTCTAACCTTTTAAGGAGTACCTTTTTAAACAAACTTGTGAAAACAGGAACTAGTTGATTTTCCCATAAAACACACCGAAATAGCCTGACCTAGGCTCCCTTATTCCATTTTTCCAAACAGTACTTGACTGGGTCTTTCTGTGTGTTAGAATCACCTGTGATGAAACACCTTCTGTATGTCCTCATATACTCTTGCTTTTTGATATGCTTTGTGGTATAATTTCTTTGAAATCCAACGGGTTTCAATACTTCCTTTGAGGTATGGAAACCCATCGGAGGGCCGTTTTCTGACCTGGACTATGCGGGTTTCAATACTTCCTTAGAGGTATGGAAACCAAAACTCCAGAACGTGGATGGCTCTGGCTCTGGACTGTTTCAATACTTCCTTAGAGGTATGGAAACCATCCTCCTTTTCAAGCCTTTTGATCATCTGATAAAGGTTTCAATACTTCCTTAGAGGTATGGAAACAAAGTATAGAAATTTTTCAATCTTTCTGTTCGGTTCTCCTTTCAAATGCATGAAATTAAAAAAACAAACACGCTCCTCTTGAATTATTGAAAAAACAAGTGTATAATACTTTCTTGGTACGGAGAGGAGAGGTGGCCGAGGGGTCTAAGGCGCACGCCTGGAGAGCGTGTGGTGGCCAAAAGCCACCCGTGGGTTCAAATCCCACCCTCTCCGCCAGAGAAAGGCCGGGACTTCGTGTCCCGGTTTTTCGTTCACTAGGGGGTGGTTGATAGTATGTTCGAAGAGATGATTGTAGAAAAGGTTAGAAAAGAAGCGGAAAGAATTGCTGAAAAGCAAGGCCTGGAAATCTTCGACATACAGTACAGAAGAGAAAGCAGAGGCTGGGTCCTCAGGGTCGTTATAGACAACCCGGTGGGATACGTGAGTGTGAGAGACTGCGAACTCTTTTCCAGAGAACTGGAGAGGTTTCTGGATAGAGAAGATCTCATAGAGCATTCGTACACTCTCGAAGTGTCGTCTCCTGGACTCGACAGACCCTTGAGGGGTCCGAAGGATTATCAAAGATTCACCGGGAAACTTGCGAAAATCATCACAAAAGATGGAAAAACGTTCATAGGAAGAATCGAATCCTTCGTCGATGGAATAGTAACCATCTCCGATGAGAAAGGAAAACACGAGATAGACATCGAAGATGTGAGGAAGGCAAATCTGGAAATAGAATTTTAAGGAGGTGTTCCCATGAACATAGGCTTGCTCGAGGCTCTGGATCAGCTTGAGGAGGAGAAAGGAATATCCAAAGAAGAGGTTATTCCCATTCTGGAAAAGGCTCTGGTGAGCGCCTACAGGAAGAATTTTGGAAGTTCAAAAAATGTCGAAGTGGTGATAGACCGAAACACCGGAAACATAAAGGTGTATCAGTTGCTCGAAGTGGTGGAAAATGTGGAGGATTCCACCACTCAGATCTCTCTGGAAGAGGCAAAGAAACTCGACCCAACAGCAGAGATAGGTTCGATCATCAAAAAAGAACTTGATGTTAAAAACTTCGGAAGAATCGCAGCCCAAACCGCAAAACAGGTGCTCATTCAGAGGATTAGAGAACTGGAGAAGGAAAAACAGTTCGAAAAGTACTCAGAACTCAAAGGAACGGTTACAACCGCTGAGGTGATAAGAGTTACGAGCGATTGGGCAGACATCCGAATTGGAAAACTAGAAACCAGGCTTCCAAAGAAAGAATGGATCCCCGGTGAGGAAATAAAGCCGGGAGACCTGGTGAAGGTCTATATCATCGACGTAGTGAAAACGACAAAAGGCCCAAAGATTCTTGTAAGCAGAAGGGTGCCTGAGTTCGTCATCGGACTCATGAAACTGGAAATTCCGGAGATAGAAAATGGCATCGTGGAAATAAAAGCCATCGCCAGAGAACCTGGTGTGAGAACGAAAGTGGCTGTGACATCCAACAATCCAAATGTCGATCCGATAGGTGCGTGCATAGGTGAGGGTGGCTCCAGGATCGCAGCCATACTCAGAGAACTCAAAGGTGAAAAACTGGACGTTTTGAAATGGTCAGACGATCCAAAACAGCTCATAGCGAACGCCCTGGCCCCTGCCACCGTCATAGAAGTGGAGATACTCGACAAAGAAAACAGAGCGGCGCGTGTACTTGTACCGCCAACGCAGCTCTCTCTTGCCATAGGAAAAGGTGGCCAGAACGCCAGGCTCGCAGCAAAACTCACAGGATGGAAGATAGATATCAAACCCATTATGAACCTATGAAGCAGAAAAGGAGGTGCCTCGATGTACGAAGAACTGAGAAATGAATTGAAAAAAAGGAAATACAGAATCACCGCTCAGAGGGAAATGATCCTCAAGATCTTTCTTGAATCCAAAGGAAGGCATCTGGGTGTGGATGAAGTCTATCGGGAACTTTTGAACAGAAACGTCAGAGTAAGCAAAGCCACAGTTTACAGAGCGGTGGAACTTCTGGTCGAACTTGGGTTCTTGAGAAAGTTAAACTTCGGAGAAGGACTGTACAGATACGAGCTGATAGATCGAAGCACACGCGAATCGCATCAGCATGTGATTTGTCAGAAATGCGGAAAAATAGTCGAGATCAACTCAGAACAGGTCAAAAAGATCGTGTCGGACATTTCAGAAAAGACGGGGTACGTCATAAAATGGCACGACCTGAAGTTCTACGGATTATGCCCCGAATGTCAAAAAGAAGAATCAAAGGCACCGGAATCAGGACAAAGAACAGAAATTTCGGAAGAGGGATGATGGGCATCATGTTCGAAAGTCTTACGAGTACATCCACAGGAAACGATACGATGTTTGCTACGTCTGCTGCTACCATCGATGGAGTCTTCAGGCCCAGCAGAAAAAGAAGGAAGGAAAGATGAGAAACCCACGTAACAGGTATCACGGCAAAAGACATCGGAATAGAAAAAAGGAGTGCCGAAACGTTCGTTTCACCGAAGAAAAGACAGAGGAATGGAAGGGAAGCAAGGTAGGCTTTCACGACGAGTTCAAAAATGTTCTTCGAGTTCAGGATACTCAGTGTCACGAAAAAGGACAGAAGAAAAGAGGGAGTGAAAAGAACGGTGGGGTCAAGAACGATCATCAAAGACCCCACCGTTGCCGTTATATAAGAGGGAGTTGTTTTGAAACCAAGTGTCCTGAGAACTTTCCAGAGCAGTATGGTCAGATAGGCCCTCAAAACAGAGGGGGTGTTCACGGAAAGCACGTAGGGAATTAGAAGAAGGAGAGCCACAAGCTCTTGATACATCCGCCTCCATGTGAAAAAAGAAATGAGCGTTGTGTAAAGAGAAAAGGCAATTCCCACATGAAGACCTGAAACGGCAAAAAAGTGACCAAGTCCACTTCTGTACACGGCGTTATCTTTCTCTCCAAAGAGAAGAGAAAAGGCTGTTCCCCGCACTTCTTTTGAAAACTCTTCTCTCAGTCTTCTCAGAGAAGGTTTCTCCAGTTCTTTCAAGTAGGATGGATGAAAGATGCTGCCGTCGTAGTACCCTACCGCGTAGATGAACCCATCTTTTGAGGTTCTTATCCTGATAGGGCGGACCTTTTTCCACTCTCCCTGAAATACCTTCACACGTGTCACACGGGATCCTTCCACAAGTCCTACAAGTTCGTAGTTTCCAGGTGGAAGTGTTCCAAGTGAGTACAAGAAGGCACCAGAAAGGATGAAGAGCACAGCAATTGAAATTTCTTTGTTTTTTCTCCAGAGTGGAATTGCAGCGGGAAAGAACACATACCAGGGAAAACGAAAGAGGGCGCCCAGAAGCGCCCCCAGACACAGAGAAAAGAAGATCAATATCATGCTCCGAACTTTTCCAGCCTTCCAGCGTACGCAAGAGCAAGCGTCATGACGTCGCTGGCGTGTATCGTTCCAAGGGTACCTCTTGCGCACTCGAATTCGTTGAAGGCCTGAGACAAACCTCTTCTCGTGTACCTGGACCAGATGAGAAGAGGAACGGGATGCCAGCTGTGGGCCTTCAGTGGAACGGGCGTGGAATGATCTCCTGTGATCACAAGAACGTCCGGTTTCAATGCGAGGATCTCCGGTATCACTCTGTCAACTTCCTCTATCACCTTCACCTTTTCATCGAACTTTCCGTCTTCACCGTAAGAGTCCGTTTTCTTCACGTGAACGTAGAAGAAATCGAAATCGTTCCATTTTTCTTTCAGAGTGTTGATTTCATCTTCGACGGTTTGTCCCGTTTCGATTATCTCCATTCCCACAAGTTTCGCAAGGCCCCTGTACATCGGATAGGTTGCGATGGCTCCAGCCCTCAACTTGTAGATCTCCGGGAATTTGGGAAGATCAGGATATTTGGAAAATCCTCTGATGAGGGCAAAGTTTATCTTCGGGTTGTCCTTCAGAACCTCTGCTATTTTCCTGATCAACTCGTTGGCGATCCTTGCCGTCTTCTTCGAAGGTTCATCCAGCCCTTCTGCCCAGACCATCGGATGCCCTTCTTTCTGGGGATCTGCGTCCGTTACTCTGTCGCCAAGACCTTCACCGGTGAACTTCACCACGAACCTGTGTTCTTTACCGGGATAGAACGTGATTTCCACGTCCTCGATCTTCTTGATCTTTTCTGAAAGAAGTTGAACCACCTTCGCAGATTCTTCCGTGGCAGGCCTTCCTGCCCTTCTGTCGAGCACCACGTTCCCGTCCCAGGTTGCAAAGTTTGCTCTGGCAACAACATCTTTTTCACCAACTTCAACACCTATACCCAGCGCCTCAAGGATGCCTCTTCCTATCTGATACTTTATGGGGTCGTATCCAAAAAGTGAAAGGTGTCCAGGACCGCTTCCTGGAGTGATGCCGGGAAGGACTGGAACGGTCTGGCCAAGGTCGCTCTCTTTTGCCAGGCTGTCGAGATTCGGTGTGCTGGCTGCCTGAAGGGGAGTCTTGCCGTTCACCGGAATGTCTCCAAGCCCGTCCATCACAAGCAGGACTATCTTCGTATCGTTTGTTGTTACAAGTTTTGAGACGAACTTCTGTTTATCAAGCATCGTCATCCCTCCTTTATGCGTAGTTTTTCCATCACGTATTTCAGTCTGTCATCGTCGGCAACGGGAACACCCTGCTCCAGAGATTGCAGAAGTGCCACAACGAGATCGGAGAGCTTCTCGAAATCGAATTTGTCCGCGTGCCTGAACCTGGCTATTCTCAGAGCAAATCGCCAGTTTATATCCTGAGTTTCTGCCACAATCTCTCTCAAAAGATCGTCCATGAGCAGATCCTTGAACACCAGAAGATGCTGCACGATTCGAACAAGAACAAGACTCGAAGCGATCATGATGGAACTGCCAAAGAAAGCCGAAGTGAACTTCACGACATTTTCTTCCATTTTGAATATGTCAGGCGATTCGAAGATGATGCCCATCATGGTTTCGATCATTTCTGATGTGTCGATCGTCGTATCGTAAAACGGAAACTGTCCTTCTCTGAGTGCATCGATCCTCTTCTGGACTTCTTCGTTTGAAGAGGCCAGATCCTCCGCCAGGGAAACCACATCGATGACGCCCTCTTCATCGAAATAATCCCTCAACCACTCGAATTCTTCAAAGGTTGGTATTTTCACCTTGCTCTCTGCAAGAGCAATCATGTGTTCTGCCCTTTCTTTGAGTTCTCCTGTGATCTCCGACAGGACAGAGATAGCCTTTTCCCTGTCGAAGTGAAGAAGAATCGTAGCGTAGTTGTATTTCACGATTTCTTCGTCTCTGTGCCGGCTGTAAGCTTCTTCAAACACCTCGAGGGCCTCTTCGTACAGGCCGAGTGTTTTGAGAAGAAGTCCGTACTCGTTTGCCAGCATGGGATCGTCGGGTGTCTTCTCGTAGAGTCTTTTCAGAATGCCCAGTGCCTCGAACAACCTGCCGAGTTTTATCAAGGTGTAGGAGAGGTTGAACTCCACATGATCCTTTCGTTCTGCTTCCAGCGCTTTTCTGAAGAATTTTTCTGCCTCTTTGAAACGCTGAAGTTGATTGTAGATGACCCCGAGTCTTTCATAAACCTCTGTGAAGTTTGGATCCTTCTCAAGGATTCTTTTGTACTCTTCAAGGGCTTCTTCGAATCTTCCTTCTTCGAGAAGAAGATCTCCTTTCTTCAGGAGCGGAAGCAGAAAATCTCTGTTGGTTTCATGGGCCTTTTCGTAGAAGAGAAGACTGTCCTCTATTTCACCCTTTTCTTTCAGTATGTTCGCGAGTTCAAAATAAGCCGGCGCGAAGTCTTCCTTCATGGATGTTGCTATTCGCATTTCAACCTCGGCTTCGCCAAGATTTCCCCTGTGCTTGAGAAGGAGCCCTCTGTAGAAGTGGTAGCGATAATCGTATTGGACTTCCCTCGCTTTTTCCAGGATCTTTTCTGCCTCGTCGAACCTTTGCTCGCGAAGAAGCTCCTTGAACTTTTCGTAGAGGAAGAAGACGTAGTAGGACCTGTAATACTCATCCTTTGATACTTCGTACTGTGCTTCTAGCCCTCTCAGGACAACATCGAGAGGGATACGATCTTCTTCCACTATTCTGGGAAGGTCTTCTGCAAGAACGGGAAGTTTCACTGGAAGATTGTTCTGTTTCGCTTTATCCGGATCGAGCGGAAGATAAACAATTGCCTTTATGTTTTCACCCCTCATTGCAAAAGCATCAAGAACGGATAATGGGGTTGTCCACCCTCGTGGATTTCAAGATCGAGGTTCGGGAATTCCTCTCCTATGAGGTTCTGTATCTTCTCGAGTTCTGCCTTTCGATAATTGTCACCAAGAAAAACGGTGAGGATCTCTTTTTCTCTTGCGTTCTCCTTTTCCAGAACGTCCTTCAATGCCTTCACGAGGTTGAATCCGTGCGCTAAAAGTTCTTTTCTCACAAAGACGAGGTACTCACCTTTCCTTATACGCCTTTTTCCGTATCTGGAGTCTCTGACCGCCCTTGTGATGGAAATGGGAACACACTGGTTGATCGCCTCTTCGAACCTTCTTTTTAGTTCTTCAGGATCCTCGTCAGGGTCGTATTCCACCATCGCGGCAACACACTCCTGAACGTGTGACGTCTGAACGACGATAACCCTTTTGTCGTCCACCGATTCCGCCACCTGTTTTGCTGTGAGAAGAACGTTGGCGTTGTTTGGAAAGAGAAAGACCACCTTCGCGTGTGTTTTGTCCACCGCTGCCTTAAGATCGGCAAAGCTGGGATTCATCGTCTGGCCACCAGGGACTATTTCGTCAACACCCAGACTTTTCAGGATCTCTGAAATTCCCTTCCCGGGAGAGACAGCAACCACACCTATTTCCTTTTCGACCTGGGCGGATATGATGTGTTCGTGCTGAAGTTTCATGTTGTCCACTTTTACTTTAATTATTTCGCCGAAATCCAGTACCTTCTCAAGCACCTGACCCGGATGATTAGTATGAACGTGCAGTCTGAAGATATCGTCCTGCTCTACAAGAACAACGGAATCTCCTATCTCGTTCAAGAAGGATTCCAGTTCTGACTTTTCGAAGACACGCTTTCTTCGAACGGCCACCTCCGTGCAGTACTGGTTCGTTATCTCTTCCAGGGCCATCCTCTTGAGATCTTCCACTGAGGCCTGTTCCACCTGCTCGAGGTTCACTTCTATATCTCCTTTGATCGCATCCCTCATTCCTTCGAACAGATAGTAAAGCCCCTTTGCTCCCGCATCCACAACTCCTGCTTCTCTTAGTTTGGAGAGCATGCTGGGAGTCCTGTTCACCGTATCCTTTATCATCTCCACGATCTGGTCGAACAACTCTTCGAACGTTTCAAAGGAACGACCCTTCAGTTTCTCGTCGAGTTCCCTCACCACCGTCAGCATGGTACCTTCAACGGGTCTCATAACGGCACTGTACGCGACTTTCCTTGCGTTCGATATCATCTTGATAAAATCTCCTGGAGTGATGTAGTTCTCCGGAGAGGCGTCTGCCAGTCCTCTCAATATTTGAGAGAGTATGACACCGGAGTTCCCACGCGCCCCCATCAGTGCTCCTTCCTTGATTGCCTTCCACACTTCTGAGAGGTCATCACTTTTGAGATTGTCTATGTACTTGCACGCTTCCAGCATCGTCGAACACATGTTGGAGCCCGTGTCTCCATCCGGAACAGGGAAAACGTTCAGGGCGTTGATTTCATCTTTGTGTTTTAGAAGGTTTTCCGTTGCTTTCTTTATGATGGTTTTCAAAAACCTTCCGGTGATCTTTTTCAAGATCTCTACCTCCGTTTCATTTGATGCCTACCACATGAACGGTTATGTTCAGATTCTCACAACCGGCCAGTGTCTTGAGTTTGTGTGCCACGTTATCGGCGATGTTTCTGGCAACTTCTTTTATGTTTACTCCGTACTCAACTTCTATGTACACGTCGACGTTCAGAGAAGAGTCTTCGAGTTCTTCAATCTTGATGCCTTTGTCCCCTCCGAAGATCCTCTCAAAGAATGAACGCGATTCTCCGATTCCGACCGTCCCGTAGCTTTCAACCGTTGCAAGATACACGATCTTCTTCAATGCCTCCACCGTTATTTCGAGTTCTCCATGTTCAAGCATGATCTTCATGCTTTCCCCTCCTCGCTTCTGACCTTAATATATGTTAGCATAGTTTTTGAAAGCCCTTTTGAATCAAGTCCCAGCATTTCCAGGAGTTCCTTTCTGCTTCCGTGGGTTACGAAGTGATCGTTCACCCCGATGTTCACCACACGTCCCTTCCATCCCATCTCCCAGAGCTTTTGAGCAACGTAGGAGCCGAATCCCCCTATCTTCATGGCTTCTTCGACGGTGAATATGAGCCTGTGGTTCTGTGCAACCTCTCTCAGAACATGTGTATCCAGAGGTTTCACGGTGAGAGCGTTTATCACCGTGACATCCAGAGGGATCCTGAGCACTTCTTTTAGAAGAGTTCCGGTGACGATCACCGCCGCGTCTTTTCCTTCTCTGACCACTTTCCAGCCAAGGTCTATCTCTCTCATGTTCTCAAAGAGTGAGTTGAGATCTGCCTCGAAGGATTCCTTAGGATAGCGAACAGCAACAGGACCATCAAGATTGGCCAAAACGGTGTATAAAACGTTCACGAATTCTTGAGGAGAAGATGGAGATACTATCTTCATGTTCGGAATTGGGAGAAGATAGTTGATATCGAAAAGACCGTGGTGTGTGGGCCCATCTTCCCCAACAACTCCAGAGCGATCTATCGCGAAGAGAACCGGAGCATTCTGAAGGGCCACATCATGAACAATCTGATCGAAGGCCCTCTGAAGGAACGTGGAGTAGATTGCAACAACCGGTTTCATCCCCTGAAGTCCCAGCGCCGCACCAAAAGTGACACACGACTGCTCTGTGATTCCCAGATCGAAGAAGCGCTCGGGGTGATTCTTCTGAAAAATGGAAAGTCCTGTACCATCCGCCATGGCCGCTGTTATGGCAACGATCTTTTCGTCGGATTCTGCAATCTTAGAGAGGGTGTATCCCAGAAGTTCACTGTAGGATAGCCTTTTTGGTTTTCCAACGGGTGAGGCGCTGTGGTACGTTGTGGGATCCTCTTCTGCTGCTTTGAACCCTCTGCCCTTTCTCGTCACAACGTGAACGACCGACGGATAATCGTATTCTTTCACTCTCTTCAGAACCCTTTCGAGGAGTTCTACGTCGTGACCGTCGAAGGGCCCGAAGTACTTCAGACCTAGTGCTTCAAAGAAGTTGGTTCCCTGTATCAATCCCTTCAACCCGTCTCTCAAGTATCTCATCTCTTCTTCCAACTCGAAGCCTATCTCGGTTTTTTCGAGCACCTTCTTCAGGGCTTTTTTTCCCTTCAGGTATATGGGGTTTGTCCTGAGTCTGGAAAGATGGTATGCAAGCCCTCCCACGTTCTGTGAGATGGACATTCCGTTGTCGTTGAGGATTATCTTGATTTTCGAGTTGAGATTTTTGAGCTGGTTCAGCGCCTCGAGCGCCATACCAGATGTGAGAGCACCGTCTCCTATCACGACAACCACGTGTCTTTTCTCTTTGAGAAATTCGAAGGCCTTTTCAAAACCAAGGGCAGCCGCTATGGAGGTACCAGCATGTCCTGTACCGAACCAGTCCAGTGGTGACTCTCTTCTTGTGACGAAACCGCTCAGGCCACCGAAAGTTCTTATGGTGTGAAACTGTTCGTCTCGTCCCGTCAGTATTTTGTGGGTGTACGTTTGATGCCCCGTGTCCCAGATCACAGCGTCTTCTCTGGGATCGAAGACGCGGTACAGAGCGAGTGTGAGTTCCACCGTCCCCAGATTGGAAGCAAGGTGCCCCCCGTTCTTCAAAACCACCTCTACGATCCTCTGTCTTATCTCCTCAGCGAGACTTTTCAGTTCTTCATGACTCATCTTCCTGATTTCGTCCAGCATCATCTTCATCACCTTCCAGTTCTTTCAGAACATCGATGATTTTCAACTGTTCTTTCTGAAGGATCTCCCTGCACTTTTTGTAGAGTTCCACACCTCTTTGAAAGAGTTCAATGGACTCTTCAAGAGACAGGTCTTCGCTTTCGAGTCTGTTGACGATCTCTTCCAGTTCCTTCATCATTTCTTCGAAGTCCACCTAGATCACCCTCGCCTTCTTTTCACCATCTCTGAAGATAAGAAACACGATGTCTCCTGAGTTCAAAGAGGCAGCCTCTTTCACGATTTTGCCTTCCTTTTTCACCAGAACAAATCCTTTGTCGAGAAACCTTGTTGGTTTCAGACTCTCAAGGACTCTGAAGAGATGTTCCACCCTTTCCTGTTTTCTTCTCACAGAATTCAACACCAGACTCCTGAGTTTTCCAGCCATTTCTTTGACCCTGATGGCTGTCAATTTGTTTATTTCATACTTTCTTTTCGCTGCCGCTTTGATGTAATGAAATAGTCTGTTCAGTCTTTCTTCCTCACGTGTTATCTTCTCCAGCACGGCATCTTTCATTCTCTCATAGAGATTTTTCAGTTCTTCATGGACGTCTCTGAGATCGGGAAGGACGTATTCGGCTGCTCCTGTTGGTGTGTGCATGGATACATCTGCCACAAAATCCGCTATGACACGATCTATCTCGTGTCCTATTCCCGTCACGACAGGATGTTTCATTTTCAGGATCTCTCGCACCACTTCCTCTTCGTTGAACACCCACAGATCTTCCCTGGATCCACCGCCTCTGACTATCAGAACAAGGTCCAGATCGTACTCGTTTGCTTTCCTCAAGGCTTCTATCAACTCTTTCTTCGCAGAATCTCCCTGAACGGAAGTGTGGAAGAGGTATATCTCAACGGGGGATTTTCGCTCCTTTGCCGTTCTTATCACATCGTGGAATGCCGCTGAGCTTCTGGAGGTGATGACACCGATTCTCCTTGGAAATCTGGGAAGGGGTCTTTTGGGACGATACAGAAGGCCCTCTTCGAGTAGTTTTTTCAGGGTCGTCTCGAACTTCATCTGATAAGTTCCGATGTGGTCGAGATACCTTATGTTCGAACAGACGAACCTGTACGTTCCGTGTGGTGTGTAAACACTTATGCTGCCATCGACGAGAGCCATCTTTCCTTCTTGAAGACGGATTCCCATGTTGTCCCCACCGAACAGGACACAATCCAGTTTTGCGTTTTCATCGACCAGCGAGAAAAAAATGTGGCCCTTTCTAGGGCGCACATTGGTGATTTCACCGTATACACTCACGTTGACGAGATAAGGATCCTCTTCAAGCAGCTTTTTTATATACTCGCTTATCTCCGTGACGGTGTAGACGATCTCTCTCATGCTTTCTGACGCTCCGCCGCTCTCACCACGTGTTCAAACAAAAGAGCGGTTGTGATCTGACCCACACCACCGGGAACGGGTGTAACCTGTGCTATCTCCTCAACGGCAGAGTCCACATCTCCACACCATTTTCCATCCACGTAGTTGATCCCAACATCTATCACGATGGCTCCTTCCTTCACCATGTCTCTTTTCAGGAAATGGGCCTTTCCGACGGCAACGACGACGATATCACTGGCCCTTGTGATTTCCCCAAGATTCTGCGTTCTGGAATGGCAAACGGTGACGGTGGCGTCTCTTCCCTTCTTCAGAAGCATAATCGCAAGAGGTTTTCCCACGGTAACACTTCTTCCAACGATCGTAACTTTCTTTCCTGAAATCTCAGTGACACTCTCTAGGACTTTCACAACGGCCTCTGCGGTACACGGTGGGAAGGTCTCTTCTCCATAGAGCAAAAATCCAAGGTTTTCAGGATTGACACCTTCAACGTCCTTTTCAACGGGCACGGCAGAGAACACCCGTTTTTCATCCAGTCCCTCTGGCAGGGGTCTTGCAACGAAGACACCGTTCACATTTTTGTCTTCAGCGAGTTTCTCCAGGGTGGAAAGAAAATCTCCCGGAGACGTTTTGATTATTTCAAAATCTATTCCCAGTTTTTCTGCCTTTTTTTTCTGAGATCTGAGATACGAAGCAGTGGAAGGATCATCCGTTCCCACCACGCTGACGAGTTTTGGAGTGAAGGAAAGCAGATCCACTCTCTTTCTGACGTCTTCTTCGATGGACTTCGCTATGGATTTACAGTCTATCCACACAATCGATCCCCCTTCAAGAGACTCCTGTGATGTTGCCATCTTCATCTACGTCCATGTTCAGGGCGTTGGGTTTTTTTGGAAGACCCGGCATGAGATTTATGTCTCCTGCCAGAACAACAACAAAACCAGCTCCTGCCGAGACGTAAGCGTCCCGAACAACGAAGGTGTAACCCTCAGGTGCTCCCCGAAGTTTTGGATCGTGGGAGAGAGACTTCGGAGTTTTGGCCACGATCACAGGGAGATGATCAAAACCGTTCTTTTTAATGAACTTCAAAGCCTTTCGGGCCTCATCTGTGTACTCAACATCCTTTGCCCTGTAGATCTCCCTTGCAAGGATCTCCACTTTCTTTTCAACAGGGTCTTCCCACTCGTAGAGAAAGTGAGGAGATGAATCTTTGATGGCTTCGGTCACCGCTTTTGCAAGATCTTCCCCACCCTCACTTCCCTTTGTGAAGACCTCACTGACCGCTGCTTTTACTCCGAGTTTTTCGCATTCATTCATCACAAAAGAGATCTCCTTTTCTGTGTCGGTTTCGAACCTGTTCAGGGCCACAACGACAGAAAGACCAAATTTCTTCAGGTTCTCCACGTGAACCTTCAAATTTTTAAATCCCTTCTTCAACGCTTCCAGATCTTCTTCATGAAGATCGTCAATGTCAGAGCCACCGTGGTACTTCAGCGCTCGAACCGTCGCCACAAGAACGGCAGCGTTAGGATAGAAATCTCCAACTCGTGAAACAAAGTCGATGAACTTTTCTGCTCCAAGATCTGCGCCAAACCCCGCTTCGGTCACCACGTAATCACTGAGTTTCAAGGCAAGTTTCGTCGCAAGAACAGAGTTTGTTCCGTGGGCGATGTTGGCAAAGGGTCCTCCATGGACGAAGGCAGGGGTTCCTTCTGTCGTCTGAACAAGATTTGGATTGATTGCATCTTTCAGCAGGACAGCCATCGCACCCTGAACACCGAGATCGGAGGCTCTCACAGGCCTTCCTCTAGAATCGAGTGCAACGACGATTCTTCCAAGACGATCCTTCAGATCTTTCAAATCTGTAGACAGACTGAGTATCGCCATTACCTCGGAGGCTGCGGTTATGATGAAACCATCCTCTCTTGGGATACCGTTTGCCGATCCACCAAGACCTATCACGATTTTTCTGAGAGAGCGATCGTTCATGTCCATGGTTCGTTTCCAGAAGATCCTCGTTGGATCTATCCCAAGTTCGTTCCCGTGTTTTATATGAGAATCCAGAACCGCAGACAGCAGATTGTGGGCGCTTGCCACAGCGTGCATGTCGCCGGTGAAGTGCAGATTTATCTCATTGGAAGGGATAACCTTTGCCTTTCCGCCTCCAGTTGCTCCTCCTTTCAAGCCGAGAGTGGGACCAAGAGAAGGCTCACGGAGCGTCACAAAAGATTTGTTTCCAATCCTGTTCAGTGCCATGGAAAGTCCAATGCTGGTAGTGGTCTTTCCTTCGCCGGCGGGTGTTGGTGTGATCGCCGTCACAAGAATCAACTTTCCGTTTTCCCTGCCCTCGAGTTCTTTCAGGAGCCTGTGGTCTACCTTTGCGATATATCGTCCATACGGAAAAAGATGGTTTTCGTCTATCCCCACACTCTCTGCGATCTTCTTTATCGGAATCAAATTCATCACCTTCACAACTCGAATTTTTCCTTTGGAGCGTTCTCTTTTGCAATTCTATCCAGTATGCCATTTACGAATTTTCCGCTGTTTTCAGTGCCGTATCTTTTGGCTATTTCTATGGCTTCGTTGATCGTAACCTCTATGGGAATGTCCTTCTCGTAAAGGAGTTCGTAGGTACCGAGTCTGAGAATGTTTCTGTCAACAGCAGAGAGACGATCTATCGTCCAGCGTTCAAGGTACCTGGAGATGAGATCGTCTATCGTTTGAAGGTGTTCTTTAATATTCCGAATATAGCGTCTTGCATCTTTTTTTGCCTTTTCATCGTAACTGTTGTCCAGTATTTCCTCGAGTATCTGCTCAAGATCCTCATCTTTCCTGAATTCATGTTGAAAAAGAGCTTTGAAGACAGCAAGCCTCATTCTTCGCCTCGGTGTTTTCATGTCTGGATCTCCTTTCCCGAATGTTTATTCCTGTTTCTCTTCGCCCTCCTCAGGCTCTTCTTCGATCTCTTCTTCCTTCTCGAAAACGTTCTCCACGGTTACGTTGATGGACTCTACCCTCATGGAGGTCATCATCTCGATATCGTGTTTCACTTTCTCGGTGAGTTTGGAAACGTATTCAGGAATGGGTTCACCGTAAGGGACATCGATTTTGAACTCGATGACGAGGCTGTCATCTGGATTTCTTGTGACATCCAGACTCTTTCTGATTTTCTTCATCACTCTGGAGCCGACGTCCCCAAGAAATTCTCCAATGCTTCTGATCGCGATCTCTTTTATCACTCCGTCGGATATTTCGATGTTCTTGTATTCCTCCGCCATGCCAATCCCCCCTTTTTTATGCTCTTCCCACGTACTCACCCGTTCTTGTGTCAACCTTTATTTTATCACCGGTTTCTATGAAGTAAGGAACGGTGATTTTCAGTCCCGTTTCGAGTACAGCAGGTTTTCCACCACCGGAGACAGTGTCACCTTTGAAGGAAGGCTCTGTTTCCACAACGGTCAATTCAACGGTGGTGGGAAGTTCAACACCTATAGGAACACCCTCGTGGAAAACAAGGTCTACCTCCATGTTTTCAACCAGATAATACTTGGCATCCCCGATTTCCTCTTCGCTGAGAGCGTGTTGTTCGTAATCGTCCAGGGTCATGAAGTAATAGTGATCTCCATCTCTGTAAAGATACTGGGCTTTTCTGAAAGAAAGTTCTGCTTCGGGTACCTTTTCACCACTCGGGAAGTTCACTTCCCTCACAAGACCTGTCTTCACATTCTTGAGTTTTGTTCTAACAAGTCCACTTCCTCTTCCCATGAAGTGTTTGCTTGCCTCGAGTACCCTGTATATCTCACCGTCGTAGATGATGAACATACCCTTTTTCAGGTCACCTACTTCGATCATGCAGACACCTCCCATAACAAAATCTACGAGGGGATTCTCTCCCCTCGTAGAATTTTACCATAACAGCGATGTTTTCAGAGCATTTCTTTGAGTCTTGAAACGATGCCTTCCTTGTCCAGACCGTAGAGTTTGTAGAGCAGTTTGTAATCTCCGGATACGGCAAACTCTGGAACACCAACCCTGACGTATTTTTTCGGCAGGATTCCATTCTCAAGAAGCACCGTTCCAAGATAACTTCCAAGTCCGGTGAAGACGTTGTGATCCTCCACCACAAGAACGGGCTTTCCATCGAGCATCTTCAGTGTCTCTATGTCAAGATCCACAGGGCAGGATACGTTCAGCACAGAAACTTTGATCCCTTCTTTTCTGAGATCGTCGGCTGCTTCTACCGCCAGATGGAGGGTGGATCCGTACGTTACGATCGCAGCGTCGTTTCCTTCCCTCACAACGTCGATCTTTCCGTACTCGAAGGCGTAACCCTCTCCGAAGAAGGGTTTTCCGTTTTCATCCAGAATGATGGGGAGTTTTGATCTTCCCATGGCGATCACGAAGTTTCCGTACTCTTTTGCAGCGTATCTTACCGCTCTGTCTGTCTGGTTCGGATCTCCGGGAACGATCACCTTGAAACCGTACCAGTTCATGGGGCCGGAAATGTAATCGAGTCCGTGGTGAGTTTTTCCGTCTTCTCCCACGTTGAGACCACAGTGCGTGACGACGACCTTCAGATTCGTTCCGTTTATGGCGTTCAGTCTGTGCTGGTTGTAGGTCTCGGAGATTCCAAAGACACCGAAGTCAGCAAAGAATGTGATCACACCCTCTGCAGAAAGTGCTCCTGCCATGGCGGCGGCGTTGTGTTCCTGAACACCAACTTCCAGAACCCTTTCCGGAAATTCTTTGTCCAGAAGGTCCAGTTTCACCGAGCCTTTGAGGTCGCAGTCCACAGCGACGATGGGCGTGGCATCAGAGTTACCCGCGTTCTTTTTCACCAGATCGAGAAGTGCTTTTCCGAAGGCGCCTCTGTTGTCGAGAGGTTCGGTGTAGGTGATGGGATCTCCCGTGTCGATCTTCACAGGGTAGGTTTTATAGACTTTTCTGTGCTTTTCCACAGGAAGTTTCTTTCTCTTTTCTATGTAAACATCCACGTCGTTTTCGATGCCGAGTTCTAAAAGGGCCCTCTCAAGTTCTTCTCTGTTCAGAGGTTTTCCGTGGTATTTGACTTCGTTCTCCATGAAGGAGACGCCCTTTCCCATGACCGTCTTTGCAAGAATGGCAACCGGATTCAATTCGTCTTCAACTGCTTCTTTCAAGGCAAGGTAGATCTGTTCGTAATCGTGACCGTCAATTTCGATGACTCTCCAGCCGTCTGCTAGGTAATTCTCCTTTATGTTCACGGGCATGACGTCTCTGGCTCGTCCGCTGATCTGGGCATCGTTGTAGTCG
Organism: Thermotoga neapolitana DSM 4359; assembly: GCF_000018945.1. Lineage (NCBI taxonomy): Bacteria > Thermotogati > Thermotogota > Thermotogae > Thermotogales > Thermotogaceae > Thermotoga > Thermotoga neapolitana. The sequence continues at coordinate 944,588 of NC_011978.1, read as the reverse complement.
ATGATCACGGTGAGGTTTGTGACACCGTACTTCTTCGCCACTCTTCTTGCCTCTGCCACCTGTCCCTTTGCCTGTTCAGCATCGCTCATCAGAACAAAAACGTGGTAATCTCTTCCCGTGAACCTGGATGCGAGTGCAAATCCAAGACCGGCCGAAAGACCCTGACCGAGGTTCCCTGTGGTCCAGTCGACTATTCCGACTCCACGGGTCACGTGCCCTTCGAACACAGAAGCGGGATGTCTGAATCCCGTGAGAACTTCATCAAGATCGACAAAACCAAGGCGAGCCATTGCAGCGTAAACGCCCGGAGAAGTGTGACCATGGCTGATCACGATTCTATCCCTTGCGGGATCATCGACAGGTTTCAATTTTGCGTATTTGAAAACGGTGAGATACAGATCGATGGAGGACATGGAACCACCGGGATGTCCGGAGTTTGCGATGTAGGTCATCTTCAGGATGTCTCCGCGGCAGAGTCTTCCAAGTTCTTTCAGTTCTTTGAGTTCGCTTTCTGGAAGCTTTTCGTAAGGGAATCTTTCCATTGTTAAACTTCACCTCCTCTGATCGGAGTCATAATAATGTGTGGAAATGTTTTCATCCATCTTCTGAGATTCTACCATTATTGAGATGTTAAAAAGTTTTCAAGGAGGAAAAAATTGTGTTCAAGCTGGTGAGTGAGTTTGAGCCCACCGGTGACCAGCCTCAGGCAATAGAGAAACTGGTGGAAGGATTGAACAGAGGAATGAGGTTTCAGACGCTTCTCGGTGTCACGGGAAGCGGGAAGACCTTCACTATGGCCAACGTGATAGCGCGTGTGAACAGACCTGCCCTCGTCATCTCGCCAAACAAAACTCTCGCTGCACAGTTGTATCAGGAGTTCAAAACCTTCTTTCCCGAAAACAGAGTGGAGTTCTTCATCAGTTACTACGACTACTACCAGCCGGAGGCTTACATACCCACAAAGGATCTCTACATAGAAAAGAACGCCGATATAAACGATGTGATTGTGAGGATGCGCATGTCCACCCTGAAATCGGTCAGAACCAGAAGGGACGTGATTGTCGTTGCGAGTGTCTCGTGTATTTACGCCACAGGGGATCCAAACGATTTCGACAGGATGAACATAAAACTCTCTGTGGGAGAAAGACTGGATGTTTTTGAACTTGCAGAAAAACTTGCAAAGATAGGATACCAGAGAACCGAAGATGTCTCTCTCTCCGGATGTTTCAGAATAAGAGGTGATACGCTGGAGATCTATCCCACTTATCAAGATGAAGGTATCCGTGTTGAATTTTTTGGAGATGAGATAGACGCGATTTCCCTGATAGATCGCTTCAATCGAACAACCCTTGAAAGACTCGATAAGGTCATCATCTATCCCGCTGTGGAGTTCGTAACGACCGAAGAAAAGCTGAGAAGAGCCATAGAATCGATAAAAGAAGAACTCAGAGAAAGACTTGCCGAACTCAAGAAACAGGGAAAAGTACTCGAGTACGAAAGACTGAAACAGAGAACCCTGAACGATATAGAACTTCTTGAAACCATGGGATACTGCCCCGGCATAGAGAACTACTCCAGACATTTCGACGGAAGAAAGCCGGGAGAGCCCCCTTACACACTGCTTGATTATTTCGATGATGATTTTGTAGTCTTCATAGACGAGTCACACATCACAGTGCCCCAGCTCAGGGCGATGTACAACGGTGATCGATCCAGAAAGAAGAACCTGGTGGAGTATGGTTTTCGTCTTCCCTCTGCCTACGACAACAGACCTCTCACCTTCGAGGAGTTCCTGAAGAAGGTGGGACAGATCGTATTCGTTTCAGCCACACCTGGAGATTTTGAACTTTCCGTTTCCGAGCAGGTGGTTGAACAGATCATAAGACCGACCGGCCTTGTTGACCCGGAGGTGGAGGTGCGTCCGACCAGAGGACAGGTGGACGATCTCATAAACGAAATAGTGAAGGTGAAACAGAGGGGAGAAAGAGCCCTCGTGACGGTTCTCACCAAAAAAACGGCGGAACTTCTGAGCGAGCATCTCACAGAACTGGGTATAAAGTCTCTGTATCTTCACTCGGAACTGGATGCAATAGAAAGGGTTGAGGTGTTGAAAAAGCTGAGGCGCGGCGATGTGGACGTGGTGGTTGGTGTGAACCTGTTGAGGGAAGGCCTGGATCTTCCGGAAGTTTCCCTTGTTGCCATCATGGATGCCGACACAGAAGGATTTCTTCGCTCAGAGACAACGCTCATTCAGATAATAGGAAGAACTGCAAGAAACGTGAATGGAAAGGTGATCATGTACGCCGACAGGATAACAAACGCCATGAAAAGAGCGATCGAAGAAACAAACAGAAGAAGAAGAATACAACTTGAGTACAACAAAAAGCACGGTATCACACCGCGTTCCATAGTGAAACCCCTTGAAATAGAGGTGTTCGAACAGTTCATGGTGAAAGAAGAACCTGCCGAGTATGGTGATACAATCAAAAACATCTTTTCCATGAAAGAGAGTCTTTCTCTGGAAGAATACGTGGCTCTCCTCGAGGAAGAGATGTACCGGGCTGCGAGTGAGTTGAGGTACGAAGATGCAGCGGCACTGCGCGATGAGCTCTTCAGGGTGAAAGAAACGTTGAAAAAGAAAAAGGGGCGTTGAGCCCCTTTTGTTATCTGGCGGGGACGACGGGATTTGAACCCGCGACCACCGGTGTGACAGACCGGCATGCTAACCGGGCTGCACCACGTCCCCTGGACCGAATACTATTTTCTCAGAAAAGAGATACCTTGTCAAGAGGATCTGCTATGTGATTTTTTTATGTATTCCCTTCCCCTGTCCAGTGCCATCAGATCTATTTCCAGAAGATCTTTCCTGGTTATTTTCTCGCTGAGGGCTTCTCTGACAGCCTCAAAACTCACCGCTTTTGTCACTTCAAGAAAGGCTCCAAGCATCACCATGTTGGCTGCTTTTGTGTTCCCCAGTTCTTCTGCGATTTCGTTTGCAGGAACTTTGACTGTTTCAACGTCGTCTCTCTCCAGTACGTGTTCAACTATCGATGAGTTCACAAAAAGAATTCCACGATGTTTCAGTCTTGGACCGAACTTCATCATCGATGGAAAGTTCATCGCTATCACTTCTGTGGGATGATCTACAACGGGCGAGTTGATGGGCTTTTCATCGACGATGACCGTGCAGTTTGCCGTGCCTCCTCTCATCTCCGGACCATAGGAAGGAAGCCATGTGGCGTTTTTTCCTTCGATGACGGCCGCCATTGCTATGATCTGCCCTGCAAGCATGACGCCCTGTCCACCGAACCCTGCTATCACCACAGCATGATAACTCATATCAATCCCCCACTCTGTCCACGAAGATCTTTGGCGGAAATTCCTTCACCATGTTACTCAGAAGCCATTCCTGAGCCTCTACAGGTGTCATTTTCCAGTTGGTTGGACACGTGCTCAGCACTTCCACGAGTCCAAACCCAAGACCCTTCAACTGGGCAAGAAACGCCTTTCTTATGGCTTTTTTTGTGTTCAGAATGTCTCGAGGAGAGCTGACGGTGGTGCGTTCAAGGTACGCAACACCCGGGATCGTGCTCAGGAGTTCGGAAACATGGAGCGGAAATCCTTCGTTTTCCGCGTTCCTTCCACGTGGGCTCGTGGTGGTTTTTTGCCCTAACAGGGTCGTTGGAGCCATCTGACCTCCGGTCATACCGTACACAGCGTTGTTCACGAAAATCGTTGTCAACTTCTCTCCCCGGTTGGCCGCATGGATGGTTTCTGCTATGCCTATAGATGCAAGATCACCATCACCCTGATAGGTGAAGACCATACGATCTGGCAACGCTCTCTTAATACCCGTTGCCACCGCAAGGGCTCGTCCGTGTGGAGCCACGGTTCCGTCCACCTCGAAGAACTCGTAGGCAAAAACAGAGCATCCCACAGGGGCAACCATTATGGTTCTGTCCTGTATGTTCAGTTCGTCTATCACTTCGGCTATCAGACGATGAATTATTCCGTGGTGACAGCCAGGGCAGTAAGTGAACTCTTTGTCGTTCAGAGATTTTGGCCTTTCGAATATGACCTTCATCGTATCACCTCCTTGAAAGCAAGACGTATCTCTTCCGGTGTTGGAACAACTCCGCCCATCCGTCCATAAAAATGGACAGGAACTTTTCCGTTCACCGAAAGCCTGACATCTTCCACCATCTGTCCAGAACTCATCTCCACCACGAAGATACACTTCACCTTTTCTGCGATTTCACCCAACCTTTTTTTAGGAAAAGGCCAGAGAGTTACCGGCCTGAAAAGTCCCACCGGCAGTTTTTCTTCTCTCAGTTCGTCCACAACGCTCTTCAAAATCCTCCCGACGGTTCCATACCCTACCAACAGATATTCGGCATCGTCCGTTCTGTATTCCTCCCATCGCTGCTCTTTTTCCTCGACACGCTTGTATTTTTCCTGGTAGCGTATGTTCATCTGTTCAAGTCCAACTGGATCTATATTGAAAGCGGCGATCCTGTGTGGTTCTCTGTTTCTGGCACCAGTTAACGCCCAGCTTGAATGATCCGGCAGTGTGGAAATGTCTCTCATCTCAGGAAGAACCACCGGTTCCATCATCTGACCTATCATTCCATCCGCCAGCACGAGAACAGGATTTCTGTACTCATCAGCGAGGTCAAAGGCGAGCTGTGTCAGATCAACGGCCTCCTGAACCGTTGAAGGAGCCAGAACGATGAGCCTGTAATCTCCGTGCCCTCCTCCCTTCACCGCCTGAAAGTAGTCGCCCTGAGAAGGCTGAATGTTACCAAGCCCCGGACCACCACGAATCACGTCGACGAAAACACACGGTAGTTCTGCGCCTGCTATGTACGATATGCCTTCCTGCATCAAACTGAAACCAGGAGAGGATGTTGAGGTCATAACACGCTTTCCCGTACAGGCAGCTCCGTACACCATGTTCACAGTTGCCACTTCGCTCTCTGTTTGAAGGAAAACCCCACCCACTTCCGGGAGTCTTCTTGCCATGTATTCGGCTATTTCACTTTGAGGAGTGATGGGATAAGCAAAGTAAAGCCTGCAGCCTGCCTTTATGGCAGACTCTGCTATCGCTTCGTTGCCTTTCATCATGATCTTCTTCATACTATCACTCCTCAAGCCCTCACCTTCTCCTTCTTCCTGACATCACGGAAGACTGTGATACAGACATCGGGACAGCTGAGGTAGCACAACCCGCACGCTATGCAACCCTCACCTCTGTATTCGGCTGGATGGTAACCCTTCGAGTTGTACTTTTTGGAAAAGCCTATCACCTTGACTGGACAAACGCTGATGCACAGACCGCATCCTTTGCACCTTTCCGAATCGATCGTTATGTGTCCTCTCATCCTTTCACCCCCGCTCTCTCATTTTGAACTCTGCCTGAGACGGTTTTCCCGAGATCGTATCAGTTCCAGATGAAAATCGTGCTTTTCTCTCCACTTTCTTGCCTCTTCTGCGTAGTTTTTTGCCTTTTCTTTTCCTTTCAGAACCCTTAATACTGAAAGAGCAAGTGCTTTTTCTTCGTTGCTTCCAGGAAAGACCAGAACGGGCGCTATGAAACTCACCTTCTCCTTTATCCAGGGAACGAGAAACTCGTTTTCATATGCAAGACCTCCTGTGAGGACGATGTAGTCAACATCTCCATTCAAAACAGCAGCCATCTTTCCGATCCACTTGACTATCTGATACGCCATCGCCCTGTAGACTCTTTCTGCCCATCTGTCACCTTCTTTGATCCTCCTTACAACCTCTCTGGCATCGTTGGTTCCAAGATAGGCGATGAGTCCTCCGTTTCCCACAACACGCTTTCTCATCTCTTCGTACGAGAACCGCCCACTGAAGCACAGATCGATGAGCTGTATTAGAGGAAGTGTACCGCTTCTTTCAGGTGTGAAAGGGCCATCACCGTCCAGTGCGTTGTTTACGTCGATGACTTTCCCTTTCCGATGAGCGGCAATTGAGATGCCTCCTCCCATATGAGCGACAACGAGGTTCAACTCTTCGTATCTTCTTCCTACAGATCCTGCCACTTCTCTTGCAACGGCTTTCTGGTTGAGTGCATGAAAAATGGACCTTCTCTGATAATCAGGATGTCCGCTGATTCGTGCAACTTCTTCCATCTCGTCGATCACAACAGGATCAACGATGTAAGCAGGGGCTTCTGTTTGAAGTGAAAGATCGTACGCTATGAGTGCCCCTAGATTCGAAGCGTGTTCACCGTTTTTTCCCGATTTCAAGGTTTCAACCATCAAATCGTCGACGATGTAAACTCCCCCTGGAACGGGATCCACAAGCCCACCACGACCAACGAAAGCCGAGAAGGAAAAAAGAGAATAACCAGAATCCTCGACGAATCTCCTTATCAGGCTTTCTCGAAACTCCAGTTGATCGACGATCTTTTGATACCTTCCAATCTCCTCAGGTGTATGAGCGATGTTTTCCATCTTCACCATATTTTCGTCCTCGAATATCGCCATTTTTGTGGAAGTGGAACCGGGATTTATGACGAGTATTCTAAACATTCGACCTCACCCCATTCTGGGCTATCAGCACTCCAAGGAGAATCGAGAGGAATCTGGTTTCCTCTCCGTCTGCTCGGGACGTGAGGATGATCGGCACTCTGCTTCCAGCAACGACGATAGCGGCTTTGCCGTGGGAAAAGTACACCAGCGCTTTGCTGAGGATGTTTCCCGCCTCTATGTGCGGAACGATCAGAACATCGGAAAAGCCCGCCTCTTTGCTGAGTGCAAAGTCCAGGGTAATCGGTCCATCTACGATGCAGTCGCTTCGATGCTGAAACATCTTCGACAGGATGATCATCTCGGCTGTCAAGGAATCTTCCTTACCTGTTCCAAGAAGAGCGACTCTTGGTTTTTCTATTCCCAGGGCGTGAGCAACAAAGACTGCGTTTTCTACGATGTCTATTCTTTGCTGAAGATTCGGCGAGATGACCATTCCTCCATCGGAAATGACGATCAACTTTTGATAGGTGGGAACCTCATGAACACTCACAGCGGAAAGGATTCTTTCGGTTCTGAGGTTGTACTCTTTTCTGAGAAAGATGGACATCAACTCACCTGTCTTCACCATTCCTTTCATCAAGATGCCTGCGTCATCCTTTGCAACGCTCTCTACAGCCATCCTGGATGCCTCGATGGGATCTTCTGTGTTGATTATCTCCACGTCGAGAGTCACACCCATTGAATCTGCAAGGAGTTTCATCTTTTCTTTGTTTCCAAAGAGAACGGGTTCCACTATTTCCATCTCTTTGGCCTTCAAAACGGCCTTCATGGTCTCTTCATCGTGAGCCATCACCACAGCAAGTTTCATCTTTTTCCTGAAAGAACTCACCGTTTCTATCAGTTCCGAAAAGGATCTCATCGCATCACCCTTTGAAAATACCTGGCTTCCTCCTCTCCCCTGAGAACTCTCAAAACTCCAAGTGCAAGGGCTTCCATCTCCATATCTCCTGGGATTACTTTCACTTTCCCGAATCTTCCAACACAATCAACAATCATGTCCACAAACCTTCTCTCTTGAGCCATTCCACCTGTTATCACTATGGCGTCCGGCTTTTTCCCAAGAACGGCACACATTCCACCTATTTCCTTCGCTATCTGATAGGCCATGGCTTCAACGATCAGTCTGGCTTTGTCTGAACTTTCCATCATATTCATCGCCTTTTTCAAATCGCCTGTTCCAAGATAAGAGATCAACCCACCACTTCTGGTGAATTCCCTCTTCAGATCCTCGGCAGAATATGTACCAGAGTAGGCTGTTTTCACCACGTCTCCCACGGGAAGCTCTCCCGTTCGCTCCACACTGAAAGGTCCTTCATCGTTAGCGTTGTTGACATCTATCATCCGGCCGTTTTTGAGAGCACTCACGGAGATGCCACTTCCAAGATGGGCAACCACCATATTAACCTCTTCGAAGGATCTTCCCATCTCCTCTGCTACCTTTCGTGCCACGGCTTTGATGTTCAGTGCATGAGAGTAACTTTTTCTTTCGATTTCGGGGATCCCAGAGAATCTGGCCTCATCGCACATTTCGTCCACGGAAACAGGATCAACAACGAAGCAGGGTATTCCATGAGGTCTGCCCAACCTGTACCCAATGACGGCAGCCAGGTTTGAAACGTGGTCTACGGGAGAGTGATTCAAAAGGTAATCCAGCATGTGATCGTCCACCACATAGGTGCCACCGGGCACCGGTTCGAGTATCCCTCCACGAGCAGCGATGGCGTCAAAATCTTCAATTCTGTAGTTGTTATTTTCCAGGAATCTCTCTATGGCATTTCTTCGTAATGGTTCTTGATCCATCACCCTTTTGAAATTTTTCAGCTTCCCCAGATCGTGGTAGATCCTATCTTCACACACCTTTCTTTCGTCCTCGAACACGGCGATCTTTGTGGAACTCGATCCAGGGTTTATGACGAGAATTCTGTACAACCTACCACCTCTTTTTTATCTAAAGGTTACAGTAATTTTTAAGAGATGTTCCATATGAATATTACCATATAGAAACATTCAGATCAAAATTTATCAACATTGAACCAAAAAAAGAAAAACGGGCCCCTTGCAGGGCCCGTCGGGCGGTGGGGAAAGAGATTCACTCCTGAACCATATCCTGAAGTACCTCGAACCCTTCGTCTGTGAGGAGGACAAAAAGCATTCTTTCAAGTCCTCTCAGTCTTCTGTACTGGTCGACTGTTATGATGTCATCCACCTTTCTTACAAAATCTCTGTAGGTGTCGCTGATCTCATCTTTCAGGTCCCACATCTGATCCTGAAGGTCTTTTGCTGTTTCTGTGTCTCTTTTCACCAGTGCGTTGTAGTACTCTTCGCGCAGTTGTGTCAGTTTCTCTTTCAGGGAATCGATCTTTTCTTTTGCCTCTTTGACGACGTTGTAGAGCTCATTCAACTGATCATCACTTAAGTTCAGCTGGTTTATCGCTTCTGCCACTCTTGTTTTGAATGCGAGTTTTAACTGTTCTTCGTCTCTGATCCTCAATCCAAGACCGTAGTTGAAGCCTCTCTCGGCTCTCATGGGGTACTCTGGTGCACCATAGCCAAAGCAGTGTTCTTCTCCGTACACCATGGGGTGTCTGTCGAATCCGGGTCCCATGGGGTATCCACCAAAACCTCTGCCCGCCGCGAAGAGTCCCATGGCCGCCACAAGAACCATCATCACCACAAGAAACTTCTTCATGCTACCACCTCCTCTTCGAAGTTTCCGGTTTCATCTTATCGCTTCGACTGTGAAAAAAGCGTGAAATTTTTTCTGTTTCAGGAGAGTTTTCTGAAGAGTTTTTCAAAAACGTTCAGAGCGTCTTCTATCTGCGATCTTGAGACGTCCTTGTGTGTCACCAGTCTGATCTCCGTGTCAGACAAGGAGGATGCCAGAACACCGTTTTCTTCGAGTTCTTTCAGAAACACGGAAGCGTTCACTCTCAGATTGTCGGTTCTCAGGATCACCATGTTGGTTTCTACATCTTCGGGATTCACCTGGTATCCAATCTCTCTCAATTTCATGGCGAGGAATCTGGCGTTCTCATGATCTTCTTTCAGACGATCGACCATCTTCGTGAGAGCAATTATTCCGGCAGCGGCAAGAACACCCGCCTGTCTCATACCACCACCGAGCATCTTTCTTGCCTTCCTTGCCCTTTTTATGAACTCGCTATCACCGACCACCACCGATCCAACAGGTGCACACAACCCTTTGGAAAGACAGAACATGACAGAATCGGCATACCTGGCGTACTCCTTCGCAGGAATTCCAGTGGCAACAGAGGCGTTGAAGATTCTTGCACCATCCACATGAACGTTTATTCCGAATTCTTTGGCTATCGAGTAGATCTCTTTCATGTTCTCAAGAGGTATCACCCTGCCACCGGAGCGGTTGTGTGTGTTTTCGATGGTGATGAGAGAGGTTCTGGGAAAGTGGACATTGTCAGGTCTTATGGCCTTTTTCACATCGTCGGGGTCCATAACACCGTTTTTCCCGGCAACTGGATGGGGCATGACACCTGAAAGAACTGCCATGGCTCCAACTTCGTACCAGAAGATGTGACTGTTTGCCTCGAGTATCACCTCATCGCCTCTTTGAGTGTGTGCCATGATGCTTACTTGATTTCCCATGGTGCCAGATGGCACGAAGAGAGCATCTTCTTTTCCGAAGATCTTCGCTGCGAGTTTTTCCAGTTCGTTAACTGTGGGATCTTCCCCGTACACATCGTCTCCCACTTCGGCCTGAGCCATCGCTTTTCTCATCTCTTCTGTGGGTTTTGTAACTGTGTCAGAACGAAGATCTATCATTTCCTCACCTCCCATCGATTTTGTTTGAATTCTATCACCGTTTCCCAGAAAATGAGTTATAATAATATCAGACTAATTCAGGGGGTGTTAAGAATGATATACAAAGAACTTGGAAGAACAGGAGAGAAAATACCCGCCCTTGGGCTTGGCACGTGGGGAATAGGTGGATTTGAAACACCAGATTACTCGAAAGACGAGGAGATGGTGGAACTTCTCAAAACGGCGATAAAGATGGGATACACGCACATAGACACCGCCGAGTATTACGGAGGAGGGCACACGGAGGAACTCATAGGAAGGGCGATCAAAGAATTCAAAAGGGAAGATCTCTTCATAGTATCGAAAGTGTGGCCAACTCATCTGAGAAGAGACGACCTTTTGAGATCCCTGGAGAACACCCTGAAACGTCTCGACACAGATTACGTGGATCTTTACCTCATTCACTGGCCAAATCCTGAAGTTCCACTCGAGGAAACTCTGTCTGCAATGGCGGAAGGAGTGAGACAGGGTCTCATCAGATACATCGGTGTTTCCAACTTCGACAGAAGGCTTCTGGAAGAGGCGATCAACAAATCGGAAGAACCCATCGTCTGTGATCAGGTCAAGTACAACATCGAAGACAGAGAACCCGAAAAAGACGGCCTTCTGGAATTCTGTCAGAAAAACGGCATAACGCTGGTTGCCTACTCACCCCTGAGAAGAACCCTCCTTTCAGAGAAGGTGAAAACTGCCCTTGAGAATGTAGCGAAGAACCACAACGCCACCGTGTTTCAGATCATGCTGGCGTGGCTTCTTGCAAAGCCAGGTGTTGTCGCAATACCAAAGGCGGGCAGAGTGGAACATCTCAGGGAGAACCTGGAGGCAACGAAGATAAACCTGACAGAGGAAGAGGTGAAACTACTGGATAGCCTCGCATAGTTCCTTCAGACTCTTGAACACAAAGTCAGGCTTTATACCGGAAGATTCCAGATCTTCCAGGGTGGTCTCTCCCGTGAGAACGAGTATGGAGACGATTCCAGCGTTTTTGCCAAGTCTTATATCGGTGTAGAGTCTGTCTCCAACCATTGCCATCTTTTCTTTTGAAACGTTGAACTTTCTCGAAATCACCTCAACCACCAGTGGGTTCGGCTTTCCCACTATGATGTCTGGTCTTCTACCGGTCGAGGCTTCTATGGCTGCCATGATGCTACCGGCATCCGGAATGGGACCTTCCTTCGATGGACAGTTCACATCCGGATGGGTGGCTATGTATTTTTTTCCCGATCTCAGCAATATACAGGCTTTCTTGAGTTTTTCATACGTGAGGGTCTTGTCGAAACCGAGGACCACAAAGTCAGGATCTTCGTCCACCACAAGGTGCCCGTATTCCTTGAAAACCCTTTGCAATTGGGGAGTTCCCAGAAGAAAGATTCTGCTTGGTCCGTACTTTCTCAACATGTACTCCGCCGTCACTTCACCCGAGGTGACCACAGAGTCGTCCGATACGTCAACACCCATCTTTCTCAGCTTTTCCACATAATCGGAAGGGCCGAGGGAGGAGTTGTTGGTGAAAAACACCGCTTTTTTCCCTTTTGCTTTAAGTGTTTCTAAGAACTCTACTGCACCGGGAAGGAGAGAATCATCGAGATAGAACGTTCCATCCATATCCAGAATGAAAAGATCTATTTCACTCAGCACGCTTCATCCTCCTCTGTCTCACCGCTTCGAAAAGGACGATTCCCACACTCACCGAAACGTTCAGAGAATCTATATCATTCTCCATGGGTATGGTCAGAACTCTGTCACACTTTTCTTTCACGAGTCTTCTGATGCCCTCTCCTTCGTTTCCGAAGACAAAAGCAGTTGGAAGTGTGAAGTCCTCTTCGTAAATGGGTGTGCCGTTCACGTCAGAGGCGTAGACCCAGACTCCCCTTTCTTTGAGTTCCTCTATTGTCCTTGCAAGGTTCGTCACGATCGCTATCTTTGCTCTGAAGACTGTTCCTGCAGAAACTTTAACCACCGTCTCTGTCACCTTCACAGATTTGTCCTTTGGAATGATGATGCCGTTCGCACCGGCTCCAACGGAGGTCCTCACGATGGCACCCAGATTGTGTGGATCCTGGATCTGATCGAGTATCACTATCAGGGGAGGCGTTTTCGATTCCAGAATCTCCTCTACAGAGGAGTACCTGTATTCCTGTATGTCGAAAACCACTCCCTGATGTTTCTTTGTCCCCGAAAGTCTCCTTAAATTCTCCTCCGATTCAAAGGAGTATCTTATGCCCCTGTCTTCGACCTGTTTTACCAGAGAAAGAAAGTAACTACCTGGATTTTTCATCTTCTGAAAGAAAACTTTCTTTATCGGAACGTTGTTTCTGAGCGCTTCCTCCAGTATCTTCCTTCCGTACACCCTCAACGTTCATCACCGCCAGAAGTTGTTGAATTCTTTGAAAATCTCTCTTCAGGAAAAGATAACCAACGAGCGCTTCGAACCCCGTGCTTTTCCTGTAAAGTGGATCGTTTCCATACCTTTTGGCGGCCTTTGAATTCATCGCCCTTTTTACAACTTCCCGTTCTTCTTCGGTCAAAAGGTTCCAGAGAGATTCTAACATCCGTGCCTGCCCATGCTTTGAGGTCCACTCTTTCACCCTCTCGTGTATAGTGGAGATTTTGTAGTTGCCGGCGAATTTCAGACGAAACACAAGCTCAAGCACAGCATCTCCTACGTAGGCAAGGACAGCAGATGGAACACGTTCGGCCTTCGTATCAAATCGGAATATACCTTCCACCCTTTCATCTCCCGGCCCTCAGATACGCAAACAGTTTTGTGTTCATGTAGTGCTTGTCTGTGAGGTAACGGGAAAGACTCTCTTCCAAAAACTGGATCGGAAGAATGTTCTCCGGAAGTCTTGGAATGGGAAGATCTGCTGTGAGACGAGGAAGAGTGGCTGCAAGGTCATCGAAGGTCTTTTTCAAGAAAGGAATCTGTGCGTCATCTTCAACGTACGCTTCCAGTCTGATCAACCCTTTCGTTCCTTCACCATCAACGAGTTTCACGTATACTCCTATCTTCTTCATGGTACCGATTCCTGCAACGAACATCTGGCTTCTCTCTCCCCTTCTGAGGGAGCGAAGTTTTTTGAAATCCTCCCTTCTCAGATCCGTTGTGTTCACGTTCTTCACAAGACCGACAGGACCTGCACCTTCTCTGAACGGCAATTCCGGAACAGCGGGTCCATCCTTTACAACGAGAGTGCCACTCTGAAGGTGCTTTCTGACCTCCTGAATTTCCAGTTCCCTAAGATGGGAGTCCACCGATTCCATTGCTTCTCTTCCACCTTTTACTATCTTGAAAACGCTCCCTTCCACCTCAACGTATCCTTCTTCCGGAAAGTTCTGGGAAAACCCCAGCACCTTTTCCACAACCGGTGGAGATTGTGGTGAGAAAAGGGGAAACGTTCCCCTATCTTTTTCCCACACAACAGCACCTACACAGAGCTCAGCGAACACTCCTCTGAAGCCTTCGTCGGTTTCTATCCATACGAAACTTCTTCGTTTTCCATCCACGAAGATGATGCGCTCCAAAACTGTTCCGGCTTCTCGGCTGTCTTCTTCAAGAAAGTTCGATTTCTCCGAAAAACTCTGATCCCTTCTGTGCTCTTCGATCTCGTTCTGTACACTCTCCACCCTTTCGATACGCACACTCTCACCCCAGCGCCACATCGAGGGACGCCATGACGATAAAGCCTACCATGATCCACCAGGTGGAAAGAAGTTCGTTCCCTTTGGAATGTGTCTCCGGGATCACCTCATCGCTCACGACGTATATCATCGCTCCGGCAGCGAAGGCCATCATGTAAGGAAGCAACCTTTGTGAAATCGAGACGATACCTGCTCCAAGGAGTCCACCGACTGCCTCCACAAGACCCGTAAGGAAGGTGATGAGAAAGGCTTTGCCCTTTCTGTACTTCATGGGGATCAGAGATGCCATAACTGCGGCTCCTTCCGGAATGTTTTGCACACCGATTGCGATGGCTATGGACAGAGCCTGCGGGGTGAAGGCAGAGACCCCAACTGCCATTCCCTCGGGAAAGTTGTGTATCGTTATGGCGATCACGAAGAGCCAGATGCCCTTCAGTCTTTTCACGTCTGGTCCTTCATGACCCTTCAAAAGATGCTCGTGTGGAATGAGTTTGTCTGCGAGGTTGACGAACAATCCCCCGAGAGCAAAGCCCACTATGAACCTGATGATTCCTCCCATCTCGAGAGCGGGAGCAACCAGACTGAAAGCGCTGGCTGCTATCATGACACCCGCAGCGAAACCCAGAAACGAATCGATCGTCTTGTCACTCGTGTGGTGTGGTTTCAAAAAAAGGAATGGCAACGCACCAAGAGAGGTTGCCATTCCCGCTATAGAACTGTAGAGTATTCCCTTCAGAATCATTTTTTCACCTCAGAGTTTTCTGACAACCTCGAATATGATCTGGGCGATCTTTCTTCCCGTCTTCTCTGCAACCTCAAGAACCTCTTCGGCGGTTAAGGGCTTGAGATCCTCGGGAACTGCCCTGTCCGTGATGGCAGAGATCCCGAGCACTCTGATCTGCCCGTGCCTTGCAACGATAACCTCGGGAACGGTGGACATACCCACGGCATCCGCACCGAGCCTTCTGAGCATTCTGAGCTCCGCTGGAGTTTCAAAGCACGGACCAGTCACCGCCACGTAAACTCCCTGATAAACCGGTATTCCCAGCTCTTTTGCACTGCTGTAAGCAAGATTTATCAGTTCTTTGTCGTAGGGTTCTGACATGTCTGGAAACCTGGGTCCCCACTCGTCCACGTTGGGACCTATCAGCGGATTGTCTCCCATGAAGTTTATGTGATCGGTTATTATCATCGGCCTTCCCACTTCGAAATCGGGGTTCAAACCACCAGCGGCGTTGGTAACGATCAAAATCTCCACCCCGAGAAGTTGCATCACCCTGATGGGGAAGGTGACTTCTTTCATCGAGTATCCCTCGTAGTAGTGGAACCTGCCATTCATCAGCATGACGTTCTTTCCAGAGAGTTTTCCGAAGATCAACTCTCCCTTGTGACCCGGTGCTGTGGAGATGGGAAAACCGGGTATTTCACTGTAAGGGATCTTTTTCGAAGCACCTTCCTTTTCCACCTCATCCGCTATCACCGACAGTCCAGAACCCAGTATTATGGCTATCTCAGGCGATTCATCGATCTGTCCTCTCAGATATTCAACGGCCTTCTCCACTCTTTCCTTGTAGGCTTTTATGTCCACTTCGAACACCTCCCCGGTCTTTTTCAAGAAAATTCTATCACGAATGCACCACATCTACTTCGTGGAACGTCACCGTCCTCGGATCGAAGATGAGCGTGATCGTTCCAACGGGTCCGTTTCTCTGCTTTCCTATGATGATCTCCGCTTCGTGAGGCTCATGGAGTTTGCTTCCTTCCTTGTCTTTTTTGCTCTTATAGTACTCGTCTCTGTATATGAAGATGACCGTGTCGGCATCCTGTTCGATCGCTCCAGATTCCCTCAGGTCACTGAGTCTTGGCCTCTTGTCCTCTCTTTGCTCCACCGCCCTGGAAAGCTGAGATAAAGCCACTACAACGATATCCAGCTCTCTTGCAAGGAGTTTCAAAGATCTGGAGATCTCCGATATTTCCTGCTGTCTGCTTTCTTTTCTTCCCTTGAGATGCATGAGCTGAAGATAGTCAACGAAAATGACCTTTACATCGTACTCCTTTTTCATTCTTCTTGCCTTCGCTCTCAGTGTTCTCGGATCCAGAAGGGTTTCATCGTCGACTATTATTGGAGCTTTGTACAGTTTGGAGGCGGCTATCGTGAGTCTTTCCCACTGTTCCTGATCGAGATGTCCCGTCCTTATACTGTACAGATCCACACCGGACTCCATACTGAGGAGTCGCTGAGCCAGCTGTTCCTTGGACATCTCAAGACTGAAAATTCCAACTGGTATTTCGAAACTGACAGCCATGTTCCTGGCTATGGAGAGCGCAAAGGATGTTTTTCCCATGGATGGCCTTGCGGCAATGATCACCAGGTCGGAGTTGTGAAAACCCGTGGTCTGCTTGTCCAAACTTTTGAAGCCCGTTGGAAGTCCCGTCACGAGGACACCGGGTTCTATGACGTTTGCCCTTTCTCTGAAATTTTCCAGGTTTTCAAAGACACGATGCATGATTCCTCTCAGGTGGTCATATGATTTAGTTGTTTTCATTTCGGAGATTTCAAATATCATCTTTTCGGCGTTGTCAAGAAGAACATCCACGTCTTCTTCCATGTAGGCACTTTCGGAGATTTTTCTTGAAACCTCGATGAGTTGTCTCAGAATGGACTTTTCTCTGACGATTTCTGCGTAATGAACGGCGTGAGCAGAACTTGGAACCGCCTCTGCCAGACGGGCAACTTCCTCGTCCCCGCCGATTTCCTCAAGTTTTCCCATGCTCTGAAGTTTGTCACACACAGAAATAACATCCACCGGCTTTCCTTCGTCGTAGAGCTCTTCCATCGCCCTGAATATGTACTGGTGTTTCTTCAGATAGAAGTCTTCGTGACTCAGTATCTCCAGTACATCGTTTATGACGGATGGATCTATCAGTATGCTTCCAAGAACGGCAATCTCTGCTTCCAGGTTGTGCGGAGGTACTCGCATCCTATCACCTCTCAAAAGACGTTCACACCCAGACCTTCCTCCGAGTCGAAACCGATACCACTGTTTGGAAAGTCCCTTATGTAGAAGAACACCGAGAAGTTTTCCAGAGAAAAGTCCCTACCGAAAGAGGCAGATACCCTTGCCCCGAGACAGTGGAGTGCCTTCTCAACAGACACGCTGAAAGACCTGACGCTCCAGTTTTCAAGAGAGATCGACAGATCGAAAGTGGGATCTCCATTTTTCATCCCGTAAGAAAGATCCAGATCCTCGCCATCGAAATCCAGTTTTATGGAATGTACGATCTCTTCCCTTTTGAAGTTCCCACGTATCCAGAATCTTTCCAGTTTAAAAGGATCGACCTTCACCTTAGAATACGCCGTTATCCTTGGATCCTCCATGAATAGAAAATCCCTTCCGTATATCCTCATCTGGTCTTCGATGTATTCGATGTTCGCCTTGTCGTAAAAGTAAGTGAAGTAGAGTTTGTTCAGCAACGATCCAGCCCTCTGTTGAAATTCCCATCTGGTGTAACTCTTTTTCAAATCGTCCAGAACGAAACGGGTGGTGGTGTTGATTGTATGAGTCAGATTTCCCGTTTTGAAGGAGAAAGAAGTCTTCAGGTATGGATCGGAGAACTCTTCTTCGATGAAATCGTACGTTGTCTCAAGCGAGGAGTGAAAACCTCCGTAAGAAAAGATCGCCTTCAGGTCCACTTCGTTTCTGGATTCATTCTGTGAGAACTTTCTCAGGTTTTCCCCGCGAACCACGTAGAGTTTGTAGTAACTCTCAAAGGAAAAAGGGTCAAGAGGTACTTTCAGTGTTGTTGTGAAGAAATTCCCAACGCGGTATCCACTTTCTTCGGACCTGTAGATGCCAGCGTATATTTTATCATCCAGTGTTATAAGTTTCCCGAGGGAGAGGTTCTGGAAATCCCAGACAGAGTCCACTTTGAGAAAGCTCACTTCTTCATCGAAGATCCTGTTTTCGAAGAGATACTTTCCGGTGGTGTTGACGTTCACAGTCTGAAGAAGAAAAAACGGGACCGATCGGAATGAAAGGTTCACCGTTCCGGAGGTTTCGCTGCCTTCACCTTCCACACGGGTTTCATGGGTGAAACTGCTCACAGATAGAGTTCCCTGACTCAATTTGAAGGAAGCCCTCTTCAGAGTTACGCGTGGAATGATGTAGGTGCCATCCGATGATTTTTCCAGCACGATGTTCAGATTTCCGTTCATCACTTTTTCTTTCCGCTCGAACCGATACGTTCTTTTGTAACCCTCATCCTGGGAAAAGAGAATCACGTTTTTCTCGTCGAAAAGTTTAACCAGAGCCTCACGAGAGTCCGGTGATTCTTCGTAGTTGACGTTGACCGTCCAGTTTCCCAGTTTGTGGTTCCATTCGAACTCCTTCCAGTTTCCCTCCCCAAGCACGCTCTTTACAGAAAAGAACACAAGACCCTGTGCGTAGGAAACGTTGTACGAGGTCTTCAAATAGGGATTCTGCCCGTATCCAATTTCCACAGAAAAGGGCTGCGGTTTGTCGGAGAGAGAGGTGAAGAACACGGGCTGGTAGAATATCGGTATCTCTAGAAGATAAAAAACCACGTTTTTGGCCAGAAGGTAGTCGTTTTCCCTTATCTCCATGTACGTGGCCTTCAGTTTGTAGTGAGGGGGAATCTCCGAACAGGTGGTGATGTAGCCAAAGTCCACAGTCGTTTTTGAACCCTCGACGGTGATTTCCTCCCCTGACAGGTAGATCTTTTTCTTCTCCCCTTCTATCTCAACGATGGTACTTCCCCTCACGTGGAAAAGAAGGTTCCTTTCACCCTCTGGATAGAAGATCAAGCGGTCGCTTTCCAGAATCGTGTCTTTCTTTCTGTAGACCACTTCTCCAATGGCCTCGAGATATTCTACTCTGTCTTCTTTGTTGAGATGAACAACAGTCTTGCTGGCCTGTATGGTCGCGTCTTTGTAGGTGATCTCCACATTTCCCAGAAAAAGCATCTTGTCTGTGAGTCTTTCCATTTGATCGGACACGATGTTTACCTGAGAGGAGAAAAGGGAAGTGCCGAGGATGAAGATCAAGAGGAGAAAAATCCTGGTGAGGAACTCCCGAATCCTGTAGGCAACGGCAGTGTCAAGGAGTACGAAAAGAAGACCACCCATAACAGAAAACACGATGTTTGGGATCCACGGTGCAAAACCAGGATCCAGAAGGTTTTCTTTCCCCATAGCACTGAGCCAGGCTCCGCTTCCCTGGTACAGAACAACAAGAACAAAAGTGAATATCACACCCCAGGATTTGCTTCTGAGTTGAAAGAGCAGAGAGAGTGGCACTCCAACGAGAACTATCACGATGGGAGTGAGAGAATTTGCGTATCTGCTCTGAAGTTCCACTATCCATGGAGAGGGCTTTATGCCGACCTTTCTGAAGAACTCTATTTTCTCTTTGAGCTCTTTTCCAGTCATTTCCCTCGGTGTCTTTCCCACGCGAAGGAGGTTTTCTATATCCTCGGTTATGTCGAGTTCCATCTCGGAGAAATGAACGTCCAGTTTCAAAAAACCATCTTTATCCACCGTGTAATACCTTCCATCGAAGAGATACCATCTTTCCTCTCTTTTCTGCACCCTTTTTGCGGTAACGATCTTCTCTTCGCTTCCATACTTGAAGATCACGACGTTCCATAGGGTGTTCGTCTTTTCATCGTACTTTTCAACGTAGAAGTACTGGTCCTCCCCGATTTTCGAGATCACGTTTTCCACAACGAAGACTTCCGGCTTTTTAAGGACGTACTTCGACATGGCTTCCTCTGCCCTGGACTGGTACACCGGAACCACCTGATCGTTGAGAAAGAACACGATCACCGACAGAAGAACGCTCAGAAAAAGAAAAGGAACGATCAGGTTTTTCTGAGAGATACCGTGAACCTGGATGGCCATGAGTTCTCTGTCTTCAGAAAGCTTTGAGAAGGTCCAGAAGATGGAAAGCAGCACACCCACGGGAACGCCCATTGCGACGAAATAGGGCAGATAGTAATAGAGAAGTAGAAAAAGTTTTCCAATGCCGACTCTGTGCCTTACTATCAGGTCTGAGAGTTGATAGAGGATCTCGATGCTGACAAAGATGATGAATCCACCAAGTCCAATCAGGAAAGGCACTGCAGAAAGTTTCAGAAGGTACTTAGTCAATATTTTCAAACAACACCCCTCCGGCTTTCTTGAAGAGAAGGAGCTCATCGTGGTAGCACTTGTACGGTTCTCCCTGAACCATGTATACGGAGACCCCCACGATGTTCGTTGCGTAATCCGCGATGATCTCTATATGACCGGCTATCTCAAGTAAGAGTAGAGCCCTTTTCACGTACTTTGGAGATTCCATCATGTAGAGAAGCAGTTCTTCCCTGACCTTCTCGTACAGATCGTCCACCTTGGAATCCATTCTGCAGACCTCGAAGGATTTCTCCACGTTCACATCTGCGAACATCCTCAGAGCAAACTTCAGCATCTCTGAGGTCTGGTTTGCCATATTGGGTATGTCCTCCAGTGGTTTCAACGGAGGCTCTTCCATGAGTTCGAGGACGTTTTTGGCTATATCGTGGCACTTGTCGGCGATGTTTTCTATGAGTTCTGCAACTCTTATACCGGCTGTGACGGTCAGGAGGGGTTTCCCGATGGGAGAAAAGAGCCCCAGGATTTCCATGGCTTTTTCCTGGATCTCCACTTCCATCTGGTCAACGACCTCTTCGTCAGCGATCACTTCTTTTGCCAGTGATTCGTTTCTTTCAACGAGAGCAGATATCGAGTTGCGGAACATCTTCTCTATGAACCATCCTGCCTTCAAGACACCCTTTTTGAACTCCTCGACCCTGTCACTCAACAACCTGTTCACTCGATGCGCCTCCCGTAACCCAGCTTCTCTCTTATAACCGCCACATAGTCGTACTTGATCGGTCTGAGAATTTTGACGTACTTTTCAGCCTTCTGAACGATCACTCTCCTGGTCTTGCCCACCATCGTTCCGTCTATCAACAGGTTGATCTCTCTCTGACATTCTACTGTGACCTTGAAACTGGAGGGTATCACCACGCTCCTTGTCAGAAAAAACTGCGGTGCAATGGGAGAGATCTCCAGAACTTCACATTCAGGGAATATTATTGGTCCACCGATGGAGAGTGAGTACGCTGTAGAGCCCGTTGGAGAAGCGACAACCACTCCGTCGGCGAAGAACCACATGGAAGAATGATGCTCGACATTGACCTCTATTTCCACCATCTTTCCACTCAGGTCTCTCTCCAGGGTGGCGTCGTTCAGCGCCAGGTGCGAACCGATGTCACTCTCCACACGTATGAACCATCTCAACTCCTCCCGAAAGTTCCCCTTCCTCAGATCCTCCAGGAATTGATCCACCTCTTCGAGGGTGTAAGATGTGAGGAATCCCAATCTTCCTGCTTTGAATCCCACCAGAGGTGTTCCGTCGGCGGCTTTCCTTGCTGCCCTGAGCATCGTGCCATCTCCACCGACCACCACTATCAGGTCGGCATCAACGACATTTGAAGCACTTGCCTCGTGGAAGCTTACCACCTCGTGCTCTCTTGAGAGCTTTTCTTTCAACAACACTCCTTCCTTTTCTTTCTCCTCTCTGTACAGAATCGCTATCTTCATGAGAGCCTCACCGCCAGATCGAAGAGAGTTTCAACGAGAAACTCGTCCAGAAAAAGAAGAGCGAATATGGCTATCATGGGTGAGATGTCGATCGATCCTATAGGAGGCAGAAAACGCCTTATGGGGTTCAAAACAAGAGAAGAAAGAGAATCGAAAAACCTCCTCACGGGATGGTAATAGTAAGGCATGACCCAGCTGAAGATCACCGAAATCACGATTGAAACGATCTCTATGTAGATGAAACTCCTCAGAGTCACAGCGATCGCTCTCAACAGGTTTCCTATCACGAACATTCACTTCCCTCCCTCGAATATGGCGCTTCCTATTCTAACCATGGTTGCACCTTCTTCTATTGCAACCTCGAAATCGTTGCTCATTCCCATGGAAAGCTCCTTCAGTTTTATGTTTCCACTGAATCTCTGCGACAGTTCATCTCTCAGTTTTCTGAGTTCTCTGAACCCCCATCTCACCTCTTCGGGATCTTCAACGTACGGTGCCATGGTCATAAACCCAAGGACTTCTACGTGATCAAACCTCTGGCAGATTTTCAGGAACTCTTCGACACTCTCAACGGACAGGCCGGCCTTCGATTCCTCACCGAAGACGTTCACCTCGATCAGTATCTTTTGAATCTTGTTGATCTTTGTTGCCCTCTTTTCAATCTCTTCGAGTTCTTCCACTCTCCAGACGGAGTGTATGAGTTCACACCTTGGCACGATGTATTTCACCTTGTTCGTTTGAATTCTCCCGATGAAATGCCAGATGATGGGTTTTCCTTTGAAATACTCACTCTTTTTGATGAGATCCTGTGCTCTGTTTTCACCAAACTCTCGAATCCCAAGGAGAAAAAGTTCTTCCATCTCCTGAACGTTGGCGTATTTCGAAGCGACAACGAGTTTCACTTCTGAAGGGTCTCTACCCGAACGAAGGGCAGCGTTTTCTATTCGCTCCATGACTTTCTCCAGGTTTTCTTTCAACCCCATACGAAATCACCTCAGAAGAGGCGGTTCTCTGGGAACTCGTATTTGAGGTGTTCGTAGGCCTTTTTTGTTGCGATTCTTCCACGTGGGGTCCTCGCGATGAAACCAGACTGGAGAAGGTAAGGCTCGTACACCTCGCTTAAGGTGTCTGCCTCAACACCGAGAGAGGCGGCGAGGGCGTTCAGACCCACCGGGCCTCCCCTGTACACCTCTATGATCGTCTTCAGAATCTTCCTGTCGAACTCATCCAGTCCTTCTTCGTCTATGTTGAGAATCTCCATGGTCTTCTGAACGATTCTGATGTCTATTCTGTCTGCACCTTCAACTGTGAGCATGTCTCTCACTCTTTTTGTGAGCCTTATTGCGATTCGGGGTGTTCCTCTGGAACGCTTTGCTATCATCTCTGCTGCTTCTTCTTCTATCTCCACATCCATCAGTCTGGCTGCTCGTTTTACGATCTCCTTCAGTTCCTCCGTTGTGTAGAAGTCAAGTTCCAGGATCATACCGAACCTGCTCCTGAGGGGAGAGCTCAGAAGGCCACTTCTTGTTGTGGCTCCAACGAGGGTGAATGGCTGGATGTCTATCCTTATGGACTTTGCACTCGGTCCCTTTCCGATCATTATGTCTATCTGGAAGTCCTCTATTGCAGAATAAAGCACCTCTTCTACGGCTTTGTTCAGCCTGTGAATTTCGTCTATGAACAGCACGTCACCTCTTTCCAGACTCGTGAGAATTGCGGCCATGTCTCCCTGCTTTGCCAGAACGGGGCCACTAGTTATGTGTATGTTCGTTTGCATCTCGCTTGCGATTATGTGGGCAAGTGTTGTCTTTCCGAGCCCGGGAGGGCCTGCAAGGAGTATGTGGTCGAGTATTTCCCCTCTCATCTTTGCGGCTTTCAGTGCGAGGGAAAGTTTTCTTTTAACCTTCTCCTGTCCGATGAACTCGTCCAGACTTTTGGGCCTTAAGAACTGAACACCGCTGTCGTAAACGGTTCTCTCCGGTGAGAGAAAATCACTCACTGTTTCACCTCTTTGCTTTTTCTGTTCAAATTTCATTTTAGCACAGCGGAAAGGGGTGAACTTGACAAACAAAGGGGGCTTACGCCCCCTCTGATTCTGTGTCGGTTTTCGTTATTTGCTACCACCCATGACAAATCCGATGATCACTCCGACGATTCCAATGGCAACTCCTGCAAGGGCCATGGTCTGAACGTCCGAGATCTTCTTGCTGAGGGTGGCGCTCACACTGTTCACGTCTTCCATCCACGGCTTGGAAGAGACAATCTCGTCAACTTTCTGAGAGAGTTCTGTGTTGCTCTGGCTGAGGCTTTGAATCTCTTCCTCAACCTTGGTGATCCTTGCGGTGACTGCTCCCAGATTTCTCTCAAGGGTGCTGATCTTACCGACGGAGGACTCAACCTGAGAGACTCTCTTTTCGAGGTTTTCCACGCGGCTGTTGACCGTTGTGACCTGCCCTTCAAGGACGCTCACGCGTGCATCAAGTGCCCTTGCTGTCTTTTGCTGTGTTTCAAGGTCGCTCTGGAGCTTGGAAACGAGAACCTTGAGGTTTCCTATTTCTCCTGAGAGTGCTGTGTTGTTTCTTTCAAGATTTGCGGAGATTTCAGAGAGTTTCTGATCGAACGTTTCGGCGTACGCCTTGAGAGTTTTTTCCACGTAATCCTTCAAAGAAGTCTCTGTGTTTTTCACAAGAGCCTCAAGGTTTGCTGTTTTCGTCTCAAGTGTCGAAAGTTTCTTTTCAAGATCGCTCAATCTTGAGACAGTCTGAGATATTCTGGTATCCACGTAATCTTTGCTCACAAAATCTCCAGAGACCTTCGATTCAAGGGCAGCGATCCTGGAGAGGGCGTCGTTTACTCTGGAGTCGAGTTTCTGGATCGTGTCGGACTGGCTCTGCAGTTGACTCATGACTTCCATTCTGAGGTTTTTGAGATCCACGAGAGTTGATTTCAGGTTGGCCACGTCGTTTTTGAGACTTTCAAGATCGGACGTGATTCCCCCGAAGTTATCGGACAGGTTCTGAACCTTCATCAAGGCAGTGCTCACAAGATCCTCGAGTGTAGAAACCTTGTTGATGAGTCCAGAAACCTCAACGGATGGTTGCTTGAGGATGTTGTAGAGTCTGTAGAACGCAACCGCAGCCTGATACCTTGTGAGGTAGGAGTTGCCCTGGAACGTGCCGTCGGGCATTCCGGTGATCACACCGAGTTTTGCCATCTCCGTTACTGCCTCGTAAGCCCAGTGGTTTACGGGAACGTCCTTGAACTGCTGTGAGATACCGATGAGTGCTCCGAGTATCAGAGCGAGTGCCAGAAACTTCCTCATGAAGATACACCTCCCTGGGATTTATCTGTGAACACATGTTCTTCGGACGGGAAAATACCTTCTTTTACTTCCTTTTTGAACTCCTGAAGAGCCTTCAGAATCGTTTCGTACAGGTTTGCGTACCTTTTGGAAAAGCGTGGCGCAAAATCCGGGTTCAGTCCCAAAAGGTCGTGCCACACAAGAACCTGGCCATCGCAGAAACGGCCGGATCCAATACCGATCGTCGGAATGGAGATACCCTCTGTGATCTCCTTTGCCACTTCTTCAACGACCATCTCCAGAACTATGGCGAACGCTCCCCTTTTTTCCAGTTCTCTGGCACTTCTCAGGAGGTACTCTCTGCTTTTTTCCGTCTTTCCTTGGACTCTGTAACCTCCAAAGCGGTTCACGAACTGCGGTGTGAGTCCGATGTGTCCCATCACCGGAATTCCCGATTCAACAAGCCTCTGTACGACTTCCCCGAATTCCTCTCCACCTTCTATCTTAACCGCATTTGCTCCCACCTTCAAGAACCTTCCGGCGTTCTCTATGGCCTTCTCCAGGGACGGCTGGTAGGAAAGAAAAGGCATATCGGCGACCACAAAGGCTTTCGGTGCTCCTCTTCTGACCGCCGCCACATGTATGAGCATCTCTTCCATCGTCACAGGGATGGTGTTTTCGTACCCAAGAACGTTGTTTCCCAGGGAATCTCCAACGAGTATGATATCTATCCCCGCATCCTGGGCTATTCTGGCACTGGGAGCGTCGTATGCTGTGACCATCACGATCTTTTCTTTACCCTTCATCTTCTTCAGTTTTTCCACGTTCACTCCCTGCCACCTCCTTCAAAAGATTCACGATCTCATCGTAAAAAGAAGCATTCCCAAAGATTTTTTTGAACTCTTCCCGTTCTGCCCTCACCACTTCCCAGTCTCCCCGTCTAACCGGCCCCGTCAGGGCTTTCTCCACACCCATCTTTCCGATGCTTTCCGCAACTCCCTGCATCAAAGTGGAGATGAGACGATCTGGATCTTCCACTCCCATGGAAGAGTATATCCTCTTTGAAAGGTAAGCGAGTGCTACCGGAAAGTTCGAGGCGATAACGGCGGCAAGATGATAGGCCCTTTTCATCTGCGGTGGAATCACGATGTATTTCCCGGATATCGCCTGAGCGATTTCCACGGCAACTTGTGTTCCTTCTTCATCTCCTTCGATACCGAACACAATTTGCTCTTTCATCTTCAGAGCCTTCTCAAGGCTGGAAAAGGAGAAGTTGGGATGAAGTGACGCTCTTTTTTCTCTTTTTAGAATATCCGAAGGAAGAAAACCAGAGCAGTGTACGAGAACACCATCTTCAACTCTCAGAATTTCTGCCACACTTTCTATGTGCCTATCCGGAACGATGATGAACACCACTCCGTTCAATGGAGGGTGATCCTCCAGAGTGGCAGGTTTTCCTCCGTAAAGTCTGGTGACACCGGTGGCTCGTTCTATGCTACGGGAGATAATGTATCCGAATTCATACCGGCCCTTCAGACACTCAAGGAAGAACCTTGTGAGATTTCCTGTTCCCACAAAATTCAGAACCATTCCAGTATCTCCTCGATCTTCTCCACGACTTTTGAAGAACTCGTCGATACTATCGCTCTTTTCTGACCGGCCCCACCTTCGATGTTCAGTTCTTCCTTCAGCTTTTCGAAAATCTTTCTGCAATCAAGCCAGTTTGAGACGATCTCAACCCGGTCGGGATATCTCAACAAGATGATCGTGTTTTCCCTGTCCGCCAGGAATTTCGGAAGATACTTTCCGACCTCCTGCGGACCATCAAAATCGTACACCTCAAAGCGGCCGACCCTCTTCGAAGCCATGCTTTTGGCCAGAAGTGAAGCACAGAGTTCTGCGAGTTTTTCGAGTTTTGAGCTCTTTTCTTTTACGCTTTCCAGAAGGTTTTTCACCCTTTTTTCCAGCTCCTGTGAAGATGTGGTGAGGACAGTAGTCAGGGACCTGATCAATCTGTCTTTGCTTCTGTAGTCCTTCAGAGCACGCTCTCCTGCAACAAAGTACACTCTTGTGAACATCTTTTTGACCTTCTCCGTGTCGACGATTTTTATAAGTCCTATCTCTCCAGTGTTCTCCACGTGGAATCCTCCACACGCTGTGATGTCGAAGTCTCCTATCTTCACCACCCTTATCTTTTCTTTCACCTCGGGAATCTTTCTGAGGTTCAAGGTTTCTGCTTCTTTCAGATCCACTTCCGATATTTCCACTCTTTCACACTTTCTCACCACTTCGTTTGCCAAATCTTCCACTTCCTCCAGAACATCTTCCAGGATGAAAGGAGCGTTCAGATCTATTGTTGATATCTCCTCTCCCATGTGAAAACTCACGGTTTCAAGATCGGCCGTCTTGAGAAAGGCGGCGGAGAGTATATGCTGGGCGGTGTGTTGACAGGCGATGTCTTTCCGTCTGGAAAGATCTATCTCGCAGTCGTACTCACCCGGTTCAAGTTCGGTGTCCAGATAGTGAAGGATGTAGCCGTTTTTTTCTTTCACTTTCAATACTCTTGCAGGACCGATCTTTCCTCTGTCTCCTAGCTGGCCTCCCTTCCCATCTGGATAGAAGGGACTCTCTCTTGCAATCGCTATCACCTGGTTTTCGTTTTTTACAACTTCTTCTATCTTAATGTTTTTCACAAAAGATCCTCCCTCAGCGCGCTACTTTCTCTTTCAGACGCTTAAGCCTGAACAATTCTTCTCGTTCCAGTTCTTCGAGTGTGTCCTGGATATATTTTATCGTTTCTTTGAGGTGAGGTATTATTAAATTTTCCAGGGCGTTCACCCTCTTTTTTGTTTTCTTTGCCTCGTGGGCCAGCCGATACACTTTATTTTCAATTACGGCGACCCTTGCAACCAATTCCAGTGCTTTTCTAAAGACCAAGTAGGCCTGATCGAGAGCGGCGTTCGTACTGTATATCTCATAAGGGATCTCCGTTTCAAACCGTTCAATTTGAATCTCCGGTACCTCAACCCCCATCACGCTACTGAATATGATCTTCATCGCTTTGAATTCAGGTATTCCACTGGCGTATTCTTCCACGCTCTCTATCCCCAGATCCAGATTGGCTTTCTGGAGGGATCTGTACGCCTCTTCAAAGGTACTCAATAATTCCTCCTGAAGTTTTTTTGCTTCCTCTATCAATCCTACGAGTTCTCTCATTATAACAGTTCGCTTTCTTTCCAGAAGATCGTACCCCTGTATTGCAAGTCTCAGTTGCTGCTTCAAAGCTATGAGGTTCCCACGTGTTGGGGCTACACTCATGTTTCATCACTCGCTTTATAGTATTTCTTGATATACTCTCTATTGATCCTGGTCAACTCTGTTTCGGGGAGAATAGAGAGAATTTTCCAGGCAAGATCCAAGGACTGTTCGATTGATCTCTCTTCGTCGAAGCTTTGATTTATGAAAAGGTGCTCGAATTCTTCGCCGAACTTCAAATAGAGCTTATCAATTTCCGGTAGGTCTTCCTCACCCACTATGGAAGCGATAGAACGCACTTCCATCACCCTAGAGTAGGCACTGAAAAGCTGTGAAGCCACATCTGGATGATCTTCTCTAGTGTATCCTTCACCTATGCCGTCTTTCATGAGACGTGATAGCGATGAAAGGATGTCTATTGGAGGGTATATACCCTTTCCAAACAGGGATCTGGACATCACAATTTGCCCTTCTGTTATGTATCCTGTCAAATCCGGTATTGGATGTGTGATGTCGTCGTTTGGCATGGTAAGAATTGGTATCTGAGTAATAGACCCGCTTCTTCCCTTTATTATTCCGGCCCTCTCGTATATCGACGCAAGATCGGAATAGAGATAACCAGGGTATCCCTTTCTTCCAGGGACTTCCCCTCTGTAATTCGAAAGTTCTCTCAAGGCTTCGCAGTAATTTGTCATATCGTTGAGAATAACCAGTACATGCATCCCCAAATCGAAGGCGAGGTACTCGGCAATTGTTAAAGCCACCCTTGGGGTGGCTATCCTTTCAGCCACGGAATCGCTTGCCAAATTCAGCACTACAACCATGTTTTTTATAGCTCCGCTTTCCTCCAGACTTCTCACAATAAAATTTGCATCATCTTTTCTCAGACCTATTGCTGCAAAAACCACGGCAAACTCCTCTTCAGTGGTAACTTTCGCCTGACGTGCTATTTGAACAGCGAGTCTGTTGTATGGTAGACCGTTTCCAGCAAATATGGGGAGTTTCTGACCTCTTATGAGCGTCATCAACACATCTATGCTGGAAATACCTGTCTGAATGAAGTTTCGCGGGTACTCTCTGGCAGAAGGATTTATTGGAGATCCATTGATATCCACGGTTTTCTCAGGAACAATCTCGCCAAGGTTGTCTCTTGGCTTTCCCAGACCATCGAGTGTTCTTCCAAGTAAATCTGGGGAAAGACTTACCTCTAGGGGTTTTCCGAGGAATCTAACACGTGTACCCTCGATATCCATTTCCTCCGTGCCTTCGAACACCTGTATTATTGCAACATTTTCCCCTGCTATGATCACCCTTCCTGTCCTCTTTTCCCCGTTTTCCAGGATCAGTTCAACTACCTCATCGTACCGAACACCACTTACATTTTCCACCACAACGATGGGTCCTCTAATTTCCGATAGACCTGTGTATTCTTTTACCGCCACAGTGTCACCTCGCCTTGTTGGGATAGAGTTTTTCTAATTCTTCAAAGTGATCTGTGAGAGTTTTTTCTATCTCCGCCAGTTCTTCATCAAAGTGATCACTTTCTTTCAAAGTAGAAAGCTTCGAAACGATCTCCGGAGGAAGGATCTTTCCAACAGGTATTGCCTTTTCGAGCATTTTTCGAGCGTTATAATATGTATCAACTATCAACTTCAAGATTTTGAATTGTTTTTCAAGAGGGCAGAATGAATCTACCTTACTAAAGGCGTTTTGTTGGAGGATTCCTGTTTTTATTATGCGTGCTACAAGCACCGTTAATTTCTGGTCATCGGGAAGAACATCTTCACCCATAATCTTGATAATTTGCTGAAGCCTGTCGTCCTCTATCAGGATTCTTAGAGCATCCTCGCGATACCTGGGCCACTCAGGATCAACGTTATCTTTGAACCAATCTTCCAGGGTTTCAACGTATTCACTATAACTTGTGATCCAATTTATAGAGGGATAATGCCTCGAGTAGGCTAGATTCCTGTCCAAAGCCCAGAAACACCTTACGAACCTCTTTGTGTGCTGTGTGACAGGTTCCGAAAAGTCACCACCCGGAGGGGAGACAGCACCTATTATGGTTACAGAACCTACAGTGCCATTGAGATTTTCACACAACCCTGCTCTCTCATAGAACTGAGCGATTCTGGTAGCGAGGTACGAGGGATACCCCTCTTCAACGGGCATTTCTTCCAGTCTACCAGAGAGTTCCCTCAATGCCTCTGCCCATCTGGAGGTAGAATCTGCCATTAAGGCAACGTTGTAGCCCATATCCCTGAAGTACTCAGCAATGGTGATTCCGGTGTATATTGATGCTTCTCTTGCAGAGACTGGCATGTTCGATGTGTTGGCGATCAGAATAGTTCTATCCATTAAAGGTTTCCCTGTCCGTGGGTCCTGGAGTTGAGGAAACTCTTCCAAAACCTCCGTCATCTCGTTACCTCGTTCTCCGCATCCGATATACACAACCACATCTGTATCGGCCCATTTTGCCAGTTGGTGCTGCGTGATGGTCTTTCCCGTACCGAAACCACCAGGTATGGCAGCGGTTCCACCTTTACTGATTGGGAAGAATATGTCTATGACTCTCTGTCCTGTAATCAGTGGAACGGTGGGTTCTAAAAATCTTTTCACAGGTCTTGGAACTCGAACGGGCCACTCTTGATAAAGTTTTATTTCTTCCATTCCGTCTTCCGTCTTCACTACCGCTATTGTATCTGTTACTCTATAATCACCACTCTGCCTTACGTTCACAAGAGTACCTTCTTTTATGTGAGGTGGCACCATTATTCTGTGCCTGATACTGTTTGTTTCCTGGACTTCCGCTATCACGTCTCCTCCCCTTACTCTTTCTCCTTCTCTTTTTAGAACACTTACTGACCAGAATTTGTCTGTGTCCAGTCCGAAGGCTCTCACACCTCTTTTCATGAACGGGCCTGCCTTTTCGAGAAGAGTTCTCAAAGGTCTTTGAATTCCGTCGTAAATGTTCCCGAGAAGCCCTGGCCCCAGGACAACCGACAACATTTTTCCAGTTCTTTCAACAGGCTCACCAGGTTCTAGCATGGATGTTTCTTCGTAAACTTGCACAATGGCGATCTTCCCTCTAAGTGCTATGATCTCTCCGATCAATCCTAACTTTCCAACGTACACCATTTCGTGCATGGAGAGGTCTCCTGTATTGTCCACTTTGACGACAGGGCCGTTTATTTCCAAAATGCGCATCATATTTCACCTACCTTTTTCACTATGATGTCGTATATGGCTTCTTTTCGATCCTCCAGAAATGTGTCGATGGTACTTCTAACCAGCATTCTGTCTTTTTTCAGTAGAATTCCTTCCCTGACATTCGGATCCGAAACAATTTTCTCGCCTCCGACAATTTCGGAAACGATACCAAGATCGTTTGGATTACAGTAAACAGTAAAATTTTCATCCGGTGCCACCCTTCTGGCTTCCTCGTACAACTTTTTGTAGAGTAGCTTTTTTCTCTCTGGAGGTAAGTTCATGAGTTTTTCTTTCAATCGGGAGAGAATCTCCGTGATCAATTTGTTTTTGTAGATGATCTTTTCCCTTCTCAACTCGGCAGTAAGCTTGGAGATTTCTTTGTCGATCATCCGTTTTGCTTCCATCTCTGCTTTCTTCATTGTTGAGGTCTCGAACTCCACGATTTCCTTTTCTATGCGTTCTTTTTCAGCGTTCAGCAGTTGTTCGTATTTTTTCCTCAGTTCTTCTTTTTTCTCTTCTAGACGTTTTCTGAACACGGCAAAAAAGGTTTCAAGTTTCGCCTCAATATCGTTCTCACTCATTCATTTTCACCCCCACCACCTCTTCCACGTATCTTGTGATGAAGTTTTTATCACCACGCCATCCATGTCTGTCTGGAATAACGAACACCAAAGGTAGTTTTCCGGAGATCTTATGAGAATTTATTTCTTCTTGGATTTCCCCTGCCGCCAGTTCAGTAATAAGGAGTATCCCCACGGTTTCATCTTGGAGTGCTTCGTTGAAGGCCTCAAGAGTTTCCTCTCTGCCATGAACAACCGTTCCCATGACACCAGCCAACCGAAGGCCGATAGCAGTATCTATGTTGTCACTGATCAAATAGAACCTCACCTTCATAACCTCCCGAGAATAATAATGCTTATAATGAGACCGTATATTACTATTCCTTCACCCAATCCTACGTAGATGAGAGTTCTTCCAAGCATCTCGGGCTTTTCACTTATTGCGCCAATAGAGGCTGCTCCCGTCATGCCTACTGCAACACCAGCACCAACCGCAGCCAAACCTGTGGAAAGGGCTACCGCAAGAAGGCCAAGACCGTTCGAGGAAGTCTGTTGAGCTGGTGGTTGTGTTGATGGTGTATTCTGTGCATATGCACTTGAAGAAAGCCCCACTACAACAAGAGAAACAAGGAGGGCAAAGGCTACCATGTTACCGAAAAAGATACCCAGTGCTGTTTTCTTTTTAATGGCTTTTTTGGAGAAGTAGATACCACTCGCTAGCGTCACCACTACCAGAAGAGTTGCCAGTACCAGAAGAAACATGTTCACACCTCCCATCAGAGTTTGTATCTTTCTGGATTGAACTCTTTTCCACTGTCCTTGAAAAATCTGGTGAAGAATTCATAAAATTCTAGCCTCATCGTCTGAATGAATACCACAAGTCCCTCCAAGCCAAGTATGATCAGATTTCCAAGGAGAAGCACGGTGAATTTTGCAATGGAACTTTTTGTCATCTGCGCCATGGTGTAAAACGCCAGAAACAATCCAGCGTGATTCAGAGCGAACGCGCCTAATCTCACAAAAGATAGTGTGTTGCTGAAATAACTTATTAAAACTTCGAAAACTTCGAAGAATGCTTGTACCAATCTCTCTGATAAAGGCGCCTGTGTAGAGAGGAAACTGTGAACGTACAGAATCCCAACGAGGACTCCTATCAAAACAAAACCTGCTTTTGGAAAGGTTCCTTCTTTGAAGAAGATCAGGATTGACACTACGGCTGTCCAGTAAATTAGTATTCCCAGTATTCCGTTGTAATCAAGGAAAATCTCGAATCTTTCCCGATTTTTCAATTTGTTGATGATGTTCAAAACCATGGCAAGAGTAACTACAAAGATTCCTACGTATATGGAAAAACTGAGGAAGTAATCTATGTTTTCCATTGGACGCTTCCACAGTGGTGGTAGAGCATCATAACCGAATATGCTTCCGTAAAACATCCCGAATACGGAGGAGGATATCCCCGCCGATCCAATTATGTAGAGAAGATCGTTCTTGAATCTCCTGTACAACCCAAAACCGAACAGTGCTAGGGCCAAACCATGACCGATGTCACCGAACATCATTCCGAAAAACATTAAAAACATTATGGCAGTCAGAGGGGTGGGATCTATTTCATCACTGGAAGGAAGTCCAAACATCCGTGTTATGTACTCGAAATGCTTGAAAAACCCTTTGTTTCTCAACAGAGTCGGCGGCTTTTCTTTCGGCTGACAACGAAGAAAAATGATACCAAGATCAAAACTGGCAAATTTTTCTAATTCCTCCAAAGTTGATCTTGTTGTCCAACCCGATATTACGAAAAAGTTTTCGGTAGTTCCCGCTTTCTGGAAGAGTTCCTGTACATTCTTCAAAACGTACATGTAATCGAAATATTTCTCTATGAAACGTCTGTTTTTGAAGAATTCCTTTTTTACAGAAGATTGCAGTATCGCTATTTCCATCTCCAGAACCTTCAACTCATCCTCAAGGTACGAACAGATTTCCTGAGGTGTTCCTGAATAGTTTTCAGAGAGTGTGTACTCTACAAAACCGGCTGTCGACAACACGCCTTCCATATTCAGATCTAATCTGTGTACTATGAGGAGCCAAGTGTTCTCTTCACCAACTTCTATTTCAAGAATCAGGGCATCTTCATTCTTCACACTGTCTTTTAAGCGCTGAACATAGTCGTTTCCTATGGTACCGAATCGATATCTAAATAAGACTGATTCTCTCATATCTTCCAGTTTCACATCAATTGAGTGAAGTTTCTGAACTATCTCCAGATCCTTAAGTTTCCTATCCCTCTCCTGCCTCAATATCTCCAATCTTTCACGCAAGGTTTCTATGGCAGGAAACGTTTCTTCCATGAACTTTTTTATATCCATTAGAGAAACTTTCCTAGAAATATCTACAGCCTTTGGATTGGGTGAAGGTTTTTCCTCTGCTATTTCGTACAGTTTCATCAGTTTTTCATAAATATCATTGTAAGAGACACTCTCGGGCGATTTCAGATACTCAAGTATTTCTTCCTCAATCACCTGCTCCAAAGGGATTACTTCCACGTTTTCCGTGTCCAAAAACTTTTTCACAAGCATTTCAGCGGTATCTTTAATGGTGATAGCACTGAATGCAACGAGTTTTTCTTGCATCTTCACCACTCCCCAAAGATCACAAGGTAATATTTAGCCTCTTCCGAGCTCAAACCGTATCTCTTCGTTTCAATTATGGTTACTAGATCTTTGTACTCGTATTCCCTGATGTAAACGTATCCAACTGCGACATTGCATCCATTCTGAACATCGTTTGAGAGCCTTTCAGCCCTGTCCAGAAGAACACGATCGCATATCCTTTCTATGGTGAAAGGCAATTTTGATTCTTCCATGTCTTCGAAGTACCTACCATACGGTGTTTGCATGAGTTTTTTCAAAAATTCGTTTGTAGAAGAAACGGTCGAAAGTTCTGAGAAAAATTGCTTTTTCAGGTAACCCTGGAAAGGTGTAAGTAAGTTCAACACTTCTGGTGTTTGTAGTTTGAACAACAATCGCGCTCTGTATACCCACTGAATGTTCGTGAGGTCGATGTGAGTGTAAAAGAGGTGCTTAAAGCCTTGTGCATACAATGAAGTACTGCTCAGTCTTCTTTTCACTGTGAGGAAATACCAAAGATCCAGGGCATTTAGCAAATGGTGAACTTTCCCAGAATTTTGGTAATTTCTGTAAGCGCTTTCTAACCCGGCGTAGTATTCGCTTTCTTTTAAAACGTTCCACAGTTCTTCCATGTTCTTCACCGAAAGAAGACGAGCTTCATCAATACTTTTGTGGTAGACTGGATATAATTTGGATTCACTGAGATTTTCAGGATGGCCCGAGTGTATCACACGGATGGCGAATTTTATGTTCTCGATCTCGAATTTCTTTTCGAACAACAGAAAGATTCTTTTCGCATCGTTTGGAAGATAGAAGTACACCTTGTAAAGGTCCTGTACAATGGATCCCCTGAGTAAAATCTCCAGGTCTCTCCGGTGAAGCTTGGATACATCTACTTCCTTCAAGATCTCCCTGTAATGTGTGTTCTGTTTTAGATAATCGGCTATTTCAACAACGCTCTTAGTTTTCATTAGTTGTTCAAAATCGTCCCTTGTTAACATCTTCGACTTCATTGCTTTCACTTTGGCTGAAAGGCTGGCAAATCGCACTCTATCACTCCTCTGGTAACAGTGTGTTCAATATTTCTGTGACGAGTTCATCGATCTGATTTCTTATTTTCTCCATGCGTTCTTTCATCTCCACACGCTCCCTTTCTATCTTTGCTTCCAACCTTTTTATCTCCATCTTTGCGTTTTCAATGACTTCTCCATACCGCATGTTTATCGTCTTTTTCCTCTGCTCCTCGAGCACTTTCAATTTCTCCAGTTCTATTTTGTATTCACTTTCCATCTCTTCCTCCAGTTTCCGTAACTGTTCCTTGAAGCGCTTTTCTCTTTCCACCAGAGTTTTCACGATCTCTTCCACGCTGCGCTCCACTCATATCTTCCCCCTTCCGCTCATTTTTCCGAGAGATTTCCAGATCTTCACCACGAATCTGATAATTCTTCTTCTCATCAGAAAGTTTGCTATCTCCTGTTCTTTGCTAGAGATAACGACAGCACTCAGCATGAAAAAGCCTGTACCAAAGAGTACTATCCAATAGTTTTGAAGCACGAAGGAGTACGTATAAATCCAGAAAGTGTGAAATATCCTGTCAACGATGTTGAAATCGGGGGTTGGAAGTTTTATTACCTCATAGTTTACACCCTTTGGTGAGACATGAACCTTTATGAAGTGATAAAAATAGTGCTCAGGATTAGTGCCGAAGAGCTCTGCACCCGCTCCCCCTGTGATGATATACGGCACACCGTTCCATTCTCCTCTGAAGTAACCGTGGATGTGCCCGGCAAAGACCATAGTAATATCGTACTTCTTTAGAATGTTCAAGAGAGTGAGAGCATTTTTCAAGTCTTTCATGGAGTGTCCCGGTTGCTTTTTTACCCTGGGGTCGTATATCGGAACGTGCATGAAGACAAACCTGTACTTGTAAGATCTGGATTTTTCAAGTTCCCCTTCCAGCCATGCCAATTGATATGAATCAACACATTTTTCGTTCGCATTGTTCAACACTATGAAGTAGGAATTTCCCACATGGAAGGAATAGTAGAGGGGTCCAAAGATTTTCAGATAATTTCCTGGATCGTCCGCTAGATCATGGTTTCCTGGAACGTGGAGCACGGGTACTTTGAATCTCTTGAGTTGCTTCAAATACAATCCCCATTTGAACACAGAACCATCAAAAACCATATCACCCGTGTTGATTGCAAAGGAAACAACAGGGTCTTCGTTCACCGCACTTATCAATTTGGAGAAGGTGGAGATGGAGTTTTTGTTATCACCAAACACAACGAAGGTAAAATTGTCTGTTAGTTTCTCTTTTTCTATGCGCCGGATGTTTTTGTATATGAGATCCCTTTCAGGGATGACAAACATGTAAGTGTCTAGAATCTTCAAAACCGAAAGACCAATCAGCGTGAACGCGATGCCTATGAGAAACAATCGCATCTTTCACCCTCCTTACATGTGAATAGATTATACTCCTTTGCATGACCTACGGTGTTTCAATTGAGACTTTCAGTTGTTAACACTCCTTTAAGTCAATGTGCATGGTACAATTTTAAAAAGACCTGAAGGAGGTGTATCCATGAGGCTTGAGGGAAAAGTGTGTATGATCACAGGAGCCGCAAGTGGAATAGGAAAGGCTGCTTCTCTTCTTTTTGTTCAGGAAGGTGCGATCGTGGCCGCATGTGACGTGTCCGAAACCAGTCTCAACACCCTTGTGGAGGAAGCGAAGGATCTTCCAGGAAAGGTGGAACCCTACGTACTCGATGTGACGAACAGAGAGCAGGTAAAAGAGGTTGTGGAAAGCATTGTTCAAAAATACGGCCGCATCGACGTTCTGGTGAACAACGCAGGAATAACAAGGGATGCTCTTCTTGTGAGAATGAAGGAAGAGGACTGGGATGCGGTGATAAACGTGAACCTGAAGGGAGTTTTCAACGTAACACAGGCGGTGGTTCCGCACATGATCAAACAAAGAAGCGGATCGATCATAAACGTATCCTCCGTGGTGGGTGTCTATGGAAATCCCGGTCAGACCAACTACGCTGCTTCCAAGGCAGGTGTCATTGGAATGACAAAAACGTGGGCAAAAGAACTCGCCGGGAGAAACATCAGGGTGAACGCCGTGGCCCCCGGTTTCATAGAGACACCGATGACAGAGAAACTCCCGGATAAAGCACGCGAAGCGGCGCTCTCCAGAATACCTCTCGGCCGGTTTGGAAAACCCGAAGAGGTGGCACAGGTTTACCTGTTTCTTGCATCCGACGAGTCGAGTTACATCACAGGACAGGTGATAGGAGTGGATGGGGGCCTCGTGATCTGAGGCCCCTCATCTTCTGAAGACTTCAGTTCCTTCTATGAAAACCCTCTCTACCCTGGATTTCATGTCGAACGGATGACCACTCCACACCACAAGATCGGCATCCTTTCCAGGCTCTATGGTACCCAACCTGTCTTCCATCCCAAGGATCTTCGCAGGATTCACCGTCAAGATCTTCAGGAGTTCTTCCTCTTTTGCACCGTATCTCAGGGCGGTTGCTGCCTGGACTGTTGCAAATTCGAGTGGAATCACCGGATGATCACACATCAATGCAATGAGCACTCCATCTTTCATGAGTTTTGCGATGGCCTCCATTGTGAGATCCTTCAGTTCCAGTTTCGTTCTGAAAGTGAGAAGTGGCCCTACAACGACAGGTACGTTCTTTTCTGCAAGGATCCTGGAGATCTTGTAGGCTTCCGTTCCGTGCTCTATCACAAGGTTGAAACCGAACTCCTCGGCTATCCTGATGGCTGTGAGGATGTCGTCTGCCCGATGGGCGTGCATTCGTGCGGGGATCTTCTTTCTCAAAACCATCCCTCCGATTTCCATCTTCAGATCCGTTTCGGTGAACTCTTTTCCCTCTTTCTCTGCGAGTTCCTTTTTCTTCATGTAGTTTTTCACTTTTATGAAGTAATCTCTGATCACACCGGCCGTTCCCATCCTCGTTGAGGGGGTCTGTTTTCTTTCACCGTAAACTCTTTTTGGGTTTTCACCGAACGCCATCTTCAGGCCTGCAGGGTCTTTCATCACACACTCTTCCACAACGATGGACTTGAATTTCACAACGCTTCCCTGCCCGCCTATCGGATTGGCGCTTCCAGGAACGATCATCACCGTTGTGACTCCACCGGCAAGAGCCCTCTCGATCGCCGGGTCCTGCGGGTTGAAGCCGTCCAGTGCCTTCACATGGGGAGTGACAGGATCCGTTGCTTCGTTTCCATCGCTGTAATAGTAGCCTACCCCCTCTTCGAAAAGGCCGATGTGCGAGTGAGCATCTATGAAGCCAGGAAAAAGGAACTTTCCGGTCAGATCAACGATTTCGGCGTCTGGATCTTCAAGGTTTTCCCCCACCTTCTCTATCTTTCCGTTCGAGACCAGAACGTCTCCTTTAAAGGGTTTTGAAGAGATGGGAAATACCATCGCGTTTTTAAAGAGCACCTTCATGTTCATCCCTCCCCTTTTGGTTCGTACTGCGAACTATTTTAGCACGTTCGAGACTGGAAAGTAAAATGGAGGCCAGAAGAAGAAACGATCCGATCATCTGTTCTGAAGAGAGAGTTTCCCCCAGAACAAGATAGGAAAGACTCGCCGCGAAAACAGGTTCTCCAAGAAAAACAAGAGCCGATATGTTGTTTCCAAGCACCTTCTGATACTTCGCCTGAAGATAAATGGCGAGTATCGTAGCGAACACGGCTGTGAAGAGTGCACTTCCAAACGC
Source organism: Thermotoga neapolitana DSM 4359 (assembly GCF_000018945.1). Lineage (NCBI taxonomy): Bacteria > Thermotogati > Thermotogota > Thermotogae > Thermotogales > Thermotogaceae > Thermotoga > Thermotoga neapolitana. Next base: position 905,197 of record NC_011978.1, on the reverse strand, counting down.
AAGGAAGTTGAATCTCCAGTCTTTGAAGAACAGACTCAGAATCAGGTTGAATACGGTGACCACGAGAAACTGGGGAAAGAGAAGGTCTTTTTCGTCAACCCGTTTTGAAAATCGTGTTATCAGCACCACATGAAGAGCAAAGCCCACCGCACAGAAAACCGTCAGAAGGTCCCCCAGGTTGAGTCCTTCGATTCTTCCAGAGATCATATAGAGTCCCAGCGATCCCACAAGAAACGAAACGATCTGAAAAGGTGTGGGAACTTCTTTCTCTATGAAGTAGGCGAAGATCGGAACAAACACTATGTAAAGCGACGTTATGAAACCACTCTTTGTGGAAGTGGTGAGTGTGAGCCCCCACGTCTGTGCGGTGTACGCTACACCGAGAACAACACCCAGGATCGCTCCGTACCTGAAGTTTCCCTTTCCAAACAAAAGATAAGAAAGAACAGCTGCTACAGTGAACCTGACAGCGATATAAAAGGTGGGAGAGGCCCCCACCAGCGCTATTTTCTGAAGAGGAAACGTGGAACCCCAGATGAACGTGACGAAAAGCAGACTGAGCAGTGCTTTTAACAAACCTCACCACCTGCTCCTCACAGTGAACTCGATCTCTTTTTCTGAACTGCCGGAGACGGGTAGATCAAAAACGATCGTGTCAGAAGTCACTTTCGACGGCTCAACGGCGGTCTTCTGCAATGTCATCTCGCTTCCATATACGGTGATTCTCACCCTGGATTCTTTTTCTCCAAGATTCTGGATCGTCACTTTCCAGTGTCTCTCATGGAAATCTTTGTATTCTTTTTCTTCCAGAAGATCCCCCTTCACACGCACGTCCCACGAGGATGTCACTGGAATCTCCAGTGGGGTATTCTTTGGGGCATCCACTATATCTGTTTTCCCAACGAACAAATTCATTCCAGCCACCTTCGAGAAGATGTTCACCGTACCCTTTGGAAGGTCAACGGTGGTTTTGAACTTCTTTGTAAACGTGGTCTTCCGAAAATCGAAACTTCGATCACTCACGCTGAATTCGTATTCGTAGAATTCCTCCAGATCCGACAGGTTCGTTCGCAAAAACTCCACAACGGGGGATCTGTTCAGATTTTCTACTTCTCCAAGGCGGTAGATTTTCACCTCTTCGGCTTCATATTCTTCGGGTGTCTTCTCGGAAAGAACCCTGCTCATGGCAAAGACTTCTTTCGTCGATGTTTCTTTCAGGCGCCTTGAAACAAGAAAAACTTCTGCACGATCCACGCCAGAGACAGAAAGGAAAGCGTTCCCGATCAGGAGATTTTCAAAAAGATAGTACTGGACATTCCAGCCTGCGCTGGAGCGAAGCAGTATCGTTACCTCTCCCTGACCGTTCAAAACGAGTGTTCGCTCACTTTTTGATTCTTCGTAGTCGAACGCCAGCCATTTCTCCAGAGTGGTGCTGTATAAGAAGTACTTTTTTCCTTTCCTGAAAACAAGAGGCGACAGACTCACAAGTTCAGATCTCTCAGGAGGATTCTCCACTATTTCGACGACCTTTCCCTTCATAACATCTTCCCAGGAGAGTTTTTCCTGCGGTAGAACATACCAGCTCTCTGCCCCAAGCACGTCCATAACATCCCAGTTTTCCGGTATCGTGATGTTCATCGTTTTGTCCACAGAAACGTCTTCCATGAGTATCGCACTGTCTTCGAAAAGTAGAAGCACGGGTGATGCCATGACCGTCATCGACAGGATGGATAAAATTATCAAGGACCTCATGTCCTTCACCCCCTTCCTGGAAATTCTACCACCTGGAGTTAAAATATCCTGAGAGGTGATGAGGGTGCGTGTGATCTTTTTCGAAGGTGGCAGTGATCTCATGGAAAAGGCGTTTGAGATCAGAAGAAAGGTGTTCATAGAAGAGCAGAAGGTATCAGAGGAAGACGAACTGGATGGAAAAGATCCAGAAAGTCTGCATGCTCTTCTGGAAGTGAACGGAAAGTACGTGGGTGTCTCCAGGATAAGAAGAATCGGCAAAGGGATTTTCAAGATAGAGCGCGTTGCAATTTTAAAGGAAGAACGCGGAAAGGGTTATGGCAGGTTTCTCATGAAAGAGGTAGAAAGAGAACTCGTATCGAGAGGGGCGAAAAAACTCGTTCTGAACGCTCAAATCCAAGTGAAAGGATTTTACGAAAGGCTTGGATACGAGGTAAAAGGGGAGATATTCTACGAAGCGAACATTCCGCACGTGAGAATGGAAAAGGTGGTGGAACGATGAAGATGACACCTCTCATGGAACAGTACCTGAAGATAAAAGAACAGTATAAGGATTCCATCCTTCTGTTTCGTCTGGGAGATTTTTACGAGGCGTTCTTCGAAGACGCCAAGACCGTGTCGAAGGTTTTGAACATCGTTCTCACAAAAAGACAGGATGCTCCCATGGCGGGGATACCGTACCATGCTCTGAACACCTACCTGAAAAAACTGGTTGAGGCAGGCTACAAGGTCGCCATCTGTGATCAGATGGAAGAGCCTTCAAAATCGAAAAAACTCATCAGGAGGGAGGTCACACGTGTTGTAACTCCTGGAGCTATAGTGGAAGACGAGTTCCTCAGTGAAACGAACAACTACATGGTTGTCCTTGTCAGGGAAAAAGAGAAATACTGTGCCGTGTTCTGCGATGTTTCTACCGGAGAGGTGTTGATTCATGAAAGCATCGATGAACAGGAAGTCCTGGACCTGATGAAGGCCTACTCTGTATCTGAAATCGTCTGTCCGGAAGGTCTCGAATCGGAGGTGAGAGAAAAGCTTCCCGGCGTATACATCGAAGTTATCGATGAATGGTACTTCTCCGAGCCCGAAGAGGAAGTGAAAAGGATCTATGGAATAGAGGACATACACCACTTCGAACTCTCTTCGCTTGCCATGAAATCACTTTCGGCTTTGATAAAGTACATCAAATACACGATGATCTCTGAAAAATTGAACCTGAAACCACCAGTCACCATTTCCAGAAAGAACTTCATGATACTCGACTCTGCCACGGTGGAGAATCTCTCCCTCATTCCTGGTGAGAAGGGAAAGAACCTCTTCGATGTTCTGAACCACACAGAAACACCCATGGGTGCAAGGCTTCTGAAGAAGTGGATCCTTCATCCACTGACCGATAGACAGCAGATAGAGGACAGACTCAACGCCGTTGAGAAATTGAAGGAGGACAGGCTGAAACTGGAACAGATCAGAAATCTTCTTTCCAGGGTGCGAGACGTTGAAAGGATCGTCTCAAGGGTGGAGTACAACCGGGCTATTCCGAGAGATCTTGTGGCACTGAGGGAGACCTTGAGTGTCGTGCCGGAACTGAACGAGGAGCTATCAAATTTCGACTTCTTCGAAAAACTCAACTTTCCAGACTCTCTCTTCGATCTTCTCTGTAAAGCCATCGAAGACGACCCTGCGGGCAGTCCGGGAGAAGGAAAGGTGATAAAAAGAGGGTTTTCCCCGGAACTGGACGAGTACAGGGATCTTCTCGAGCACTCCGAAGAGAAATTGAAAGAGTTCGAGGAAAGGGAAAGAGAAAAAACGGGAATACAGAAACTCAAAGTTGGATACAACCAGGTCTTTGGTTACTACATTGAGGTGACGAAGGCAAACCTGGACAAGGTACCCGAAGATTACGAAAGGAAACAGACCCTTGTGAACTCCGAGAGATTCACCACACCGGAATTGAAAGAATTCGAAACAAAGATAATGGCCGCAAAGGAAAGGATAGAAGAACTCGAAAAGGAACTCTTCAGGAATGTGTGCGAAGAAGTGAAAAAACACAAGGAGACTCTCCTTGAGATTTCAGAAGAACTCGCCAGGATAGACGTGCTCGCCACCCTGGCCTACGATGCGATTCTCTACAACTACACGAGGCCCACCTTTTCCGAGGATAGGATGGAGATAATCGGCGGAAGACATCCGGTCGTTGAAAGATTCACACGTGATTTTGTGGAAAACGATCTCTACATGGACGATGAAAAGAGGTTCACGGTGATAACCGGCCCAAACATGAGCGGGAAATCCACTTTCATAAGACAGGTGGGACTCATCTCTCTCATGGCACAGATCGGCTCCTTTGTTCCGGCGAAAAAGGCAGTTCTTCCCGTGTTCGACAGGATATTCACGAGGATGGGAGCAAGGGACGATCTTGCTGGTGGCCGGAGCACGTTCCTTGTTGAAATGAACGAAATGGCGCTCATTCTTTTAAAGGCCACAAAAAAGAGTCTGGTTCTACTGGACGAAGTGGGAAGGGGAACTGGCACACAGGATGGCATCAGCATCGCATGGGCGATTTCCGAAGAACTCATCTCCAGAGGATGCAAGGTTCTCTTTGCCACACACTTCATCGAGCTGACGAATCTGGAAAACTCCTTCCCTCAGGTTCAGAACAAAACGATCCTTGTAAAGGAAGAGGGAAGCAACGTGGTGTTCACCCACAGGGTCGTGGATGGAGTGGCGGACAGGAGTTACGGTGCGGACAGGAGTTACGGTATAGAGGTGGCAAGGATCGCAGGTATCCCAGAAAACGTCATAAGGAGGGCCTTTGAAATAATGGAAAAGGGCTTTAAAACAAAAAGCCAGAGAAAGAATGGAAAAGTAAAGAAATTCAGCCAGCAGATTCCCCTCTTTCCTGCTTGATGGATCTCACCAGTTCCACATAGTTTTCGTTTTTGAAGATACCGTACCCCATTACAAGGATCGTCGCACCGTTCTTTATTAAGATAGAAGCGTTTTCTTCGTTGACACCACCATCGACCATGATCTCCGTTTCGAGTCCCAGATCCCTTATCATCTTCTTCAGACTCCTTATTTTTTCCAGACTCCTTGCAATGAATCTCTGACCAGAAAAGCCCGGGTTCACACTCATCACGAGTACGCCATCCACATCCGTTATGATCTCAGACAGGAGAAAAACCGGTGTGTGTGGGTTGAGGGCGACGAACGCCTTCGCCCCGAGATCCTTTATCCTGTGCACTATCCTGTGAAGGTGCGGCGTTGTCTCGTAGTGGACCGCCACCATGTCCGCTCCCTCTTCCACGAAACGGTCCACATAGTCCTCTGGATTTGTGATCATCAGATGAACACTTATAGGAAGGCTGGTTTCTTTTCTCAGGGCTTTGAGAACGGGCAATCCGAACGAGATGTTCGGAACGAAGTGTCCATCCATGACATCGAAGTGAACCATGTCTATGTGTTCTTCCACCCTTTTTACCTCATCGGCGAGTCTTGCAAGATCACACGCAAGGATTGAAGCGGCGATCTTTACCATCAACTTTTCCCCCTTCCCAGAAGTTCGTGAAACATCTTCACATAGTTTTCGTAGCGGCTTTCAGCGATTTCACCATTTTCCACAGCTTCCTTCACACCACATTCTGGCTCGTCTATGTGATTACAGTCGGAGAAGAAACACTGCTTTTCATTGAATTCTTTAAAGTAATATTTCAACTCTTCTGGTTCTATGTCACCTATCTCAAGGTTTGCAAAGCCCGGAGTGTCAACCACATAGCCTCCAAAATCAAATCTCAGAAGCTGGGCGGAGGTGGTGGTGTGCCTTCCTCGCTGGAGTTTTTGAGAGACTTCACTTACCCGGAGTTTCAAGCCGGGATTTATCGCGTTGAGAAGACTGCTCTTTCCGACACCAGACAACCCTGCCATGGTACTGATTTTTCCCTTCAGATATTTCTTGAGTTCTTCGATGCCCATTCCCGTTTTCGCACTCGTTTTCACGATCGGGTAAAGCTTTGAGTAGATACGTTCCAGTTCCTTTACCTTTTCGAGATCTTCTTCGTCGTATATATCCATCTTGTTTATGACAAGAACGGTTTCCAGTTCGTTTTTCTCGGTGAGGACCAAGAACTTGTCGATGATGTAGGTCGAGGTTTCTGGCATCTTAACGGTGACAACAAGAATGGCCTGATCCACGTTCGCAACATGTGGCTTTACGAGCAAGTTCTTCCTGTGAAGAACGTTCTCTATCACACCGGATCCCGTGCCGTCCGGTGTGTACTCCACTCTGTCTCCAACGTATATCTTCAGATTCTGCAAACGAAACTTCCCTCTCAACTTACAGAGAAGCCTTTCCCCAGTTTCTTCGTCCTCGACCGTAACCATGTTCGAGTGAAAACTCAGCACGATACCTCTTCTTCTCAAGATCATTCCTCCCCGAGGATCAATATGACTTCCGTTGCGATGGATCCGGCCGGTGGATACTGAGACACCACCCTGCTACCGCTTCCAACGAAAATTACGTTGTCTTCTTTTTCTACATCGGATGGACTCTTCCCTACATAATTTTCCACAACGAAATACTCTTCCTTTTCTCCTGTGTCCACAAGAAGAGTCAATTTTCCGTTGTAGAGTTTTCCTGCTTCAGGATAGGTGGCAAGCACTTTATCTTTTTCTTCACCGAAGGGAAATCGAACGACTTCGTAGTTCCACCCCAGTTTGTTCAAAATCTCCTCTACCACCGAAAGCTTCACACCCACAAAACGAGGTATAACGTCCTTCAAAGGATTTTCGTAGTACAGGTTTATGATTCTTCCCTTCTTGACCTTCGAAACACTTTGAGGATACGTATCGACCACCGTCTCCGTGGATGCTCTATCACATAGCAGTCCGGATTCTTTCAATTTCTCGCAAGCTTTCGTTCCTGAAAGTCCCGTAACATCAGGAACTATCACAAACTGGTTCTGGTACAACTTGATCGTGAGGAGAAAAAGCAACCCTCCTGTGACAACACCCGTCAATATTCCAAGGAAAACTTTCATGGCGATGAGACTTTTCTCTTCAATCTCAGCTGGCCGCATGCAGCCTCGATGTCACTACCCTTTTCCTGTCTGATTTCTGCTTCTATACCGTTTTCGAGCAGTATTCTTTTGAAAGCCAGTATACGCTGTCTGGAAGGTTTCGAAAGGCCAGCCACAGTCGGGTTCACAGGGATCAGGTTGACGAACACCTTCAGTCCTTTGAGGATTTCAGCGAGTTTTTTTGCATCACTTATCTCGTCGTTCACACCTCTTATCAGAACGTACTCTATTGTCACTCGCTTTCCCGTCTTCATCTGGTACACCTTGATGGCGTTCAAAATCTCCTCCACAGAATACTTCCTGTTCAGCGGGACAAGCTGATCTCTCTTGAAGTTTGTCGGAGCGTGAAGAGAAAGCGCAAGTTTCACATCGAGTCCTTCGTCGGCCAGCTGGATGATCTTCTCTGGTATTCCCACAGTCGAGATCGTGATCCTTCTGATTCCTATGTTTCCCATCTTTTTGTGGTTGAGGATTCTTATGCTCTTTATCGTGTTCTCGTAGTTGAGCAGTGGCTCTCCCATTCCCATGTAAACAACGTTTCCTATCTTCTTTCCCTCTTCTTTCTCCATGGACAGGATCTGTGAAACGATCTCTCCTGTGGTGAGATTTCGCACAAATCCGCTCATTCCTGTGGCACAGAACGTGCACCCGACAGGGCAACCAACCTGTGTGGAGATACACGCTGTTATTCTGCCTGGATGGAAGATCATCACAGACTCTATCGTGTTACCATCTTCGAGTTCCCACAGGAATTTGGTGGTACCATCTATCTTGGAAACCCTCTTTTCCAGAAGTTTCAGGAAAGGAATGGTGAAGTGCTCTTTCAACAGAGCACGATGCTGTTTTGAAAGGTTCGTCATTTCGTCGAAGTTATTCACTTTTTTGTCGAACACCCAGTCCAGAATTTGATCCGCTCTGTAGCGCTCCAGACCAAGACTGGTGATCTCGCTGACCAGTTCATCGTAGGAAAGATCGAGTAAGTTTTTCAAGTCAACACCTCCCAGTTTGAAATTATACTATAAGGAGGGAATGTAAATTGGACAAATTGTTCTCTGATCTCTACAAAGTAGGGTGCGATGTCAGGATGTTCGAAAGACTATCCTGTCATACCAGTATGAAAATAGGTGGAAAGGTCAGGTATTTAGTTCTTCCAAACGATGTTGTATCCCTGGAAAAAGCGGTTGAACTTTTGGGTAGAAACATTCCGTTTCAGATTATGGGACTTGGAACGAATCTTCTGGTTCAGGATGAAGACCTTGAAATTGCTGTTTTGAAGACGGAACGGCTCAATCATGTGGAGATCAAAGGAGAGAAAGTTGTCGTTGAAAGTGGAACGCCGTTGAAGAGACTCTGTCTGGTACTGATGGAGACAGAACTCGAAGGGCTCGAGTTTGCGTACGGAATTCCCGGAAGTGTTGGTGGAGCCGTGTACATGAATGCAGGGGCGTATGGGAAAGAGATCGGAGAGTTCGTTGAGGCAGTCGAAGTTTTGAGGGAAGGGAAAAGATACTGGCTTTCGAAAAGCGATCTGTTCTTTGGGTACAGAGACAGTGTTTTCAGGAGAGAAAAGATGATCATAACACGCGTTGAAATGCGCTTTAGAAGGGGAAAAAAAGACCTCATAAAAAGGAGAATGGATGACTTTCTGGAGAAACGTCTGGAAAAGCAGCCAATCGATTTGCCGAGTGCTGGCAGTGTCTTCAAACGTCCCAGAAACGATTTTTACGTGGGAAAAGCAATAGAGTCCCTGGGATTGAAAGGGTACACGATCGGAGGAGCACAGATATCGAAGAAACACGCAGGTTTCATTGTGAACATCGGAAACGCAACCTTCAGGGATGTGATCCATCTCATAGATTTTGTGAAGAAAAAGGTGAAGGAAAGATATGGAGTTGATCTGGAAACGGAGGTAGAGATCTGGTGGAGTGGAAAACGGTTGTGAGTCCACACAGCGAAAGGATCAACGTGAAAAGATCGGAGTTCTACGCAACAGTGTTTCCTGTGAAAGATGAGAAGGATTTCCGCAAAAAACTGAAGGAAATTTCGAAAAGAGATGCCACACACAACTGCTGGGCGTACAGGATTTTTTCAACAGAGGGAATACTCGAGCACTACTCAGACGATGGAGAGCCCGGTGGGACGGCTGGAAGGCCGATCCTTGGTGTTCTGAAAAAGCACAATCTGATGAACACTGCCATCGTGGTCACAAGGTACTTTGGAGGAGTGAAACTGGGTGTCAGAGGGCTCATAGAGGCATATTCAACAGCAGCAGAACTTGCGGTGAATGGGGCAAAATTGCGGCCACTCAGCCTCATGAAAGAGTTTGAGGTTGAAGCCACTTTCTCCGAACTGAACGGTGTATTCAGGATCATCGAGACGAAAAAACTGGATCTTGTGGAGATGAACTACACGGAAACGGGTGCAAGGTTTCTGCTCCGAGGCGTCGAAGTGCCTGAAGAACTGAACCCAAAAACGGTTCGGGATGTGTTAATATAGTCACGAAGGGGGGAATGTGATGAAAGAGATCGAGGATCTGGAAAAGATGCTCGACACAATGATAGAAAACTACAGAAAACTCAAGGAAGAGAACAGAGAACTGTGGAGCAAAGTAAAACAACTCAACGAGAAAATTCTCGTTCTTGAAAAAGAAAAGGAACAACTGGAAAAGACACTGGAAAACCACAAGCGTTCTCTGAACACTCTGGTGGAAAAGATTCAAAGATTCCTCTCCTTCACGGCCAATCAGGAGATGATACAGGATGAAGAAGAAAGTGAGCGTTAGACTTGGAAAGCGAGTGTACAACCTGATCACAGACGAAGACACGGAGATAGTGAGAAGAACCATAGAAAGGATAGAGAAGGATTTCAAACGATACGAAGAATATGTGGACGAGGTGGGGATAGATCACATCCTCTTTGTCATGCTGGCAAACGCCGTTCTGGAGAACATGAAGATGGCAGAAAAGATCAGGGAACTCAAAAAGAAGATCTCTTACGTCTTAAAGGACGGTGAAGATGTACCTTGAAGCGGGTAGTTGTGGTAACGGGTCTATCCGGTGCAGGAAAAACGACCGCTATGGGTTTTCTTGAAGATCTCGGATATTTCTGTGTGGACAACGTGCCTGGAAGCATACTGGAGGAACTCCTGAAACTCTTCATGAGTTCAGACCTTGAAAAGATGGCGATAGCAGTGGACGTGCGAAGCGAACATTTCAGTGATCCCGTTGAAGCGATAGAGAAGATAAAGAAAAAAACAAACGCTTTGATCGTTTTCCTTGAGGCTTCAAAAGAAGAGCTTTTGAGAAGATACGCACTGACCCGAAGAAGACACCCTCTTCAGAGAAACGATGTTGGACTCGAAGAGGCCATTGAAAAAGAGAGACAGATTCTGCTGCCAATTAAAGAAATGGCCGACTTTGTAATAGACACAACAAAGATGACTTCTCACCAGTTGAGGGAAATCCTGGGACAATCACTCATGAACCAGTCCGGTGGGATCTCCGTCAGAATATTGAGTTTTGGATTCAAACATGGAATACCAATGGACGCGGATTTCATATTCGATGCGCGATTTCTTCCCAATCCTCACTATGTGCCTGAGCTTTCCCATAAGACAGGCCTTGACAGGGAAGTGGAGGAGTATTTCAAAAAATACTCTCTTGTAGACGAATTCGTGTATAAGATTTTCGAGGTGGTAAACGTAGCGGTGAAGGAATATCAAAGATCCGGTAGAAGAATCGTGACGGTGGGTATCGGATGTACCGGTGGGAGGCATAGATCCGTCTACATCGCCCACAAAATCGCTGAAATGCTGAAAAAAGAAGGGTTTTCGGTTGTTGAAAAACACAGAGATCTGGAGAAGGTGTGAAGATGAAGGTGGTCACGATAGGGGGAGGTACGGGACTTTCCACCCTGCTGAAGGGCTTAAAACACCTTTCATCCTTCGAGATAACCGCTGTCGTTTCCGTAACGGATGAGGGGGGAAGCTCGGGAAAACTCAGGAAAGAACTGAACGTGCCTCCACCGGGTGACGTCAGAAACAACATCGTTGCACTCGCTGAAGATGAGGACCTTCTGGCAAAACTCATGAACTACCGTTTCATGGAAGGATCTTTGAAAGGGCACAGTCTTGGAAACCTCATCATAGCAGCACTCACCAAGATCGAAGGAAGCTTCTCTGAAGCCATAAGAACCCTGGAGAAGGTGCTGGCCATAAAAGGAAGGGTGCTTCCCGTGAGTGAAGATCACGCAAGACTTGTGGCAAGGTTCGAAGACGGAGAAGAAGTGGTGGGCGAAACAAACATAGTCAAAAAGAATGGAAAGATAGTGAAAGTATGGCTCGACAGATCTATAGAGGCTCTGCCTGGAGTGACGGAAGCGATATCTGAGGCGGAGATGATCGTGTTCGGACCAGGAAGCCTCTACACGAGCATCATAACCAACGTACTGGTAAAGGGTGTGAAAGAAGCGATAAAGAGATCAAAAGCCAGGAAGGTTTATATATGCAATCTCATGACACAACCCGGTGAGACAACAGGTTACAGGGTTTCCGATCACGTAAGAGAACTCGAAAGATATCTCGAAGAGAAAGTGGATTTTGTGGTGGTGAACACAAAAAGACCATCTCCAGAAGTTCTCGAAAGGTACAGAAAGGAAGGGAGTGATTTTGTAGAGATAGATGTGGAAAACACGCAGAACACGATCATCGCAGAACCCCTTCTGACAGAGATCGTAGATCCACTGGACGGAAAGAAAAAGGTACGTCATGATTTCCTGAGACTTGCCGGTGTTATAGAGAGGATCTCGAGGTGGTGATCCTTCTGAGGCGCACTTTTTCAGAAGAGATAAAGGAAGAACTCGTTAAAATACCTTTTGGAAGTCGCGATGAGGCCAGATCAGAACTTCTTGGCTTTATAAAGGCGAGGGGAGATTTCGACGTCAAAAAGAGGCAACTCGTCTTTTCACTTCATTCCTTTGCCGCCTCGAGGCGGCTTTTGAACTTAATGAAGTACATATCCGTTCCCGTTGTGGAGATAGTCGTGGAGAAATCCCACAACATAAGGAAGAGATTCATAAAAATCATGACTGAATATTCGGAAAGTTTCATGCAGATCGATCCTTTTTCTGATGTTGCTCTATTTGTGTCATTTCTGAGGGGCCTGTTCCTTGGAGGAGGTTCCATGACGGATCCAAAACATCATTATCATCTGGAAATCAATCTGTTCGAAGAAGACGTTCTTTTATCCACAAAAAAAGCCTTGAAATTCTTTTTTAACGTAAACTCCGGTGTGGTGGAGCTTCCAAACACGAGAAAGCTTTATATAAAATCTATAAGAGACATAATGACCTTTCTCGAGGCCATCGGTATTCAGGAGAAACTGAGAGAGATAGAACGGATAGTGACGGAAAGAAGGGTGATAAGCGATGTGAACAGAACGGTGAATTTCATAGAGGCAAACGCTGTCAGAACCGCTGAGAGCACGGCAAGACAGGTGAAGGCGATAGAACTCATACAGAGGAGGATGGGACTGGATAAATTGCCGGAAGATCTGAGAAAAGTGGCCTTTGCCCGTTTGATGAACAAAGAATTGTCTTTGAGAGAACTTGGAAAGAGGTTGAACCTTACAAAGTCTCAACTGTACTCCAAGTTGAAAAGGATCATTAAAATAGCCGAAAGGTTCGGTGATGTAAAATGAGGTGCCCGTTTTGTGGTTCCATGGATACGAGGGTTCTGGACTCACGGCCGACTCTAGATGGTGCCGCCATCAGGAGAAGAAGAGAGTGCATCTCATGTGGCAGAAGATTCACCACCTACGAAAGGTACGAGGAAGCCCCCGTTCTCGTCATAAAAAAGGACGGCAGAAGAGAAAAATTCGATAGGAACAAGATAAAAAATGGTATGATAAAAGCCTGTGAGAAAAGACCTGTCACCTACGACCAGATAGAGGAAGCAGTGAACAGAATCTGTCTGAAACTTCGGGAAGAAGGCCTCTTCGAAGTGGAGACGAAAAAAATAGGAGAACTCGTCATGGAAGAGTTGAAAAAACTCGACCAGGTTGCGTACGTGAGGTTTGCATCCGTTTACCGTGATTTCCGGGAAGTTGATCAATTTCTGGAGATCGTGAAGGAACTCAAAAGGGAAAAGGAGGGCGAAGGGAAATGAAAAAGGTGCGTCTCACACGTGAGGGGTACGAAAAACTGAAACAGGAACTGGAGGAATTGAAAAGAAAATTCATGTACGAGATCTCCGAAAGAATAAAGGAAGCCAGAGAACTGGGAGACCTTTCTGAAAACTCCGAGTACGAAGCGGCGAAAAACGAGCAGGGCCGCGTGGGAAGCAGAATTATGGAAATCGAACAAATCCTGAGCAACGCTGAGATCATAGAAGACTCGGAGGAAGGAGATGAGGTGACCCTCGGAAAGTGGGTTACCATAAGAAACCTCGATACGGGAGAAGAGCACAAGTTCAGGATCGTCACCCCACAGGAGGCTGATTTCTTTGCCCAGAAGCTGAGCGCAGATTCTCCGCTTGGAAAGAGTCTTCTTGGAAGAAAAGTGGGAGACATCGTTAAGGTAAAGGCTCCGGGTGGAGTTCAGAGGTATCAGGTGGTAGAGGTAACGAACAGGTAATGGAGGTGGTTTTGTGCTCAAAGAGTTCAAAGAACAACGCATCAGAGAAATTCAAGAACTTCGTTCCATGAACATAGAACCCTATCCCTATCGTTTTGAGAAAGAAATGTCGGCTTCAGAGATAAAAGAAAAATACGACCACCTTCAAGCTGGAGAGGTGCAGGAGAGCGAAAAACTGAGTTTTGCCGGCAGGGTGATGTCCATACGTCATCATGGAAAAACGGCCTTCTTCCATCTGAAGGACGACACGGGAAGGATACAGGCCTACATAAGAGCAGATGCCGTTGGGAAGGACAGGATGGGGCTTTTCAAAAAACACGTGAAGATAGGAGACTTCGTCGGAGTAAGAGGTTTTCCGTTCAAGAGTAAAACGGGAGAACTCACGATCTACGTGGAAGATTTCACACTCCTGAGCAAAGCCTTGAGACCTCTTCCAGAGAAGTGGCACGGTATCAAAGACAAAGAGATCATCTACAGACAGAGGTATCTGGAACTGATCATGAGCGATGAAGCAATTGAGAGGTTCAAGAAAAGGTTCGAAGCAATGAGAGTAATCAGGGAGTTCCTGAACAGCAGAGGATTCGTGGAGGTTGAAACACCGATATTGCATTATGTCACCGGTGGTGCAGAGGCAAGACCGTTCGTCACGCACCTGAACGTCTTCGACGTCGACATGTACCTGAGAATAGCCCCGGAGCTCTATCTGAAGAGGCTGATCGTCGGTGGTTTTGAAAAAATATACGAAATAGGCAAAAACTTCAGGAACGAAGGAATTTCGTACAAGCACAGTCCTGAGTTCACAAGCATCGAAATATACCAGGCGTATGCAGACTACAACGATATGATGAATCTCACCGAAGAACTGATAGTGGAAGTGGTGAAAAGAACTTGTGGAACTCTGAAGATCACATACCAGGGTAAGGAAATAGACTTCACTCCTCCCTGGAGAAGGGTGAGAATGAGGGACTTTCTCAAAGAAAAACTCGGAGTTGACATCCTCGAAGACAGCGATGAAGTTCTTCTGAAAAAACTGGAAGAACACGGTGTTGAGGTGGAAATAAAGAACAGAGCACACCTCATAGACAAACTCAGAGACATCGTCGAGGAAGAACTAGTGAACCCCACGTTCATCATCGATCATCCCGTTGACATCTCTCCGCTTGCGAAAAGACATCGGGAGGATCCTCGTCTCACTGAAAGGTTCGAACTCATCATATTTGGAAGGGAGATTGCGAACGCTTTCAGCGAATTGAACGATCCCATCGATCAGTATCAGAGATTTTTAGAGCAGATGAAGATGAGAGAAGAAGGCGACGAGGAAGCCCACATGATGGACCTGGATTTTGTAAGGGCCCTCGAGTACGGCATGCCTCCCACCGGTGGCCTTGGTATCGGTCTTGACAGGCTCTTCATGTTCATCACAGATTCTCCCACAATAAGGGATATCATTCCCTTCCCGCTTGTGAAACCGAAGAAATTTGAGGAAGAAGAGGCGGAATTCGAAGGAGGGGTCATGGAATGAGAAAATGGATGAAAAAATGGCAGGGAGTCATCATCTGGGCGATTGCCATCGCTTTCGTTGCGGGTATGATCTGGTGGTCTGTGTCGATAAACCTGAGAGGCACCTCAAGGAACGTGAACTATACCCTGGACCAGAGTCTTGCTTACATCACAAAAGATGGAACGGCCCTCACCGATCCTACTTACTGGCTCATGCCATGGGAAGTGAACGATTATTATTCAAATCTGCTCAGTTCCTACAGGATCAACTCTTTAGATCCCCTGTTTGAAGAACCCAGGCTTAAGGCATTGATAGCGGATGTGTTCCTCCAGCAAAAGGTGATCCTCTATTATGCGGAGAAAAACAACATAAAACCCTCCAAAAAAGAAGTAGAACAGGAAGTGAAGAGTATCATTAACACGATAAAGAACGATCAGAATCAGCTTGATCAAATAAAGAGAAGATATGGAAGCCTTTCAGTCTACGAGAAGGATTATCTTGAACCGCAGATACGTGTCCAACTCACAGTGAAGAAGGTCCAGGAAGCAGTGGGTGCTGTCAGTGAGGATGAGATAAAACAGTACTTTGAGGAAAACAAAGAAGAACTTCAAAACCAGTACGACAGGGTGGATCTGGAGGCCATATCGTTCGACAGCAGCTCAACAGTTCAGGAGTTCCTGGCAAAAGCCAGCGAGATGGGTTTCGATGAGGCTGCCTCCAGTATGGGACTCACGGTGCAGCCATTCTCAAACGCCACAAGGGGAATCTTCCCGGAAGAAATAGACACGGCTCTGTTCAGTGCCACGCCAGGTTCGATCGTAGGACCGTTTTATTTCCTCGACCAGTGGTACGTATTCAGGGTGCAAACCTCTTCGGTCCTCACAGATTTCAACGCCTTTGAAAACAGCGATGCGTACAGTGAAGTGAAAACGAAACTGGAGCAGGAAAAATTCCAGAAGTGGCTGGAAGAATTCATGAGAGAAGAGAATCTGTCCTACGTGTTCAACGACCAGGTGCTCGAGTACTGGTGGAGATACCTGAAAAACGAAGAGGGACTTTACGAAAAACTATCGAATCTTCTCTTCCAGGAAGACAGGCTGGTTGAGGAAGTATCCGATGAGTTGAAATCACTCTTTGTTCTTCTCTCCGACACGAAGATACAGGATCTCACTCAACAGATAGCCGAAATGACGCAGTACGAAGAAGCCCTCAAGAACGCTCAAGAGCCCGATGAGGACCTTGTGAAAAAGTACGGGGAACTTTCGCTCGAGGAAGTCGCCAAAAAGAAGCAGGAACTAGAAAACGAGAAAAATACAGTGGAGAGCCGAAAAAGAACCGTTGTAAACTACCTCTATTCCAACTACCCGTCCTCCACGTACGTTCTTGAGTACGCGTACCAGATGAATCCAGACGACATCAACATAAGATATAACTACTATTCCAACCTGTACAATCAAATCAAGCCCTATTTGTCGATGGGAAGCTACGATCCAAATCAGGTTCTCAGAACCATGCTCGGACTCTATACCGTGGCCAACGCTACGGACGCTTCTACGGATATGAGACTCGACTCTTACTACATGCTCTACGATATGAGTCTTGCACTGAAGGACCCAACATCCGCAAAGTTCTACCTCGATGAGATGAAGAACCTGGATCCAAGCTTCATGGATTATGAGTCTGCCTACAACCAGGTGGAATCGCTTTTGAAGGAACTGGAAACGGAAGAATCAACACCCTCTACAGCAACGGGTGAATAAACGATGAACAGTTACTTTTTGATGGTTCTTTTTGCCGTTAAACTGGTTCTGTTCTATGCGGTCACTTTGAACTCTTTCAGCGTTTCGATTGTTTTCAGTACGGCTGGCTGGCTTTTGATACTGTTTCTGATCTTCAGGGGAGGGCACAGATTCCTCTACATTGTGCTCTCCCTTTTGCTTTTCGTTGATTATCTGTATTTCCAGAATTTTGGAAACCTTCCTTCCATAAGGGAAATAACCCTGATTCCCCAGGTGGGCGATCTTGGAGGGGACATAAAATACTTCATCGACGTTTATTCCCTTTTCTTTGTGGCGGATCTTCCTTTTGTGTGGTTTCTCTTTAAGGAGAGAGAAAAATCTGGCAGTTTCCTCACGCTGAGCCTGATACTGATTTCCTTCACTTTCATAGCAGCCATTCATACATCTCAGCGTCTGGAACCGAAGTTTGTTTTCAACAGATACGGTATGTTTTCCTATCACCTTCAGGATATAATTGACCTCTTTTCTCCTCAAGAAAAGAGAGAAAACAAAGCCGAAAAAGTTCCCGTAGTGGAGGAAAGAGAAAACAACTTGCAGAAGAAATTCTTCGGGATTGGAAAAGGAAAGAACGTGATAGTTGTTCAGATGGAGTCACTCCAGAACTTCGTTGTTGGACTCACGGTGAACGGACAGGAGATCACGCCGAACATAAACGCCTTTCTGAAAGATAGAGACACGATCTACTTTTCAAGGTGTTATCAACAGGTGGGAAGTGGAAACACGGCGGACGCCGAGTTTGTCGTGAACACCTCTCTTCACACCCTGGGCGATGCCGTGGTCTACGAAGAGTACCCTGTGATCGGTCTTCCAACACTTCCAAAAATAATGAAGTCGAACGGCTACCACACGATCGTGTTCCATGGAAACGTTGCCTGGTTCTGGAACAGAGAAGAGGTTTACAAGCACATAGGATTTGATGAGTTTGTGAGCCTTGAAGATTTCAAACAGGACGAAATCTTTGGAATGGGGCTTGCAGACGTTTCTTTCTTCAAACAGGCCGTTCAAAAACTAAAGAGTTCACCAAAACCATTCTACGCTTTTCTGATCACCATATCGAGCCACACTCCCTTCGTCATTCCTGAAGAGCACAGGAAACTGAACCTTCCGGAAGAGATAAGTGATACCATAGTTTGGGCACTATCTTCAGGCCATACATTATGCGGATGAGGCCTTTGGAGTTTTCCTTGAGGAACTCAAACGCACAGGACTCTACGACAACTCGGTGATCGTTCTCTACGGTGATCATGCGGGTCTGTATCCGTTCAACAGAGAAGTCAGAGTCAACATGCCAAAGATCCTGGGAGAAGAGTACACCTTCGAGAAGGCTCTCAACGTTCCCTTCGCAATTCATATACCAGGAAGCGGCGTGCACCGCATCGTGAAGACAACAGGTGGACAGATCGATTTTCTGCCGACGATCCTCAACGTTATGGGTATAGAGTACAGGGAGGGCTTTTTCATGGGACGCGATCTTTTGAACACATCCCACGGTTTTGTTGCACTGAGATATCACGTTCCGGACGGCTCGTTCATAGACGACGACCGAACCTTCATAGTTTCCTGGGACGGTAGGCTGGACAAGAGTCTTGCCATTGAAAATGGTGAGGACAGAAACTACGTGGAATTTCTGGACGGATACGTGAAAGCCATACAGCAGATAGAGGCTTCCAGATATTTCATCCTCAGAAATTGCAAGGCCATTTCAGACTTCGCAAAAAAGTGAATTCATGCCTCCTCCACATGGAGTATGATTCTGTCTTCATTGAGTTCTACATTTGAGATTATGAGATCCTCGAACACCCTGGAGATCTTTCTTGGGTAAAGGTGTATTTCGTTTCCGTGAAGTTCCACCCCTTCCCGTTCTATTCTGCTCTTTAGCATTTCCATCAGAAAGGAAGGAACACCCACCTTCAGCACGATGGGATCGTCCGGTGTTCGCTGGGTTGACAGTACTTTAATCTTCACCGATATGGCAAAGGGAAAAGACCCGTGCTTCATCTTCACCAGAAGGTTTTCCTCGTCTTTCGAGATCGAAAAGTGAGATATACCCTCCGCAGTTTTTAAAACGACCTTTTCAATGGTGGAATAAGAGGCCTCTATCTTGACCATGCATCTCCCTCCTCGATGACATTATAATGCCTGAAACTCCTTCTTCAACCGATTCACCGTGAACCTTCCCCAGGTGAAGGTGATGAATGCGGATGTGGCATTTCCAAGGACTATTCCCCACCAGACACCCATCAGCCCTGCCTTCAGAACGAACACGAACAACCACGAAAAGAGCACCTGCATGATCACAGTTCTCATTATGGTCACAGCAAGACTTTTCAAACCCTGACCCACACCCTGAAACATGGAAGAGGTGAACATTCCAAAGGGAACACCGGGAAGGAAAAGGCTCAACACTCTAAGAGCCCTCACGAGTTCGCTGTAAATCCTCTCTCCTTCCTGAGAATAGGTAAACGCCTTTGCTATGAAGGGTGCAAAGACAAGTATTGCCAGCATCACCACCAGTCCGATGAAAAAACCAAGTTTCACGGCATAAAGATGCGCCGTTTCGAGTTTTTCAGCGTTTCTTTCGCCAAACGCTGCCCCCGTGACAGAAGTCACCGCCATGGCCATTCCGATGAGCGGAACCGTTCCAAAGTTCACCACACGCCACGCACTCGTGAAGACAGCAACTCCATAATCTCCCCCAGCCTTCACTGCAAAAACGTTGAGGATGTAGATCGCTATGGACATCATGGCCTGCGCCAGAGACGCTGGAATTCCTATCTTTAGAATTCTCTTCAATATCTCCCAATTCCATCCGAGATGGAAGGATACGTACGTATCCTTTTTGAAGAAAAGCCAAAAGGAGATCAGAAAAGAGGAAACAGCGATCGAAAGTACCGTGGCATAAGCGGCTCCTTTGATCCCAAATCCAAAAACGTATATGAACAGAGGATCCAGGGCTATGTTGAGAAGAGAACCTGCAGCTATTGCGATCATCGCCCTTTTTGCATCTCCTTCTCCCCTGAGAACACCGTTGGCCACGTTGTTGAACATGAGAAGAGGCATGGAATATATGAGAACAACAGAATACTCCAAAGTCAGATTTAGAGTTTCTCCACGCGCACCGGCAAAACCGAGAATGGATGGAACAGCGGGCAGAAAAACAGCGATCCCCATCAAACCGATGATCACCGAAAGTAGCATTGAAACAGAAGCGGCAACATCAGCACCCGTTTTGTCCCTTTCACCTATCTTCTGAGACACAACAGAACTCGCACCAACACCAATACCTGCTGCAAGCGAGATGATGATCATGAAGATTGGAAAGAACAATCCTATTGCCGCAAGAGCCTGAGGTCCAAGTCCTGCCACCCAGATTCCATCCGCCAGATTGTAGATCGTCTGAACGAGCATTGCAAGCATCATGGGAACGGAGAGTTTGACAATCGCCTTTTTGGGATCTCCCCTCAGAAGTCTGATTCCTCTTGTTTCTCTTTCCAGAGCGCACCACCTCCCGTTAAAAATTCTATCACCGAACTAGTGTTAGAATAGTTAAAAAGGAGGGTCAAGAAAATGAAGGTCTTTCTTTTCGATTATGATGGAACGCTGGCAAAAGATAATGGGTTTGCGGAGGAATATTTCAAACATCTGACTTCGTTTTTCAAAGAAAAGGACGTTTTGATCTCGCCAAACCTGATTCTCGATTGTGTGGAGGAAATAACAAAAAAACCGGATGGCACCACAAATCTCGAAAGATACATGAAATGCCTTGAAAGCAAAACAAAGCGAAAGGCCGAAGAATGGAAAGACCTTTTCATGGATTTCTACAGAAGTGATCTTTTTGACACTCTCAGGAACACAGTTAGGCCTTTCAGAGAAACGCTGGATCTTCTCAGTGAGAAAAAGAAAGAAGGAAAGATCGTTCTTGCAACAAATCCTGTTTTTCCAAGGATAGCCATAACGAAAAGGTTGAACTGGATAGGTCTCTCAGAAAAGGATTTCCATCTGATAACGGACATGGAGAGTTTTCACTTCTGCAAACCCGATCCGAGGTATTACCTTGAAATATGCGAAAAAATCGGAGTTCTGCCAGAGGATTGTGTCATGTACGGTGACGATGAAGTGAACGACGGAGCGTGTGAAAAAACGGGTATGAAGTTCATCAAAGTTCGCTGAAATATTCCAGGGCAACTCTCAAAACAGAGGGATCCCACTGAAGTCCTTCATTCTTTCGAAGAATCTCGAGGGCTGTGCTTTTGTTCATGGCTTTTCTGTACGGTCTGTCACTGGTCATGGCATCGAAGGCATCCGCCACTGCGATTATTCTGGACTCCAGGGGGATCTCCTCTCCCCGAAGATCATCCGGATATCCTCCACCACCGTACCACTCGTGGTGATGTCTCACGATCTTTGCGATGTCGGAGAAGGTTTCTACCTTGCTGATCAGTCTTTCTCCCAGTTCTGGATGTTTCTTCACCTCTTCGTATTCCTCTTTTGTGAGTTTTGAAGCCTTGTTGAGGATAGCCCCTCTCACCCCTATTTTTCCTATGTCGTGCAGAAGGGCTGCTATTCTTATCCTCTCAATTCTGTGCTTTGATAGTCCCATCCTTTTGGCGATCTCCTGGGCATACTCTGAAACCCTCACACTGTGACCACTGGTGTAGGGATCTTTCAACTCGACCGCGTAGGAAAACGCCTCGATGGTCTGAAAGAACGTTCTCCTCAACTTTCTGTAGAGAACCAGTCTTGAAAGGAAAATACCCAGAACACGGGCCATTATCTTCAATGTGGAAAACTCAAATTCAGAAAACGCCGATTCTTTCTCTATCTCTATCACAAAAGGCACACCTTCGTACTCAAAGAAAACAGCGGCGGCAGATCTTACCTTTCCACCTGTCACGTCGAAGAACTCCGGAAAGTCTCTGACATCTTCAACAAGAATGTCCTTTCTTTCTCTGAAGGCTTTCACAACGATTCCTCGATTCAGTTTCACCTTTTCCATTTTCCCGTCTCTCAAGAAGAAGGTGGACAGTTCACCATCTTCTGACATGGTGACAGAAGAAACAACCACTCCCGGAAACATGCTCCTCAGGTAGTGAAGCATCTTTTCCAGAAGCTCTGTTCTGCTCGAAACCGTCAGAACCCCTTCCAGGGAAGCGAGCATGTGAGACAGTGCGTTCCGATTTTCAACCACTTCACAATAGGAGTCGTGTGCTCTCAAAAGGAAAAGTGAAAAGTTCATTATGGATTTTAAAAACGCTTCCTCGTCTTTCTCCAGATCTCTCGACACGAACAGTTTCACACTCGAATCTTTCGATTGTTTGTAAAGGAACTCCTCAGTTTTTTCTCCAACCATGAACTTTTGTTTTGAATTTTTCACTTCAAGCCCCAAGAAAGGCTCCAGCAGGTTTTTTGAGTCGAAATAAATCTTCTCCAGAACAGGAAACGGATCGGTTTCAAGGTCTATTTCTCCAAGGATCTCCATAGTTCTATTCAGCTGATTGGACAACACCTGAAGGCTCTCGTAGGATGCTTCCAGTTCCTGGTTAACAGCAGTAAGTTGCTGGTTCAGTGCGGTGAGTTCCTGGTTAACAGCGGAAAGTTCCTCTGTTTTCTCCTGAAGACTTCTTTCACTCTTTGCCCGCCACCTCTTCTCAAGTAGGAAAATTAGAAAAGCAAAACCTGTGAAAAACAGGAAGGTATACTCTTTTCTGATGATACCCAGTATGGAAAAGAAGGCAAGAAGGAAGATAAAGAGAACTTCCAGAAAAGAAAGGTTTTTCTCAAGAGGGTTTTTCCTCAAGAACACAACAAAGCCAAGCACCATGATGGATACGTGAAAGAGCAAAACGTTGAACAAAGAAACAGGAAGCGTTAGAAGGACCAGAAGACTGCTCGACCCAAGAACCTCCAGAGCATAAGCGACTGGAAAAGCCACAAGAAGGATTTTCCAGCCTACAAAACCGAACGGCAGGGAGAAAAGAGCAGCTTTCAGGAGCTTCTTCAAACTGAAAACCTTCGGGATAGAAAAATAGAGAGCGGCTAGGAAAGATATTGCTGAACCGAAGAGAACTTTTTCAACCACGTTCTCAATCCCTCCATGAGAACATCCATGGCCCTTGAGAGAACCTCTTTGTCAAGTACACACGCAATTCTGATCTCCCTCTTCCCACGTTCTGGTGTGATGTAGAACCCCTTCAGTGGTGCGACCATCGTCGTTTCACCGTCGAGATCGAAATCTGTGAGCATCCATCTGGCGAACTCTTCCGAGTCGTTCACAGGAAGTTCCACGGTGACATAAAAGGCTCCCGAAGGTCTGGTGAATCTCTTCAGCCCGTACTCTTCGAGTTTTTTTATGACGATCTCAACGCGTTCTCTGTAAGTTTCTCTGACAGTTCTGAAGAAATCTTCATCGAGGTTCAAAAGGGCAACAGAGCCTATCTGCTCAAGAAGAGGTGGTGCTAGCCTTCCCTGAGCCAGTTTCATGGCATGGTTCAGCACTTGCTCGTTTTTCGTGATGAGACATCCTACCCTCGCACCGCACGCACTGAACTTCTTGGAAACACTGTCGACCACTATCACCCTGTCGCTTTCAAATGTCATTGCGCTCACGAAGTTTCCACGAAAGACTATCTCACTGTAGACCTCATCGACTATCATGAAAAGGTCGTTTCTTTCAACGAAATCCAAAAGATAACGTAGATCCCTTTCGCCGTAAACCACCCCCGTTGGATTGCAGGGGTTGGACAGCACGATCGCTCTCGTTCTATCGTTCACAAATCTGTCCAGGTTGTCAGGAATCGAAAAATCATCCTCCATCTGCCTGACCACAGGCACGAGCTTCACACCGGCTATTTTCGCAAAAGCCTTGTAATTTGCATAAAAAGGCTCCAGAACGAGTATCTCATCACCGGGATCTGCCACGACAGTGAAGGAGAAAAGGATCGCTTCGCTTCCTCCGTTTGTGATCAGAACGTTCTCAGGTTTCACATGGGCGTTTTGCCTTCTCTGATAGTAAGAAGCAAACGCTTCTCGAAGCTCTGGTATACCAGCAGAGTGGGAGTAGTAGACAACATCCGGTGTTCTTTTTCGTATACTTTCAAAGAACACCTCAGGGGTTTTCAGATCGGGCTGTCCGATGTTGAGATGGTAGATCTTTATGCCGCGCTTTTTCGCTGCCTCGGCGTACGGGACGAGTTTTCTTATAGGGCTTTCTTCGAAGTTCAACACCCGTTTTGAAAACACGTTACCACCTCTTCTCGACCTGGAAAATGTAGAACTTCAGGTACTGCGTTTCCGGAACGTTCAGAAGGACAGGATGATCGGAGGGCTGGCCGCCCCTTTTCAACACAGTCAAGTACGTCCCGGTGTCGAAGGAAGCGTCCATGAGGATCTCTCTGAACGTCTCTTCAGAAACAATCTGGGTGCAGGAAGACGTCACAAGGATTCCCGGTTTTCTCAAAATCCTCATCGCTCTCAGGTTTATTTCCTTGTACCCTCTTTTTGCACTCTCAAGACTTCTGGAACTTTTCGCAAAGGATGGAGGATCCAGCACCACAAGATCGTACTTTTTTCCGCTTTTGTCGAAGTCCTTCAGAATGTCGAAGGCGTTACCGGTGATCGTGTCGAAGTTTTCAAAACCGTTCATCTTCAGTATTTCCCTTGCGATCTCCAGAGACCTTTCGGAATAATCAACAAGGGTGACATGTCTGGCACTGCCTTTCAGGAGATGTGCCGCAAAGTTTCCCGTATAGGAGAAGACATCAAGGCAAACTTTGTCTTTCGCAAAATCGAGCACCATCTTCGCGTTTTCCCTCTGATCAAGGAAGAATCCGGTCTTCTGTCCTTTCGTGTCAGCGAGAAACCTCAGCCCGTTCATCTCAAACTCGATTAACTCAGGGCCCGCGCCGTAGATCCACCCTTCCCGATCTTCTAGTCCCTCTTTCTCGCGGAATGTTCCGGACGACTTTTCGTATATTCCCTTCGGTTGTAAAAGTTCTATCAAAGCATCAAGAACCCAGCTCTTCATCCTTTCCATTCCCAGCGTTGTGATCTGAACGACAGCATAATCACCGAAAAGGTCCACGATGAGCCCAGGCAGAAAATCTCCCTCACCGTGCACCACTCTGAAGGCATTCGTGTCTTTGAGAGTTTTTCTCTTTCTGAGGGCATCTTCTATTCTTCTCTTTATGAATTCACCGTCTATTCTTTCGTTTTTTCGAGAGAGAATTCTCACCCTGATTTTCGAGTTGTCGTTTATGTACCCCTTTCCAAAGAAAGAGCCGTCGGGGCGGAAAAGATCCACAACTTCTCCGTTTTCGTAGTCGCCCTCTACCCTCGAAATCTCGTTTTCGTAAACCCAGAGATGACCACCCAATAGTCTTCTGCTGAGTTTTCCAAGGAATACTCTGGCCAACTACAACCACCCCATCGTGTACGATATGAGAAACAGTGTGTATCCTCCCAGAGCGAGAAAGGGCCCGAACGGAATACGCATTTTTGTATCCATTTTACCCTTTCCCTTTATCAGTGCAAACAGAATGCCAGCAACCGAAGCGGCAAGAACAGCGATTATGGCTGAAAAGGGAGTAAGAAGAATGCCTATTCCCATTGCAAGGATCACATCTCCTGTCCCCAGACCTTCCCTGTAGAGAAACTTCAGCATCAGAAACATGGCCGTCACGAGGAAAAAGGCCAGCAGGTGATCCAGGAAGTGTCCTCTCAGCGCCATTATGAAAGAGACGGAAACGACCGTAAAGTTCAGATAATCCGGTATCAAAAAGGTCTCAAGATCTATGAAAGAAATGGCGATCAAGGACGAAGATATCACGCTCGCCAAAAGAAGGTCCAGCCCGTTTTTCATGAAAAGAGAATTCAAAAGAAACACTAGCCCTGTCAGAAATTCCACGATCGGATATCTCAGAGGAATTTTCCAGCCACAGTATCTGCATCTTCCCTTCAACAGAACATAACTCAAAAGGGGTACGTTGTCGTACCATCGTATCCTTTTTTTGCAATTAGGGCAAAATGAATAAGGAGGATCCCACAGTTTGAGACCCTCCTTCGTTGATCTGTAGATCACCACATTGAGGAAACTTCCGATTATCAGCCCAAGACCGAACATCAGGATATGCCACAAGCTGCCTTTTCCTCCTCTGTGAGAAGTTCGTCGAAAATCTCTTTCTTTCCATAATAATACCAGATGTTCGTCTGTTCGAGATCCTCAAGCAATTCTTTCGCTTTGTCGATCTTTCCCATCTTCACGTAAGGAACCACAAGAAGGAGTTTTGCAAGCGTGTTCAGAGGAGACGTTTCAACTATCCTTTCCAGTTCCTCCGCCACTTCCCTGTACTTTCCATGTTTGAGCATCACTTTCGCCCACGGTTCTATCTCGGTGGGATACGCCGGCCTGATCTTCATGATGCGCTCTTCCATCTCTTTTGCTTTCTCTTCTTTGCCGAGTGCCCTGTAAAGTTCTGAGAGCTGATACAGAGCAGGAATGTTGCTTGGATCTCTTTCCAGTAACCTTTCCAGTGTTCTTGCGGCAAGATCTTTTCTGTTCATCTCCTGATACGCTTCAGCCAGAACAAAATAGGTGAGTTTATCATCGGGAGCATATTCCAGCTCTCTTTCCCAGTAATGAACCGCTTTTTCGTAGTCACCGAGGTTGTAGTAAGCCTCTCCCAGAGAAGCGTAGGCCTGTACAAGCCACGGATCTATCTCCACCGCTTTGTCAAGATATTTGATGCCTTCCTCTATCTTTCCCTGCTCAACAAGGAGAGATCCTTTCAGTTCGTACGCAGGAGCGTAGTTGCTGTCGATATCGAGCATGAACTTGATTATGTCGTGTGCCACATCGTAAAGGTTTCGATCGGCGTATTCGAGGGCAAGATCGTAGAGACCTTTCAGCGAAACGTTTTTGAAGTCCTTCACACTGATATCTTCTTCCTCGAGCCACTCCTGAAACTCCGGGAAGATGAGAGGTTCGTAGATGGTCTCGTCCAGATGAACGACCTTTTCGAGTTTTTCACACGTTTGAACCTCTTTCATTATGTTTTCCTTCGTCTTCATATCCTCTTTCAATGTTTCCCAGTCGCCCTCGTAGAGGAGATCTCTGAGAGCCACAACGAACGGAGTGGAGGTGGTGATATCCACCTTGCCGTCGGATAAAACGAGTGTTATTATATACTCTGCCATGTAGCATCCCTCCTGAAACTTTCGGTTCATCTTTATTTTACATTATACACCTGAGACAGGCAACCTTTTTCCTTCATCTGCTAAAATTCTATCCGGAGGTGAACGGATTGAGAGTTTACATAATAAGGTACGCCGAGATAGGTCTCAAGGGAAAAAACAGAAAAAACTTCGAGGACGCTCTGAAGAGGAACATCGAAAGGGTAACGGGCATGAAGGTAAAAAAACAATGGGGAAGGTTCCTCATACCGGTTGATGAAGGTATCGATCTCGATGACAAATTGAAGAAGATTTTTGGAATCCAGAATTTCAGCAAAGGATTTCTTGTGAGCCACGACTTCGAGGAAGTGAAAAAAACAGTCCTTGTTGCGGTGAAGGAGAAACTGGAGCAGGGAGAGTTCAAGACCTTCAAAGTTCAGGCGAAGAAGGCATACAAGGAGTACAAAAAGGGCGTCTACGAAATGAACAGCGAACTCGGTGCTCTCGTTCTCAAAAACTTCAAAGAACTCAGCGTGGACGTGCACAATCCGGACTTTGTTCTGGGAGTTGAGGTGAGACCGGAGGGAATCCTTGTGTTCACAGACAAGGTGGAGTGCTACGGTGGACTTCCTGTTGGCACAGGCGGAAGGGCGATACTACTTCTCTCCGGTGGAATAGATAGCCCGGTTGCCGGATGGTACGCCCTGAAGAGGGGTGTTTTGATAGAGTCCGTCACCTTCGTGTCACCTCCGTTCACATCGGAAGGCGCTGTTGAGAAGGTAAAAGACATCCTCAGGGTGCTCAGAGAATTCAGTGGAGGACATCCGCTGAGATTGCATGTGGTGAATCTCACGCAGGTTCAGCTCAGGATAAAAAAGAGCGTTCCAGATAAATATTCCCTGCTCATGTACAGAAGGT
This sequence comes from Thermotoga neapolitana DSM 4359, assembly GCF_000018945.1. Taxonomy (NCBI): domain Bacteria; kingdom Thermotogati; phylum Thermotogota; class Thermotogae; order Thermotogales; family Thermotogaceae; genus Thermotoga; species Thermotoga neapolitana. Next base: position 877,361 of record NC_011978.1, on the reverse strand, counting down.
CCATGTTCAGAATCGCAGAGAAAATAGCAGAGGAAGTCAACGCGATCGCCTTCTACACCGGTGAGAACGTTGGACAGGTTGCAAGCCAGACTCTGGAAAACCTGTGGTCGATTGAAAGCGTCACAACAAGGCCGGTGATCAGGCCTCTTGCGGGGTTCGACAAGACGGAGATCGTGGAAAAAGCCAGGGAAATAGGAACGTACGAAATATCCATCAAACCTTACCAGGACAGTTGTGTTTTCTTCGCACCGAAAAACCCCGCCACAAGATCCCACCCTTCTGCTCTGGAGGAGCTGGAACGGAGCATACCCGATCTTTCAGCACTTGAAGAGGAGGCGTTCAGAACAAGAAAGATCGAGGTGATAGAGTGAAAAAGTTCAAAAACCTACTGGTGACCCTGTACTTTTATTTCATAGCGGTTGTCTACATCGTCTTCTACGGAGGGTTCGTGCTCCTCAGGTCCTTTTTGATGAAGGACAGAGAAAGGGCAAGAGAGTACGTTCTAGGGGAGATAGAAAAGTTCGGAAGGAGAGCGTTCAAGTGGCTCTTCTCTGAAGTGGTTGTCGAGGGGAAAGAGAACATACCGAAGGACAGGAATTTCATCGTAGTGGCAAACCACCAGAGCATCATGGACATTCCCTTGATACTCGGGTTTGTTGCAACGGGTGCTTTCATTGCCAAGAAAGAACTGAAGAAGATACCGGGCGTGAACTGGTACATAAAGTATCTGAACGGTGTCTTCCTCGACAGAAAGAATCCAAGAAAGGCTGTGAAGGCACTGAGAGAAGCGATCGAGAAGTTGAAAAACGGAGTCACCTTCGTCGTTTTCCCGGAGGGCACAAGGTCTCCAGATGGCGAAATGCTTCCGTTTAAAAAGGACAGTCTCATGATTGCCATGAAGACAGGTGTACCTGTTCTTCCCGTGTCCATCTGGGGAACTTACCACCTGATCCCGAAGAACCACTGGATCTTCACACCCGGCAGAGTGTTTCTCAAGATACACAGTCCCGTCGATCCTCAGAGATTTTCCAGTGAAAAGGAATTGAGAGAGTACGTAGAAAACATCATCAGAAAAGGTGTAGAGGAACTGAAAGAGAGGTGAACATTATGAGAGTTTATTTCGACAACAACGCGACGACGAGACTGGACGATCGCGCACTGGAAGAGATGATCACGTTCTACAGGGAAAAATTCGGCAATCCCAATTCCGCCCACGGAATGGGAATAGAAGCAAACCTTCATCTTGAAAAGGCAAGAGAAAAGATTGCGAAGATCCTCGGTGTATCGCCTTCAGAGATATTCTTCACTTCGTGTGCAACAGAGGCGATAAACTGGATACACAAAGCGGTTGCGGAAGTCTTTGAGAAGAGGAAAAGAACCATAATCACAACTCCCATAGAACACAAGGCAGTTCTTGAAACACTGAAGTATCTCTCCCTCAGGGGTTTCAGGGTGAAGTACATCCCCGTCGACTCCAGAGGTGTCGTGAAACTGGAGGAACTGGAACGGATGATAGACGAAGACACGTTCCTTGTCAGCGTAATGGCTGCGAACAACGAAGTGGGTACCATTCAACCCATAGAGGAAGTCGTAAAAATCGTCAAAAAGAAAAACAAAGAGATCCTGGTACATGTGGACGCCGTTCAGGTGATAGGGAAGATTCCCTTTTCTCTCGAAAGGTTGAACGTGGACTATGCGAGTTTCAGCGCACACAAGTTCCACGGTCCAAAGGGTGTCGGTATAGCGTTCATAAAAAAGGGTGCCCCCATACGCCCCTTTGTACACGGAGGCGGACAGGAAAGAGGTCTCAGATCCGGCACTCAAAACGTTCCGGGTATAGTCGGTGCAGCGAAGGCGATGGAACTTGCCGTTGAAAACCTTGAAAGTACCATGAAACACATGGAAAGGCTGAGAAGAAAACTCGCTGAAGGTCTGAGAAAACTAGGGGCTCACATCATAACACCGCTCGACGTATCACTCCCCAACACTCTCTCCGTTTCTTTCTCGAATCTGAGAGGATCAACCCTTCAGAACCTTCTTTCCAGCCATGGAATATTCGTTTCCACCTCTTCTGCCTGCACGAGCAAAGATGAAAACCTCAGTCACGTTCTGACAGCCATGGGAATCGATCGCAGAATTGCTCAGGGTGCGATAAGAATCAGCCTTTGCAGATACAACACCGAGGAGGAAGTGAATTATTTCCTGGAGAAAACAGGAGAAATCTTGAGTTTTCTGGGCATAAACGAAAATAATCGCCGATAATGGTATAATTTCAATCAGAAGGAGGAATATTCGGTGATAAAAAGCATGACAGGTTTCAGCAGGGTTGAAAGAGTGTCTGGCCCCTACCATTTCAGGGTAGAGGTGAAGTCTCTCAACTCGAAGGGGCTGAACATCACAAACCAGATACCCGGGTATCTCTCTATGAAGGAACTGGAGATGAACAGCATCCTTCAAGAGTACGTAAAGAGAGGGAAAGTCCACCTCAGGGTTCAGATAAAGTTCCTCGAACCACCGAAAGTGCTCGAAATCGACAAAAACATCGTGCAGGCCTATTATTCCATGCTCGAAGACGTTGTCAACACACTTTCTCTGCCCGAACCGGTGAAGCTCTCGGACCTCCTCATGTTCAGGGATGTTTTCCGAATGGAGCTTTCAGACGAAGAGATCGAAAATGTCTGGAATCATTTCGTGCCGATCTTCAGGGAGGCGCTGGAAAAACTGGTTGAAGAGAGACGAAAAGAAGGGGAAAGAATCGCTGCCGATCTGAAAAAGATACTGAAGGATCTGTTGGCAGGAGTCGAAAAGATTGAAAAGCACTCAGATCAAATTCCCATCCTTTACCGGGAAAAATTGAAAGAAGAGGTTGAAAAGATCCTTCCTCAAGACATATCGGTGAGAGAGGATGTGCTGGAGAACCACATAGCCTTCATATCGACCAAGGCTGATATAAGAGAGGAGATAACGCGCCTCAAAAGTCACATAAAAAGGGCTCTCGAACTGATTGAAAGTGACTCTTCCGTTGGATTGAATCTGGATTTTCTTGGTCAGGAGATGTTACGGGAACTGAATACGATTCTATCGAAATCGATTTCTGTTGATATATCTAACCTTGCCCTTGAAGGAAAAGTGCTTGTTTCTCAGTTCAGGGAACAGGTTCAAAATGTTGAATGAGGGGGAGAGAGTGTGTACGGGTTGATCAACATCGGTTTTGGGAACGTCATAGCGGGAGACCGCGTGATAGCCATCGTGAATCCGGAGTCCTCGCCTCTGAAAAGGATGAAAGACGAGGCAAAAATAGAAGGAAAACTGATCGACGCCACTTACGGAAGAAAGACACGGTCCATAATAATCACCGACAGCAATCACATCATTCTGAGTGCCATACAGCCTGAAACGATCGCACAGAGGTTCATGGAAAACTTCTACGAGATAGAAAAAACTCTTCGGGAAGGAAAAAAGTAGGAGTGTGAACAATGAAAGGTCAACTCTTCGTCATCTGTGGACCGTCGGGAGCGGGAAAGACCAGTATCATCAAAGAAGTTCTCAAAAGAATAGACAACGTGGTATTTTCCGTCTCCTGCACCACCAGGCCAAAACGCCCTCACGAGGTGGATGGAGAGGATTACTTTTTCATCACAGAGGAAGAATTCCTGAGGCGTGTTGAAAAAGGTGAGTTTCTGGAGTGGGCACGTGTGCACGGACACCTTTACGGTACACCTCGCTCTTTCGTTGAAACGCACATCGCCGAAGGCAAAGATGTGATACTGGATATCGACGTGCAGGGCGCGCTGTCTGTCAAAAAGAACTATCCGAACGCGGTGTTTGTATACATCGCTCCTCCGTCTTATTCTGATCTTAAAGAGAGGATCCTTGCGAGGGGAACAGAAAGGGAAGCGGACATCCTCGTGAGACTGGAGAACGCAAAATGGGAACTCATGTTCATGGATGAGTTCGACTACATCGTGATCAACGATGATCTCCAGAGGGCAATAGAAACGGTGCTTGCGATTCTGACGGCGGAAAGATCGAAGGTTTCCAGAAACTTGGATAGGATAGAACAGTTCAAGATGGAGGTGAAAGGATGGAAAAGATGGTGAAGTTCGAACTGAAATACGACGAGCTTCTGGAAAAGATACCTTACAAGTACGCCATCCCGGTCGTTGTGGCCAAGCGGGCGGAAGCCATAAGAGAGTACGCCAGGCCCTTTGTGATCACAGAAGACGAAAATCCTGTCAGCATCGCCTTCATGGAGCTGAGTATGAACTACATCAGAATAAAGAACGAAGATATTCTCAAAGCCCTCATTCCGAAGGTGAAATGATACATGAAGATCCTGGTCGGTGTCAGCAGTGGCATAGCGATCTATAAAGCAGTTGATCTTGTCAGTAAACTTCGAAAGGAAAACCACGATCTTTGTGTGGTGATGACGCCGGATGCAGCCAGAATGGTTTCGCCGGCGGTGTTTTCCTCGGTAGGAAATTGCCCGGTGTATATCGATCATATGGAAGTGAAAAACGGCTGGATTCCTCACACAGAGCTTTCAAGAGAAACAGACGTGTTCGTCGTAGCTCCTGCGACGGCCAACACGATCTCGAAGATCGCAAACGGGATCGCCGACAACCTACTCACCCTTGTTGCGATGGGTTTCAACAAAAAAGCAAAGATTCTCGTGCCGACGATGAACCACAGAATGTACATGAATCCCGTCTTTCAAGAAAACCTCGAAAAGCTGAAAAAAATTGGCTGGTTTGTGGTGGAACCGGAAGAGGGTCATCTCGCCTGTGGAGAAACCGGCAGGGGAAGGTACCCAGAGAACGAGAAGATAGTTGAAGCGATCTACCTTCTCACGACCCAAAAAAAGCTCTTCGGAAAACGTGTACTGATAACAGCAGGGCCGACGCGCGAGAGAATAGACGCTGTGAGGTTCATCACCAACGCGAGTTCGGGTAAGATGGGATACGCTCTGGCAACGGTTGCAAAGAGAATGGGAGCAACCGTGTATCTGGTGTCCGGCCCCACACATTTGAAACCACCCTATTTTGTGGACGAATTCGTTTCGGTGGAAAGTTCGGAAGAGATGTTCAACGAAGTGATGAAAAGATACGACGACGTGGACATCGTCATCATGAACGCCGCTGTCGGTGATTACAAACCGAAAGAAACGTTCAGTGGAAAACTGAAGAAGACAGAAAAAGAACTAACACTTCACCTTGAAAGAACCAGAGACATTCTGGAAGAACTCGGCAAAAGGAAAAAACATCAGTTTCTCGTTGGCTTTGCTGCCGAGGTCGAAGACTTTGAAAAGAACGCCCTGGAAAAGCTGAAAAGAAAGAACCTGGACCTCATCGTTTTAAACGACGCAAGGAAAGCCTTCTCCTCTGAGAGAGTGGAGGTCTTCATTTATAACAGAGAAGGTCTCATCAAAAGGATTGATGAGGATGACAAGACTCGGGTGGCTGGCGGTATTCTTGATATTGTTTCAGATATCGTTGGCGGATCATCTCGTTGAGTTGAAACACATGGATGAATCTGAGATAACCCTTTCTGTAAAAAAACTCTACACCGGTGAAATCAAAAGTTTCTACCTCTACACTCCTGCTGGATTCGTTTTTCCAGAAAAGATAGAGGGTGATGAATACACCTTTGAATTGAAGGGTGATGGTCTTGTCATTCCAGTGGTCGAAGGTCTCAATGTTTTCGGCAAAAGAATGCATCACGTATCACCTACCTTTTTGCGGCTAACCCGTGAAAAGCCGAAGATAAAAATCGTCTCGGATATCAAAAAGGACGATGTTTACATCTACGTGGTTGTCGAAACAGATGATTTCACACCGGTTTCTCTGGAACTGGCGGGCAGGACCTTCAGATTCTTCAAACTCGAAGGAAAGTGGATCAGCGTTTTTAGGTCTTTCCTTGAAGACGGCTCCCACGTTGTGAAAGTTCAGTTCGAAGGACCACTGGACTACACCTTCTTCGTTGAGAAAGAAATTTACGTTATAAAGCGGGTTGCAGTTCCCATGCGAGGAGAAGACGGAGCCTTTGATTACACCGTGTTTTCTCAGCACGTTGTTCAAAAAGGCGAGACCCTCTGGAGCATAGCGAATCGGTACGGTGTGAGGGTGGGAGATCTGGTTTTGATAAACCGCCTGGAGGATCCGAACAGGATCATAACAGGGCAGGTTCTGAAGATAGGTCGTGTTATTTTTCGCGAGAATCCGGTTACAATCGTCGTCAACCTGTTTTCTTCCAAACTGGGGCTCTACTACGATGGTGTCCTGTTGAAGGTGTATCCGGTGGCGCTGGGAAGGAGTGACGCTACACCTCCAGGAAGATACTGGATCCTGAGGAAAGAGATCGATCCCGCTCTTTACTGGTTCGGAGAGTACATCTCACCCAGGACACCGTTGAACGGTCTTGGGACCAGGTACCTTCAACTTTCGAATCCCACCTATGCGATTCACGGTACTTCAAAACCCTGGGAAATAGGAAAGAGAATATCACACGGCTGTATAAGGATGTTCAACAGGGATGTGGAAGAACTGGACGCCTTCGCCGGCGTTGGAACAGAAGTGATCGTTGTAAAAGAAGAGGGAGATTTCCCAGAAAGGCTCTACTAAAAAAATAAAGCGGGGGAAATCCCCCGCTTTTTTCACCACGTGCTTCTTCTGCCTTTTTTCTCAAGTCTCTTTTTGTACTCGGAGAACTTTTGACTGCTTTCCTTTAAAAATCTAGAGAGTTTTCTCTCAAAATCCATATCTTTTTTCTCAGTTTTCGCTTCCGTGTTTTCGGACACGTCTTTCAAAGAAAGTTCCCAGCCACCATTTCTGGCTTTTCCGATCACTTTCGCGGATATCTCCTGTCCCTCTTTCAAGTAGTCCTCTATTCTTTTGACGTAGTCTTTGGAGATCTTCGAGATGTGTATGAAACCTCTTTCCCCCCCTTCGATATCCACGAAAGCTCCGTACCTAACGATCTTAGAAACTTTCCCTTTCACAAATTCACCAACTTTCACAAAAAACCCTCCTCACAAAAGTGGTATTACCATCAGTAATTGTCTCCGTACTTCCTCCTGAACTTCTCCACTCTACCTTCCGTGTCGACGATGAGGACACCACCTTTTCCACCGGAGGTGTAGAAGGGGTGACACTTTGAACACACATCGATTCTCACATTATCGGCTGTTGTGTAGAAAGTATGCTCTGCACCGCACGCACATTTGACCGTTACAAGTTTCATTTCTGGATGTATTCCCTTTTTCACCGGGTCCTCACCTCTCCAGCATTGTATGTTCTCACATGCCAAATACTACCACACATGAGATCAAAAATCAAGAGGAAGGCAAAATTTAAGCCCCCGGATGGGGGCTGATTGGTCTCTTCACTCAACTACTCTTACGTGCGCTGCTTGAGGACCTTTCTTACCTTCTTGAACTTCGAATTCAACCACCTGGCCTTCCTTCAACGTCTTGAAACCTTCCATTTCGATGGCTGACCAGTGTACGAACACGTCTCCTCCTTCGTCCTTTGTGATGAATCCATAGCCCTTCTTGGCATCAAACCACTTGACCTTTCCTCTCATACCACATGCCTCCTTAACAAAAGATGGTACTGACTAATCATAACACTTTCCCACCTGTCGTGTCAAGTAATTTGGAAGAAGGGATTGAACATTCCAGATCTTCATGTTATAATTCTCTCCGGTGTGTCAAAAAAGGTCTTTTCAAGGAAAACAAGTCATGTTATAATATAAAAGCAGAAGGTGGGGCCGTAGCTCAGCTGGGAGAGCGCTACCATGGCACGGTAGAGGTCGTGGGTTCAAGTCCCATCGGCTCCACCAGCGGGGGCCCCCGTAGTTCAACGGATAGAACGGCGGATTCCTAATCCGCAGATGGAGGTTCGATTCCTCCCGGGGGCACCACGGAGAAAACCAGTGAGGTGGGCCGTTAGCTCAACAGGTAGAGCACCTGATTCTTAATCAGGGGGTTGCAGGTTCGAGTCCTGCACGGCCCACCAGAATTTTTTAAAAGCAAGTGGAGGCCAGCCCGGCTTCCCACCCTGGAGCAGAAGGCTACCAGGGTAAATATCCCTGAGAACATCAGCTTCAAAGGGAAGCGGGCTTTTTGCCCGCTATTTTTTGTGAAGGAGGAGGCGATCGGTATCGGTGCAAACGTGGATCTTCCCAGGAACGAACAAATAAAGGTTCCGAAGGTCAGAGTAGTGGACGAGAACGGAAAACAGATAGGCATCATGCCCACCAGGAAGGCGCTGGATCTTGCAAGAGAGAAGGGGCTTGATCTTGTACTCGTTGCCCCGAACGCAGATCCCCCCGTTGCTAGGATTATGGACTATGGAAAGTACAAGTACCAGCTCACTAAGAAACAAAAAGAAAACAAAAAGAAGGCTGTTCAGCTGAAACAGATGAAGTTCCGGTTGAAGATCGACGAACACGACTATCAAACGAAGGTAAGGCATATCAGAAGGTTTCTCGAAGAAGGCCACAAGGTTCGGGTGGTTGTTATGTTTATCGGTAGGGAAATGATGTTCACAGACAAGGGCAAGGAAATTCTCGAAAGGGTGATCAAAGACACAGAGGATCTTGCAGTTGTTGAAAGTCCACCGAAGGTGGAAGGAAGAGACATGTGGATGGTTCTGAAGCCCAAAAATTCTTAAGGGAGGTCCCGAGAATGCCCAAGATGAAAACGAACAGGAGCGCAGCAAAAAGATTCAGGGTCACCAGAAAGGGAAAGATCATCAGAAATCATGCCTACAAGAGCCACAAGACGAGGAAAAAGAGAAGGAACGTTCTGAGAGCGTTGAGGAAGAAGGACGTCGTGTCAAGTGCAGACAAAAACAGAGTTCTCAGGCTTCTTGGGAAAAAGTGAGGAGGGATGAACTATGCGCGTAAAAAGAGCTGTGCACGCAAAGAAAAAAAGAAAGAAGTTCCTGAAAGAGGCAAAAGGATACAGAGGAGCCCTCAGCAGAAGGTACAAACTCGCAAAACAGATGTACATAAGGTCCAAGTGGTACTCCTACGTTGGAAGAAAGATAAAGAAGAGAGACATGAGGAAACTCTGGATCACCAGGATCAACATAGCCGCAAGAAATGAAGGTTTGAAATACAGTGAGTTCATTCACGGTTTGAAACTGGCAGGTGTTTCCATCAACAGAAAAATGCTTTCCGAACTCGCTGTGAACGACCCAGAGGCGTTCAAAGAGTACGTGAGGATCGCCAAGGAAGCCCTCGCATCGTGAGGTGTTGACGTTGGAGAAAACAAAGAAGCTGGCTGTCATGAGTGGAAAAGGAGGAGTTGGAAAAACAACCATTGCGGTCAACCTTGCCGTTGCTCTGGCATCGGAAGGGTATCAGGTGGGTCTTCTGGATCTTGACCTTCATGGCCCCAACGTTCAGAGAATGCTCGGTGTGTCCCTTCCCCCCTCTGAAGGAGAAAAGATCGTTCCGGCAAAATACGGAGAGTCTCTCAAAGTGTTCTCCCTTGCCATGATCCTCCAGGAAGGTGCTCCCGTGATCTGGAGGGGACCGTTGAAGCACAAGGCAATAGAGCAGCTCACGAAGGATGTGGATTGGGGAGAAATCGATTATCTGATCTGTGACCTTCCGCCGGGAACGGGTGATGAAGCACTTTCAACTTTTCAGATAATAAAACCCGATGCCGTAATAATAGTTTCTACACCTCAAAAAGTGGCAGGAGACGATGTGAGAAGGACCATGAATTTTGTGAAGAGATTGAACGGAAAGATCCTTGGAGTTGTGGAAAACATGTCTTATCTTGTTTGTCCAAAGTGCGGAGAAAAGATATTCCTCTTTGGAAAGGGTGAAACAGAGAAGATAGCAGAGGAGTTCAACGTTCCACTCCTTGCAAGAATTCCCATGGATCCAGAGGTGGCCGCACTTTCAGATGATGGAAAACCTGCTGTGGTTTACAAGAGAGAAACTGTGATAGAAGAAGAATTCAGAAAGATCGTTGAGAAAGTTCTTGCTCTGTGACCACCCTGTCTTTTCCAAGGGATTTTGCCATGTAAAGGGCCTCATCGGCCCTTCTTATGGTTTCAAATATGGATTCACCCGGAATGTACTCTGCAACTCCAAAGCTCACGGTGATATGATGGAGGTTTTCAGGATCGGTTTTTATGGAGTTTCTCAGTTTTTCAGCCACCAGCCTGGCTTCTTTCAAGGAGGTTCCGGGAAGGGCCACCACGAATTCTTCTCCCCCGTACCTTCCCACAAGATCGCTCTTTCTCAGACTTGAAAACAACTTCTTTCCAATCCATCTGAGAGCACTATCCCCGCTCATATGGCCGAACTGGTCGTTGATCTTCTTGAAATCATCAATATCACACATTATCAGAGAAAGAGGCATTCTGTACCTGGTTGATTTGTACGCTTCTTCTTCGAGTCTTTCCATGAAGTACCACCTGGAAAGAACCCCCGTGAGCGAGTCCTTTATACTCCTATCCCTGTAAAGACGCTCTCTAAGCACCGCTGTGAGGGTATGACCGAACCATTCGAGCGTTTCCACGAAATCCCAGGCCGATTCTTCATCGCACTCCAGATTGGTACTTATGTAAATCAACATGTCGTGCCTCATATCCAGATTGAAGGACATGCGTGTTCTGAAAGGAGATGTCTCGAGAAAATCCTCTCCATCGGAAACACCCGAAAAAGAGGTACTGAATTCTTCTATTGTCTTCCCAGTTCGCCTTTCCACTATCTTCAGAGAGAAAACTTCATACGGTAATATCTCCGAAAGTTTCGCAGCAACGAGTTCCATCACTTCAAAGAAATCTTTGTTTGGTTCTATGAAACTCACGAAAAGGTAATGAGGTATTCTGTTCTCCGAGGAAAAGGTTCCCAGATTTGCTTCCAACTTCGACGACACCTCTTTCAATCCCATTGTGTTGTAGACTAAAATGGCCTTCTTCAGGAATCTCTTTGCCTTAAAACTCTGACCCAAAGCGGCGTAGAACCTGTGAAGACTCTCATAGACCAGTGCCAGTGTGAGATTGGAAGTGTTTTCCACATTCTCTTTTTCCAGTTCCAGAACGAATTCTTCGAAACCTTCTGGATCAAGCTTTGCAAGCCTTTCTGAAAAAATGTAAGCGATCTCCTCGTTGAAGAACTTCCTTGGTTGTTCGACTGCTTCTTTCCACGCATTTAGAAACTCCGCATCGCTTTCTGCGAGTACCATCTTTCTCAGCAGTTCAAAACCGAATCTTTCGAATTCCGGTTCTTCTTTATTCAGAAGAGATCTTGCACCTTCGAAATCTCCAGCGAAGAGACGGTTTATCACAAGGCCCCGAAGTGCCCGTCTTTCGATATGGTTTCTTTCTTCCAGATCGAGTTCAATCCTGAAAATTTTCTCCGCGTTCTGATAGTCTTTTCTGTGAAGATAGTAAAGCCCCTCCAGAAAGTAGGTGTAGGAGAGAGTGGTCACACTTCCAAAAAGTTGAGACTGTTTTCTGAGGCGGTGAAGCTGTGTGAGAAAGGCTGAAATCTTTCCCTCGTAGAGAAGGCTCCACGTCAGATTGCTTTCATCGACGATGGCAAGGGACGGATCAATCTTTTTTGAGATCTCAAGGGAGCGGTTGAAATAATAGTTACTCATTGCCCTGGTTCTTGACAGAGAACCAAGAGACCTGTAGCCAGATATTTCCACATCCAAAAACCTTTCCTGCGTAGCGATGTACATGGCTTCTTTTAAAAGATCACGATCTTCACTTGCGGAAAATTTCTCGTAAAGCAGAACGGCTTTCAGATATTTCTGTTCTTTTGTTGAGAAGTTCTTCTTTTCGAGTTCCTCTTCGATGAGTTCCAGCAATTTCTGGGGCACTCTTTTGCCAGCCCTTCTGTAAGAACGTGAAGCGATAGCAAGACCGTAGAGATCACGATAGGAAAGATGCTCGCTTTTTTCGAACACCTTTTCTGGGTTGCTGACAAGTTCTTTGAACCTCACAAACCATGAAAATCTGAAGTTCTCTTTTTCTATCATGGATGGGTCTATTCTGAAAAGAAGCTTTGTCTTGAGACTTTCGATGGCATAGAGAGTTCTTCCAAGAGATTTTTCCAGACCTTCCAGATACTCGATCATCGACCTCGTTTTTTCGTACTCCCAGAAGTGGCTTCTCACGTACCTCAAAATCTGAACGGCCCGGGTTTTCACGTCTTCTATGGACATAACATGTTTTACAGCAAGATCTTCCGGGAGTTCTTTAAAGAGCCGTTCGTGCAGAAAACTTTTTCTCTCATTTGGCACCTTCCTGTAGTAGTAGTCCCAGAACTCTTTCAACGTGAACCTGTAGTGTCCCTCTTCCACCATCATGACACCAGTGTCCATCGCTTTTTCTACGATTCTGGAAAGATCTTCACCGGTGATCTTTTGAAGGGCACGCAGTTCATCTCCCGTGAACTTCTGACCCAGAACACTCAGATCTCTGATCTCGGGTGAGTCAAGTTTTTGAAGAAGAGGTTCAAAAACATTTGAAACATCGTTTCCAGGATCTGCTCCGTTCAAAACTTTGAGGATTTCCACCATGTATCCAGGAAGGCCTCTGCTGAGATGATGGATCAATCTCACAGTGCTATCCTGGATTTTCCCGAGGGATCTTTCCAGAAAAATCTGTGTTTCTTTCAGGGTGAACGGGGAAAGCCTGTAGATCTCGTGGAAAAAGTCGTAAGTCTTTGTGGATGTTGCTATGATCACGATTTCTGTGCCGGTAGAGATCGTCGATAACTTTTCCATGAGAGGGATGAGATCCGACCCGTCTGAAAGATCATCGATCAGGATCACCTTTTTCTGACCGTCGTCCAGTCTGGTCAGAAGATCCAGATCATCGGAAGCATCGTACCACATTTTCAGATCCAGAACGGAGAAAACCTGGTGCACGAGAAACCCTTTTTCTCTGAGATCCTCTGCCAGAACAGATGCCATCTTCGTCTTTCCAACTCTCTGTTCTCCAGTTATCAAGATGAGAAGGGGAAAACGGGTGGTCTGGTCTATACGTTCTTTTATCTCTCCTTCGATTTCCCTGTGTATGTACGGAAACCTGATCTCTGTGGTCAATGTAGCTGGCAGATCGTCTCCAATTTCAATCGGATCCATTCCATGTTTTTTCAGAAACTGATAGCATACCTTTCGGGTTGCCTGAGGGGTCTTTTCGACGGAAAACACCACTTCTTTTGCCCTATCCGGAAAGTCACTGATGAACGAGGGAACGAATACCACACCACTGCCCAGCAAAAAATCGTCCAGTCCCAGAACTGGAACAATCACTCCCGCTTTTGAAAGAAACGTGAAGAGCCTTAAAATCTGCCCTGAAACTTCTTCACTCAAGACTTCAAGCGGCTTGAGAGATTGATAGTAAGGATAGAAAAATAGATACTTTCCGTCTGAGATTTTGATCTTTTCAGGTATGAGGACGTTTGGAACCCTCAGTCTTTTCAGCTTTGAGTACTCGTTGAAGAAGAAATATCTGTCCAGAGGAACGTTCACGATCCTGAGAACTCTGTCTTCGCCGTCTTCTTCTACGAGAAATTCATCTCCCCAGTACGCTTCTCTGAGAAGTCTTTTCACCCTCACGGCTTACACCTTCTTTGAATCTTCCAAGGAGATGATCTATAACTCTCGAAATCACATTTTCCAGTTTTTCCCCTTCGAAAGTCACACCCGCTGCCCTGGGATGTCCCCCTCCTCCAAGTTCGAAGGCCACCTCGTTCACGTTGAACCAGTCCTTTGATCTCATGCTGACGTGTATCTTTCCCTTCGGGAACTCCATGAACAAAACGGCGACTTCTACACCCCTTATGGAGCGAAGTTCACCAACGAACCCGGCGCTGTCTTCGTCAGTGCAGTTGTGCCTCAAATAAGTATCGTAGTCGATGTAAGAGTAAGCGATCCTTCCATTTTCCAGAAGCTGGAGTCTTTCCAGAACTTCTGCGAAGAGTTTGAACTGTTCGAACCTTTTGTTTTCCAGAATCTCCTTTGCAACGAAGTGAGCATCCGCCCCTATTTTCACCAGTTCGTAAGCATCTTCAAAGACTCTGGCGTCCGTGTTGGAATGCCTGAAAAACCCTGTGTCCGTTGCTATTCCAAGATAGTTCAGGGTGGCAAGGACAGGATCGTACTCGACACCGAGTTTTCTGTTCAATCTGAAGACCATCTGTGCTGTGGCGGCGAACGAAGGATCCACCCAGTTCCACTTTCCAAAGAGAACGTTCGTCGAATGATGATCTATCACAGCAGATGGAACCTCTTTCAGAAGATCCTGAAATCTTCCTATTCTGTCCGGAGACGAAGCATCCACCACTATCACAAGTTCGGGTTCAAAGTCAACATTCTGTTCAATTCTTTCGATGTGTGGGAAGTTTTCGAACACGTAGGGAACCCTGTAATCTATAGCGGCTCTCACCTCTTTACCTATCCTCTCCAGACCCAGTGTCAGGCTCAAAACGGAACTTACACAGTCACCATCTGGCATAATGTGTCCCACAACGAGTATTCTGTTGTATTGCGATATGGCATCTACTATTTCCTTCACTCAAAACACCTCCACGGCCGTCTTCAGCACCTTTTCTATTCTGCCCTGTGCCATTTTCGTTGTTCTTATCACTTCCTCGTGGGAAAGCCTTCCGTGGCTGACACCCGAGGCCATATTGGTCACACAGGAAAACACGATCGTCTTCAAACCACAATGCCTGGCTGCTATCAGTTCCGGAACTGTGGACATTCCCACAAGATCGGCCCCAAGTTTTTCGAAAGCTCTTATTTCAGCTGGTGTTTCGTAACTTGGTCCCAGCACTCCTATGTAAACACCTTCTTTCAATTCCACTCTTTCTTTCACTCTTTTGGCCCATTCTGGATCCACCACCGACGACATGTCGGGAAATCTGGGACCAAGCCTTTCATCGTTCGGGCCCCTCAGAGGGTTTCTGAACATGAAGTTTATAACATCCCGCACCAGAATCACTTCTCCGGGTTTGAACTCCTGATTTATCGCCACCAGCGGCGTTTGTGACGATCACGCCCTTTACTCCAAGGAACTTCGCAACATAGATGGGAAAAGCAACCCTTTGGGGAGCATGTCCTTCGTAGAGATGAAACCTTCCTGCCATCACCATAACAGGACGATCTTTCACAATCCCGAAGACCAGTTTTCCACTGTGACCCTCCACCGTTGGTTGTGGAAAGTGTGGAATGTCTTTATAATCTATAGTAGTACAGTTGTCCATGGCTTCCACAAAAGAGCTGAAGCCAGATCCAAGAACGATGAGGATCTCAGGTGAAACACTCGTTCTTTCTTTTATGTATTCACTTGCTTCTTTGATCTCTGTGATCATGATTCTTACCACCTCCATACTATTCTACTACAAAAAAGAGGTGTTCAGCATGTATCCAAGAGTTCTGATAAACCTGAAGGAGATCGAAGAGAACGCCAGAAAAGTTGTCCAGATGGCAGAAAAAAGAGGTATAGAGATAGTGGGAGTCACCAAGGTGACACTGGGAGATCCGAGGTTCGCCGAGGCTTTGAAAAGAGCAGGAATAAAAATTTTGGGAGAATCAAGACTGAAGAACGTTCTGAGGATGAAAAAAGCGGGGATAGAAGGACCTTTTATGCTGTTGAGGCTTCCCATGATGAGCGAGCTGGTCGAAGACGTGAAGCATTTCGATTACATAATGGTCTCCGATCCAAAAGTTGCCCGGATGGTGGAAGAGTTGTCAAAGGAAACAGGAAGGAACGTGAAGATCATCTACATGATAGATGTGGGAGATTTGAGAGAGGGTGTGTGGTACGAAAAAGCAGTGGAAGAGATCTCTCAGTGCAACCCTTCTAGTATATCGGGAATAGGTACGAACTTTGGCTGCTATGGAGGGATCATTCCCACGAAGGAGAAGTTCGAGATGCTTCTCAGCATAAAAGAAAAACTGGAAAAAGAACACGGCTTCAACATAGAGATAGTGTCTGGTGGGAACACACCCACGTTGCTTGCACTGGAAAGCGGTGAGATTCCAGAGGGCGTTAATCAGCTGAGAATAGGAGAGGCGATCGCGCTCGGAAGAGATATAACGAACAACCGTGTGATAGACTGGCTGTCTCAGGATACGTTCATCGTAGAAGCGGAAGTGATCGAAGTGAAAGAAAAACCCTCGATCCCTGTTGGGAGGAGAGGCCTGGATGTTTTTGGTAGAAAGGTGGAGTTCGTTGATAGGGGTATAAGAAGAAGGGCAATCTGTGCTCTCGGTGAGCAGGACATAGACAGCAGAGGACTCATACCGGTGGACAAGGGAGTGGAGGTACTTCACGCCTCCAGCGACCACATAGTTCTGGACGTAACAGAATACGGTGATGTGAAAGTGGGGGATGTGTTCAGGTTCAGAATGACGTACTCGTGCCTTCTGAAAGCGATGACCTCTCCCTTCGTGGAAAAGCGATATGAACCGTCGATTTGAGGGGTGAGTCTTAATACGAGGAGGAAACTGCTTTGAACGAGAAAAAACTCGTGGAAGCCTTGAAGAAGAAAGAAAACTGGGCTTACGAGCTTTTGTATAGAGAGTTTGCACCCAAAATAGGAAGCATAGCAAAAAGCTATCTGAACACGGACGATGTGGACGATGTGGTGCAGGATGTTTTTGTGAGGATTTTCAAAGGTATAAAAAAGTTCAGGGGAGATTCGAAGCTTTCCACGTGGATCTACAGAATAGCGGTGAACGTTTGCAAGGACTACCTTCAGAAATACAAAAAAAGAAACGAATTTCTGACGGATTTTCAGGAAAGCGACAACGAGGACGAAATCTACATCCAGCCACAGGCCAGAGAGAATGTACTCGAAGAGGTACTGCGTTCCATAACGGCCGAAAAAGTACAGGAAGCCCTGGAGAAACTTTCACCGGAGGATCGATTGCTCATAAAACTTCGAGACATAGATGGATTGAGTTACGAAGAGATAGCGTCCGTTCTTCAAAAGCCTGTTGGGACTGTCAAAAGCAGGCTTCATTACGCCAGAAAAAGACTGGGGAAACTCTTGAAAGAGGGTGAAAGGGTTGAAAGATGACAGGCTGAACAGGATTCTCGATGGAGAAGAACCCCTCGAAAATCTGCCAAGGGAATTGCTCGAAGATTACCGGATTTACAAAGAGGCGATGTCGATATACAGAATGCGCTGTGAGTACATCCCCAGCGGCAGATTGATGGAAAAGATTTTGAAAACAAGAAGGCGTAAAAAGCTCATTCTTTCTTTCGTTCTTACGGGAGCGATCGCTTCGCTGCTTCTGATTTCTCTTGTTCTCGATATTCTACCGATCTCTCCCTCCAGAACAGAAGTGGTTCAAAATCAGAAACCCGTGGTCAACGAGGTCATAAATTACATAAAAACGGTGGAAATGGTGAACGACGGATGGTGAGAACGTGAAAAAACAGGCGTTCATGTTCCTCTTCTTAATAGCGGCCACCATCTTCGCACTACCTGATATCGTGGAAAGGTGGTTGTACTCGAACTACTACGCCAAAAGAGTCATGATCGAAATAGGTCTCAAGACGCGCTTCAGATACGAGGAAGTCTACAAGTGGGGAGCCGACAAGATGGTCCTCGTTCACGAACCAATCAGGGTGAACTGGGTCAGGCTGGGCCAGAGTTGTTACATGGGGTCCGATACAACACTAAGAAGGTCACCGATGCTGATCCTGGATCTTGAAGATCTTGCTTTCAAGGAGATTTTGCAGGGAAGAAATCTTACACTCAGAGAAACAGACGATGGATACGAGATCACACTGCAGGATACCGGAAATTACAGGATCCTTTTGACAAAAGAAGGATTTCCAAAAGAAATAGAGAGAAACTACATGAACACGAAGAGTCGATTGATTTATGAAGAAGTCAGGTCTCTTTCTCTTTCCAAAGAGGATGTTCTGAAAAATTACTCCCTTGTGGACACAGAAATCGAGTTTCCGAAAGAACTCGTGAACGTTTTGAACAACTTCAAGTTCATCATCATCAGAGAAGGTGCCTCCGGACTTGAGATAGAGGGTATCTACAAGAACGGGCAGAAGGTGGAGATATTCATCGGGAGTGACCTTCCAGACGGTGCAATGAAGATCAACGTGAACGGTCTGGAGATAGCAATAGTTGCCGACAAGGAAACACTTGAAGAGATAAAGGTGATTCTGAAAAAATGAAAACTCTGATTCTCGATGGATACGTTGATGAGCCCGCCGTTTTCGGTGTCCCACCTTACATAAGCCCCTACGTAAGGTACCTCGCGGGTGCTCTTGTTCTTGCGGGACTGGAAGTTGATTACATCACCATAGACAGGATGAGAAAGGAACAGTTGTGGGAGATCGTCAACGAATACGATTATCTCTTCGTGGTGGCGGGTATCACCGTTCCGGGACGGTACAAGGGAGGAACACCTCTGACCCTTGGAGAGCTCCAGAGGATACTGAACCTTGCCAGAAGGCCTCTGAAAGTCGTGGGAGGTCCCATCGTCAGGGGCTATTCCCTCAGAGGAGGGACCGTTGCCAAACTTTCGGAAATACCAGCAGATTACCTGGTGACAGGTGATCTGGAGGCCTTTGCCCTCTCTTATTTTCGAGGAGAGCCCGATCCAACAGCAAAAAGCGACTACGAAATAATCGACATGGTAGCACCACACGGTGCGGTTATTCTCAAAAAACATCCCAATTTTCCACACATTATCTGCGAAATAGAACTTTCAAGGGGATGTGAAAGAGAGACCTTCTGTACTTTCTGTACGGAACCCATACTCCATGGAAGATTAACTTCAAGAAAGGTCAGGTCTGTCCTTGAAGAGATAGAGTCTCTCTACAGGGCAGGATGCAAAGCGTTTCGCTTTGGCAGAACAGCGAACATCCTGGCCTACGGATCCGACATGAACGCTGGGAAACCCTCTCCAGAGATAATTGAAGAGCTGTACTCTGGCACCAGAACAGTTGCTCCTTCACTTGAGGTTCTTCACACCGACAACGCCAACCCTGTTTATCTTGTCAGACACGAAAAAGCGTGTAGAAAGATCGTGGAAACCATCGTTAGATACAACACACCCGGGGATGTGTTCTCCTTCGGTGTGGAATCTTTCGATGAAACTGTTCTGAAAAGAAACAACATACAGGGCTCTCCCGAAGAATTCCTGAGGGCTGTTTTCATAGTGAACGAAATAGGTGGCAAACGTGTGGAAGGAGTCCCAAAACTTCTTCCTGGTGTAAACCTGATTTTCGGTCTTCCCGGTGAGACCGAACAGACCCTCGAGAAAGACTACTTTTATTTGAAAAAAATTCTGGACGATGGATATCTCTTAAGAAGGATCAACATAAGAAAACTTCTTGTTTATCCGGGAACTCCTGTCTACGAATATTTCAAAACTAGAAAGCACAAGATCAAAAGCCACCTCCATGAAAAATGGAAAAGAAAGATCCGTGAGGAGATCGACCACGAGATGTTAAAACGGGTCTTTCCTGTGGGAACCATCCTGAGGAAAGTGATACCAGAGTATGTGGAAGGGAAATTCACCTTTGGAAGACAACTCGGAAGCTACCCCATTCTCGTGGGAATCCCCGGTGTTCACTCCAATGTGATGGACGTCGTGGTCGTATCGCACGGAGAGCGGTCCGTCACTGCCATCCCCTATCCTCCTTTCCTGAACAGCATGTCACTCGAGGAACTCACCGCGATACCCGGAATCGGCCAGGCACTGGCGAGAAAGATCATCCTGAATCGTCCGTTCAGAAACTGGAGTGAACTGGAAAAGATTGTTCCCCCTGAAACGATGAGAGTGCTGAAGAAGATTGGCATTTCTTTACAGCAGGTGTAAAATATTTACGGGTGACGAACATGAGAGAGTTCAAGAAGGAGCGTCTGAGGTCTATTCTGAAGATTCTCGAAAGATCGAAAGAACCTGTCAGTGGCTCTAAACTGGCAGAAGAGCTCGGTGTGAGCAGACAGATAATCGTTCAGGACATTGCCTATCTGAGAAGTCAGGGATACAGCATAATCGCAACTCCCAGAGGTTACGTTCTCAGTGAAGGAAAAGCAAAGGTCTCAAAGCTTGTCGCCGTAAAACATGAACCGGAAGATATAAAGGAGGAACTGCTCTGTATCGTAAGAAACGGTGGAAGAGTTTTGGACGTGATCGTGGAACATCCTGTCTACGGTGAGATCAGGGGAATCATCGATGTCTCCACAGAAGAGGATGTTCTAAAATTCATCAGCCTCATGGAGATGACCAAGACGGAACCACTTTTGAAACTGTCAGGAGGAGTGCATCTTCACACCATAGAAGCTCCAGACGAGGAAACTATGAGAAAAATACTGAAAGAACTGAATGAGAAAGGCTTTCTGATAGAGGAGGTATGAAGCCGTGAAAAGAATAGACGAAATCGTCGAAAAGTACGTTGACAGGAAAACTCAGAGAAAATTTCTGATGCTTACCTCGATCGCTTGGATGTTCGATGCGGCGGGTGTCATGCTTCTCTCGTTCGTTCTTCCCTACGTGATCGAGGAATGGAAACTCACCTCCACTCAGGGAGCCGCAATAGCGAGTGCCACTTTCCTGGGGATGCTCCTCGGTGCTCTCTC
Source organism: Thermotoga neapolitana DSM 4359 (assembly GCF_000018945.1). Classification (NCBI taxonomy): domain Bacteria; kingdom Thermotogati; phylum Thermotogota; class Thermotogae; order Thermotogales; family Thermotogaceae; genus Thermotoga; species Thermotoga neapolitana. The sequence goes on along the minus strand of NC_011978.1, from coordinate 856,757 downwards.
CGTCGGATTTGTGGCAGACCTTCTTGGAAGGAAGACCTCGAACCTTCTCTTTTTTGTTGTCACAATCACCTTCACGTTCCTGTCAGGATTCTCGAAGTCGTTCAGTGCCCTTGTGGTTTTAAGGGCGTTGTCTGGTTTTGGATACGGCGGGTTGATGCCGTCTTTCAACGCGTACCTTTCCGAGTTCACCAGTACTGGACTCAGGGGAAGGTACCTTGTTCTTCTGGAGTCCAGCTGGGCGGTTGGAAGTATTCTGATCGGGCTTTTTTCGGTTCTCGTTCTTCCAAACTGGAGATGGATCTTCTGGATCTTCGGCCTTGGATACATCTTCGTTCCCGTGTTTTCCAGAATGCCAGAAACTCCAAAATACGCCCTCTTAAGAGGTGGAAAAAACTCTCTGGAAAAGGTTCTTGGAAGAAAAGTGGAAGAAGAGATCGTTCCTCCGAAGAAAGAAAGGGTACCCATAGCTTCACTTTTGAAGAAAGAACACCTGAAAGATACCTTATTGATCTGGTTTGTATGGTTTGTGGTCAGCTTCGTATACTACGCTCTATTCACATGGGCTCCACGAATCTTCTCCTCTCAGGGTATAAGTGTGCTCAGATCCTCATGGTTCACCTTTTATATGATGGTGGCACAGCTTCCTGGATACCTTTCGGCGGCTTACTTCATAGAAAAATGGGGAAGAAAGACTTCACTGGGGGTTTACTTCATAGGAACGGGAGCTGCCGCTCTGCTCTGGGCCAACGTGCGTGGGGACGTTTCACTTCTTGTCTCTGCCATGGTTCTTTCGTTCTTCTGTCTGGGAGTATGGGGGCTGGTCTATGCCTACACTCCCGAACTCTACCCCACACCACTCAGGGGCACCGGGAATGGAGCAGCCGGTGTATGGGCAAGGGTAGCTGGAATGATAGCACCGTACTACACGGGTTTCATGATGGAAAGAGGAAAGAGCATCGCAGAAACCCTTTCATGGATCTCTGCGATGGCCGTGGCAGCAGGAATCGCTGTTTTGATCTTCGGAAGAGAGACAAAAGGAAGGTATATCGATTAATCAGGCAAAACGATGCTTCCTATGTTTTCTCCCTTCAGGGCTCTCAAAAGTGAACCCGGCTCGAAAAAGTTTATAACCCTGACGGTTATGCCTAACTTTTTACAGAGTGCAAAGGCCTCGGCGTCCATGACTTCGATTCTCATTTTCATCGCTTCGGAAAAGGTCAGCCGCTCGATCTTTCTGGCATCTGAGAATCGTTTGGGATCTTTGTCGTAGATTCCATCCACCTTTGTTGCCTTGACGATGATCTGGGCTTTCATCTCTTTCGCACGCAAAACGGCGGCGGTATCTGTGGTGAAAAATGGATTGCTCGTTCCACCCGCGAATATCAGAACGAAACCGTTTTCAATGGCCGATTCGATCGAATCGTAACTCACACTTTCCACATCGGGGAGGTTCACTATCTGAGAGAATATCTTTGTTTTCAAACCTTCCCTTTCAAAGTGGTCTTTCAGATACACCGCGTTCATGACGGTTCCAAGAAGGCCAATTTGGTCTGCCCTTTCTCTGGAAAGACCTCTCAATTCGATTCCCCTGAACAGATTTCCCGCTCCCACCACTATTCCCACTCTGTAACCTTCTTCGACCACCTTTTTTATTTCCGAGGTGAGATACGACACCCTTTCTGGATCAAAACCTTTTCGTCCTTCACCGGACAGTGCCTCTCCGCTCAGTTTCACCAGCACTCTCATAACTCTACCTCCAAAAAAAGGGTGAGCTTTCTGCTCACCCTTCTTCTCCGACTTCGTATCTTGTGAACCTGGAAACTCTTATGTTTTCTCCAGTTTTTGCTATGAGCTCGTTGATGAGGTCTTTCACCTTCTTCGAGTCATCGAATATGTAAGTCTGTTCGTAGAGACACGCCTGTTCGAAGAACTTTTCCAGTTTTCCCTCGACGATTTTCTCGATCACATGTTCTGGTTTGTCCTTTATCTGGGCTCTGTAGATTTCCTTTTCTTTCTCTATGACTTCCTCTGGAACGTCTTCTCTTCTGACGTACCTCGGCTTCATTGCAGCAACCTGTTTTGCCAGGTTGTAAGCCAGCTCTTTGAATTCATCCGTTCTTGCCACAAAATCCGTTTCACAGTTCATCTCGAGCAAAACTCCTATTCTTCCGTTGAAATGGACGTAGGCAACTATTATGCCTTCCTTCGTGGCTCTTCCTGCCTTCTTCTCTGCGGTCGCTGCTCCCTTTTTCCTCAGAATTTCCACTGCTTTTTCTATGTCTCCTTCGGACTCTTCGAGTGCTTTCTTGCAATCGAGCACTCCTGCACCCGTCATCTCTCTGAGTTTTTTGATGAGATCCATGGATACTTCCATTTCACTTTCCTCCTTTCTTGGTCTTTGCACTGAGTTCATAAGAATTTGGGTCGTTCCAGGTGTAATCCAGAGAAATTTTCACCTTGAATTCTCTCTCCAGTCTTTTCACATCCTCTTTCTTAAAATAGCCGGACATGTTCGGATGAAGTTTCAAAGTGACTTCGTCGAACTCTCTCAGCTTCTTCAAATCCTCCTTTATCCTCTTTAGAAGGACCTTCTGCGAGATGACCTTTCCGGTACCACCACAGACGGGACATCTGGTGAAAAGAAAAGCATCCAGTGGTCTGGTTGTTCTTTTTCTTGTCATTTCCAGAAGACCCAGGTTTGTGAAACCAAAGACTTCTATTTTCGTTCCATCCTTCTTTGCGAGTTCCTTGAAGCGCTCCAGAATCTTTTCATAGTTCTTTGGATCCCGCTGTTTGATGAAATCCACCACAACGATACCACCGATGTTTCTGAGAATCAACTGTCTGATGATCTCCTCGATAGCCTCCAGGTTGGTTTTCAAAGCGAGTTCTTCCTGATTTTCAGCGTCTGTGTAGCTTTCTGAATTCACGTCTATCACCGTAAGGGCTTCTGTCCTGTCTATCACTATGTTTCCACCACTCTTCAACGGCACCGTTCGAGAGAGAAGCTGTTTCAGTCTGTCGTAGATGAAGTACTTTTCAAACAGATCGCCTTCTGTATACACGAGTTCTGGTCTTTTCGGAAGCGTTTGAACGTACTTTTCCAGAGTGCTCAGGATCGATTTTTCGTTGTAAATCAACCTGTCGATCTTTGAATTTACTTTCTCTTTCACTATCTGCTCGATGGGATCCTCTTCATAAAGGAGTTTTGGTTTTCTCGATCTTCTGAACTTTTGAAGAACTTCGTTCCACTTATTCATAGCTTCTTGAAAGTTTTTGACGATCTCTTCCTCTTCAACTCCTTCAGCGGCCGTTCTTATGATAACTCCGATGCCGTATCTCTTTCTCAAGTCGATGGCAAGACTTCTTAACCTTCGCCTTTCCAGCCTGTTTTCGATCTTTCTGGAGACTCCCACTACTTTCTTGAAGGGAAAGACTACCACGAATCTGTCAGCGATTCCGATCTGTGCTGTCACCTGTGGCCCCTTTTTTCCAGAAGCGTCCTTCTTCACCTGGACAAGCACCTTTGCTCCCTCTGTTACTTCCTGTCCTTTCAGAACAATCTCTCTGTAGGACTCGTTTATCTCGTTGAGCTTCAAGAAAGCGTTTCTGCCCTTTCCGATCTTCACAAAGGCTGCTTCGAGGCCAGGTACGATCCTTTCTACCTTTCCAAGATAGATCTTTCCCGTGATCGTCTCTATTTCATCGAGGAAGATTTCTTCCAGATCACCTTCGTTCAGGATCGCGTAAGATAAACTGTCTGGTTGTACGTTCAGGAGGAACTCTCTTATATCTTCGACACCTCCGGTTTACTCTGCCATTTCGAGAAGGTGAATTTCACCGTCTTCGTCACGGTAGAGCATGTTTATCTCTCCGGTGTTGACGTTCCTGAAAACAAGGAACTTGTGGTTCAATTCTTCCATCTGCATGACCGCCTCATCGAGATCCATGTTGAGCAGAGAGACTCTCTTCACAGAAGAGATCTTATCAGAAGGAGAAAATTCCCCGGGTTCTTCCAGAGGCCTTTCCACCGGGACCGACCTTCTGTGATCGTGGTTCTTTATCTTTTCTTTCAGCTTCTTCACCTGTTTTTCCAGAGCGTCGGATGCGAAATCTATCGCCGTGTAGATGTCTGGATGCCTTTCTTCCACGTTTATGATGTTCCCCTTCAGGTTCATGTTGAATTTCACAACATATTGGTTCTTTCCGTCTTTCTCTATTCTGACGTTGAACGAAACCAATTCGTCATCGTAGATCACTCTGTCAACTTTATCGAGGCGCTTTTCGAGATAGTTCTTTATGGCGTCCGATATCTCTACACCTTTTCCCGTTATTCTGTAATCCATGAGAACACCTCCTCATTCGAGTGTCAGAATCCCTGCGCCAAACATCTTGGGCCCTGAGTGAACGGCAAGGGTAGGGGGTAATCTGACGATGTCCACTCTTTCCACTTTATCATCCTGAAGTCTTGCCTTCAGTTCAAGGACGATCTCCTTCATCTCTTCGCCGGCATAAGCCAACCCAAGCATTCTAGGCTTTTCTGTCTTCAGATCCTCCACGATTTTTTCGACGACGTTTTTCAAGCCACGTTTTTTTGCAACGACCTTCAGTTCTCCGTTTTCAAGACTCATGATAGGGAATATCTTCGCCAGATTTCCCAGTATGCCGACTGTTGCTCTGACCCTTCCACTCTTTATGAGGTAGTTGAACTCAAGAACAGAGAATCTTATTTTTATCCTCCTGTTCACGTTTTCAACGACTGTTTCCAGGTCTTCCTCTCCTCTTTCGACAGCTCTCATCAGTTCCAGCAGCACGTATCCCGCTCCGATCGAGACCTGCCTGGTATCTATCACCTTGAATTCTACATCTGGAAATTCCTCCTCCAAGCGTTCCACAACACCGTTCATTACGCTATAAAAAGCACTCAGCTTCGCGGACAGGTGAACACAGTATATCCTCGTGTAGCCTTCAGAAATTATATCACGCAAAACCTTCTCCATTTCAACTGGAGAAGGAACAGCTGTTCTGAAGTCTTTTGCTCTCCCAAAAAAGCTGTAAAACGTCTCCGAATCAAGATCCACTCCATCGGTGAACTCTCTATCGTCGATGTAAACCTTTATTCCCACGGTCTTCAACGGAAACGGGAGCTTCCAATCTCCAACGGTTACGGCACTGTCGATTACGAAGACTGGAAGAATTTTCTCACCCTTTCTACCCTTTCCCTGGCTTCCATGAACCTGTCCGGAGAGATGTCCTCTTCTCTTCCCGCTTCCTCAGTTATTATGGTCACCTCTTTTCCATCACACACGAGAAAACCACCTGCAACTTTGAGACGAAACTCCTCTTCACCAGATTTGATTTTTACATCACACACGGAAAGCTGTGTGATGATAGGAGCTCTTCTCGGCAAAATACCCATCGCACCTTCGACAGTACGGAAGGAAACGAAATCGCTTTCTCTGTCGAACACCGTTCCATAGGGTGTTACGATCTTCACCTTCACGCTTTCAACTCCTCATCTCTTTAGCGCGCTCTTTGACTTCGTCGATGGTTCCGGCCATGAGAAACGCCTGTTCAGGGACATCGTCAAGCTTTCCATCGAGGATCTCTTTGAAACCTCTGATCGTCTCCTCAAGAGGAACGTATTTACCGGGTCTTCCTGTGAACCTTTCAGCAACGTGGAAAGGCTGACTCAAGAACCTCTGAATTCTCCTTGCGCGGTGAACAACGAGTTTGTCCTCCGGAGACAACTCCTCTACACCGAGGATGGCTATGATATCCTGCAGGTCCTTGTACCTCTGGAGTACTTCCTGAACACCTCTTGCCACTTCGTAGTGTTCTCTTCCAACGACAGCGGGATCGAGTATCTTCGAAGAAGAATCGAGCGGGTCAACAGCAGGGTAAAGCCCGAGCTCTGCTATTCTTCTTGACAGAACGACGGTCGCATCCAGGTGAGCGAAGGTGGTTGCGGGGGCAGGATCAGTTATGTCGTCTGCGGGTACGTAAATGGCCTGAACGGAAGTGATGGATCCTCTCCTGGTCGAGGTGATTCTCTCCTGGAGCTCTCCCATGTCGGTTGCAAGGGTGGGCTGATAACCAACTGCGGACGGCATTCTTCCAAGCAAAGCAGAAACCTCACTTCCCGCCTGAACGAACCTGAATATGTTGTCTATGAAGAGAAGAACGTCTCTTCCTTCAACGTCCCTGAAGTATTCGGCTATTGTGAGCGCGGTCAAGGCAACCCTGAACCTTGCCCCCGGTGGTTCGTTCATCTGTCCGAAGACGAGGACAGTGTTACCAAGAACGCCGCTTTCCTGCATTTCAAGCCAGAGTTCGTTTCCCTCTCTTGTCCTCTCACCAACACCCGCGAACACGGAAAATCCCTTATGCTCTATAGCGATGTTTCTGATCAATTCCATAACGAGCACGGTTTTACCAACACCTGCACCACCGAAGAAACCTATTTTTCCACCCTTTGGAAACGGTGCAAGCAGATCGATAACTTTTATCCCCGTCTCGAGGATTTCGATCTCGGTGGACTGTTCTATAAGTTCAGGAGCAGGCCTGTGGATCGGCCACCTTTCCTTCGACTTTATCTCGCCGGCTTCGTCCACGGGCTCTCCTATAACGTTCAGTATTCTTCCGAGTACTTCTTTTCCCACGGGAGCGGTAATTGGTTCACCCGTATCAACCACTTCCAGACCCTTCATGAGCCCATCGGTGGAGTCCATCGCCACCGTTCTCACGACACCGTCTCCTATGAGTTGTTCTACTTCAAGAACAATCTTCTGCCCCGTTTGAGGATTCACGACCTCAAGGGCGTTGAATATGTCTGGAAGTTCTTCTTCGGGGAACTTCACATCCACGACGGGCCCCATCACTCCCACTATGTATCCTTTTGAACCCTTTGCCATACCGTATCACCTCATTTTTCGATTTCCTTCAGTGCTTCAGCACCCGTCACTATCTCTATGAGTTCCTGGGTGATCGAAGCCTGACGTGCTTTGTTGTAAGCCAGTGTCAGCTCTCTGATCACTTCCTGGGCGTTGTCGGTTGCGTTCTTCATGGCGTTCTGTCTGGCATAGAACTCCCCTATCTTCGTCTGGAACATGAGTTCCATCAAAGTGGTAGACAGATAGTAATGGAGTACGACGGGAACGAGTTGCTCAGGAAGAGGTTCGAATTCGAAATCTTCTCTCTTCTTCTCTTTTCTTTTGAGAGGAATGAGATCGTACACCTCTGGTCTTTGAATGAGTATGTTCTTGAATCGACTGAACACCACTTTGACGTTCACAGGTCTGCCGTCCATGAATTCGTAGATATCCTCCACGATCGTTGAACCGTTCCTGAAATCTGGTATTTCATAGAATCTATCGTACATCTTCAAAATGTTCCCCGTTCTGAAATGGTTTATTGCCTTGAGACCTATGAGTATAAGATGGGGATTTTTCGACTCGGAGATCACCTTCTCTGCTTCTCTTATGATTTCGCTGTTGAAAGAACCACAGAGTCCCATATCACTCGTTATCACCACGATCAGATCTCTGTCTCCTTCTTCGAAGAAGACTGGATCGAGACTCTCATCCGGTATCAGTGACCAAAGACGTTTTACCTCTTCGTAGAAGGGTTTGAATTTCTGATACTCTGCCTCCATCTTTCTCGATTTCGCACGTGCCACCATTTCCATGGCACGTGTGATCTTCATGAGAGATTGTGTGGCGTTTATTTTCCGTTTTATCTGTAACATTCGACCTCTGCTCATGTCCCATCACACCCTGAACACAGCTTTGAACTCTTCGATAGCCTTCTTGAGTTTTTCTTCTGTCTCGGGGGTAAGTTCTTTCTTCTCTCTGATATCGTCCAGTATATCCTGGTGCTTCTCATGCATGAACCTGAGGAACTCTTTTTCGAACCTTCTGACTGCCTCCACAGGCAGATCGTCCAGATAGCCCCTGACTCCCGCAAATATAACAACAACCTGTTCTTCAACGGGCATTGGACTGTATTGTTCCTGTTTCAGAAGTTCCATGAGTCTTTGACCCCTTACGATCTGAGCCCTTGTGGCCGGATCCAGCTCCGTTGCAAACTGGGCGAAGGTTTCTAGTTCTCTGTACTGGGCAAGTTCTATTCTCAACATTCCAGCCACCTGCTTCATGGCCTTTATCTGTGCGGCTCCTCCCACCCTGGACACGGACAGACCGACGTTTATAGCAGGCCTCTGTCCTGCGTAGAACAGGCCGGGTTCGAGGTAGATCTGTCCATCTGTGATGGATATCACGTTCGTTGGTATGTAAGCGGATATGTCGTTTGCCTGGGTCTCAACGATTGGGAGTGCCGTCAGAGAACCACCACCGAGTTTGTCGTTCAGTCGAACCGCTCTTTCAAGGAGCCTGGAGTGCAGGTAGAATATATCACCGGGGTATGCCTCTCTTCCAGGAGGCCTCCTCATGAGAAGTGAGAGTTGCCTGTAGGCAACGGCGTGTTTCGAGAGATCATCGTACACCACGAGTGCATCTCTTCCAGAGTAAGCAAAGTACTCTCCCATGGCACATCCCGCGTAGGGCGCTATGTACTGGAGTGTGGCGGGATCGGATGCGGAAGCCACCACCACCGTGGTGTACTCCAAGGCTCCGTACTGCCTGAGTTTGTCTATAATCCTTGCTATTGCAGATTTTTTCTGACCGATTGCCACGTATATACAGTAAACACCCTGTCCCTTCTGGTTGATGATCGTGTCGATGGCTATGGCGGTCTTTCCGGTCTGTCTGTCGCCTATGATCAGCTCTCTCTGGCCTCTACCAATAGGAATCATGGAGTCTATGGCCTTTATACCCGTCTGGAGGGGTGTGTCAACGGGTTTTCTGTAGATGACACCAGGAGCTTTTATCTCTATCGGTCTGAAATTTTTTGCATTTATAGGTCCTTTACCGTCGAGGGGTTCACCGAGAGGATTCACCACTCTTCCAAGGAGTTCTTCTCCAACAGGCACTTCTATGATCCTTTTGAGCCTTCTGACGGTGTGTCCTTCTTTTATGTCCTTGTATTCGCCGAGCACGATGATACCAACGTTGTCTTCTTCCAGGTTGAAGGCCACACCCTTGACGCCTGTCTCCACAAACTCCACAAGTTCACTCACCATCACCTTGTTCAAACCATACACACGGGCTATACCGTCTCCCACCTGGATGACCTTTCCGGTGTCCTCAAGGTCTATCTTCTCTTCGAAACTCTTTATCTTTTCTTCCAGTACTTTGGTGATTTCACCGGGATTTATCCTCAACTCATCTCACCCCTTTTGAGGGTTTCCTGGGAGAGCCTTTTCAGTCTGCCCTGAACGGTCGTATCCAGTCTGAATCCTTCGAATTCCACAACGGCTCCCGCTATCAAGGATTCGTCTACGGTCGTTTTGAACACAGGATCTTTGAGTGCATATTTTCGTATGAATTTCCTGAGAAGAGTAAGCTCTTCTTCTTTCGGAACGTGTGCTATTCTCAGATCTGCGGGTACCTTCTGTTCTGAAAGTATCTTTTCGTACTCGAACAACTCATGAATGTTTCTGAGAAGTTTCTGCCTTTTTCTCTCGAAAAGAAGCATCAAAAACCTTTCCTGAAATTCATCCATCTCTTCTCCGAACTCTTCCAGGACACTCTTTATCAACGTCACCTTCTTTTCCGGTTTTACAACCGGATTGTCGAACAGATCCTTGTTCGACTCATAAACATTGCAAACGAAATCCAGAAATCTCAGATATTCATCTTCTTTTTCATTTTCGATGGCGATGTTCAGGAAAGCCCTGGCGTATCTTCCGGCTACCGCGGAAAGCTTCATGACTTTTCTATCTCCTCTTTGAGAATTTTGATGAGGTATTCCCTCTTTGCCCTTTCATCCTGGAAAACCCTCTGAAGCAATTTGGTGGCCATAACCACGGAAAGTTCCGCAGCACGTTCCTGGATCTGCTCCAGGGCTCTTTTGTACTCAACCTCTATCTGGGCTTTTGCAGAGTCTATGATGCTCTGTGCCTCTTTTTTTGCCTTTTCTCTTGCATCTTCAACTATTGTTTCTGCTTCCCTTCTTGCACTCTCAACTATTTCATCGGCTCTCTGGCGAGCCTCCAGCAGTTGTTTTTCAGCTTCTTCTTTCATCTTTTCTGCTTCTTTTTTCAGTTCTTCGGCACTTTTTAGATCACTTTCGACCTTCTTTTTTCTCTTCTCAGCCATTTCTATGAACGGAGTGTAGAGAAACTTATTCAGAAAATAGACCATCAGTACAAAGAGCATCAACATTGCTGCTGAAGTCCAGTTTATCTCCAGAAAACCCAAAGTTATCCCTCCTCACACCACGAGGAGGATCATGAAGGCTATGAGAAGTGAGTATATACCGGTTGTCTCTGCCACAGCGTCAGCAAGGAGCATTCTTGTAGTGATGGTACCGACCATCTCAGGCTGTCTTGCCATGGCATCCATGGCGTGGGCACCTATGTTACCTTCTCCTATACCCGGTCCTATGGCACCTATTCCCATGCAGAGTCCCGCTCCAAGATATTTCCCAAGAAGTGCCAGTCCCTGTGCGAGATCGCTCAGGTTTTCCATCTTCATCCCTCCTCACGAAAGTTGTGAACTGATGTATGCAACAGCGAGCATACTGAACACGAAAGCCTGCACCAGTCCCACAAATATTCCAAAGAATCCCCAGAAGACTATGGGTGCAAAGAAGTACTTCGTCATGTAAGAGAGAATGTAAACGAGTATGGCACCACCACCTATGTTACCAAACAACCTCAAAGAATGAGAAATGGGTTTTGCCAGTTCACCGATGAGGTTTATCGGGAACATCACAGGATTCGGATAGAACCAGGTTTTCAGCCACTCTTTGAACCCCTTGGATCTTATCGCAAACACGTGACTGATGATCAAAACAAGAACGGCGTAGGTGAGATTCGTATTCAGATCCCCCGTAGGAGCGGGCCAGATGTCGGAAAAGAGGGTGATTTTCTGGATGGATCCATCTTCGGCAGCAACAACGTTTATTCCAGGTACCGCCCCGCCGATCACGTTGGAGAAGGCTATGAAAAGAAACAGTGTGGTCGCGATCACAAAGGTGGGTTTTACAAACCTCTTGTCCGGTATCGACTCATCGACGATCTCATAGAACGTCTCAAGGATGGACTCTATGAGGGCCTGTTTTCTGTTCGGTACCAGTTCAAACCTTCTCAATCTGTACGCAATGAGGATGAGAAGAACGGCTATACCGGCTCCCACCATTATCGTCATCGGGTTGAACCTGAAACCGTTTATATCCACTATCCACCTTTTCCCAAGACCTCCGAAGATTTCTTCCATCGGAGTCTTTTTCAGCTGCTGGATGTTCAAAATAGCAACCACTATGTAAGCCGCAATGAAGATCGAGAGAAATATCTTCTCCTTTTTGCTGAACGTGATCTTCAATCCAGCCACCTCCAGGCAACGAAAGAAACGATTTTCAGGTTCATCAATCCAACAAAGACACCGATGAGTGTTTCAAGTGATACCAGTCCACCTATCAGAAAAAGAGCGGCGTTGAACGTGTACCTACCCAGATACCCCAGAACCCAGCCTTTCGTTGTCTTTCTGGCTACCATTCTCTCTATATCTCTCTTCAGAGAAAAGAGATTTGCTATCGCTCCAGTACTTCCAAGGATCGGTCCCCATCCCTTTTCAAACCCAAAGATCAAACTGAAGATGAACGCTTCAACCAGTCCCAGAATCGTTATCACTGCCGTCATCTTTTTTGTTAGTCTTTTCACTTTTATCATACCTCTCGGATTCTTTCAAAAGTATTTTGAAACCGTTATACAAACCAGAAAAGATCCCTAAAATTGTAAAAACAAAGAGTAAAATTCCGTTTTTGAACGTCCATTTGTCCAGATAGTACCCCAGCAAAGCCCCTACCACTATGTTCGATATCAACGTTGTAGTAAACATGACAACCATGTTGTATTTCCCAAAGTCCCTAAAAAGATTCTTTGAAATATGCATCACCCTCCACTTTTTACAGACAGATGAAGGTCGAAGTCCTCGTTTGAGAAAACAGAGATCGGTAGTTTCAAAACAGTTCCGAAGCTTTTTATCTTGAGGTCTTTTCCACTCACCACCGTGGGAGGTGTGATATCAACGTGTTTTCCAAGGGTTTCAAGTTTCATCGCGAGTTTTCCAGCCGTCATGTTTCCAAGCTCTCCTATGGCGCTCATGGCAAGCTCGTCAAGCTGACCGTACTCCATGCCCATCATTGCAGAAACGACCTTCAGAGCCGTTTCTGAAGAAAAAGAATAAATCAGGCTTCCTTCTATACTACCCGTCACACCGATAACGGTAACCACCGAGTGGGGAATCTCTATGTGCGACACCGCAGACGGCTTTCCCAGTTTTGGTTCCACCCTCAACACACTTTTTATGGTCTCGTACACAGATCCAATGAGGGCGTTCACTATCTTCGCATCCATACCAATTCCTCCTTCAAGACCAGCTTTTTCCGATGCTTATGTCAACCTCAAGAGGCACAGAGAGTTTCACCACATTTGTCATTTTGTTCTTCACCAGATCAACTAGTTCTTCTTTTTCCTCATCGGGAACCTCGAAGACCAGTTCGTCATGAACCTGAATGATCATTCTGGATTTCATGTTTCTTTTTCTCAGCTCCTCGTCTATATCTATCATAGCCAATTTTATTATATCTGCCGCCGTTCCCTGAATGGGGGTGTTTATTGCGATTCTTTCGCCTTCGGACTGGGTGTTCTTGTCCCTTGCCATGAGCTGGGGAATATCTCTTTTTCTTCCAAAGAGAGTCCTGACGTAGCCCTTCTCTTTTGCCTCTGCAACAACCTGCTGGATGTAGCTTCGCACCTTTGGATACAGTGTGAAATAGCTGATAATCATCTTTTCTGCTTCTTTAACCGGTATTCCAAGTCTCACAGAAAGACCGTACGGTGTGACACCGTATATTATAGAGAAGTTCACCATCTTTCCAACCCGTCGCATTTCTTCGTTCACTTCTTCTGGCTTTACGTTGTAGATCCTGGAGGCAGTCAAGGTGTGCACATCGATGCCCTCCTCGAAGGCCTTCACAAGGTTCTCATCACCACTGAGATGAGCGAGGATTCTGAGTTCTATTTGGGAATAATCCGCACTGACGATCCACCAGTCTGGATCCTGGGGCACAATCGCTTTTCTAATTTCTTTTCCCTCTTCGCTCTTTGTCGGAAGATTCTGAAGATTTGGATCACTGCTACTCAACCTGCCAGTGGCGGTACCCGTCTGGTGGAAAGATGCATGAATTCTTCCGGTTTTCGGGTTCACAAGTTTCGGAAGGGTGTCTATGTAGGTCGATTTCAGTTTCTGGATCTTTCTGTACTCGAGAATGAGGGGTACTATCTCGTGCTCATTCGCTATCTCTTCCAACACCTCTATCCTGGTAGAGTACTCTCCTGTTTTTGTCGTTTTTCCACGGGGTTTTATTCCCAGCTTCTCAAAAAGGATCTTTGAAACCTGTTTTGGAGAATTGATGTTGAAGGGCTCACCTGCTATCTGGTAGATTTTTTCGGCCAGTTCCTCGAGCTTTTTGCCGTACTCCTCCGAGAGCTTTTTCAGGAATTCTGTGTCCACATACACCCCGTTCAATTCCATGCGTGCAAGAACGTTCACAAGCGGCATCTCTATCCTGTAGAAGACGTTCTCAAGTTCCGCTTCATGGAGCTTCATGCTGAGTATCTTGTAGAGCCTATAAGTGATGTCTGCATCCTCGCAGGAGTAGTTCGCAGCCTTGTCTACCGGAACATCCGCAAAGCTGAAACCAAAAAGTGGTGAGGAAAACGACATCAGTTCCTGATAAGACGTCATTTTGTATCCGAGAAATTTCAAAGACAGATCTTCGAGATTGAATTTTTTCTCGTTTGGCTCCAGCAAATATGCAGCTATCATCGTGTCAAAATGCGGATAAACTGGCGATATACCCTTTACCATAAGAACCTTGTAGTCGTACTTCAGGTTCTGACCCACAATCTTCGAAGACGGGTCTTCGAGGATCTCTTTCAACTTCGACAGCACCAGTGTTTCATCAAGATTCTGGGCGTTTCTGTGATGAAGTGGAATGTAATAAGCTGTTTTCGGTTTGAACGACACGGAGATGCCGACTATCTCACAGTTGAACGGGTCAAGGGAGGACGTTTCAAGGTCCAGGGCAAAAGATGGAACCTCCTTCAGCTTTTCGATGAGATCTTCGAAGGTCTTATGATCCTTCACGATTTCGTATCCGGTGGGTTCTGCTTCTTCGTACAGTTGAAGTTCCTTCATGATGGAAGCAAACTCCAGTTCTTTCAATATCGGAAGTAGTTTTCTCTTGTCGTATCCTCTGTATTTCATCTCTTCCCAGTCCACTTCAACAGGTGCGTTCGTCACCAGAGTTGCAAGTTTTTTACTGAGGATGGCAACTTCCCTGTCTCTCAAGAGAGCCTTTCTCACTCTCTGGGGGAGTTCACGGGCATGCTCCAGAATGTCTTCAAGATTTCTGTACTTGCCGAGAAGCTGTACAGCGGTCTTTTCACCTATTCCCGTTACACCGGGAATGTTGTCTATCTCGTCTCCCGTCAGTGCTAGAAGATCCGGTATCTGATGTGGTTCCACACCGTATCTTTCTTTCACCTTTTTCGAATCGTAAAGCTCAAGATCCGATATCCCCTTGACGATTCTCCAGACCTTTATCTTCTCGTTTACAAGTTGAAGCATATCCTTGTCACCGGTTATTATGAAAATCTCATCAAAAAACGTGCAGCCCTTGACTGCAAGCGTGGCGATGATATCGTCTGCTTCGTATCCTTCCAGCTCCAGCACTTTGAAACCAAGAGCTTCTATCAGCCGCTTGATGTAAGGTAGCTGCTGAACTAGAAGATCCGGCGTCTTTGGCCTTTGCGCCTTGTACGCTTCGAGCAGTTTGTGTCTGAACGTCGCTGCCTTCTTGTCGAAGGCCACAGCCGCGTAGTCCTTTTCGGGTATAATGTGTTCCTTTATGAATTTAACGAGCATCCTGGCAACGCCATAGACGGCGTTCGTTGGAATTCCTGTGGATGTGGAAAGGGATCTGTCGAGGGCGTAATATGCCCTGTAGGCCAGGGCTGTGCCATCAAAGAGAAATAGTCTCGCCATTTTCCTGCATCCCCCTGAGCTCCTCCAGAAAATCCACCGCCCGTCTCAGATGTGGGATCACGATTGATCCTCCCACTACAAGGGCTACATCGAAGGCCTCGAATATCTCTTCGTCGCTCAGACCTTCCTGTACACACCTCACAAGATGGTACCTTATACAGTCATCACACCTCAGGACCATCGATGCAACAAGTCCCATCAACTCTTTGGTTTTCGTATCGAGCTTTCCCGGTCTGTACACGGACGTATCCAGGTTGAAGAATCGCTTGGTGATCAACGTTCCCCTGGAAAGCACCTTCTCGTTCAGTTTCCGCCTGGTCTCGACGAATTTTCTGTATTCCATGCTTTTCACCTCATTTTCGAGAAAAGTTCCACTTCGTCTGTTATGATACCATCGATATGAGCCTTTATTCTCTGGAAAATCTCGGGATCGTTCAGAGTCCAGACGAAGATCCTGATGCCCTTTTCTCTGAATCTATCACAGAGCTCTACCACGAACTCGCTTTCGAACGCCTGGTACGGAATGTGTAGAGAATAAGGGCGTTCTCTTTCAACACGATCAACAAAGCTCTGGATGTCTCCGTAGTTTTCCTCGTCTATAAGATATCCGTATCTTGTCCCTTTGAATTCTTCGTCCAGAAGGTCCAGGTCGAAAGAAGAAAAGATCTCGTTTTTTCTGCCTTTCGAAAGCTCAAGGGCAGGTCTTGCCGCTTCTCGTTCTTTTATTTCAACGTTCACAATCTTGTCGTCAGAGATGTGTTCGTACACCTCTTCCAGAGTAGTTATCTTTCCATCTGAAAGCTCTTTCAACTCATCGAGCGTGGCATCTTTCACCTTCAGATTCTTTCCAAATAGCCTTTTCAGATCCTCATCGTGTGACACCACCACTTTTCCATCCTTTGAAAGCCTCACATCGAGTTCCACACCATCCGCACCGTATTCGATGGCCTTGATGAACGCTTCCAGAGTGTTTTCCAGGTATTTCGCTGAGTAGCCCCTGTGACCAAGCACGATCATTCTTTCAACACCCCGTACACTCTGAAAACGTGCTTCACAAACTTGTCAACCCCATTTCGACCTTCCACGGTGAAAAACCATCTTTTTTTCCACCAAGAGACGATCCTTTTTCCGTCCAGTATCGTGGAAAACTTTCCCATGTTCGGCAGTTCCAGGATGCTTCTCACCGAGAGAAACCCCGATTTCTTTTTTACCGCCTTCCACACCTGCTTGGCATCTTCTCCCCTGTACGCATAAAGAAGCAAAACATCTCCTGTTTTCGACTCGAAGATTGCCACTTTTCCCTTCATTTCCACATCCCTGTATTGATCCACCTCTTTGATGTCTACCAGTCTGTACTCCTGATTCTCCAGTATCTGAAGAGCGGTCTCCACAGAGTAGGCATCAGGTGGAACCTCTATTTGAAAAAACGAGCAGGCAGAGAGAAGAAAAACGATCGCTATCAGAAGCAACCATCTCACTTTTCATCACCTTCTCCTATCTTCAAAAGGGCCAGGAATGCCTCCTGGGGAATGGTAACACGCCCTATTTCCCTGAGTCTTTTCTTTCCCTCCTTTTGTTTTTCCAGGAGTTTCATCTTTCTTGTCACATCTCCACCGTAACACTTGGCGAGGACGTCCTTTCTGAGCGCTTTTATATCGGCTCTTGCTATTATCCTGCCTCCTGCTTTTGCCTGAATCGGTATCTGAAATTGATGTCTCGGGATCAACTCTTTCAGTTTTTCCACCATCTTTTTTGCCACCGGGTAAGCCTTCGATCTATGAACGACGAAAGAGAGTGCATCGACAGGTTCTTTGTTGACCAGAATCGTCACTTTCACCAGGTCGCTTTTTCTGTACTCTTTGAATTCGTAGTCCATCGATGCATAGCCTCTGCTCACTGCCTTCATTTTATCAAAGAAGTCGTAGATTATCTCAGAAAGTGGAGCATCAAACCTCAGTATCACACGATTTCTCCCGGCGTTCTCTGTTGCCCTGAGTTCTCCTCTCTTTTCGTTCTGAACGAGGTTGATGAGTGGTCCTATGTAATCGGTGGGCGTTATTATCGAAAGATCAACGTAGGGCTCGTACACTTCCAGTATTTCTCCCTCTTCCGGAAATTTTGAAGGATCGGTGATCTCCAGTTCTTCTCCGTTTCTCAAAACAACTTTGTACCTGACGTTCGGAGCCGTCAAAATGACTGCCAGATCGAATTCTCTCTCTATTCTTTCTCTCACAACGTCCATATGAAGAGGTCCGAGAAAACCACATCTGAAACCGAATCCCAGAGCAGGAGACATGGTGGGTTCAAAATACAGGGCAGAATCGTTGAGCTTCAACTTTTCAAGGGCTTTTCTGAGTTCCTCATAGTACTCTGGAAGTCCTGGAAACATCCCTGCGAATACCATGGGTTTTATCTCTCTGTATCCTGGAAGCGGCTCTTCGACCGGATCGTCGGCGGATGTTATGGTGTCTCCCACCCGAGCGTCTCCCACTTCTTTTATACCTGCTATCACATATCCAACTTCTCCCGCACTGAGTGCGTCCACTGGTGTCATCTCTGGTAGGAACACTCCGACTTCCTGCACTTCGTAGACCTTTTTGTTTGAAAAGGTCATGATGCGATCGCCGGGCTTGACCTGCCCATCGAAGAGACGAATGTGCACAATAACACCTTTGTAGTTGTCGTATTTGGCGTCGAATATGAGTGCTTTGAGTTTTCCGTTGATGTCCCCTTTAGGTGGAGGAACTCTTTTAACTATGGCCTCAAGAAGTTCTCTAACACCCGTACCTTCCTTGGCACTGACGAGCAGTATTTCTTCGTCTTTCACACCGAGAAGATCCTTTATCTCAAGGGCTGTCTCTTCGATGTTTGCGTTTGGAAGATCTATCTTGTTTATCACAGGGATTATCTCCAGGTCGTGCTCTATGGCAAGATAGGTGTGCGCAACGGTCTGGGCTTCTACTCCCTGAGTTGCATCCACAAGCAGCACGGCTCCTTCACAGGCTGCCATGCTTCTTCCCACTTCGTAAGAGAAATCCACATGGCCCGGTGTATCGATTATGTTTATCTCGTAGGTGTTCCCGTCTTCGGCTGTGTACATAACCTTCACCGGCTGGGCCTTTATCGTGATACCACGCTCTCTTTCTATGTCCATCATATCCAGGTACTGGTCTCTCATCTTCCTTTTATCCACTGTGTTTGTGATCTCGAGAATTCTGTCCACAAGAGTTGTCTTTCCATGATCAATGTGGGCGATTATACAGATGTTCCTGATCAGGTCGGGTCTGTACACTCACAGATCACCTCCGGAGAAATTAACCTCACTTTTGAATTTTACCATTTCGTTTTTTCAACTTCTCTGTGATATACATTCAAAAGGAAGGAGGGAGGTTTATGAGACGAATCGATCTCAACGGAAGATGGCAAATCAGAGATTCGAAGGGGGAATTCTCCCTTGTGGGGCTTGTCCCGGGAGTCGTTCAGGCTGATCTGGTCAGGGAGGGATTGCTTCCCCATCCCTATGTGGGAACCAACGAAGATCTTTTTAAAGAAATCGAAGATAGAGAGTGGATCTACGAGAGAGAGTTCAACTTTCGGGAAGATCTCTTAGACGAAGATAGGGTCGACCTTGTCTTCGAAGGAATAGATACACTGGCCGACGTTTACCTGAACGATGTGTATCTTGGAAGCACAGAAGACATGTTCCTGGAGTATCGGTTCGACATCAAAGGTGTGCTGAAAGAGAAGAATCACCTCAGGGTGTTCATAAAGTCTCCTGTGAAAGTTCCAAAGACCCTTGAACAAAATTACGGGGTGCTGGGTGGTCCAGAGGACAGCATCAGGGGTTACATTCGAAAAGCTCAGTACTCCTACGGATGGGACTGGGGTGCTCGAATTGTAACGAGTGGTATCTGGAGACCCGTTTACATTGAAACGTACAGAAAAGCCCGTCTTCAGGACTCCACCGCTTACCTCGTTGATCTGAAGGGAAAGGATGCCGTGGTAAAAGTGAACGGGTTCGTTTATGGAGAAGGGGATCTTTCAGTCGATGTTTTTGTAAACGGCGAGAAGATGGGAAGTTATCAGGTGATGGAGAAAAACGGTGAAAAGTTCTTCGAGGGTGTTTTCAGCCTGAAGAACGTGAAACTCTGGTACCCTTGGAATGTTGGAGAACCGTACCTCTACGATTTCACCTTCATTCTGAAAGAATCGGAAAAAGAAGTATACAGGGAAGAGAAAAAAATCGGTTTGAGAAAGGTAAGGATTTTACAGGAACCAGATGGTGAAGGAAAGACTTTCATCTTCGAGATCAACGGTGAGAAAGTCTTCGCAAAGGGAGCAAATTGGATACCGGCGGACAACATCCTCACATGGTTGAAAACAGAAGATTACGAGAAACTCGTAAAGATGGCAAAAGAGGCCAACATGAACATGCTGAGGGTCTGGGGTGGCGGGATCTACGAGAGCGAAGATTTCTACAAACTGTGTGACGAACTTGGGATCATGGTATGGCAGGACTTCATGTACGCGTGTCTGGAATATCCAGATCATCTGCCATGGTTCAGAAAGTTAGCAAACGATGAGGCAAGAAAGATCGTGAGAAAACTCAGGTACCATCCTTCCATCGTTTTGTGGTGTGGTAACAACGAGAACAACTGGGGATTTGACGAATGGGGTAACATGTCAAGAAAAGTGGACGGTATCAATCTGGGAAACAGACTCTACCTTTTCGACTTTCCCAGAATATGTGCAGAGGAAGATCCCGCAACTCCGTACTGGCCTTCCAGCCCGTACGGTGGAGAGAAGGCAAACAGTGAAAAAGAAGGTGACAGGCACGTCTGGAACGTATGGAGCGGCTGGATGAACTACGATCATTACGAAAAAGACACCGGAAAGTTCATAAGCGAGTTCGGTTTTCAGGGAGCCCCCCATATGAAGACGATTGAATTCTTCTCAAAACCACAGGAAAGAGATCCATTTCACCCGGTAATGCTGAAACACAACAAGCAGGTCGAAGGGCAGGAAAGACTCATCAGGTTCATCTACGGAAACTTTGGCCGCTGCAGAGACTTCGAAAGTTTTGTTTATCTGTCTCAGCTCAATCAGGCAGAGGCGATCAAGTTCGGTGTGGAACACTGGAGAAGCAGAAAATACAAAACGGCAGGAACGCTCTTCTGGCAATTGAACGACAGCTGGCCTGTTTTCAGTTGGTCTGCCGTGGATTACTTCAAAAGACCAAAAGCACTGTACTATTACGCAAGAAGGTTCTTCGCGGACGTGCTTCCGGTTGTGAAGAAAGTCGATGGCAAGGTGGGTCTTTTTGTTGTGAGCGATCTCAGAGAGCTTAAAAAAGCCAGTGTCAGATTTGCAGCCTACAGAGTGTCAGGAGATCTGGTGTTTGAAAAGTTCTACGATGTCACGTTACCAGCAGATTCAGTAACCCTGGTGGATACCGTTTCCACTTCGGATGATCTGGTGTTCTTTGTAGAAGTGAGGGTAGAAGGCAGATCTTTCAAGAACTACAGGATCCTGAAGAAATGGAGAGAGATGGACGTTCCAGATCCGGGGATCTCGGTGATTGAAAAAGAGAATGAAATCGAAATAACAGCAGAAAGGCCTGCTTTCGGTATCAAGATCCTCTCAGAGGAACTGCCAGAAGACGACTTCCTGTTCCTTGAGCCCGGAGAAAAGATCATTCTCAAAAAGCCAGGTGGGTTTTTCGATGTGAAATCCCTTTTTGATTATCTAGAAAGATGAAAGCCCCCTTGAGGGGCTTTCATTTCACATCCATCTTTCTCTTTATCTGAGTGATCAGCTGTTTCAATCGACTCGCTTTCCTGTAGTCTTCGTTCTTTATGGCTTCCTTCAATTTTCGCTCAAGAAACGCTATCTTCCTTTCGTTCAGAAGGACTTCCCTTTCCTGTGGATGCCATTTTCCAAACATCTGCTCCATCACATAGACAGGAATCTCTACGAAAACAGCCATTTCATCTTCAAAAACATGTCTTCCTTTTTTGAGGGTCTCGTCCGGAACACCAGCAATCTTTCTGAGAGGCACGCTGTTTCTCAGAACTTCGACTACACATTTTTTGCAGTAAGAGATCTTTTTCTCTACACCATCGAAATCTATTTGATAGAAATAGGAAGCTTTTTGACCACATTTCATGCATCTCATACTCTCACCTCTAAAGAGTTGTAAACGGACATTGCCTTGTCTATTCCTTCGTTAAGAATTGTCACCAGTGCATTTCTGGAAAGCTCAAAGACTTTCTGAAGTACTTTGAATTCCTCTTCTGAAAATTCTCCCAGAACGAAGTCCACCAAATTCATTCCCTCTGGTTTCTCTCCTATTCCGATTCTTATGCGCTTTATCTCCTGTGTTCCGAGTGCCTGAATTATCGACTTCATTCCGTTGTGTCCACCATCTGAACCTTTCTTTCTGATCCTGATCTTTCCAAGCTTCAGACTCACATCGTCGTACACTACTATTATATCATCCACGTTCACTCGAAAGAAACGCATTATATAAGGCATAGCAACACCGCTGAGATTCATGTAAGTCAGCGGTTTCACAAGTACAATTTCGTGGCCATCCAGTTCTGTCTTGTTCCACTCGAAAAATTTTTCCGACTTCCAGCCTTTGCTTTTCAAGTAATCCAGAAAAAGGAAACCCACGTTATGCCTCGTGAAGGCATAACGTGGGCCTGGGTTTCCCAGCCCCACAACGACCATTTACTCTTCTTCCTCTTCTTCCTTCCTCTTTATTACTTCCGGTTCTGCTACTTCTTCTTCTACTTCTTCTTCCTCGATGGATACTTCTTTAGGAACAAGGATGGATACCACTGCTTCTTCATCTTCCAGAAGACATTTCACACCCTCTGGGAGCTTCAGATCCCTTGCGTGGATCACATCTCCAAGATCCAGTGAAGAAACATCCACTTCTATCTCCTGTGGTACCCTGTCGGGGTCTGTTTCAACGGGGATCTCTTCATGGTAGACTTCAAGGAAGCCACCTTTTTCCACACCGACGGGTTTTCCTACCACTTTGAGAGGAACGTTGATCCTCATCCTGTGACCCTTGACGGGTTCATAAAAATCCACGTGGACGATCGCTTCGGAGACCTTGTCTCTCTGGATCATCTTCAAGAACACGGTCTTCTCAGACACGGTCCTTTCCTCATCATCCTTGATAACCAGACGAATGGGAGTGGTTTCGGTTATCGTGTGGAAGACCTTTTCAAGCAGCGATCTTTTTATCTTCACGGGAATAGGATCCGTTGCGGGTCCGTACACAACGGCTGGTACTTCTCCTCTTCTTCTGAGGCGCTTTGCTTCTCTTTTGCCCTTCGGTGTTCTCAATCTGACCTCTAGACTTACCATCTTTTCTCCCTCCTGTAGGTCTTCATCTGAAGAGTATGCTCACCGACAGATGCTTTCTGATCCTCATGATAGCTTCTCCTATCAGGTTTGCCACTGAGATAACCTTAACCTTTTCAGGCAGCCTTTCATGGTAAATGGTATCCGTTATGTAGACGGTGTCTATCGGGGAATTCTCTATTCTCTCGAGGGCGTTCTCCGAGAACACCCCGTGTGTTGCACAGGCGATGATCTTTTTCGCACCGGCTTTCTTCAAAGCCTCAGCACCCTTCACTATCGAATGGGCAGTATCTATTATATCATCAAAAAGGATAACTACCTTGTCCTTCACTTCTCCTATTATGTTTACAACCTCCGCCACGTTGTCACTCGGTCTTCTTTTGTCAAGTATGGCAAGGGATGTTTTCAGTCGTTCTGCCATTCTTCTTGCCCTTCTCACTCCACCCACATCTGGAGACACAACCACCGTCTCTTCGGGGACTATCTCCTCTCTTTTTTGCAGTTCTTCTGCAAACACAGGATAACTCCACAGATTGTCAACCGGTATGTCGAAGAATCCCTGAATCTGTTCTGCGTGAAGATCGACCGTGAGAACTCGCGTTGCTCCAGCCACCGTGATCAAATTTGCCACCAGTTTGGCACTTATCGGGTCTCTTCCCTTTGCTTTTCTGTCTTGCCTTGCGTATCCATAGTAAGGAATAACGACGGCTATCGTGTTGGCTGAAGCCCTCTTGAACGCATCGATCATGATGAGAAGTTCCATCAAGTTTTCGTTGACCGGGGGAGATGTGGATTGAATGAGGAATATGTCATGGCCTCTCACTGTCTCGTTTATTCGGACGTTTATCTCCCCATCAGCGAACCTGCCAACCTCGCAGTCACCGAGCTGAAGATTCAGGTACCTTGCTATCTTCTCTGCAAGAGGCTTGTTAGAATTTCCAGCAAAAACCTTCATCTCGTTTGAAAAAGACATATCATTCCTCCTTTCTCTTCAGTACCCACCCTTCTTTCACGATCTGGCGGGCTCTTCCCAGACCCAGAGAGTATGGAGGAACGTCTTCTGTGATCACAGATCCGGCTCCTATGAGGGCTCCCTTTCCTATACGAACAGGTGCCACCAGTGATGTGTTGCTTCCTATGAAGGTTTCGTCTTCGATGAAAGTGGGGTTTTTCCTCTTTCCATCGTAGTTGCACGTGATGGTGCCGGCTCCTATGTTCACGTTCATTCCAACATAAGCATCCCCTATGTAACTGAGATGCTGGGCCTTCGTTCCCTCTCCAATTGTACTTTTTTTGATTTCAACAAAATTTCCGATTTTTGACGATTTCTTCAAAACGGTTCCCTCTCTCAGCCTTGCGAAAGGTCCAACGGAAACATCGTCCTCTATCACGCTTTTGAAGCACTCTGAGCGCATTATTTTTACGTTGTTCCCCACTTCGCAGTCCACGATGCGGCTCAAGGGGCCTATTTCGCAGCCTTCACCTATTCTCGTTTTCCCTTCTATGAAGGTCATGGGATATACAATCGTGTCCATCCCAATCTCCACCGAATAATGTATGTATGTGGTGTTCGGATCCAGTATCGTAACACCGTTTTCGAGAAGTTCTTCTATTTTTCTTCTTCTCAGCTGATCTTCAAGCCAGACCAGGGTTTTCCTTGTGTTCACTCCTGTGATCTCCAGAGGATCTGCTGTTCTGACAACCCGAACATTCTCAGCGAGGTTCACCGCATCTGTGAGGTAGTACTCTCCTTTCGCATTGTCGTTCTTGATCTTTGGAAGCACTTCCAAGAGAAACTCACCAGAAAAGACGTAAAAACCCGTGTTGATCGTTTTGATTCCTTTCAGATTCTCCGGAAGATCCACTTCCTCTATTATCCTGTATCTTCCCCCGTCCCCCACAACCCGACCGTATCCAGAAGGATCCTCCACGTCTGCCACAAGGATCGTGACATCCGCTCCTTTTCTGTGTTCTTCGATCATCCTCTTGAGGGTGTTTTCACTTATCAGTGGGACATCCCCGTATAGGATGATAACATCATCGTCTGGTTCTAAAAAACTTCTTGCACACATCACAGCGTGTGCTGTTCCCAGTTGCTCTTCCTGGATGAAAATCCTAACCCATTCTGGAAGGTGTTTTCTGACCTTTTCTGCTTCAAAACCGAGAACAACACCAACTTCCTGGGCCACCTTCCCCGCCGTATCGACCACCCATTCTATCATGGATTTGCCGGAGAGTCTGTGTAGAACTTTCGGTATTCTGGACTTCATCCTTGTTCCCTTTCCGGCAGCCAGGATGAGCGCCTTCATGGTTTCACCTCTCAAAACCAGTTTTTCTTTTCAATATCCAGTTCGTTCAGTTCTCCCTTCAAGAATCCTTCGATCTCTTCTTTTGTTATCTCGTCCTCCACGAACACCCTCTTTTCCCTGGGGAAAGTCTCGAAAACGTGATGAACAATCGGCTTTTGTGAGATCTCCATGGCAAACAGTATCATCTGAAGCGCCTCGTGAATTTCCTCATCTGAGTATTTCTTTCTGAGATAGTGAATGTGTTTTTCCATGAGATCGAAGATGTCTTCCTGAGATTCCTCAAGGACGTTCAGTATATCATCCAGAGCACTCACACTCTCTCCTCCAGCATCTTTTTGAACTCAAGCGCGTTCATCGCCGCCTGCCCCCTATAGCAGTTGTTGAAAAAAACATACGTTTCCTTCACCTTCTGAGATACACTCAGTACATCGTTCAAGAAAGAACTCAACTCTTCACGGCTGTACAGATAATTGTACCGTTCTTCACCTTCCGCTTCAAACCAGCGCTCGTTCCTCCCATGGAATCTGAAGTAAGCATAATCCGTTGTCACGATGGGTCTGTAAGGAAACAGACCCGGAATCTTCGGTGCGTCCACTATCACAAAGGTTATCTTCTGTTCCTTCAAGAAGTGATACACATCGTCTCTGTCCCAGGAACTGTGGCGAAATTCGCACGCAAGATGATATGGAAATCTCTCATTCAACCGCTTCAGATACTCCAGATTGCCGGAAGAATATTTGAACGAAAACGGAAACTGGGCAAGGGTCATCTTCAACCTTCCCTCTTCGATGAGTGGTTTCAACTCCTCCGCGAAGCTTTCAATCTCGTCTTTCGGATCTTTTCCCTCTTTCCAGAGCACATGCGTCACGTTTCCCGGAAGCTTTACGGTAAAATAGAAATCGGAAGGGGTCTTTCTCAACATTTGCACAAAAGAGCGCCACGATGGTCGTGTATAATATGTGAAGTTCAACTCGACTATTCTAAACCCGAGTACTGCCCAGTAATATTTTAAAAACTGAGAGGGTTTCAGATGCTCAGGATACACTACTCCTTTCCAATCTTCAAAGGAAAAACCACTCGTTCCCACATAAACCATCCGTTCTTTCCCCTTCTGGAAGAATACTTCAATATGTATTGTACAACACACATGGAGGAATGAAAGATGAAAAAACTCGTGTTTGAACATCTCGATGAAGAAAAACTCAAAAGACTGGCTGAGGTGATGACAGGGGCATTGAAGGGAGGAGAGGTAGTTGTACTGTCAGGTGAACTCGGCGCAGGAAAGACGACGTTTGTGAGGGGAATGGTCAGGGCGATTGGACTGGATGAATCCATCGTGAGGAGTCCTACCTTCACGCTCATGAACGTTTATCCCGGAGCGAAGACGATATACCACCTTGATCTTTACAGGGTGAAGGATCCCGAGTTTCTCCTTCTCGATGTTGAAGACGTGCTGGAGAGTGAAGAAGGAGTGCTGGTTGTGGAATGGGGAGACCTGTTTGAAAACTTCTGGCCAGAAGATGCGATAAAGGTGAAGATCGAGGTGGCGGATGAACTTTCCAGGAACGTTGAAATCTCAATACCTGAGGAGGTGAACTATCTTGTCGAAGCAGTCAAAAGAGGTGGAAAAGAGCTTCAAGGTTCTTGAAAAATACGCCAGACAGCAGGAGCGAGATATAGAGATTCCAGACAGCCTTCCCTGTATTCCTCTGAGAAACGGTCTGGGAGTCTTTCCGAACACCGTCGTTCCCTTTTACGTTGGAAGGGAAAAATCTCTCATTGCACTCGAAGAGGCGATGGAAAAATACAATAGACTTCTCTTTGTTGTCAACCAGATCGATCCGTCCGTTGAAAATCCAGGCCCTGAAGACCTCTACAGAGTTGGAACGATCGTCAAGGTTCTTCAGATAATGAAACTTCCCGACGACACCTTCAAAGTGTTGGTTGAGGGACTGGAACGAGCCCGCGTGGAGGATTTCATCTCCACAGAACCTTTCTTTTTGGTGAGACTTGAGGTTTTGAAGGTGAAATACCGGAAGACGAAAAAATTGGAAGCACTGATGCGTAGTGTGAAGGACAAGGCGATCAGGTACTTCAACCTAACCAGGAAGTTTCCACAGGAAACCCTCGTCACGTTGAAGGAAATGCAGGATCCAGACAGGCTGGCTGATTTTGTGGCCTCCATTCTACCCGTTCCCCTTGAGACAAAGCAAGAACTCCTTGAAACGGTCCATCCCTTGCATCGCCTCGAAAAGGTCCTCTCCATTCTGGTGAAGGAAATAGAGATACTGGAAATAGAAGAGGAGATAGAAAAGAAGGTAAAAGACAGGATAGAAAAGACACAGAGAGAGTACGTCCTGCGCGAAAAACTCAGGGCCATAAAAGAGGAACTGGGGGCGGAAGAAGAGGTAGAGATCAGGGAACTCTACGAAAAAGTTGAAAAGGGCGACTATCCAGAGTACGTGAAAGAGAAAGCAGTGAAAGAAATCCAGAGACTGGAGAAGATGTCCCCCTACAGTGCTGAGGCCACCGTTGTGAGGACCTATCTGGACTGGTTGCTGAACCTTCCCTGGAACGTTACAACGGAAGACAGAATAGACGTGAAAGAGACAAGAAAGATTCTGGACAGGAATCACTACGGCCTGGAAGAGGTGAAAGAGAGGATCCTGGAGTACCTCGTTGCAAGGAAATTTTCAAAGAATCTCAAGGCACCGATTCTGTGTCTTGTCGGGCCTCCAGGTGTTGGAAAGACTTCCCTTGGAAGAACCATAGCCGAGGCCATGGGAAGAAGATTCGGAAGAATGTCCCTTGGAGGGCTGAGGGATGAAGCCGAGATAAAGGGGCATCGCCGAACCTACGTTGGTGCCATGCCCGGAAGAATCATCCAGATAATCAGAAGAGTTGGAACGAAAAACCCGGTCATCCTGCTGGACGAAGTGGACAAGATGGGTATCAGTTTCCAGGGAGATCCTGCCTCGGCACTTCTCGAAGTTCTCGATCCAGAGCAGAACAAAGATTTTGTGGATCACTACCTTGAGATACCGTTTGACCTTTCTCAGGTCCTCTTCATCACAACAGCGAACGTACTCCACACGATCCCACCGGCCCTCAGAGACAGGATGGAGATCATAGAGATACCGGGATACTCTGATCCGGAAAAGTACCACATCGCAAAGGATTACATCGTTCCACGAATCGCAAACCAGTATGGTCTGTCACGGATAGAATTCACCCCCGGTGCGATCAAGAAGATCATAAGGGAATACACAAAAGAAGCGGGTGTGAGAAATCTGGAAAGGATCATAGAAAAGGTTGTAAGAAAAAGTCTTGTAAAAAAAGAGAGGAAACATCTGAAAATAGGAACAAAGGACGTGGAGGAACTACTTGGTCCGGCTGTCTACAGAGCGGAAGACGTGCTGGAAGAAGATACGGTTGGGGCTGTCACCGGGCTTGCCTGGACACCAGCAGGTGGAAGTGTTTTGATCGTGGAAAGTCTTCTTGTTCCGGGCAAAGGAAACCTCATACTGACAGGTTACATGGGAGACGTCATGAAAGAATCCGCTAAAATCGCTCTCAGTGTGGTGAGAAAAATGTGCGGAGAAGAATGCAGGGATGTTTTCGAAAAAAACGACATACACATACATGTTCCCGAAGGTGCCGTGCCAAAGGATGGACCTTCAGCAGGTATTACCATCACCGTGGCTCTATACTCTGCCGTCACAGGGAAAAAAGTGAAAAAAGACGTGGCGATGACGGGAGAGATCACCTTAAGAGGAAAGATACTTCCGGTTGGAGGAATCAGAGAAAAACTCCTCGCAGCAAAGAGAGCAGGGATAAAAAAGGTGATCCTTCCAGAGCGCAACAGACCAGACGTTGAAAAAATACCAAAGGAGTATTTGAACGGACTGGAAATCGTGTTCTGTAGGGAAATAACGGATGTTCTGAAGGAGGCAGTGCTCGGGTGAAAAAAGACGTGTTCTACGTGGTCGTTTTGACGGTATTTGCACTTCTTTTCACCATCACGTACTTTTCTTACAGGACACTCAACGAAAGGGTTGAGTA
The DNA here is from genome assembly GCF_000018945.1 of Thermotoga neapolitana DSM 4359. Classification (NCBI taxonomy): domain Bacteria; kingdom Thermotogati; phylum Thermotogota; class Thermotogae; order Thermotogales; family Thermotogaceae; genus Thermotoga; species Thermotoga neapolitana. Next base: position 827,836 of record NC_011978.1, on the reverse strand, counting down.
CACCGAAAAACTGGTGAAGGCTTACGAACTCTACATATTTTCCGATTACGAAAAATTCGCTGATTACGTCGAAAAAGAAGGACTTAAAATAGAGGGAATGGACCTTCTAAAAGAGAAAAAAGCACGATCTCTTCTTGCAGAGGCAAAGGATCTGTACAAACTTGCCAATTACGGAGAGGCCCTTGTTCTGTTCGAAAAGGTATCGAATCTGACAGAAAACGAAGAGATCAAGAAAATAGTAGATTTCTACGTAGAAGAGTGCAAGAAAAAACTGGCGGGTGATTGAATTGGAAGAACTGAAGATCCTCCACACCGCAGACTGGCATTTTGGTCTCACTTCCTGGAGCAGTTCAAAACCCAGGGACCGTAGAGCCGAAATAAATGAAGCGCTGGATAGGGTGATCGAAGAGGCAAGGAAAGAAGGTGTGGATCTTTTCCTGGTGGCAGGGGATCTGCTTCACAACAGATCGAATCCCGGTGTCACCGCGATGAAAGATGTTATGGAGTACCTAAAGAAGATGCTGCAGATCGCACCGGTTGTGGTACTTCTGGGCAACCACGACTGGCGCGGCCTGACGGCGTTTGGAGACCTGCTTCAGGTTCTATCGGATGACCTTGTCTTTTTGAGATATCCAGAACCCGTGGATGTTGTTGCAGGAAGAGGTCAGAAAGTGAGGATCCTTCCCTTCCCATATCCAGAAGAATCGGAGGATCTCGAAGCGAAAATCTCCAGAGGAAGGGATTTCAGGCAGTGGCTTGAGAAGAAACTGGCAAAACTCAAAGAGGCGGGCAAAGAGGATTTTGCCGTGTTTGTGGGTCATTTCACGGTGGAAGGACTGGAGCCTTACGCGGGCGCTGAACAGGGAAGAGAAATCGTGATAAATCGAAACCTCATACCGTTCTTTGCTGACTATGTGGCTCTTGGGCATTTACATGGCTTTCATGTGGTTCAGGAACAACCGTTGATGATCTACTCTGGGTCTCCCATAAGACTGGATTTCGGTGAGGAAAAGGATGAAAAGGGTGCCGTGCTTGTGGTCGTGAAAAAAGGCAGCGAGCCTGTTTTCAGAAAAATTGACACCAACCCGCTTCCTCTGAAAACCCTCTTTTACAGAACACTGGACACATCGGCCAGAAGAGAAATAAAGGATTTCTGTCGGACCTTTCCCGGTTATGTGAGGATCACCTACGAAGAAGATCCCCTCAACATGGCCCACGAACTTCTGGGTGAGATCGACAACGTGGTAAAGGTGGAAAAAAGAATCGAAAAGGTGTTTCAAAGCGGTGTGGATGACGTGAGGGAGGAGATATCAAAACTGGACTTTTTTGAACTCTTCAAAGAATACGTGAAGACCCGCGTGAAAGATCATGAGAATCTCATAAAGCTCTTTGAGGAATTACTCGAAGAGGTGAAAGGGAATGAGACCTGAAAGGCTTGTGGCCAAAAATTTTCTCGGTTTGAAAAGCGTGGATATAAACTTCGAAAAGGGTATCACGATCATAGAGGGACCAAACGGAGCCGGAAAGTCTTCGATATTCGAAGCCATTTCCTTTGCGCTGTTTGGAGAGGGTATAAGGTACGGAAGAAACGTTTATGATTATGTGAACACAGAATCTCCAGAAAGAAGAGCACAGTTGATCTTCCGTTTTGAACGTGGAGGCAAAAGATATGAAGTCCTGAGAGAAATAGAATCTGGTGTGAGAAAGAAACATTCTGCTGTCCTCGTTGAAGTGCTCGAAGAAGGAAAGAAAGCAAGACAGGCGGTGAAGGTGGATGATGTAAGAAAAAAAATCGAAGAGATACTGGGGGTGGACTCCAGAACCTTTACAAAAACGATCTTTCTCCCACAGGGAAAGATCGACGAACTTCTAAAATCAACCCCCGGTGAGATATCAAGAATCATATCGGATGTCTTTCTGGACGAGGACATCCTGAAAAGGCTGGAAGACACCCTCAACAAAAAGATGAACGAACTGAACCAGGAAACCTCAGGTTACGAAAGACTTCTTTCAGAGATCATCAGTTACCTCGACAGGTACAGACTGGAAGATTTGAAGAAAAAACTCTCAGATCTGTTGAGTGAAAAGAAAAGACTTCTGGATGAAGAAGAAAAACTTCGAGGTGAAGAAAAAAGGCTGTCTTATCTTGTTGAACGATACCGGGAGATAGTGGAAAAGAAAGAAAGGCTGAAAAAACTTCTTCAGGAGAAGACGCGGCTGGAAGAAGAAGTGAAACAGGAAAGGAAAATAAAGAAGGCAAAGGAACTCAAGCCCATCTTTGAAGAGTTGCGCATCAGAGAAAGCAATCTAAAACGCATTTCCGATGAGATAAACAGATATGTAGAGCGCCTCAGAAAACTTCAAACAGAAAGAGAAAACGCATCAAAAAGGCTTTTGCTGTACGAAGAGGATCTTTCGCGCAAGAAAGAACAGGCCGAGAAACTTCGCCGTGGGTTGGAAGAGGCTGAGGAAATATTGGAGAGATCACGACCGATTCTGGAAAAGATGATCAGAACGCTTGAATCCATAAGGCAAGCAGAAGAAGAGGTGGAAAAACTTCACAAAGATCTGGAAGAAAAGAAAAGAGAACTTCTCCGCATTGAAGGTATAGTTGAAGAGAAAAAAACTGTTCTTGAAGAAACAAAGAAGAGCCTTGCTGAGTTGAAGAAGAACCATCTTGCATGGCTGGTGTATCAAATAGCCTCACAACTGAATGATGGAGACACATGCCCGGTATGTGGTGGAGAGTACCACGGTAAGGCAAAGGCAGTTGACTTCGATCGTGAACAGTTTGAAGAGATGGAAAAGAGAAAGTCTTCTCTGGAAAGTGAAATTGTGATCCTTGAAGAGAGAAAGAAAAACCTTTCATCGGCCATCGAGGAAACAAAAGAATCTCTGATGATCAGAGAAAAAGATCTGAGTGAATTGAGAAAAGAAAAAGAAAAGATGGAAGAAGATCTCAACCGGCTTGGTTACAGAGAAGGAATGGAAAGAACCCTCAAAGAAAGAAGAAGAGCTGTCGAAGAACTCGAAAAAGAGTGCAGGATTCTTTCAGAGAAAATAATCTCAGAGAGAACAAAGATCGAGCAGTTTGACGATCAGATCAGAAATATAATGGATGAGATGAAAGCAAAAAGAAGAGAACTTGAAGATTCAAAGGCAGAACTGTCCCATCTGAAGGAAGATTTCATGAAAAGATTAGAAGACGCAGGCCTAAGCGTTGAAGAATTCAGGACACTGGTGAACGAAGAACCAAAGAACGCAGAAGACAGGCTGAAAGCCGTTGAAACAGAGATCCGTCTTCTCGAAGAAGACATCGAAAAAGAAAAGGATCTGAGCCCGGAAATACTGGAAGAACACAAAAAGATTCTGGATCATCTTGAGAAAATAAAAGAAAAACTCTCCGAGTTGAACAGAGAAGAGGGCAGCATACGACACATACTGGAAGAGGTGAAAGCAAAAGAGGAAAAGAGAAAGGAACTGGAAAGCAAACTGCTCGAGTTGAAAAAAAGGCTCGAAGACTTCGGACTTTTGAAGCGGCTTCTTTTCCGGAAAGATGAATTCTATTCGTATTTCACAGAAAAGGTGCTCGAAGCTGTTCTGAAGCGAACAAATTCCTATCTGGAAGTGCTGACAAACGGTCGATTCGAAATAGATTTTGTTTCTGGCAAAGGATTTGTTATATACGATAGAGGGACAGAGAGAATGGCAAGTGGACTCTCTGGAGGGGAAAGTTCCCTTATAGCGATCTCTCTTGCGATGTCTCTGGCAGAAGTTGCTTCCGGAAGGCTTGATGCGTTCTTCATAGACGAAGGCTTTTCAAGCCTCGACACAGAAAACAAAGCAAAAGTTGCCTCCGTTTTGAAAGAATTGAAGAAACTAAACAAGGTGATCGTTCTGATAACGCACGACAGGGAATTTTCGAATGCCTTCGAAAGAAAACTGAGAATAGAGGAAGGAGTTGTTGTGTCGAATGAATGAGGAAAGGAGAAAAAAAGAAGAACTGATAGAGAGGATCATCAAAGAAAAGGGTGAAGAGGCTTTTCCAAAACTGATAGAACTACTGGAGGACGAGGATCCAGAGGTGAAAGAGATCGTCGCGGAGGTGTTCTACAGATTCGGAGACAGAGCGAGGGAATTTCTCTTCAACGAGATACAGAAAAGAAGAGAAAAGGGCTTTGAGAAGAACGACATCACGAACCTCTACATAGTGGATATCCTTGGAGATCTAGGAGAAAAGAGAATGAAAAACATCCTCTACGAACTCATGGAAAAATACGACTCAGAAGAGGCCCTGCTTGTGATATACGAAGCGCTGGCAAAGATAGGTGAGGGAGAGGTGTTCCTGCCGGAACTGGAGTACCTCATGTTCGAAGATTCCTACAGAAAAGAACTCTGCGAACAGGTGGCCATGGTCCTGGCACACATACCGAACGAGAGGTCTTTGAAGATACTCCTGAGGTCCCTGAAAAGCAACGAGTTTTCTGAAGATCAAAAAGAGTTCTTCAGAAAGGCAGTGGAGATGATACTGTACAAAAAGCCAGAACTTGCCTCACTCATAGACGAAAACGAAAGAAGGGAGTTGGGATTATAGTCGAACCTGTCGTTGCGGAGAACATCAAAAAATCCTACGGTAAAAAACAGATACTGGAAGGTGTTTCCCTTCACGTGAAAAAAGGAGAGTCCCTCGGTGTTGTTGGGAAAAATTCGGCCGGTAAGACAACTCTTTTAAAGATCCTGGCGACCATCCTGAAACCGGACGAGGGAAGACTGATCCTCTTTGGAAAAGATGCCCTCAAGGATCTCAAGAGTGTCCGCAAGAAGATAGCCTTCGTTCCGGAGTTTCCCTCCCTCCTGGAGGAACTCTCCGTTTATGAGAACCTTATGTTCTTTTCTCAACTCAAGGGTGCCAAAGTGAAGGATTCGTTGATATCAGATCTCATGCTGGAACCCTTTTTGAACACGATCGTCCAGAACGCTTCGAAGGGGATAAAACAGAGACTGGCAATAGCGGTGGCGCTTCTTGGTGAACCTGAACTTGTGATTCTCGATGAACCCACCAGTGGACTGGATGTGGAATCTGCAACCGTTGTGAGAGAGATGCTGAAAAGGTTGAAAGAAGAAGGCATCACGATAATCGTTTCTTCACACATAGAGGAAGACATAAAAAGTGTGTGTGACAGGATATTCTTCATCAACAATGGAGGGAGAAAACTGTGAACGAGATCGTGGTAAAAAAGCGTCTTGCGTTCGATGTTTTCGACTTCTGGGTTCACTCTCCTTCGATATCGAAAGAGGCAAAACCAGGACAGTTCGTCATCATCAGACTCCATGAAAAGGGAGAGAGGATTCCCCTGACTGTGGCCGACACAAAGCCTGAAGAAGGACTCTTCAGAATGGTCGTGAAGGTTGTGGGAAAGACCACCCACGAACTCTCTTTGAGAAAAGAGGGGGACACCATCCTGGATGTGGTAGGCCCTCTTGGAAACCCGAGTGAGATCAGAAATTATGGCAGAGTCCTTCTTGTTGGCGGTGGAGTGGGAATAGCCACACTCTATCCGATAGCGAAGGCTTTGAAGAACTCTGGAAACGAGGTAGTGGCCGTGCTTGGAGCCCGCACGAAGGATTATCTGATCATGGTGGATGAGTTCAAAGAAATCTCCGAGGTCTTCCTTGTAACGGACGACGGAAGTGCGGGCATGAAAGGTGTTGTCACCGATGCGATGGACAGACTCTTCAGGGAAGGATCTTTCGACGTCTGCTGGGCGATAGGCCCAACCATCATGATGAAGTTCTGTACTCTGAAAGCGATGGAGTACGGAGTTCCAATATGGGTCTCTCTCAACCCGATAATGGTCGATGGTACCGGTATGTGCGGTGCCTGCAGGGTGACGGTTTCGGGGCAGATGAAGTTTGCCTGCGTGGACGGACCGGAGTTCAGGGGAGAAGAAGTGGATTGGGATGAACTTCTGAAGAGACTTGCCCAGTACAGAGAACAGGAAAGGATATCCTACGAAAGATTCCTGAAAACGGCAGGTGAAACAAAATGAGCAAAAAAACACCGATGAGAGAACAATCACCCGATGTGAGAAAGAGGAATTTCAACGAAGTCGCACTCGGCTACACGCTTGAAGAGGCTGTAGCGGAGGCGCAGAGGTGTCTTCAGTGTCCCACACATCCGTGCGTGTCTGGTTGTCCGGTGGGAATCGATATTCCAGGATTCATAAGAGAACTTCGCGAAGGAAGGCTCGAAGAATCCTACAGGATATTGAAGAGTTACAACAACCTCCCCGCTGTCTGTGGAAGGGTCTGTCCGCAGGAGGTTCAGTGTGAGTTCCGCTGTGTTGTGGGAAAGATGAAGGACAGCGAACCTGTTGCGATAGGAAGACTGGAAAGGTTCGTGGCAGACTGGGCAGCCGAAAACCTCGAAGAGAAAGTGGAAGAAAGTGCTGGCCAGAGAAAGGAGAAGGTCGCCATTGTGGGTTCTGGACCCGCCGGACTCACAGCGGCGGCAGACCTTGCAAAAATTGGATACAACGTCGATGTCTTCGAGGCACTCCACAAACCAGGAGGCGTTCTCGTCTATGGGATACCGGAGTTTCGTCTTCCAAAGAGGATCGTTGAAAGGGAAGTCAACTACATAGAAAAACTCGGTGTGAGAATCTTTCTGAACACCGTCGTTGGAAAAACCATAAAGGTCAAAGATCTCCTGGAAGAGTACGATGCCATCTTCATAGGAACCGGTGCGGGAACACCAAAGTTCATGGGAATTCCCGGAACGAATCTGAACGGTGTCTACTCCGCGAACGAGTTTCTCACCCGGGTCAACCTCATGAAAGCCTATCTCTTCCCAGATTACGACACACCGGTTCGTGTCGGAAAGAGAGTGGCCGTCATCGGTGCCGGAAACACCGCCATGGATGCAGCAAGAAGCGCTTTGAGACTTGGAGCCGAAAAGGTGTACATCGTCTACAGAAGAACAGAAAACGAAATGCCCGCAAGAAGGGAAGAGTACCACCATGCCCTTGAGGAGGGAATAGAGTTTCTCTGGCTGACCCTTCCTGTTCGCTACCTTGGAGATGCCAACGGAAACGTGGAGGCAATGGAATGCGTGAGAATGGAACTCAAGGGAGTGGACAGATCCGGAAGGCCAAAACCTGTTCCTGTGGAAGGGAGTAACTTCGTTCTCGAAATCGATATGGTGATAGAAGCGATAGGTCAGGGACCAAACAGGGTGCTCCTTTCTGAGTTTCCAGGTCTTGAACTGAACGAGCGTGGTTATATAAAAACAGACAGAGACACGGGGGCCACCAGTGTGAGGGGTGTCTTTGCAGGTGGAGACATAGTGACCGGTGCCGCAACGGTGATAGAGGCCATGGGAGCCGGAAAAAGGGCAGCACAGTTCATCCATTCTTATCTGTCGGGAGAATGGGATCCGTGGCAAAAGTGATCTTCATCTTTGCCATGGATCTTTCCGGAAAGATCGCATCTTCGTTCAGCGGATGGAACTCCCCTGAGGACAGAAAGCACTTCAGAGAGGTCACCACAGAGATTGGAAACGTGGTGATGGGAAGGATCACTTTCGAGGAGATAGGAAAGCCCCTTCCAGGAAGACTGAACGTGGTTTTGACGAAAAACAGAAAGACCTCCAGCGATCCTTCCCTCGTCTTCTTCAACGGATCGCCAAAGGATGTGGTAGAATTCCTCGAAGGAAAAGGATACAGAGAGGTGGCCGTCATAGGGGGAAGGACTGTGTTCACTCAGTTTCTGAGAGAAAAACTGGTGGATGAAATGTTCATCACCATCGAACCTTACTTATTTGGAAGGGGAGTGCCTTTCTTCAGCGAGTTCGATGGTTTTTTCACTTTGAAACTTCTGGAGATATCGAAGTTGAACGAAAAGGGCACACTGTTTCTCAAATACTCCGTAGAACACTCGCACCGTTAGGTGCGAGTTTTTTTATCAAGGGGAGGTGTTGATTTTGAAGAGAGACTTTCTTGGAAGAACACTCGCCGTCATAGAGGACCTGAGCGTTGAAGAGCAGATGTTTCTCTACGAGAAAACCAGGGAACTGAAAAAGCGATGGTACAGCGGAGAGGATGTGTCAGATTTCAGGATAAGAAAGAGAAACGTTGGTATATACATCGTTTTCGTCGAGCCAAGTACCAGAACAAAGGAGTCTTTCATAAACGCCGCTAAGTTTCATGCCGGGCCGAACGTGAAGGTGAACATCTTCGATTCTGAACACTCCTCCTTCAACAAACAGGAAAGTTACACCGATACCTTCGCCATGCTCACAGGATACAGTGATTATTCCATATTCGTGGTGAGGACAAGACTCGAGGGAGTCTGCAGACTCCTTGAAAGAAGGATCTCCGAGTTTGCTCTCAGAAACGGCATAGAGATACCGTCCTTCATAAACGCAGGAGATGGAAAACACGAGCATCCTACACAGGAACTTCTGGACGAGTACACGTTTTTAGAACAGAACAACTTCGACAACTCTTACATACACCTGGCACTCGTTGGGGATCTGCTCCATGGAAGAACAGTCCACTCGAAGGTGAACGGTTTGAAGATCTTCAAAAACGTGAAGGTGGATCTTGTGGCTCCTGAAGAACTCATGATGCCGGAGCACTACATCGAGAGAATGAAAAAGAACGGCTTTGAAGTCAGAACCTTTTCCTCGATCGAAGAGTATTTGAACCAGAAAGATGTGGCAAAGATGTGGTATTTCACACGGCTTCAACTCGAACGAATGGGTGAAGACATCCTTGAAAAGGTTCATCTTTTGCGGGAGGCTGTCACGTTCAGAAAAGAATTTCTTGAGAAACTACCAGAAGGTGTGAAGTTCTACCATCCCCTTCCACGACACAAACTGTATCCGACCATACCGAACTTTCTCGACTCTCTTCCTTTGAACGGCTGGGAAACGCAGGCAAGAAACGGATACTGGGTGAGGATAGTGCTTCTTTCCATGTTCGGTGGGGCTATTGAGGCTCCCTTCGATACGTCGAAAAAAGCACCGGAGAAGGAGGAAGATTTCATCATACCGGCTCCCATCGTGCACGGTACAAAGGGTGTTCAAAAAGACGGAAAGAGGGGAATAAAACCAATAGAAAATGGAACCGTGATAGATCACATCGCCAAAGGAAAAACACCTGAGGAGATCTACGCCACGATCGTCAAAATAAGGAAGATTTTGAAACTCTACGATGTGGACAGTGCGGATGGTATCTTCAGGTCGAGTGATGGTAGTTTCAAAGGATACATCAGTCTGCCCGACCGATATCTTTCCAAAAAGGAGATAAAGAAACTCGCAGCGATCTCTCCGAACACGACTGTGAACATCATAAAGAACAGTTCCGTTGTGGAAAAGTACAGAATAAAACTGCCACCCACCATATACGGTTTTGAAGAACTGCGGTGCAAAAACGAAAACTGCATCACAAATCCTGCACACGGTGAGAACGTGTCTCCCTCATTTGTGAGAGATGAAAACGGCCGATTTGTCTGTGAGTACTGTGAAACTCCCCACTCGTTCGAAGAGATATGGAGCATTTGATCTTTTTAAAAAGCAATCAAAGCGGGGATCTTTCCCCGCTTTTTGTTTTTTGTTTCCGTATCTTGTTTTTCTTTGAGTCTGTACCTCGTTTCTATACTTAGTTTCCATACCTCTAAGGAAGTATTGAAACCCATTGGATTTCAAAGAAATTATACCACAAGGACTTTTCAGAAAGCAAGAGTACAAGGGGACATACAGAAGGTGTTTCATCACAGGTGATTCTAACACACAGAAAGGGTCAGTCAAGTACTGTCTGGAAAAATGGAATAAGGGAGCCTAGGTCAGGCCATTTTGAGGTGTTTTATGGGAAAATCGTCTAGTTCCTGTTTTCACAAGTTTGTTTAAAAAGGTACTCCTTAAAAGGTTAGAAACTAAGTGTGTGGTTTCTTTATTTATGCCAGATACATGATCGCAGATGAAGGCATATTCTCAGATCTTTTTTCACTTTCTCACTCACTATTCCATTTTTCTTGCATACATCATTTCTCTCAAACCCGCATGAATTTTTCTTGTTACCGACAGTTGCATACTCCACATCCTTCTTCCTGTGCCAGTTACAATCACCACCTACTTTGTGAATAAATGGAACTTACCCTGGTTTAGTAAATAAAATTATGTTGTTGTACACTTATAATTTTCAAACTAAGTCTTCAGGAATGAGAAAAAAAATAAAAGGCGGGGAATCCCCACCTCATTCTCTGACGTACCTCTGTGAGTTATCGTACTCTTCTATCACACCGTTTAAAACGTTTTGTATGTATTCTATGACAGCGTCTGACATGAGGAAGCCTGTGTCGTAGCCTCCCCATTCTTTGAGCATTGTATAGCCATCTCCTCCTCCTGCCATGTAGTTGTTCGTCACGACCCTGTATGTTTTTTTCGGATCCAGGGGTTCTCCATTCACCAGAACTTCCACGACTTTTCCATCTTTGCTCTTCCATGTAAGCCCAGAAACCTGGAGGAACGCTCCCTTTCCTTCAGGTATTGTGGCGGAGTATTCAAGGACTTTCATGATTTGTTCACCGGTGAGTTCCAGAACATAAAGAGTGTTCCCAAACGGGAGAACTGTGAGGATGTCCCTCACAGTGATCTTTCCAGGTTTTATAGAGGCTCTTATTCCTTCACCGTTTGTGAGCGCTATGTCTGCTTTCACTTTCCATCTCATAGCATCTGTTATGAGATTGGTGAGATTTGTATTTCTCGATCTCACGTGTTCCCTTTCACCGTCAAGGAAGATCTTCGTTTCTCCAATCACAGTATCGAGTTTTTCGTTGCCGACTTTTCTGAAGTATTCGAGCGCTTTCGCGACGTATCTGTTCTCAAGATAGGGTTTTCCAACATATTCATACTTTCCGTCTCTGTACGCCTTCAAATTAACGGGGATGGCCTGCCAGTGCCATGCTACGATCTTTCCATCCTCTATATCCAGATCAAGCCTTCCCACGTATTTCCCATATTCACCCGCAGAAACTATTATCTTTTCATCCACCACTTCAGAGCCGAGAACATGACTGTGGCCTGCTACAACTACGTCTATTCCATCGACTTTTGCCAGCTGGTGTGTTGTGGTGATATTTTCCTTTTTTGGTTCTCCCCAGTCAAGATGGGCAAGGGCGATCACAACATCCGCCTGGTTTTTCAGTTCAGGTGCTATCTTCTGTGCCACCTTCAGAGCGTTTTCAAACTTCAGATCCTCAAGATAAAGAGGTTCAAGGATCGTTGTTTCCTCTGTAGTGAAACCGATTATGGCGACTTTTAATTTGCCAAAATCTTTGAGTATGTACGGTGTGAAGAACGGCTCTCCGTTTTCCTTTAAGATGTTTGCGGAAAGAAACGGAAAATCAGCGAACTTCATCTGCTTGAGAAGAACGTCCCTCGGATTGTCGAATTCATGGTTTCCCACAGCCATGGCAGAAAGTCCTATCATGTTGTAGCCCACGATGTCCGGTATCGCATCCTGAAGGTCGGATTCAGGAACCCCTGTGTTCAAATCACCTGCGTGAAGGAAGATCACGTATCCTCCCTGTTCTTCGACTTCTCTTTTTACCTCTTCTACTATCGTTGCAATAGCGGCGAGTCCCCCTATTCCTGGATTTTGATATTCGTCGAACGTCCAGGCATGTCCGTGGGTGTCGTTTACATGAAGAATGGTGAGTCTTACACCAAGGAGAAACACACTGAGCAGAAGAACAAGAAACAGTACCAGATACCTTCTCATACCATCACCCCCCAGACAAATTGTAACCTCATAATGGTATCATTTGTACGATTTTCCACAAAACGAGGTGTTGTCCGTGACGGTCGATCCATCCCACACGATCCCTGTGAGTGTGACGGGAACGTTTTGCTCTCTGAACTGTCCTCACTGCGAAGCTCATTACCTGAAACACATGATCTCCGTTGAGGAGATACCAGTTTATGTGGAAAAAGGATACAGAAGTTTTCTGATAAGTGGTGGTATGCTTCCCGACGGTTCCATTCCTTTTGAGCGCTATGAAGATGAATTGCAAGAATACAAGAAGAAGTATAACCTTCTCTACAACTTCCATGTGGGTTTTCAGAAGTCTCAACTGGCAAGAGAACTTGCTAATGTGGTTTCCATGGATTTCTTCGGAGATACCAGCGTTTTAAAGAAAATCTATCGACTCGATCTTACACCTGAGGACATTCTGAACATTTCTCGTTTCTACAGGAAAGTGGTGTTTCACATCACAATAGGGATACTCGGTGGTCAGATCAGCCATGAGGAAAAAGCACTGGAGATCCTCTCGAAGGAAACAGATTCCATTGTTCTGAATGTTTTCATTCCAACACCGAACACTCCATTTGGCAAGTATTCCCCACCGGATCCAAAAGAAATTCTTCGCATCTTCAAAAAAGCAAGAAAATTGTTCAAAACAGTTATTCTAGGCTGTATGCAACCAAAGGGTACGTACAGGAAAGAACTTCAAAGCATCGTGAAAGACCTCGTCGATGTTGTGACAAAACCTGTCGATGGATCTGGAAAGTTCAAAGGCTGCTGTGCCTTTGCTATTTCAGAGTGAATGTGACTTTTCCTGGTCCCATATCGAACGTTTGGCCGAGTGCCAGAACCGTTGCAAGTTCAATCGGAAGACCCTTCTTTGCGATCTTTTCCACGGTGGTTTTCACGTCGTAGACTACCCTGATCGTTTCGAAAGAGATCACACCACTTTTGACATCTACGATCATGTATGAAGCCCTCGGATCACCGTCTTTCGGCCTGCCTGCACTTCCAGGATTCAAGATGAGTTTGCCCAAAACCCATCTTGCCATGGGAAGATGCGTGTGTCCGTTTACGATTACGCTTTCTTCGACTTTACTGGCTATCTCTTTTAACCTTTCGGAGGGAGTGTCTGGTTTTACATACTCCAGGAGTTCGTTGAAGGGGCTTCCATGAACGAGGAGAAATTTTACTCCTTCGACTTCAAAACTCATTCTTTTTGGAAGGGATCTCAAGAATTCTTTTGTCTCTTCGGAAGTGCGTTCAATGGACCAGTTGAGTGAGATATCACCCACTTCAGTTTCTCTTCCCGGTGAGTAAGAACATCCACAACTTTCCTTTGAATAACCCACCGCATCGTCGTAGTTTCCCATGATAGTTTTGATGTTTTTTTCTCTTATCAACTGAACGACTGCCTCAGGGTCAGGTCCGTATCCCACAAGGTCTCCAAGACAAAAGATCTCGTCCACACCTCTTCTCTGTATATCTTCCAGAACAGCGTTCAGAGCCTCAAGATTACCATGCACATCACCGAAAAAGGCCAACCTCATTTTCTCACCCTTGTTTGTTTTAACATATGTATTTTACAGATCTTTTAAGAAACGCAAAGTTCTTTCGAGTCTTCTCAGTGTCCTTTCCTTTCCAAGCACCTCTATTGTTTCAAAGAGCCCTGGTGTGACCAGTTTTCCCGTCACAGCTCCCCTCACCAGCTGAAAAACCACCTTTTTCGAGGCAATGCCTCTTCCTGCAACCTCTCTCAGAACTCTTTCTATTTGCTCCATGTTCCAGTTGTCCAGCTTTTCCAGTTCTTTTTTCACCTCTTTCAGGACCTCTTCGGATTCCTCCTTTTTCAAGAACTTTTCGATGTAATCTTTTTCGTACTCGTACTCTTCGCTCAAGAACGGATACATGATATCGTACAGTTGAGAGAGTGTGTTCACCTTCTCTCTACATATACGAAGAGAATTGAGGAAGTACTCATCGTCAACATCGGGTATTGTTTTACCTACGTACTCTGCCCATTCTACGAATTCTCTCTTCAGATCGTCCAGTTCGATCCTTCTCATATGTTTTCCGTTCACCCATTCGAGTTTCTGATAGTCGAAGATTACACCCTTGTTGGAAATATCTCTTGGGTCGAAGGACTGGAGCCGCTCTTCTATGGTGAATATCTCGTCTCCTTCCACTTTCCAGCCAAGAAGGGCAAGATAGTTCATCAAGGCCCTGCTCAAGATTCCCTCTTTTCTGAAATGCTCAACGGAGGTTGCACCATGCCTTTTACTGAGGGGAGTTCTGTCTGGTCCCAGTATGAGAGGAATGTGCATGAAAACAGGTGTTTCCCAGCCGAACGCTTCGTAGATCATGATCTGCTTTGGTGTGTTCGAAAGGTGGTCTTCTCCTCTGAAGACATGGGAAATCTCCATCAAATGATCGTCTACTACGACGGCAAAGTTGTACGTGGGAAACCCGTTCGATTTCATGATGATGAAATCCTCTATGGTGGAGTTGTCGAATTCCATCTGTCCTTTCAGCAAGTCTTCGAACGTGGTCTTTCCTGGAAGGACTTTGAATTTCACCGTGACAGGATGGCCTTTTCTGGCGTACTCTTCGGGATAGTCGAACGTGGAAAACAGTTCTCTGGTGGGATCTTCTTTATCGTATACAACGTAATAGGCCCTCTTTTCTTCCACCAGTTTTCTTGCGTGTTCACGGTAGATATCGAGCCTTTCGCTCTGGCGATACGGACCATGATCTCCATCCACATCGGGCCCTTCATCCCAGTCAAGTCCACACCATCTCAGAGAGTCAAGGATCTGCCTTTCGAATTCCATAGAACTTCTCTCCAGATCGGTGTCCTCTATCCTCAAAATGAATTTTCCGCCCTCTTTTCTTGCGAACATCCAGTTGAAAAGGGCAGTCCTTGCTCCTCCAACGTGAAGGTGTCCCGTTGGGCTCGGTGCAAATCTAACTCTGACCAAATCGAGCACCTCCCGATTTTTTTGAGTCCGATTTCTAATATATCAAAAAAAGCCCCGGTGATGAACACCGGGGCCTGGATTGGTTTCGTCCTCGATTATCTAACAGGTCTCACATTGACAGCCTGAGGGCCCTTGGTTCCCTGCTGGACATCGAACTCAACAGGTTCGTTTTCCCTGAGGGTCTTGAAACCATCCATCTGGATCGCTGACCAGTGCACGAAGATGTCTTCTCCGTTCTCCATGGTGATGAAACCGTAGCCTTTCTTGGAGTCAAACCACTTAACCGTACCTCTCATGAAAAAATCACTCCTTTTCAAAATCTTTCCGCTCAATGCGGCACTTCCTAAGTGTACACCCCGGAACGCGCTTTGTCAAAACGTTTGTTTTTCTTTCCTGAAGTAAGGATACCGTATTTTGTAATACCATCGTTCATTATACGTCAGATCATCTTAACGTAAATTTACTTTTTAAAGGGGACATCTTCCACTATTCTTTATATGCAAAAACTCTTCAGGGAGGATCTGAAATGGAATACTGGGTGCGAAGAGCCCTTGAGGTAACCAAAACACCGTTTCTTCTTTTTGACCTTTCCGTTGTGGAGAAGAAATTCTTAGAAATGAAAGCAGCGTTGAAGGGTGCCGATATTTACTACGCTGTGAAAGCAAATTCCCATCCCCGTATTCTTTCGCTTTTGGCAAAACTGGGATGCAATTTTGACGTAGCATCGAAAGGAGAGATAGAAAAACTCCTTGCCCTTGGAATTTCGGGCAAGCGAATGAGTTTTGGTAACACCATAAAGAAAGAAGAAGACATAGCGTTTGCGTACAAAAACGGAATCAGACTTTTCGCTGTTGACAGTGAAATGGAGATAGAAAAAGTAGCGATCAGTGCACCGGGCAGCAGGATCTTCGTGAGAATAGCAACGGATGGATCCGATGCGGACTGGCCCCTTTCCAGAAAGTTCGGTACCGACCCGGATCACGCTCTGGATCTCCTTTTCTATGCAGCAAAGATGAAACTGATCCCCGCCGGAGTGAGTTTCCATGTGGGGTCTCAGAATCTGAACCCTGAAAGCTGGAGAAAAGCAATCTCTGTTGCTGGAAAGATCTTCAAAAAAGCCATGAGGTCCGGATTGAATCTCTTTCTGTTGAACGTCGGTGGAGGATTTCCTGTTCAACACAGAAAGCCCATTCCAACGATGGAAGAAATAGGAAGAGTCATCGAAGAAGCCATCGATGAAAACCTATGGTTCGTTCACGGATTGAAACTCATCTCAGAACCTGGAAGGTACATGGTGGGAGAAGCCGGCTGGCTGGTCACGAAAGTGCTTTTGAAAAGCGAACGAAATGGAGAAAAGTGGGTCTACCTGGACGCCGGTGTGTTCCATGGTCTTGCCGAAACCATGCAAAATTTCGAGTACGAAGTGAGAGTGCTGGGAAAAGAAAACGACGAACTGGAAGAGTATCATCTTGCAGGGCCAACTTGCGACAGTGTTGACGTTATATACGATAGGATTCTCCTCCCAAAAACCATCACCCTGAACGATCTTGTCTGTTTTGTCAATGCAGGAGCATACACGGTGGAGTACAACACGTATTTCAACGGAATAGAACCACCGAAAATGGTGTTCGTGGAGGAACTCACGGAGATTTCTCTGGAAGAGAAAATGAAGGCAAGTCTTCTTTAGTCTTCCATAACTTTCACATAAACGCTTCTTGTTCTTGGACCATCGAACTCGCAGAAATAAATCCCCTGCCACGTTCCAAGCAGCGGCCGGCCGTTCTCTATTATGAGTGTAACGGATGAGCCAACGAGAGAAGCTTTTATGTGGGAATCTGCGTTTCCTTCAAGGTGCGTATAATTTGCCGCGGCAGGAACGAGTTTTCCAAGCGTGGTCATTATATCGTGTCTTACGCTTGGATCGGCGTTTTCGTTCATCGTCACACCTGCGGTCGTGTGCGGAACAAAGACCACACAGATGCCGCTTTTCACCTTCGATTCCTCTATCACCCGAATAACCTCTGATGTGATATCGATGAACTGAGTACGGGAGGAAGATCGTAACGTCAACTTCTTCACCATCTTTTACACCCCCTACTTGAAGAACACGTTTGTGATTATAACAACGTGGCCTTCCCTTTCTTCCAGGTCTATTTTTATCTTGTCCTTTTCCACGTTGAACGTCTCAGAGAGCCAACTTGCGATCCTCTCCTTTATCTTGTCGGAGTTTTTATCAAGGACCTCCTTTGGAATGATCTCCGTTATGTTCATTTGCTTTCTCTTCGTCTGTCCGACAATTTGTTCCAGTCTTTTTCTGGCGGTATCCCTGCTCTTTTTCTTCTTTCCAAACTCCCAGAACAGAAACTTCATCGTATCATCCCCTCTTGAATTTTGAGAAGAAATCCTTTAGAGAATCAAAGAACCCCCTGGATACGGTTGCGAAATCTTCTTCCAGAGGCACCCTATCTCCCCGTATTCTCCTTGCAAGATTTTCGAAGTTTTTGGAGATCCTGGTATTTCCGTTCAAAGAAACGGGTGTTCCAGTGTTAGAAGCGATGATGATCTCCTCAGAATCCGGTATAACGGCTATGATCTCCAGAGAGAGGGTGTGTTTGATGTCATCCGTGGTGAGCATCTCTCCTTTTTTCACCATATGTGGCTTGAATCTGTTGATCACGACATGAATCTTATCATCCGAGAAGCCGAAGTTCTCCAAAAGTCCTATCACCCTGTCTGCGTCGGAGATAGCGGGAACCTCCGGGGTGGTGACCACCAGGATTCTTTCAGCCGGTGCTACAGCGTTTCTGAATCCCCTCTCGATACCCGCCGGGGAGTCGATGATTATGTAGTCGAAATTCGGCACCAGTTCTTTGACAATCGATTTCATGTCTTCAGGAGAGACCATCTCCTTTGTGGCTATCTGAGAGGCAGGAAGAAGGTAGAGGTTTTTCAGCACCTTGTGTCTGACCAGGGCCTCCTGGGGGGAGACCTTTCCGTTCACCACATCAATCAGCGTGTAAACTATTCTGTTCTCAAGGCCAAGTACTATATCGAGGTTCTTCAAGCCTATGTCCGCATCGATAAGACAGACCTTTTCTCCAAGTTTTGCAAGGGCACATCCGAGGTTGGCGGTGACGGTGGTTTTACCCACCCCTCCTTTACCGGAAGTAACCACTATGACGTTTCCCATCAATCCCACCCTTTCTCGTTTCAACTGAGTCACTTCCTCTTCGAATATTGTACAATAAAATGTGATCACGCAAAAAAGGGGTGGCATTATGATCAGAAAACTTAAACCGGAGGAAATAAACAATTTCGACCTTGACTTCATGAATTTCCGCACCACAGAGGAAATTCCTCCCAGTGAAGGGTTCATAGGTCAGAAGAAAGCAAGAGAAGCCATAGAGATGGGAATAAAGATCAGAGAGAAAGGCTACAACGTGTTCGTCACCGGTGTTACCGGGACAGGACGACGCACATTCGTTCAGATGATGCTCCAGAATGCAGCAAAAAACCTTCCCGTTCCAGAAGACTGGGGTTACGTTTACAACTTCGAAAATCCCTATGAACCAAGGGCGATATCCTTCAAACCAGGTCAGGGTAGGATTTTCAAGAAAAGGCTCGAGGATCTGATAAACGAAGTGGTAGAAGTTCTGAACAAAGCCTTCGAGAGCGAAGAATTCGCCAGAAGGATTTCTGAAATGGAAGAAAGATTCTCTCGTATGAGAAAAGAACTCTGGGAAAGTCTTGAAGCAAAGGCAAGAGAACTTGGTTTCATGGTTCAACTGACGCCCGCTGGTGTCGTGATGCTCCCCGTGGTGGATGGCAAACCCCTTTCACCAGAGGCAATAAACGCTCTGCCAGACAGTGCAAAAAGGGAGATCGAAGAAAGACAGATAAAACTGAAACACCTTGTCGATGGCACACTCTACAGGATCAGAAAACTGGATATAGAGTTCAGAAAATCCCTCGAAGAGTTTCACAAAAGAACAGCCCTTTTCGCTATAGAACCCCTCTTTTCTGAAGTGGAGAGCGAATTCGAAGGAGAAACGATAAGGAAATTCCTGGAGGATATAAAGAAGGACATAATGGAAAACCTGATCGATTTTTTGAAAATGGACGCCAAAGAGAGAAAAGAAATCTACATGAGGAAGTACTCCCTGAATCTGATCGTGGACAACTCCGGTCTGGATGGTGCCCCCGTGATTTACGAGACAAATCCCACGTACTCCAACCTGTTTGGAAAAATTGAATACTACGTGAGAGGAGGATTCCTTCAGACCGACTTCACGATGATAAGATCCGGAAGCCTTCACAGGGCAAACGGTGGTTTTTTGATCCTCGAAGCAGAAAGGCTCCTTAGTCAACCCTATGTGTGGTACAACCTGAAGAGAGTTCTCCTGGAAGGGCAAATCGGCGCGGAAAACCTGGAAACCACTCTCGGAATTTCCAATACCATCACGTTGAAGCCCGATAAAATCCCTCTCAACCTGAAAGTTGTCGTCATAGGAACACCCTATCTTTATGAACTTCTCTACGAACTGGATCCGGATTTCAGGAAACTGTTCAAGATAAAGGCGGAGTTCGACTGGGAAATTCCCAGAAATGAACTCAACGTCCAGAAGTACACATCCTTCATATCTGCCGTTTGCCGGGAGAAGAACCTGCCTCATTTCGACAAGGGAGCCGTGAAAAGAGTCATCTGGTATGCCATGAGGCACGCAAAAGACAGCACCAAACTCTCCGCAGTTTTTGGAGACATAGTGAACCTCATAGTTGAATCCGGTGAACTGGCAAGGATGGATGGTTCAACGGTAACCACATCCTCGCACGTCATCAGGGCCTTTGATGCGATGGAGAAAAGGAAGAATCTTCTTGAAGAAAAATACGATGAAATGATAAAGAAATTCGATCTCATGATCGAGGTAACCGGATCAAAAGTTGGTCAGGTTAACGGCCTGACGGTACTCGATCTTGGAGATTACTCTTTTGGAGTGCCTGTGAAGATCACGGCGAAGGTTTATCTTGGAAGACCAGGGGTTGTGGACATTCAGAGAGAAGCGGATCTCAGTGGAAAAATCCACAGCAAGGCGGTGTTGATACTGGAAGGGTTCCTCGGAAGCAGGTACGCCCAGGAATTTCCTCTCTCTGTGAGTGCATCCATCAGTTTCGAGCAGGTCTACAGTGAAGTGGAAGGGGACAGTGCTTCTCTTGCGGAAGCACTCGCACTTCTTTCGGCCATTTCTAAAGTTCCCATAAAGCAGGGAATAGCTGTAACGGGTTCTATAAACCAGCATGGAGAAGTCCAGCCGGTTGGAGGAATAATCGAGAAGGTCGAAGGATTTTTCAGGGCATGCAAGAGCCGGGGATTCGATGGAGAGCAGGGTGTGATCATACCAAAGGCCAACGCGAAGAATCTTGTGTTGAAAGATGAAATCGTTCAGGCCATGAAAAAAGGGCTCTTTCACATATGGACCGTGGAGACGGTGGACGACGCGATAGAGATCGTAACGGGAATGAAAGCAGGAAAACTCACCAGAACGGGTAAGTTCGAAAGGGGCAGTGTGAACTACCTTGTCTATCGTGAGCTGAAAAAGATGAAAAAACTCCTCGACGGTGCTTACGAGGAAAGGAACAAAAAGAAAAAGGGCAAAAAATGAGGCTACCGACGGTTCTCATCGGAAGGTACATTCCGACAGATTCGATTGTACACAAAATCGATCCACGTGCGAAACTCCTGGGCATGATTCTTCTGATAACTTCCATTCTCATCGTGCCCAATCTTGTTTTTTACATCGTTCCCGGTGCGGTCGTTTTTTTGCTTATACTTCTCAGCAGAACTGGGTTCAGGATATATCTTGCAGGATTGAAAAGCCTGTGGTTTCTGATAATTTTCGCTGTGGTGGTACAGTTTCTCTCACCTCAGGATGGCAGAAGAATCGTCTGGTTTATAACGGATAAGGCGATCCTGTCGGCCGTTTACATACTCCTGAGACTGCTTCTGATCATTCTTCTTGCAGAGAACTTCTCCGCCACCACCCCTCCCTTGCTGACGGCGCGGGCGATAGAGAGTCTCTTTTCACTTCTTGGGGCAAGAAAACTGGGCCATGAGATCGGCATGGTGATGACAATTGCCATGAGGTTTGTTCCCATTCTGGCCCTGGAAGCAGACAGGATACTGAAGGCCCAGATAGCCAGGGGGGCAAATTTCGAAAGAGGAAGGTTCATCGATAGATTGAAAGCCCTCGTTGTGATCATCGTTCCTCTGCTGGCCTCTGCCTTGAGAAAGGCAGAGGAACTCGCAACAGCAATGGAGGCTCGTCTTTACACGGGAGAGCCACCCAGGGTGAAGTACAGAGACCTTGAGTGGAAACTCACCGACACCCTGTACATTCTGTTCACTCTGTGTGTTTTACTCTTTGTTCTCTTCGGCCAGAATCTCTTCAATGGCACTCTTTAATATTTTTGCGGATTCTCTGAATGCTTTCATTTCTTCTTCGCTTAACTCAAGTTTCAGGATCCTTTCCACACCATGCCTACCAAGGACCGCAGGAACGCTGATACACACGTCCTGTATTCCGAGGTAATCCTCAAGGTACACCGAAAGTGTCAGAACTCTTTTTTCATCGAAGAAAATCGTCTCCACTATGTCTGTTACCGCAAGGGCAATAGCGTAATGTGTTGCTCCCTTTCTTTCTATGATCTCGTACGCTGCTCTTTTAGTCTTCTCTGCAAACTCTTCAAGGATATGAGAATCGCACCTGTTGCAGATCTGGCACATGTTTTGAAGGGGTATACCACCGATCATGGCACCGCTCCAGACTGGAACTTCAGAATCACCATGCTCTCCTATCACATACACGTGAACACTTCTTGGGGAAAAACCACAGTGCTGGGCAATCAGAGTTCGAAGCCTTGCGGTATCCAGAACGGTTCCCGATCCAAAAACCTTCCTTCTGTCCATTCCAGATTCCTTGAGGAAAAAGTAGGTCAGCACGTCAACCGGGTTTGTAACAACTATCACGATGGAATCAGGAGCGTATTTTGAAACGTTCCGGGCTATTTCCCTCATCACTCTGGCGTTTCTTCCAAGAAGCTGAAGCCTGGTCTCACCCGGTTTCTGCGGAACACCCGCAGCAATTACGATCACATCGGATCCTTTCAGGTCTTTATAGTCTCCTGCGTATATGTTTGTACGCCTTGTGAACGGTGTCCCGTGTATGAGGTCGAGGGCGTCTCCTTCTGCCCTCTTTCTGTCGACGTCGATCAACACCATTTCCCTTGCCAGTCCTTTCATCAGAAGTGCAAAAGCGGTACTGGAACCCACTCTTCCAAGACCAACTATGCCTATCTTCATGGATATCACCTCCGTGGTGATAGAATACAGACAGGGTGATGGCATGACGAAAAAAATACTGCTTTTTTTATCAATTAGTTTAGCCTTCTTTTTAATTATATCATCCATATTTTTCCTGAACAGAGTGGTGTCTTTTCTTTTCAAAGGAGAAGTGAAGAATCCTTATGTCTTTCTTGTTCTCGGAAAAGACGAAGAGATCGAGCACACCGTTCGAACCGATGTGATAGTGCTCGGTGTGCTCGACTGGAAAAAGGGAGTGCTCTCCTTTGTTTCCATACCCCGTGATCTGATAATTGAGGGAAGAAAGATCAACTCCATTTATAACTCCTTTGGAATTGAAAAGCTCTTTCAGATCGTCGAATCGATTTTCGGAATGAAGATAGATTCCTACGTGGTTTTCGACTACAGGGCATTCAGGGTTCTCGGAGATGAACTCGGACCGGTGAAGGTGATCCCGAACGAAGTGATGTTCTATGAAGACCTCTCTCAAGATCTCGTCATAGACTTCAAACCTGGTGTACCTTACATGTTGTCTGGCAAACAGCTTCTTGCGTACATTAGATACAGAAAGGACTCCATGGGGGATCTCGCACGAATAGAACGCCAGAAGGACGTGCTCAAAAAACTCCTCAGCAAGGCTCTGAACAAAAGTCCTTTTGAGATCTCGAACATATACAGAAAGGTGAGTCCCTACATCGAAACGAACATAAAACTCTCCGAACTTCTAACGCTCTTTTTGAAGGTAAGAGAAGGATTGAAGATGCAGTTTTTCACGCTTCCCTACGTTGTGAGTGAAAACGGAGAGGTCTTTGTGAACGAAAAGGAACTTTCTATGTTCAAGGAAAAATTGTTTGAAGAAGACAGCATGGAAACCTCTTCGTTGAATCTGGTGGTTGTGAACATTTCTTCACTCGTTTCAAGGGTGTTCGAGGCAAATCTAAGGGGTGTCTGGAAAGAAAGGGTAGGATTTGAACCAGATCGAGTCGTCTGGGAGGACGTTGGTATATCCAGAGAATTAGAAGGTGATCAGGTCTTCATAGCGCAGATAGAGAAAGAAAAAGAAATCCTGGAGATTCTCAAAAAAGCACACCCGTCGAGGAGGTTCACGGTTCATCGATTCGACAGAAAAGAAGATTTCGAAGAATACTATTTCATTCTGGAAAAACTGGCAGAAAACAGGATATACCTGGATTTTCCTGTTTCAGCGCTGATATTGATAGATGATTTCAGGGAGTGAGAAGAGGTGACCTACAAAAAACTTCACGAGTGGGATCTATCCCCAGAAGAGGCAATGAAGATCCAGAATGTTCTGAGAGAGAAGATTCTCTTCAAACCCTTTGAGGGTGAACCGAAGTACGTGGCGGGGGTTGATCTTTCGTTTCCAAAAAGAGAAGAAGGACTTGCTGTGATCGTAGTGATGGAATATCCCACCTTCAAGATAGTGGAACTCGTCTCAGAGAGAGGAAAGGTTGATTTTCCATACATTCCAGGACTTCTTGCCTTCAGAGAAGGCCCTCTGTTTTTGAAAGCATGGGAAAAACTGAAGACGAAGCCAGACGTTGTGGTCTTCGATGGACAGGGTATCGCACATCCAAGAAAACTCGGTATCGCGTCGCACATGGGACTCTTCATAGAGATACCAACGATCGGTGTAGCAAAGTCGAGGCTCTATGGAACCTACAGAGAACCGGAGAACAGAAGATGTTCCTGGAGTTATCTCTACGATAACGAAGAGATAATAGGCTGTGTGATGAGGACCAGGGAAGGAAGTGCCCCCATCTTTGTCTCCCCCGGCCATCTTATAGATGTGGAAAGTTCCATCAGGCTGGTCAAGTCGTTCACCTTACCTGGAAGAAGACTTCCAGAGCCCACCAGAATGGCACACATCTACACCCAGCGCTTGAAGAAGGGTCTCTTCTGAGAAGTTTTTTCCGGACTGTGATAAAATAGATTCAGCCTTGAACCAGACGGATGTCTGGAGGGAGATTGTTTTGAGCGAAAAATGGAAAGAGATGGGGGAAATTTTCAGGAAAAAGCGTGAAGAAAAAGGCATCACGCTCCTTGATGCGTCTTTGTTTACAAACATAAATCCCTCTAAACTGAAACGCATTGAAGAGGGAGATCTTCAAAATCTCGACGCAGAAATCTATGTCAAAAGCTACATAAAACGATACGCAGAATTTTTAGAACTCCCTCCAGAAGAGATGCTCAAAATGTACGAGGAGGGAAAAGGTGACGTAGCACCGCAAGAAAAGAAAGAGAAGAGAAAGAAAGAGGAGGAAAAAAGCAGAAGTCACAACCTTGTTCTGATTCCATTTCTGGTGATAGGAGTGATGCTTCTTGCTTTTGCGATCTTTGAAAATCTCAGACTGCAGAGAACACCACCAGCGTACCTGATCACTTCAGATGAAGTGATTCTAAACGGCAAAACGGTGAAAGGAACAATCCCACTTTCGGAGGGAAAGTACACGGTGGAGACTCAGGGCGAGGTCATCTTGAGAACTGCATCTGAAGAGTGGAAGATAAAACTCAAAGAGTTCGAGGTGAGGGTCCAGTGGGAGAGGTGAAGGTACCGGATCTGGTGAATCTGGTCATGTTCATATTCGCATCTCACATAGATTACTGGTTCAACGAGTTAAAGCCTGTTCTCGAGGAAAGATTTGGACCAATGGATTATGTTTCCGACAACCTCGATTTTGAAAAATACACACTTTACTATTCAGAAGAGATGGGACAGGGCCTGAAGGGAAAACTGGTGAGTTTTGAAAGACTCATACACCCCTATCAACTTGCAGACATAAAACTGGAGACGAACTCCATAGAGAAGATGTTTTCCATAGAGGGAAAAAGAAAAGTGAACATCGACCCAGGATACATCCACCATACACAGTTCGTTCTTGCGTCAACAAAGCACTGGGGGAACCGCATCTACATAGGAAAGGGAATCTACGCCGAAGTGACGCTTGCTTACGTGAGAGGAAAGTTCAAAGACATGGAGTTCACCTATCCGAACTACAGAGAAGAAGAGTACAAGAAGCATCTGGAAAAGATCAGAGAGATCTATCTGAAGAAGAGGAGGAAAATCCTGAAGTGAAAGTTGGAATAAAGGTACTTGGCTGTCCGAAGAACGAAGCCGACTGTGAAATTCTGGCAGGTCTTCTCAAAGAAAGAGGACATGAGATAGTCCACAACGTGGAAGAAGCAGACGTTGTCGTGTTAGACACCTGTGCCTTCATCGAGGATGCCAAGAAGGAATCGATAGATGAGATCCTCTCGTTCGTCGAGGCAAAAGAGGATTACGGTTACAGACTCGTTGTGAAAGGATGTCTCGTTCAGCGATACTACAGGGAACTGAAAAAAGAAATCCCAGAGGTGGACCAGTGGATAGGTGTTGTCGCACCGGAAAAAATCGTCTCGCTTCTCGAGAACGGAGAGGATCTGGTACCACAGCGCCCTGAGACTGTCTACAGTTACAGAAAGAGGATAAATCTGGAGGAAAAGCCCTACGCGTACGTGAAAATATCCGACGGTTGCGACAGAAAGTGTACTTTCTGTTCTATACCCTCCTTCAAAGGGAACCTGAAAAGTAGAAGCGTAGAAGACATAGTTCACGAGGTGGAAGATCTTCTTGCAGAGGGAAAAAAGGAAATAATCCTGGTTGCCCAGGATACGACCTCTTACGGTGAAGATCTCTACGGGAAACAGGCCCTGTCTGATCTTTTGAGACGGCTGAACAGTCTAAAGGGTGATTTCTGGATTAGGGTCATGTACCTTCATCCCGATCACCTGACGGACGAGATAATAGACACCATCCTGAAACTGGAAAAGGTTGTGAACTACTTCGACGTTCCCGTTCAGCATGGAAGCGACAGGATACTGACCCTCATGGGAAGGATCAGAAGTTCTAAAGAGTTGAAAAACATGTTGTTGAGAATAAGAGATAAAGCCCCGGATGCTGTTCTCAGAACCAGTGTAATAGTGGGCTTTCCAGGAGAAACTGAAGAAGATTTTGAAGAGTTGAAGAGATTCGTGGAAGAGGTAAAATTCGACAAACTCGGTGTTTTTGTTTACTCGGACGAGGAAGGAACAGTCGCTTCTTCTTTGAAAAACAAAGTCGATCCAGAAACAGCCCGAAGAAGACAGGAAGAACTCCTGCTCCTTCAAGCAGAGATCTCCTACGAAAGACTGGACAGGTTCGTGGGAAAAAGTATGAAGGCACTCGTTGAGGGAAGAGAAAACGGCTATCTGATAGGGCGCACCTTTACAGAAGCTCCCGAGGTGGACGGAGTTGTTTTCATAAAAGGAAGGGGTGAGATGGGAGATTTTCTCGAAGTAACCATAGAAGAACACGATGAGTACGACATGTGGGGGATTGCTCGATGAATCTGGCGAACTTCTTTTCCATTCTGAGGGCAGTTCTGACGATACCTGTTGTCTGGTTCTACATGGAAGGCTGGTACGCTCTGGCTTTTTTTGTTTTCCTGTTTGCTGCGTTCACAGACTATCTGGATGGTTTCTTCGCAAGAAGGAGAAATCAGATTACGGACTTCGGAAAGGTCTTCGATCAGGTGGCAGACAAGATCCTTGTGATATCCACAGCCGTTTCGATGATGGATATTCTTCCGATCTGGTACGTTCTGACTGTTTTTGCAAGGGACACCTTTGTGAACGGTCTCAGGATCCTGGCAGCGAGCAGGGGAAACGTCGTTCCAGCCAGATGGACAGGAAAGATGAAAACCGTATCTCAGTTTGTGGTGCTGATAGGAGTTTTTCTTCTCAAACTGGGATTTCTTGAACCACCGATTCTGCAGTCACTCGTGATCATATCATTTGCGGTAACAATTCTGTCCGGGATCACGTACACGATGGACCTTGCAAGATTTATGAATATGGAGGGATAGCACATGAGAACCTTCATTGCCATCGATGTGAACGATGAGGTCAAAAAACAGGCTTCCGAAGTTATTGAAAAACTCATGAGAAGAGGTTTCGGTGCAAGTTGGGTTTCTGAAGAAAACTTGCATCTCACCCTCTTTTTTCTTGGAGAAGTCACTGAACAGAAAGTTTCTGAGATAGCAGAGCATCTTTGCAGGCGTGTGAGAGGGTTTCCTTCGTTTTCCTTCACGGTGAAAGGTTTCGGATATTTCAGAAGGGGGAAAGCCCCCCGGGTTTTCTGGCTTGGAGTGGAAAACGCAGACCGTCTCAACAGGTTGTACGAGGAGCTGAGAAATGAACTTTCACATCACGGTTTTTCCTTTGAAGAGAAGTTCATACCTCACATCACCATAGGCAGAGTAAAGTACTATCCTGACAAGTGGGAAAAACTGGTTGAAGACATCGATTTTTCCCCCGTTGAGGTGGCGGTGGACAGTTTTAAGATTTATTCCTCCACACTGACACCTTCAGGTCCTATTTACAGAGCACTTTACGAATGTCATTTCGAAGGAGGATTGATCAGACATGGCTGAGGAAAAGCAGAAAAAGAGTGTACTGGAGAAGGCTTTGAAGAGGATAGAAGAAAACTTCGGCAAGGGTTCCATAATGATACTGGGTGACGAAACCCAGGTCCAGCCTGTGGAGGTCATTCCGACGGGTTCCATCGCGATCGACATCGCAACCGGCGTTGGAGGATACCCAAGGGGAAGGATCGTGGAAATCTTCGGACCGGAGTCCAGCGGAAAGACCACGCTGGCACTTCACGCTATAGCGGAAGCCCAGAAGATGGGTGGTGTGGCCGCTTTCATAGACGCAGAGCACGCCCTCGATCCCGTGTACGCGAAAAATCTTGGTGTGGATTTGAAGAGCCTTCTCATCTCCCAGCCTGATCACGGAGAGCAGGCACTCGAGATAGTGGACGAACTCGTGAGAAGCGGTGTTGTGGATCTCATCGTTGTTGATTCCGTCGCCGCACTGGTACCCAGAGCCGAGATAGAAGGTGCCATGGGAGACATGCAGGTGGGACTTCAGGCACGTCTCATGTCACAGGCACTGAGGAAGATCGCAGGGAGTGTGAACAAATCGAAAGCAGTTGTCATATTCACAAACCAGATAAGGATGAAGATAGGCGTCATGTTTGGAAGCCCTGAAACTACAACCGGTGGCCTTGCCCTGAAGTTCTATGCAACCATGAGACTCGAGGTCAGAAGAGGAGAAGCACTCAAGGAAGGAAAAGACGTCATAGGCAACGTGGTGAACGTAAAGATCGTGAAGAACAAAGTGGCACCTCCGTTCAAGACAGCTCAAACCTACATCATCTACGGAAAAGGTATCGACAGGGAGTACGAATTGTTCCATATCGGGGTGGACGAAGGTGTTATAACCAGGAAGGGCAGCTGGTACTACTACACCACTCTTAAAGGAGAAGAAGTCTCTTTGGGACAGGGCGGATCCAACGTCGTTCAGTTCCTCAAGGAAAATCCACAAATAGCGGAGGAAATCGAAAGGAGAATAAAGGAAAAATATGGCTTACTACGGCAAACGGAGAAGGAACCAGAGAAAGCAGACAAATCCTCTTAAGTACGCTTTGAGACTCTTAAAATACCGCGTCAGGTTTGAAAACGAACTGAGAAATCGTTTGAAAAGCAAGGGTTTTTCTGATGAAGAGGTTGAAAACACGATCGCCACATTGAAAAAGCAAGGCTACATCGACGATGAGAAGGCTGCTTATCTTTTTGCAGTGGACGAGATGCGCTTGAAGCTCTTTGGACCAAAGATAGTGAAGATGAAACTGAGATCACTCGGAGTAGACGAAGAAACATCCGAAAGGGCGATAGAAAGAGCTCTCTCTGAAATAGATTTTCCTGAAGAGCTGAAGAGATTGAAGACACGTTTTGAAAGTCGCCAGGAAATGAAAGACTACCTCTACAAAAGAGGGTTCGAGATTTCTCACATCGAGGAAATTCTCGATCAAATAGATGGAGGTGAACGATGATGTTGTGGTATGTACTCGCAGGTGTCGGAGGACTTCTGGTGGGATATCTAATCGCAAGCTATCAGATAAATCAAAAACTCAAAAAGGCAGAAAAAGACGCAAAGTCCATCCTTGAAAAAGCAGAAAAGGAAGCAAACGAGATAAAGAAAAAGGCCATTGTGGAAGGTAGAGAAGAAGTTCACAGATTGAGGGAAGAGTTCGAAAGAGAAAGAGCACGAAAGGAAGAAGAACTCAGATCACTCGAGGAAAGGCTTCTAAAAAGGGAAGAACTTCTCACCAGAAAGGAAGAGAATCTGGAAAAGAGAGAAATCCAGATCGAGGAAATGAAAGCAAAACTGGAAGAGAAGATGAAAGAAGTGGAAGAAAAGGAAAAACGAATAGACGAAGAACTCAACAAACTCGCGGGTATGACCGTTGAGGAGGCAAGAGAGTTGATTCTGGAGGAAGCGAGACAGAGATACGAACACGATCTTGCAAAGCTCTACAAAGAAATGAAAGAGCAGGTAGAAGAGGAGGCCGAAAAAGAAGCAAAGAAGGTCATAGCGTTTGCCGTACAAAGATACGCGCCGGATTACGTGGGAGAAATCACCGTTTCCACCGTTTCTCTTCCATCCGATGATATGAAAGGGAGAATCATAGGAAGGGAAGGAAGAAACATCAGGACCTTTGAGAAGATCACAGGCGTCGATCTGATAATAGACGACACACCAGAAGTGGTTGTGCTTTCCTGTTTCAATCCACTCAGAAGGGAGATCGCCCGCATCACTCTGGAAAAACTCGTAGCAGATGGGAGGATACATCCTGCAAGGATAGAGGAGATGTACGAAAAGGCAAAACAGGAAGTTGAGAAGGCCATAAAGGAGGCAGGACAGGAAGCCACATTCAAAGCAGGAGTTATGGGACTCCATCCGGAACTCGTGAAACTCCTTGGAAAACTCAAATACAGAACAAGTTACGGTCAGAACGTTTTGAACCATTCCATAGAGGTGGCTCTTCTTGCTGGCTACATGGCTTCGGAACTCGGTTTGAATGCCGACAAAGCAAGAAGAGGTGGACTGCTCCACGACATAGGAAAAGCGGTGGATCAGGAACTCGAAGGATCACACACCACCATAGGGGCAGAACTTGCCAGAAGATACGGTGAAAAAGAAGACATCATCAACATGATACTCAGTCACCACGGAGAAGAAGATCCAAGAACACCAGAAGCGGTGCTCGTGGCAGCCGCCGATGCACTGTCTGCCGCAAGACCAGGTGCAAGAAGAGAAAGCCTGGAAAATTACATCAAGCGACTCATGAAACTCGAGGAAATTGCAAAGAGCTTCAAGTATGTTGAAAAGGCATACGCTATTCAGGCGGGAAGAGAAATAAGGGTGATAGTTGAACCGGACAAGGTGGACGATGCACTCGCCGAAAAACTCGCTTACGACATCTCAAAGAAGATAGAGGAGGAACTAGAATATCCAGGTGTGCTTAAGGTAGTGGTCATAAGAGAAAAAAGAAGCGTTGCTTACGCAAAATAAAAAAGCCCCCGCAAGGGGGCTTTTATTTTTTTTTTTGTAAAATTGCGATTTTTGATCATAAAACGGAATAATTTCTCCTGTTTGGATATATTGACAGATATTTGCAAAAAATGGAGCTTGATTTAACATGGGCATTTTTTGTATAAAGGTTATGTAAGCGCTTACAGGAGGTGTAGAGATTGCCAACAATAGAAGATGTTGCAAAACTTGCAGGAGTTTCCATCGCCACGGTCTCACGGGTGATAAACGGATCAGGGTACGTTTCTGAAAGAACCAGATACAGAGTCTGGAAAGCAATAGAAGAACTCGGATACAGGCCAGAAATCTCGGCGAAAATCCTCGCTTCGAAGGGAAAACTGTTCCACGCTTATATTTTCGCCAGCAAAAGAATTCTTTCGCCCCTTCAAACCAGCGGTATTCTCGGTGAGTTCTACGGAGTGATAATAAAAGCCATAGAGGAAAATTGTGAGAAACTGGGGATAAAAGTGGAATTGAAATTTCTCGAGGAATTTTCAAAGTACACCGACACAGATGGATACATATTCGTTGGTGGAGACGTCACAAGAGAGTTCATAAGAGAGGCGAAATCCGAGAAGAAACCCTTTGTTCTCGTGGATCATTACATACCCGGTGAAAGAGTGGATTGTGTGATAAGTGATGGATACGACGGTGCTGTTTACGCAACGAATTACCTCATATCCAGAGGGTTCAAAAAGATCGTACACATTCACGGACCGCTTCAACCGTATGGTTTCAAGATGAGATACGACGGTTACAAAGACGCCATGGAAAAAGCCGGTCTGATGCCTCGTTTTTATGAATGCGATGATACAGAAGAAGGTACAAGAAAAATTGTAGATATAATGCTGAACTCTTACGGAATACCCGAGGCCATTTTTACATCCAACGACAGCATTGCCTTCTGGGTGATCAAACGACTCAAAGAACATGGCTTGAAAATTCCAGATGACGTTTCCGTTGTAGGTTTCGACGATATTGTTGACGCAGAAAATTTCGATCCACCGCTGACCACTTTGAGGGTGTTCAAATACGAAATGGGTTGTGTTGCATGTAAGCGCTTACACGAATTGTTGACAAAGGTGAATCCCCATCCTCTTCGAACACTTGTCTTCACTCAGTTTGTAAAGAGAAAAAGCACAAAATGACTTCAACCTTCTATAGAGGAGGGATCTTTATGTGGAAAAGGGTTCTTTTCATCACTCTGGTAGCTCTTTCGGTCTTTGCACTCGCTGATGTCAAAAAGATCGTGTTCTGGACGGCTCCAAATCCAAACCAGGAAGCCTTCTGGAAAGCCCTCGTTGAAAAGTGGAACGCAGAGCATCCGGATGTTCAGATCGAATGGTCCGTCATACCAGCGGCAGGAAGTTCTGAGGAGGCCATCCTGAACGCCATCGCTGCCGGAAACGCCCCCGATATCTGTACCAACATCTTCAGTGGTTTTGCAGCTCAACTTGCAGAGGAACTGGATGTTCTGGTTGCCTTCGATGAGGAGTTCGGAGAAGAGTTCTGGAAACTTGCAGACGCAAGGAAAATGAGAAACATACTCGAAGGCTGGAAACTCAACGGACACTACTACGTGATCCCCATTTACTCTAACCCGATGCTCTTCTGGTGGAGAGGAGATCTTTTGAAGGAACTAGGTTACGAGAAGCCTCCAAGAACTTACTCTGAAGTTTACGAAGTAGCCAGAAAATGGGTCGTTCCCAAGGAAAGGTACGTTATAAGAGCCGTAGCCGGAAGAAACTGGTGGGACAGATGGTTTGATTTCATCACGTTCTACTACGCAGCAAGCGGCGGAAAACCCTACATCGAAAACGGAAAAGCAGTTTTCGACAATGAGTACGGAAAGGCCGTTGCTGAGTTTATCTACACTCTCTTCAAGAACAGTTGGACTGCTGTAGATCTGGGACAGGATCCATTTGAAAACGGCACGATCCTTGGCCAGATCATGGGACCGTGGCATCTGAGCTACACGAAAGAGCACTATCCCGACGTCTACCCACACATAGTGATGACACCTCCTCCTGTTCCAGACAACTATCCCGAAGACAAACCTGTCTACACGTTCGCCGATACCAAGGGACTTGTGATGTTCAAACACTGCAAATATAAGAAAGAAGCGTTCGAGTTCATCAAATGGGTCTTCTCCAATGCCCAAAACGATGCAAGATGGATCGAACTCACCCACATGCCGCCAGCCAGAGAAGATCTTGGAACGAATCCTGTGTTTGCCGAGTACATGAAGGATCCATACTTTGCAAAGATAGCAGAAGCGGTTGCATACGCTGTTCCTCCAGCACTGATCACCAACACGATTGATGTCCAAAACACCATGACCACGTACCTGATTGAGCCTCTCATGTACCTGAAAGCCACCCCCGAAGAAGCACTGAAAAGAGCCGTCGAAGAGATCAACGCACTTCTCTGGTGAGGGGGACATCCCCTCACCTTTTTCATCAGGAGGGATAGAATGTCGCTAAAAAAGAAGGAAGCGGGATTGGGTTGGAGTTTGATATCGATATATCTTCTCTACACGGCGATATTTTGGGGCTATCCGTTCGTCTGGATGTTGATTCTTGCTTTTTCCAAATGGAAGTTCGTGGGATCTCCCAGATTCATTGGCCTTCAGAACTTCTTCCGGATCTTTGAAGACAAGATGTTCTGGAGAGTTTTTCTGAACACGATGAACTTTCTTTCTTACTTCATCCCCATGGTGTTCGTTGCTTCTATCCTGTTTGCACTCGCTCTGAACAGAATGAAATATTTCAAAACCTTTGTGACTCTCAGCTTCTTAGTCGCTTATGTCTCTTCAGGTGTTGCCTACTCCATTATGTTCCAGAGGATCTTTTCAGAGGTGGGACCGATAAACAGGTTCCTGTACAACACCTTCGGTATCACGATACCGTGGTTCACCGATCCACAGCTTGCAATGCTGACAATAGCCATCATGGTCACCTGGAAGTTCGTTGGATACTACGGCCTCATTCTTTACTCAGGACTTCAAGCCATTCCAAAGTCCATATATGAAGCAGCAGAGCTGGATGGTGCAACTCCATGGATCAGATTCTGGAAGATCACACTTCCTCTCCTGAATCCTGCCATCGTGACGGTTTTGATTCTGGCTGTGAACCTCTCCTTTGGTATATTCACCGAACCATACATGATCACGGGTGGAGGTCCCATGAACAGAACTCTCACGTTCATGCTTTACATGTACAACACCGCCTTTCAGAGGATAAATCCCAGTTACGCGACAACCATAGCGGTCATGACCGCTCTCATAAACTTCTCGATAGTCATCTTCATCAGAAAGGTCATTGAAAAAGAGGTGACCATAGTATGAAGAAGGTTAAGGAGGTTATCTTCCACGGGGTGATGTTGGTCCTTGCTTTGATATGGATCTATCCATATATCTGGCTGTTTCTCTCATCGATAAAACCAGCAGAAGAGATCTTCACGAGGTTCTTTCCAACAAGAATAACTCTTGAACATTACGAATACATATTCACAATGGCAGAAAAGATGGAACGACCCTTTCTGAGGGCTTTCCTGAACAGTGTCTTTGTCACGGTCACTGTGACTCTTTCTGTGGTCCTGACCTCTGCAATAATCGGATACGGTCTGGCAAAACTCAGATTCAAAGGAAGCAATGCCGTATTCAACTTCATTATCTTTCAGATGCTCTTTCCGGGGTTCATGTTCATCATTCCTCTCTTTGTGTTGATAAGAAAACTTGGCCTTTACAATACTTACCCGGCCATGATCGTTCCCTTTCTCATGAGTGCGTGGGGTCTTTTTATGATCACGCAGTCCTACAAAACGATTCCACAGGATTACATAGAAGCTGCAAAGATTGACGGTGCGAGCACCTTGTGGATAATATTTAAAGTGATGATTCCCCTCTCGAGAAGCACCCTCTCTATCGTGGGTCTTTTCACATTCATAGGAATCTGGGACAACTTCCTCTGGCCCCTCATGGTGGTGAAAGACTACAATAAAATGCCGCTTTCTGTTCTTCTGGCCACCTTCAACCATGAGTACGCCGCCTACGTTGGTCCGCTGATGGCAGGGTCTGTGATTCAGACGATACCCATGGTTCTTATCTTTTTGATCTTCAGAAAGCAATTCTTGCAGGGAATCTCTATGTCTTTCAAGTAGAGGAGGGAGAGCATGGAACTCAAACTCGAAAGACACCCGGCGAATCCCATTCTGGAACCTTCTCCGTACTTTCTCTGGGAAAGCCGCTTTGTTTTCAACCCGGCTGTGGTGTACGACGGAGAACTCTTCCACATGCTCTACAGAGCCCAGGGAGAGGACATGGTATCAAGGATTGGCTACGCTGTGAGCACCGACGGAATCCACTTCAACAAGTTCGAAAAGCCCGTTTTCTCACCAAAGAGTGACGACGAGCTCTACGGAGTGGAAGATCCCAGGATCACGAAAATTGGTGATGAATATTACATGGTCTACACTGCCTATTCGCCTCGTGGCGTGAGAATCGCCATGGCATCGACAAAGAACTTCATCACCTGGAAAAGATATGGGGTTGTGATACCGGACATAGACAACAAGGATGCCGCTCTGTTTCCGGAGAAGATCAACGGAAAGTACGTCATGTTCCACAGAATACCACCTGATATGTGGCTTGCCTTCTCAGACGATCTTGTACACTGGGACAACTTCGTGAAGATCGCATCTCCTCGTCAGGGAATGTGGGATGACCTGAAGATAGGAGTTGGTGCCCCTCCGATAAAGACCGAGTACGGCTGGCTTGTCCTGTACCATGGTGTTCAAAACACGGGAACCTCCCGGCCAATCTATCGCCTTGGTTTCATGCTGCTTGACCTGGAGGATCCCACAAAGGTGATAAAGAGATCGAAAGAGCCGATCCTTGAGCCAGAAGAAGACTGGGAAAAATTCGGCGGCGTTCCAAACGTGGTCTTCAGCGATGCGATGATAGAATACAACGGCTACTACTACGTGTACTACGGAGCAGCGGACAACTGCATCGCCCTTGCCACAATTCCCGTGGAAAAAGTGATGAAGTGGTGTAGAGAATGACAGGGGGCTTTCAGTGTGAAGGGAAAACTGTGGAGAATGCTTTCAGAAATGGTTCCCTACACCATCTCAAGGAAAGAAAAACTGAAAGACTGGTCTTTTTCCGACGGTTCAGAGGAAAAAACCGTCATTCCCCCTTTTGAGTGGAACTTCAACTCCGCTCCTGTATGGTTCAGGAAAGAGTTGGAACCCTTCTCCGTCGCTGAAAGACAAAGGGCCTATCTGGAACTCTGGTTCGGCGGAGAGACCCTTGTTCTTGTAGATGGGAAGCCCTACGGTGAAATCAACGAGTATCACAGGACGCTGAACATCACGCTTCTTGCCGATGGAAAACCACACACAATAGAGGCTCAGGTAATGCCAAGGGGGCTCTTTGGAAAACCAAAAAAACCGGTGTTCAGCGAAGCGTTTTTCACGATCATCGATGAAGAGTTGATGAGAGTGGTAAAGACACTGGAACTTGTCATAAAAACAGCAGAAGTGATAGAAGATAAGGCCCTGTCGAAGAAACTTTTAGATATCTCCGAAGAGTTTCTCTCGAAGATATGGATTCCAAGGGACACAGAAACATATCTGAAAACTGCCCCTATGGATCCTGGAATAAAAGACGAAATCAAAAACACCTGGAGTACACCTGAGTTCAGGGAGTTTTTTGGAGCACTGCTTCCAGACGAGTTGAGAAAAAGCATAGTGGACGAGTTTGAAAGGTTCAAAGAGAAGCTGAAGAAACTCAAAGAAGAGCATCCGAGTGCCGGGATCGTTCACCTTGTGGGACATGCCCACATAGATTATGCCTGGCTCTGGCCGGTTGAAGAGACGAAAAGAAAGATCCTTCGCACCTTCGCAAATTCTGTTCTACTTTCAAAACTGTATCCGGAGTTCGTCTACACCCAGTCCTCTGCTCAGATGTATGAAGATCTCAAGAAAAACTCGCCTGAACTCTTCGAAGAGGTTAAGAAACTCGTTGAAGAAGGAAGATGGGAGCCTGTTGGAGGCATGTGGGTGGAGTCAGACTGCAATGTTCCTTCACTGGAGTCCCTGATAAGACAGTTCTACTATGGACAGAAGTTCTTTGAGAAAGAGTTCGGTAAAAAAAGCAGGGTTTGCTGGCTGCCGGATGTGTTCGGCTTTTCCTGGGTCCTTCCTCAGATTCTGAGAGATGTGGGAATAGAGTACTTTGTTACCACCAAACTCAACTGGAACGATACGAACGAGTTCCCGTACGATCTGTGCCGCTGGAGGGGAATAGACGGCTCAGAGGTTCTGTACTTCAGTTTCAAAAATCCAAACGAAGGATACAACGGAAAGATAGATCCAGACACCATCTGCAAAACCTGGAGCAACTTCAGACAGAAGGATCTGACAAACAGGGTGCTTCTCTCTTTCGGCCACGGTGACGGTGGAGGAGGACCAACCGAGGAGATGCTCGAAAACTACAGGATAATGAATCAGATCCCGGGAATTCCGCATCTTGAAATGGGAACGGTCGGAAGTTTCTTTGAGAAAATGAACGTTGATGGAGACCTTCCCGTGTGGGACGGAGAGCTGTACCTTGAAGTCCACAGAGGAACGTACACCTCCCAGTCCAGGGTGAAGAAACTCCACAAAGAAGCAGAAGACGGTCTTTATCTTGCAGAGTTGATATCTGCCTTCTCCGATAGAGACTTTTCCGAAGAAATTGACGATCTCTGGAAGGCTGTCTTGAGAAACGAGTTTCACGATATCCTTCCTGGTTCTTCGATAAGAGAGGTCTATGAGGACGCAGAAAAAGAGCTGACCTTCGTGAAAGAAAGAGCAGAAAAGATCGTCAGAGAGTCCATAGACTCTCTTCGAGTCGAGGGCGAAAACACTCTGACCCTTCTGAACGCTTCGTCTTTCCCGAAGAGGTTCTGTTTTAAACTCAACGAAGATCTTAATCTTTATCTTTCCTTCCAGGGCAGAGTCCTTCTGAAACAAAGAACACACGATGGAAAGTACGTGTACTTCCTGGACACAGAGATCGCTCCTTTCTCAAAGATAGAGCTGGAGGTTCAGAAGAGCACAATTGAAAAGCCCGCAAGGAAAGACGAAAGTCTTTTCATGGAAAATGAGTACATGAGGGTCGAAGTGAAGGAAGATGGAACGATACAGATCTACGATAAAGAACTGGACAGGTACATCTTCGAGGAAAAAGGAAACATCTTGAAACTCCACAAAAACATTCCTCCCTACTGGGACAACTGGGACATAGCAGAGGGTGTGGAAAAGACAGGATACACCCTGAAAGCAAAAAGCGTGGAAAAAGTAGAGTTCGGTCCTGTTCGAGAGGTGGTACGTGTCGAATACGAGGCAGAAGGCAGCAAGATCACACAATACTACATCCTTTACAGAAAAAGCAGAAGGCTCGATATAGAAACAAAGATAGACTGGCACACAAGAAGGGCCCTTTTGAGGGCGTACTTTCCCACCACCGTTCTGTCGAGAAGAGCAAGGTTTGACATCTCAGGTGGCTTTATAGAAAGACCCACACACAGAAACACCAGTTTTGAAAAGGCGCGCTTTGAAGTGCCCTTCCACAGGTGGATGGATCTTTCGCAAACAGACTTTGGTGTTTCCATTCTAAACGATGGAAAGTACGGTGGAAGTGTTCATCAGAACGTTATGGCAGTTTCTCTGATAAAAGCCGGGATCTTTCCGGATTTTCTCTGCGATGAAGGAAAACACGAGTTCACCTACTCCATATATGTTCACCCCGGTGATGACCTGAGAGACGTTGTGAGAGAAGCAGAAGAACTGAACAGACCCCTTCTTGCCGTTTCTGGAAGGTTGAACATTCCCTCTTCTTTTCTGGAAGTTTCTCCACAGAATTTCAAACTCACTTCACTCAGAAAGGTGAAAGGAAAGATCGTCATAAGACTTGTCGAGATCTTCGGAACATCCGGTAAACTCTCGATTAAGATCCCCTGGGAAGGAAAGATCTATCTGACAAACCTTCTGGAAGAGGAAAGGAAAGAGGTCTCTTTCCCCTTGAGTTACCGACCGTTCAAAATCTACACGTTCGTTGTGGAGTGAGAAGGCTTCTTTTGCCTTTGAAAGAGCGGGATTTCTTCCCGCTCTTTGTTTAACCTAACTAATTCTACGTAATCTCCCATAAAAAATAACTTAAGGGATTCTTTTGAGAAATGTTCTCAATTTGTATCACACTTATGTTATAAAAATACCAGGACGGAAGAAATGAATGTCAATAAGACCATGACAACTTGAGAAGGAGGTGATACTATGATGATGTTCCTGCCACCAGAAGTTATAAGGGAGATTCACGAAGAAAGAGTAAAGAAGGCCCTTGAAAACCTCAAAGCCATCGAACTCGAAGAAAAACTCCTTGAAAGAGCAAAAGAAGAAGAAAAAGTCTCCTCCAGAAGGAGGAGAAGGAAAGAGAAAGAACCAGTGGAAGTTTGAAAAACTCTCATTTCCTACCTTTCAGTATCTCAGACCTCCCAGGCGTCCCTCCCCCATTTTAATCATCCAGCCTGAGTTCTATATCGGCAGAGTTTTGAATGTACGTGATCGTTGAATCGTTCAGGTAGAAGACTACAGATGCAACCGAGGTCAAATCTGAAAGCCAGTTCTGGATCTCGCTGTTCACATTTTCCACTTCGTCTTCGTCTACTTCAAATTCTTCTTCGGAGGATTCACCGGTGTCCGTTGTTTCCGGAAGTGTGAACTCGCACACGTAAAGGGTGTAAGTTGCCTCTTTCAATTCCTCGAAGGAGAAATCGTCGTCTGTGATTTCAAGATCAACGAGTGTAGCAGAACTTGTCTCTCCTTCAAAGAGAGCAACAAGACATGTGGTTCCCGCCAGTGTCTCCTTAAGCTCTCCTTCAACTTCGTACCTGTATCTGTACTCTTCACCTTCACCTGGGCCGTGTTCGTATTCGTGTCTTTCTCTGTGGTATGGAACAATGACCGGTCTGAGTATGTACTGATTTTTTCCCTGAACAACTCGAAGGGATCTTGCCACATCGAAATCGAGAACGATCTCATCACCACTTTGCACTATGATAGGCTTTATGATCTTAATCTTCCTGGAGGGAATGTTGACGGTTTCGCTCTGACCGTTTACAACAGCGGTTGCAGCGTCAACGTAGAGTCTGATCCAATCGAGTTCGGCACCTTCGGGCAGTTCCATTTCGAAAAACTGTACTTCAGTTCCTGCAAGTGAGAGAAGATCGAACTCGTTTTCCAGCAGGGTGGCAGTGGCGTCATACCCCTCTCCGTTCAGTGAGTAGTGGTACGTCACATCGGAAATCTTCACCTGCAACTGTTCAATATCAAAGGATGGGTTGTCTGTGAGATACACAGGAACTTTTGTTATGTTCGTTCCTGTGGTGAAAAGCACACATCCAGATATCAGTCCCAGAAACAAAACTGCCCAGAGAGCGTACTTCATGGTTTCACCTCCTTTCGTTGAAGTATTTTAACTCCAGATTAGCAAAAAGTCAATTTTGAGCAACGAAATGTTTTTCTTGTGAGAATAAATGTCTTTTTAAAAAGCACATTTTGTCATCTCAATAAACTAACAACATTGAATTTGTATAAACCATCCAGAAATTAAAACAAAGCAGAATCAGAAGAAAATGGTTTCTTTTCGACAATATTCATCGATACTTGCTCGTGGCTTTCCTTCCTTGGATTTTGAATGAAAACATTTTCACATTAGAATACTCACGATAAAAAGCCTCAGAGAGGTGATAGCATGAAGTTCGGCTACTTCGATGACAAAAACAGAGAATACGTCATAGTAACTCCCAGGACACCCTATCCGTGGATAAATTACCTGGGGACAGAAGATTTCTTTTCCATCATCTCCCACATGGCGGGGGGCTACTGTTTCTATAAAGATGCAAGGCTCAGAAGGATCACCAGGTTCAGGTACAACAACGTGCCAACAGACGCTGGAGGAAGGTATTTTTACATAAGAGAAGAAGACGGAGATTTCTGGTCTCCCACCTGGATGCCGGTGAGGAGAGATCTTTCGTTCTTTGAAGCAAGACACGGCCTTGGGTACACGAAGATCGCTGGGGAGAGAAACGGTCTGAGAGCGACCATCACCTTTTTTGTTCCAAGGCATTTCACAGGAGAGGTCCATCATCTTGTACTTCAAAACAGAACGGAACGACCAAGAAGGATCAAACTCTTTTCCTTCATAGAGTTCTGTCTCTGGAACGCCCTCGATGACATGACGAACTTTCAGAGAAACTACAGCACCGGAGAAGTGGAGATAGAAGGTTCTGTGATATACCACAAAACAGAGTACAGAGAAAGAAGAAACCACTACGCGTTCTACTCCGTGAACCATTCGATAGATGGTTTCGACACAGACAGGGAGTCATTCATGGGTCTTTACAACGGTTTTGAGGCTCCTCAGGCGGTTGTGGAGGGCAATCCCAGAAACTCCGTGGCGAGTGGCTGGGCACCCATTGCATCTCACTATCTTGAACTTGAGATCCCACCTCTTGGCGAAAAAGAACTCATCTTCATACTCGGCTACGTAGAAAATCCCGAAGAGGAAAAATGGGAAAGACCCGGGGTGATAAACAAAAAGCGTGCAAAAGAAATGATAGAAAGGTTCAAAACAGGTGAAGACGTTGAACGCGCTCTGAAGGAACTGAAGGAATACTGGGATGAACTTCTTGGAAGAATACAGGTGGAAACACACGATGAAAAACTCAACAGGATGGTGAACATCTGGAACCAGTATCAGTGCATGGTCACTTTCAACATCGCGCGGAGCGCTTCCTACTTTGAATCCGGAATCAGCAGGGGTATAGGTTTCAGAGATTCAAATCAGGATATACTTGGATTTGTCCACATGATACCGGAAAAGGCAAGACAGAGGATTCTCGACCTTGCCTCCATCCAGTTTGAAGACGGAAGCACCTATCATCAGTTCCAGCCGCTCACAAAAAAGGGAAACAACGAAATCGGTGGAGGATTCAACGACGATCCCCTCTGGCTCATTCTCTCAACCAGTGCGTACATCAAGGAAACGGGAGACTGGAGCATTCTGAACGAAGAGGTTCCGTTTGACAACGATCCAGACAAAAAGGCAACGCTTTTTGAACACCTGAAAAGATCTTTCTACTTCACCGTGAACAACCTCGGTCCACATGGTCTTCCACTCATAGGAAGGGCGGACTGGAACGACTGTCTCAACCTGAACTGTTTTTCCAAAAATCCAGATGAATCCTTCCAGACAACCGTCAACGCCCTCGATGGAAGGGTAGCAGAATCCGTCTTCATAGCAGGACTGTTCGTTCTGGCTGGAAAAGAGTTCGTGGAGATCTGCAGAAGACTCGGACTCGAGGATGAAGCAAAAGAGGCAGAAAAACACGTGAAGAAAATGATAGAGACCACTCTGGAGTACGGCTGGGACGGAGAGTGGTTCCTCAGGGCGTACGATGCCTTTGGAAGGAAAGTGGGAAGTAAAGAATGTGAAGAAGGGAAGATCTTCATAGAACCACAGGGAATGTGCGTGATGGCGGGAATAGGAGTGGAAAACGGATACGCAAAGAAAGCACTTGATTCAGTGAAAGAGCACCTCGACACACCTTACGGCCTTGTTCTTCAGCAGCCCGCTTACAGCAGATACTACATAGAACTAGGTGAGATCTCGAGTTATCCACCGGGCTACAAGGAAAACGCTGGTATATTCTGTCACAACAATCCGTGGGTAGCGATAGCAGAAACTGTCATTGGAAGAGGAGACAGAGCCTTTGAGATCTACAGAAAGATCACTCCCGCCTATCTGGAAGACATAAGTGAAATCCACAGAACAGAGCCCTACGTCTACGCACAGATGGTGGCAGGAAAAGATGCACCAAGACACGGAGAAGCCAAAAACTCCTGGCTCACAGGAACAGCGGCATGGAGCTTTGTTGCGATAACTCAGTACATTCTGGGAGTAAGGCCCACCTACGATGGCCTCATGGTGGACCCGTGCATACCTGAAGATTGGGACGGCTTCAAAATCACAAGAAGGTTCAGGGGAGCAACCTACGAGATAACGGTGAAAAATCCCCACCACGTTTCCAAAGGTGTAAAGGAGATAATCGTCGACGGAAAGAAAATTGAGGGACAGGTCCTGCCAGTTTTCAACGATGGAAAAGTGCACAGAGTAGAAGTTCTGATGGGATGATCTTCCCTCATGTTTCAAACTTTGAAGAAGGGGCCATCCCCTTCTTTTTTTGGGGTACAATAGTTCGGCAAACAAACTACAGCAAAGAGCGAGGTGATGATCGTGAAAAAGTTTCCCGAAGGGTTCCTCTGGGGAGTTGCGACAGCTTCCTACCAGATCGAAGGCTCTCCCCTTGCAGACGGAGCAGGTATGTCCAT
Source organism: Thermotoga neapolitana DSM 4359 (assembly GCF_000018945.1). Lineage (NCBI taxonomy): Bacteria > Thermotogati > Thermotogota > Thermotogae > Thermotogales > Thermotogaceae > Thermotoga > Thermotoga neapolitana. Next base: position 784,787 of record NC_011978.1, on the reverse strand, counting down.
CTGGCACACCTTCTCCCATACACCCGGAAACGTGAAAAACGGTGACACTGGAGATGTGGCCTGCGATCACTACAACAGATGGAAAGAGGACATCGAGATCATCGAAAAAATCGGTGCAAAGGCCTACAGATTCTCCATCAGCTGGCCAAGGATCCTTCCGGAAGGAACGGGAAAAGTGAACCAGAAAGGTCTGGACTTCTACAACAGGATCATAGACACCCTCCTGGAGAAGAACATAACACCATTTATAACCATCTACCACTGGGACCTTCCCTTTTCTCTGCAGTTGAAGGGTGGCTGGGCAAATCGGGACATAGCCGACTGGTTCGCAGAGTACTCAAGGGTTCTCTTTGAAAACTTCGGTGACCGCGTCAAACACTGGATCACTTTGAACGAACCCTGGGTCGTCGCTATAGTGGGACATCTGTACGGAGTCCATGCCCCTGGGATGAAAGACATCTACGTAGCATTCCATACGGTTCACAACCTCTTGAGAGCGCACGCAAAATCCGTGAAGGTGTTCAGAGAAACGGTGAAAGACGGAAAGATAGGGATTGTTTTCAACAACGGATACTTCGAACCTGCAAGTGAGAGAGAAGAAGATATCAGAGCCGCCAGATTCATGCATCAGTTCAACAACTACCCGCTCTTTTTGAACCCCATCTACAGGGGAGAATACCCGGATCTTGTCCTGGAATTTGCAAGAGAGTACCTCCCCAGAAACTATGAGGATGACATGGAAGAGATAAAACAGGAGATCGACTTCGTTGGGCTGAACTACTATTCAGGTCACATGGTGAAATACGATCCGAACTCACCGGCCAGGGTGTCCTTCGTCGAAAGAAACCTTCCCAAAACCGCCATGGGATGGGAGATCGTTCCTGAGGGTATCTACTGGATTCTCAAAGGTGTCAAAGAAGAGTACAACCCACAGGAGGTGTACATCACAGAGAACGGAGCTGCATTCGACGACGTGGTAAGTGAGGGCGGAAAAGTTCACGACCAGAACAGGATAGATTACTTGAGAGCCCACATCGAACAGGTCTGGAGAGCAATCCAGGATGGAGTCCCACTGAAGGGTTACTTCGTGTGGTCACTCCTTGATAACTTCGAGTGGGCGGAAGGATATTCGAAGAGGTTCGGTATAGTGTACGTGGACTACAACACACAGAAGAGGATCATAAAAGACAGTGGATACTGGTACTCGAACGTGATCAAAAACAACGGACTAACAGATTGAAAAGGGCGGAGCAATCCGCCCTTTCTTTTTGATACCTCATTTTCCTTCCTATCTGTCCATCCCGGGCGATTATCCCCGATTATTTTCATTTAACGAAAAAAATCTCCTGTTTTCTCCCGATATCTCGTTTGCATTGAAACTATGAGTCTGGCAAAATATCTATTAGGTTAATTTGATTATACCGTCAGTTAACTCAACCACACCACTGAAGGAGGGATATTTCAATGAGAAAGTGTTTGGTTCTGTTTCTTTTGATTCTAACTGCTGTTTTATTTGCTACTTCTTGGCATGACGTTGTATTGTATGAAATCATGATAGACAGATTCTACGACGGTGATCCTATGAACAATGATCAAGGTTATGGTGAGTATGATCCAAGTAATCCATCAAAATATAGCGGAGGAGATTTGAAAGGGATAATAGAGAAATTAGATTACATAAAGGGGCTAGGGGTCGATGGAATTTGGATCACCCCACCAGTTGCTAACCAATGGTGGGATCCATGGGTAAATTATGGAGGTTACCATGGATACTGGGCTAGAAATTTTAAAGAAGTAGATGAACATTTTGGAGATCTTGAAACGTACAAGAGTCTTTCAGAAGAGCTTAAAAAGAAGGGGAATGGTCCTTATTCAGGATATAGTTGTAAACCATGTTGGGAATTATTTCCGATTTAAAGATGGAAAGTTTGAACTCAACAAGGATAGTATTCCTACTTCTGCACCAACACAGTTTCCATTCAATATGAATAACTACAACGATCCAGAACAGAGAGAAATGAATGTTTACCACTGGACACCTGACATCACTAATTACAGTGATCTTCATCAGAAACTGTACTATCAACTTTCTGGCCTGGATGATTTAAACACCGAAAACCCTCTGGTTAGAGAAGCACTGAAAGACTCTTACAACTTCTGGATAAGGGAAGTAGGAGTGGATGGTTTCAGAGTAGATACCGCTATGTATGTTCCTAAAGATTTTTGGGATGACTTCTTTAATGGTGAAAATGGCGTAATGAAGCAGAAAAGAAATTTCATCGCTTTCGGTGAAGCATGGCTTACTTCACCACCTTTGGATGATAGTGCAGAAAAAGAAATTGAGAGTTACTTTGAACATGGTTTCAACGCTATGCTTGATTTTCCACTTTGTGAAGAGATACGGCGGGTTTTAAAAGGTGGGAAACCCACTTCCTGGCTTGCTTATAGAATAGAAAGGCGTAACGAAACGCTCAGAAAAGGACTCTTGGTTACTTTCATCGACAATCACGATATGGAACGATTTATCAGAGGGACGGACGAAAAGACATTGAAAATGGCAATAGCTTTCCTAATGACCTTACCAGGAATACCAGTTATTTACTACGGGACAGAACAATCTTTCGAAGAAACACGTGCTTCTATGTTTGCGAGTGGATGGGGGTCAGGTGGTAGGGATCACTTTGAAAAAGGCTCAATGTATGAGTTTATAAAAAGCGCAATTGGATTTAGAAAGAACCATACAGCAACGAGATACGGAACTGTAAAGACAATTTTATCCAATAAAGAAGGAGCAGGTCTTTTGGTTTACAAAATCGAAGATGAACATGAAACATTGATTGTTGTTATGAACACATCTAATGATGAAAGGATAAGGGTCTATTCCGACGCATTTCCTGAGGTGGAAGAAGTATTCTCAACAGGCCGGAAAGCACAGATGATTATTCAACAGGATTCCACTGTCTTTCGAGTTCCTCCAAAAAGTTTGACGGTCTATAAAGTTCTATCTGAAACGTCTGGAAAACAACCACCGGATCTTAATCTTAAGCTAAACGCTGAAGTAAATGTCGGAAAAGAGAAAGTTATCATTTCTGGTGAAACGAATGGTAAGAAGATTTTTGCATACGTAGATGGTATGTATCGAGCCATCGGAGACAAAATAAAACTTGAAAGTGGGAAGTTCAGTTATACATTGGATCCCTATAGAATAGGCCCAGGAAAACACTTTGTTGTTTTAAAAGTTTACGGATCAACTCCGAGGGAAGTTCTTTATTCTAAAGAACTCTGGTTTGAAGTGTCAATACCTATTGAAAAATTGTCAGAGGTGACAGACCCTCTTAATGATGATTATGGTCCCTTCGGAAAGTATGAATATCCAACGGACATAACCTTCAAACGTCAGATGGACATAGTTGCTGCAAAAGTTGAACGCATGGGCCCCAATTTGATTCTCTGGATAAAACCAAGAGAAATTACCACAAGTTGGAATCCTCCCTTTGGGTTTGATCATGTGAGTTTTCAGATTTTTCTTGATGATCCTAGAAAAGATGGTAAAAGCATCCTGCCGTTTCAGAATTACGTTATAGAAGATTGGGATTATGAAATTTTCATTACGGGCTGGAGCTCCGCTATTTTCTCTTCAAAGGGAGCAGATGAAAGGAAATTTGGTACACAACTTGGTTCTCCCGAAGTCTTGACAACGGATGGATGGATAAAGATCGTTGTAAAAGGTGAATGGCTTGGTTTCCCAGAAGAATTCACTGGTTGGAAAATCTACATTACAACATGGGACTATGATGGTGTTGAAAACAGGTTCAGGCCTCTTGAAGAAGAACCAAAAGCTTATATATTTGGAGGTGGAAAAGAGACAGATCCATACGTGATGGATGATCTCTGGATTAAAATCGAAAAATAGCATTATCCTTATCAAAAGGAGGTGTTCTTATCATGAGAAAGTTTCTTGCTCTGCTTCTTGCTGTTCTTCTGGTTGGTGGTCTCTTCGCCGTGAAGATCACCATGACATCTGGAGGGGTCGGAAAAGAACTTGAGGTTTTGAAGAAGCAGATCGAGATGTTCCAGCAGCAGTATCCAGACATCGAAGTAGAGATCATACCCATGCCGGACAGTTCAACCGAAAGGCACGACCTCTATGTCACGTACTTCGCCGCCGGTGAGAGTGACCCGGATGTTCTCATGCTCGATGTGATCTGGCCGGCAGAGTTTGCACCGTTCCTCGAGGATCTGACGGCCGATAAAGACTACTTCGAACTCGGTGAGTTCCTCCCCGGAACGGTGATGGCTGCTACAGTCAACGGAAAGATCGTTGCAGTTCCATGGTTCACCGATGCGGGCCTTCTTTACTACAGAAAAGATCTTCTCGAAAAGTACGGCTACGATCATCCTCCAAGAACATGGGATGAACTCGTTGAGATGGCAAAGAAGATCTCTCAGGCCGAAGGTATTCACGGATTCGTCTGGCAGGGTGCAAGATACGAAGGGCTCGTGTGTGATTTCCTCGAGTACCTTTGGTCTTTTGGTGGAGACGTTCTGGACGAAAACGGAAACGTTGTGATCGATTCGCCACAGGCCGTCGATGCACTTCGATTCATGGTTGATCTCATCTACAAACACAAAGTCACGCCCGAGGGTGTCACCACCTACATGGAAGAAGACGCAAGAAGAATCTTCCAGAACGGAGAGGCAGTCTTCATGAGAAACTGGCCGTACGCGTGGTCCCTTGTGAACAGCGACGAATCTCCAATCAAAGGAAAGGTTGGAGTAGCACCTCTTCCGATGGGACCCGGCGGAAGAAGGGCGGCAACTCTCGGTGGCTGGATGCTTGGAATAAACAGCTTCTCTTCTCCTGAAGAGAAAGAAGCGGCAAAGAAACTCATAAAGTTCCTCACAAGTTATGAGCAGCAGCTCTACAAAGCAATAAACGCTGGTCAGAACCCAACAAGGAAAGCCGTCTACAAGGATCCAAGACTCAAAGAAGCAGCTCCATTCATGGTAGAACTCCTCAGCGTCTTCCTGAACGCTCTTCCAAGACCAAGAGTTGCAAACTACAGTGAAGTGTCCGATGTAATTCAGAGGTATGTGCACGCTGCTCTGACGAGGCAGACAACACCGGAAGAGGCGATAAAGAACATCGCAAAAGAGCTGAAGTTCTTACTCGGCCAGTGACAGATGCGAGGGGGGCGCCCCCTCGCTTATCTTTAGAAGAAGCGAGGAGGAAAAAACATGGAGAAAAGAAGCGGCTGGACAGCGTTCTGGATGATACTGCCGACAATCCTTGTTATATCGATAGTGGCATTTTTTCCTCTTTTCAAGACCTTTTACGACAGTTTCTACAGTTTTGGATTGAGGCCCGGCATAGAAAGGAAATTTGTGGGCCTTCAAAATTATTTCAGACTCTTTCAGGACACACGCTTTTTAATGGCATTGAAGAACACCATCTTTTTCACTGTCATTTCGGTGTCACTGGAGACTGTTCTTGGGGTTCTCATCGCCCTTGTTGTTCACCAGAAGTTCGCCCTGAGGGGTATGGTGAGGGCAGCGATGCTTGTTCCGTGGGCGATACCAACTGCCATTTCTTCTCAAATGTGGAGATGGATGTTTCATGATCAGTTCGGAATAATGTCAAGGCTCTGGGAAAAACTGGGGATAATAGATCCTGGAACTCCTATTCTTGGAACTCCGGGGCTTGCTATGTGGGCCATCATATTCGTTGACGTATGGAAAACCACACCTTTCATGGCTCTGCTGATACTCGCTGGGCTTCAGGTGATTCCTGAGGATATCTACGAAGCAGCGAGGATAGATGGCGCCAGTACGCTGCAGAGATTCTTCAGGATCACCCTTCCACTCATAACACCCACGATCGGGGTGGCTTTGATTTTCAGAACACTCGATGCACTGCGTGTGTTCGACGTCGTCTACATCATGACAAGGGGAGCGGTGAACACGGAAACCCTGGCCGTGTACAACAGACATGTTCTAATGGACAGGGCTTTCACCGGTGCGTGGTTTGGGTACGGTTCGGCGATCTCTGTGTTCATATTCGTTCTCATTTCGATCTTTGCAATCCTCTACATAAAGTCTCTGAGATTGAGACTCGATTGAGGAGGGAAAGAAATGAGCCGTTCCTTAACACAGAAGATACTTCTTTACGTTGCCGTTGCCTTCATTCTCGTGTGGTGTGTTTTTCCTCTCTACTGGGCTTTTGTTTCTTCGATAAAACCGGATCAGGATCTTTTCGAAAAGAACCCCTCTCTTTTCCCAAAGAGAGTCACCTTTGAAAATTATGTGAAGGTCTTCAAGGAAAGACCGTTCCACATAAACATCAAAAACAGTATCATAGTGGCAGGTATAACCACGGTTTTGGCATTGGTTGTAGGGTCGCTTGCCGGATACGCAATCGCAAGACTCAAGTTCAGAGGAAAGGTCATCGTGATGTCGTTGATTCTTGCGGTGAGCATGTTCCCGCAGGTTTCGATCCTCGGTTCTCTCTTTCTGATCTTGAGGAGCATGAAACTGATAAACACCTACACAGGTCTCATCATACCCTACACCGCCATGAACCTTCCTCTGACGGTCTGGGTACTTCAGAGTTTCTTCAGAGAACTTCCTAAAGAAGTTGAGGAATCTGCCTTCATCGATGGTGCTTCAAAACTGAGAACACTTTGGTCCATCGTTCTTCCCATGTCGGCACCGGGACTTGTGGCAACGGGTCTTTTGACCTTCATTGCAGCTTGGAACGAGTTCCTCTTTGCACTCACCTTCATGCAAAAGCCGAGTCTGTACACCGTCCCTGTTGCAGTTGCCCTCTTCAAAGGAGCATCTCAGTACGAAATACCCTGGGGGCAACTCATGGCAGCTGCTGTCATAGTCACACTTCCCCTTGTCATCCTCGTTCTGATATTCCAGAACAGGATCATAGCGGGATTGAGTGCCGGAGCGGTGAAGGGCTAATAACCAATCATTTTTGGTGATTATTTACTTTTACAGCAAATTATTTCCGATTATGGTACGGAATCTCCTTCTATCTTCTTTTTTCTTGTCAAAAAGTAATTTGAAGAAAAAGGACCCCATGTGCGATAATATAGCAGGAGTTAATTTGATTCCGTTGGAAATTAATAACCTGTGTTGTTCTTTTACTGAAAAAAAGACAATTTCCTAAAACAGCATAATTCTACGTTAAATTTAAATTACACTCTCTGTTGAGGAGGTGTTTTCATGAAGAAGGGACTGGTTTTTCTGGGACTGTTTCTTGCGCTCTCCGTGTTCGTCTTTGCAGAAGACATCACCATTCTTCTTGCTCCTAAATCTCTCAACAATCCATACTGGTTTGCAGTTGAAAACGGGATGAGAGACGCGGCAGAGAAACTGGGGATCAAAGCAATCTTCGACGCACCCGTTGAAGCAGACGCTGCGAAGCAGGCAGAAAAGATCCTGAGTTACATTGTGAAAGGTGTCGACGGAATAGGTATCTCTCCAAACGACCCAGAAGCGATAAAAGTGGTGGTTAAAAGGGCACTCGACAAGGGAATACCGGTGATCATGTTCGATTCTGATTCACCAGACAGTGGAAGGTACGTGTACATAGGAACCAACAACTACAATGCAGGATACGAGGCTGGAAAGTTGATGGCACAGCTTATCGAAAAGTACAAGCCCGAGAAAAAGACCATCAAACTTGCCATACTCACCGGTGGTCTTGCGGCCCTCAACCTGAACGAGAGAATCAGAGGATTCAGAGACGCCCTCGAAGAATACTCCAAACAGAGTGGAAGAGAGATCGTCTATGTGGCTGACCCGTTCCCGTGTGACGACGATTCAGCAAAGGCTATTCAGATCATCAGGGACGTGACCAGGAAATACACAGACCTCGATGGTTGGTTCATGTCCGGTGGATGGCCTCTCTTTGCTCCAAAAGAAACCGTGATCTCCGCTCTTGGCGGTCCCGAAAGAATGAAAGATCTGCTGGTGGTTGGCTTTGATACTCTGCTTCCAGAACTTGAACTCGTCAAAGCTGGTGCTGTCAAAGGTCTTGTTGGTCAGAGACCTTATGACATGGGTTACCTCTCCGTTCTTGTTCTCTACAACATGGTAAAAGTTGGTGTAGAAAACACATTGAAGATACTCCCGAAAGTTGTCAGAGAAGATGGAACAGTTGACTATATCATCGACACAGGAGTGGACGTTGTAACAGAAGAAAACGTTGATCAATTTTACGAATACGCAAAGAAGATCTATTCTAAGCGCTGATAATGTAGAATCAACGAAGAAGGGGGGTTAAACCCCCCTTCATTAAAGAATAAAGACAAGGGAGGCGTGGTCGAGTTGTGGAAGAGGTTGTTCAAGGCTAAAGAAGCGGGAATATTTTTGATACTGGTAGCGATCGTGATATTTTTGGGGATAACGACGGAAGAGTTTTTGACGGTAGAGAACATATTCACGGTAATACTGAACGTATCGTTCATAGCGATCATGTCGTTTGGGATGACGATGGTGATCATCACAGCCGGGATAGATCTTTCGGTTGGGTCGGTACTGGGTGTAGCAAGCGTGGTGATGGGGCTTTTGATGAATGAAAGAGGGTTATCACCCTTCTGGAGTGTAGTTTTGGGGCTTTTAGTTGGTGTTGGATTTGGGCTTGCAAACGGTTTTTTGATCACAAAGGCAAAACTTGCACCGTTCATCAGCACACTTGGTATGCTCAGTGTAGGAAGGGGTCTTGCATACGTGTTGAGTGGTGGCTGGCCCATATCACCGTTTCCTGAGAGTTTCACGATACACGGTCAGGGAATGGTAGGGCCCGTACCGGTTCCGGTGATCTACATGGCAGTGATAGGTGTGATCAGCCACATATTTTTGAAGTACACCGTGACGGGGCGGAGGATCTATGCGATAGGTGGGAATGAAGAGGCGTCCAGGCTGGTTGGGATCAAGACGGACAGGATACTAATCATGGTGTACACGATAAACGGCTTTTTGGCGGCATTTGCAGGTTTTCTATTGACGGCATGGCTTGGTGTGGCACAGCCCAATGCGGGTCAGGGATACGAACTTGACGTGATAGCGGCGACGGTGATAGGAGGAACGAGTTTGTCAGGTGGAGAAGGGACGATACTTGGGGCGTTTTTGGGAGCGGTGATAATGGGTGTTTTGAGGAACGGGATGATACTGCTTGGTGTATCGTCGTTCTGGCAGCAAGTAGTGATAGGGATAGTGATCATCATAGCGATAGCGATAGACCAGATCAGGAGGGCGAAAGAGAGATGAAGCCCATACTCGAGGTAAGGGGGATACACAAAAGATTCCCCGGGGTACATGCACTCAAGGGAGTGAGTATAGAATTTTATCCGGGGGAGGTACATGCGATAGTAGGAGAGAACGGAGCGGGAAAGAGTACGTTGATGAAGATCATAGCAGGGGTGTATGAACCCGATGAAGGGGAGATCATATACGACGGCAGAAGTGTGAGGTGGAGTCATCCGAGTGAAGCGATAAAAGCGGGGATAGTGACGGTGTTTCAGGAGTTGTCGGTAATGGACAATCTGTCCGTGGCGGAGAACATGTTCATGGGAGATGAAGAGAAGAGAGGGATATTTGTAGACTACAAGAAAATGTACAGGGAGACGGAAAGATTCATGAGAGAAGAATTTGGCATAGAGATAGATCCTGAGGAGAAACTGGGGAGATACTCCATAGCGATCCAGCAGATGGTGGAGATAGCGAGGGCAGTTTACAAGAAGGCGAAAGTACTCATACTGGACGAGCCCACATCATCCCTCACACAGAAAGAGACAGAGAAACTCTTCGAGGTGGTGAAGAAACTCAAGGAGAAGGGAGTTGCGATACTCTTCATATCTCACAGACTGGAGGAGATCTTCGAGATATGTGACAGGGTGAGCGTTCTGAGGGATGGAGAGTACATAGGAACAGACAGGATAGAGAACCTGACGAAAGAAAAGATCGTGGAGATGATGGTGGGAAGAAAACTGGAGAAATTCTACATAAAAGAAGAACACGAGCCCGGGGAAGTGGTACTGGAAGTGAAGAACCTTTCTGGAGATGGCTTTGAGAACGTGTCGTTCAGTTTGAGAAAAGGAGAAATCCTTGGATTTGCAGGACTTGTTGGTGCAGGAAGGACAGAGTTGATGGAAACGATATTTGGCTTCAGGCCGAAGAAAAGTGGGGAGATATACATAGAAGGAAAGAAAGTTGAGATAAACCATCCACTGGATGCGATAGAACATGGTATGGGACTTGTACCGGAGGACAGAAAAAGACTTGGGCTCATACTCATCATGAGCATCATGCACAACGTATCGCTTCCAAGCCTTGACAGAATAAAGAAAGGACCGTTCATATCGTTCAGAAAAGAAAAAGAACTGGCAAAGTGGGCGATAGAAACGTTCGACATAAGGCCACCCTATCCAGACAGGAAAGTTCTGTACCTTTCTGGAGGAAACCAGCAGAAAGTTGTTCTGGCAAAATGGCTTGCTTTGAAACCAAAGGTTCTCATACTGGATGAACCAACACGGGGAATAGACGTTGGAGCAAAGGCAGAAATATACAGGATCATGTCGCATCTTGCAAAAGAGGGAGTTGGAGTCATCATGATCTCCTCAGAACTTCCAGAGGTTCTTCAAATGAGTGACAGAATAGCCGTTATGAGCTTTGGAAAACTCGCTGGTATCATCGATGCCAAAGAGGCTTCCCAGGAAAAGGTTATGAAACTCGCAGCTGGTTTGAGTGGGTGAAGGAGGTTCAGAAATTGCAGAACATGGAAATATACTCTCTGAAGCAGACGAGGACCATCAACAAATTGAGGGTTCTCAACACGATCAGGTTTGAGCCCGGGATCACTCGAAACATGATCTCAGAAAAAACAGGGCTCGATCCCAGCACCGTCACAAAACTCGTGAACGAGATGAAGAGAAAGAAGATGATCTACGAGAAGGGAATTCTCCCCTCTAAACTTGGAAGACACTCCAAAAGACTTTATGTGAACAAAGAGTTTTCTAAAGCGATAGTGGTCGATCTTGGTGTGACACACTCTCTGGTTGGGCTTTCCTTCTTCGATGGTTCTGTAGAGGTCATCGATGAATTCGATACACCGGACACACCAGAGGAATGCTTCAGAGTCCTGACGGAGAGGGTTTCCAGGTTTCCCGGTGTGTTTCCTCTCATCGTGATAGGCGTTCCTGGTTCTGTCGATAAGACCCACAAAAAGCTGGCGTTCGCTCCGAACCTGAACAGATGGCGAGACGTCGATGTAGAGAAGTACTTCAAGGTGTTCGAAGTCTATCTGGAAAACGATGCAAACCTTGCAGCCCTCGCAGAAACGATGAAAAACAAACACTTCGGAGATCGAAAGAACATAGTGTACATCCTTGTGAGGGAAGGAATAGGTGGAGGAATCATCATTGAAGGAAGGTTGTACAAAGGATCGTTCAACGCAGCCGGAGAGATCGGTCACATGAAGATGTACGACAGAGGGCCCTGTTTCTGTGGAAGAGTGGGGTGCTGGGAGGCAAACACCTCCATATCCCACTGTGTGCATCAGTACGAAAAGGAAAAAGCCCTTCCTGGAAAGACCATGTACGAGAAATTCGAGGCTTTGTGCAGCCTGTACGAAAAGGATGACCTCGCAAAGAAGATCCTGGACGAGTTCACAACCATCCTGATAGATGGAATTGTGAATCTTGTTAACATTTTAAGTCCAGAAATCGTGATCGTTGGAGGAGAAGGAGTGTTTCTCCCTGATAGTGTTTTCGAGAAAATTGTCTCGGAGACAAAAAGACAGGTTCATCCTATGAACAAAGAGGTGTCCGTTGAGAAAGGAAGTCTTTCGAACAAAGAAGTGGTCCTGGTTGGAACTTCGATTCTTTCATCCATGATGATAAGTGAAAGACTGGTGTGAAAGAAAGAGGGGGAACTCCCCCTCATTTCTCTTCGAAGATCCTTATCTTTCCGTCTCCACAGGGAATCAGGAGTTGACTGCCTACCTTCACAAAATGTCCCACCTTTTGATCCGATACCTTCAGTTTGGTTTTCAAAGTCAGTTCCGGAAAATCGAAAACATAAAGGTTTCCGTTCCATGTCCCAACAAAAAGATTTTCTTCGCTGAAAAGCAAAGAAGATACGGCCTCACCAAGAGAGATCTCTCTCACCTTTGAACCAGTGCTTAAACTCCAGAGCACGATCTTTCCGTCTTCACCACCGGATACAAGGTAATCTTCCGCAAACTTCACAGCGTTCACGTTTCCGCTGTGGGCATCAAAGGAAAACACCTTTTCACCCGTTTCCTTTGAAAGGACCTCCACATATCCTGTTTTTCCCTTTGGATCAGAATAAGACACTCCAAAGGCAACGAACTTTTCGTTCATATCGATGGTTTGAACGATCTCGTGTTCTGTATCTTTTCTCCATATCTCGTTGAAGGAAGGATAATCAAACAGCGCAACACTTCCATCATAAAAGCCAACAGCAACTTTTCCATCGAAGAGGGACACATCCATGGTGCTGGTTGTTCCAACCTTCACTCTCTTGATTAGTTTTCCGTTTTCCAGACTGTACATCTTGATTGTGTTACTGTCCAGACAGGAAATGATGGTGTTTTCAACTATCAGAAGTTTTCTCACACTTGCAAGCGCTTTGATTCTGTGTGTTACCCTTCCCTTCTCCACATCCCAGACGAGTATCTCTCTATCGTCGCCACCACTGACCAGTGTTTTTCCATCGTCTGAGATTGCCAGCGCATTCACCGAGAGTTTGTGTCCAAAGAGAGAGTACTTGAGTTCCAGTTGTGCATTCCAGACGTTCACAATGCCGTCCATACCATAGGTGACTATGGTGTCATCGTCCGATGAGACCAGAAGGACAAAGTTGTTGTGGGCGTTCACAGATTTTACCGTCTCTCCCTTTTCAACGTTCAGGATCACGGCCTTGTAGTCGTCTGTTACGAAAACAACCATATCGTTGCCGAGGAAATCAACATCGTTCACCGTTATGACATGGTCTTTTTGAAGAACGAGTCTTCCGCTTGAGGCGCCCCAGACCTTCACTGAATTTCCCCCGCATGTGGCTATGAGTTTGCCGTTTTCAGAGAAGACTATCTTCTTTATTCCCTCCGGATGGGCCTTGAGAGGGATAGAAAGAGATGGGTTCGAAAGATCTCTGATCACAGCAAGCCCGTTGGCCAGACCAACGACATACCTGTTTCCACTTGCGGCAATTTGAACAACTGAAGGACCGAATCTCTGAGAAGATATTTCTTTTCCGTCAGGGAAGGACCATATCCTCACCGTTCCATCGAAAGAGGCGCTGAAGATTTTTCCGTTTGAAACCGAAACAGAGGAAACTCCCTTCATATGACCTTCGAGCAAGTGAGATTCTCCCGTTTCAATGTTCGTGATGCCGACTGTTTTATCGTCTGAGGCGCTCACAACGAAACCATCGCTGTATACGACGCTGTTTACCCTGTTTTCATGGACTTTGAATGCCCTGTAATAGGATCCATCCCTGTAGACAACGATCTCACCGTTTCCTGTTCCAAGAACAAGGTAGCCATTTTCAAAAGTCATGGCGGAGACTTCACTGAACCCAAGGATCTTCTCCAGGCGGAAAGTCTGGGAAAAGAGAAGCACCGTTGCAAGAACCAGGATACCGAATACCAGTTTTTTCATCATGAATCAACCTCCTGAATTGAATCTCAAAGCCCCAGCGGGTGCTGGGGCTTCCTGTGACATTTTATCACTTCTTTCATTCCCTGTACAGAACGTAGGCAGAAAGTGGTTCTAGTTCGATCGTTCCCTCAACGACTTCAATCACCTCTGTACCCGCCTTCTGCCCGTTCACAACGAGGTTCCACTTTCCTTCTGGAAGTTTATACGTACTCTTCTCTGGATTTCCGTTGTAAATCACCACTATGTCTTTCCACGGATCTCCACCTGCGTGATCTTTGAGGATGAACGCAACGATCCTTCTTCCACCAGGCAGAAATTCCAGGTGCTTTTTGATCTCCTCCGCCGTTTTCAACCTGAAAGCAGGATGTTCCTTTCTGAGTTTTATGAGTCCCTTGTAATAGTTGAACACATCTATGAACTGACGCTTTCTTTCGTAGTCGAATCCGTTTATCGAGATGGGAGCGTTGTAGGAGTTGTCGTTGAAGTTCTTCGTCCTGCAGAAATCCTGCCCTCCATGGAGGAAAGCAACTCCCTGTGAGGTGAGTATTATGGCTCCGGAAAGCTTTTGAGCGTTCTTCAACTCTTCTTCGGTCCATTTTTTCCTTTTGTCTGCCTTTGCGGCAAGGTAGTTTTTGTCCCAGAGGGTGTGGTTGTCATGACAGGCAACGTAGTTGATGGTCTCTTCCGGATCTGAAGCAAAACTCTTTATGAGTTTTCCATCGTAGTTGATGCTTCCCACAACACCTCTTTTGATTTTGGTTTCCTTTCCGTATCCACCCATGGCGAATCCCTTGACACTTGGGTTGAACACAGAGCCCCTTATTGCATCTCTGAACTCATCGTTGAAGGCGGCCACGTGTGTGCCGGCAACATCGTTCTTTCCAAACCTGATGGGAGCACCCCAGCCTCCCCAGGGTTCACCGTACAGAATGATCGTTGGATCGATCTTGTGGAGAGCCTTTTCCACCTCAAGCATGGTCTTTTTGTCTATGAGACCCATCTGATCGAATCTGAAGCCGTCTATGTGGTATTCTTTCACCCAGTATGTAACTGTGTCCACGATGAATTTTCTCATCATGGGCCTTTCACTTGCGATTACGTTTCCACATCCACTTTCGTTCAGATATGCCCCTGTCTTGTCGATCCTGTAGAAGTAGTAGGGTACCGTCTGATCGAAGGCAGAGAGTTCTCCAATACCGTAAGTGTGAGGAAACACCATGTCCATGATCACACCTATGTCGTGTCTGTGCAGGGCTTTCACCATTTCTTTGACTTCTCTGATTCTCGCGTATGGATTCCTTGGATCTGTTGAGTACCTTCCCTCAGGTACCATGAAAAGGTAAGGATCGTAGCCCCAGTTGTAGTACTTTTCAAAGTCTTTGTCCAGTTCATCTCCCGTGTAGAAGTCGAAGAAAGGCAGTATGTGAACGTGTGTAACTCCAAGTTCCACAAGGTGTGAAAGGCCTGTTGTCACTCCTCCAGGTCCTTTTGTGCCTTCTTCTGTGAGTCCAAGGTAAAGGCCTCTGTTCTTCACTCCGGAGTTTTCAAAGCCAGTTATGTCCGCTATGTGAATTTCGTAGATTATGGCATCTTCATATCCTCCGATCTGTGGCCTTTTGTCGCTTTCCCAGCCTTCTGGATTCGTTTTGGAAAGATCCACTACAGCGCTCTTTTTGCTGTTTGCGTAAACTGCTTTGGAGTAAGGATCGACCGTTGTTCTCACCTTTCCATAACTTTCCAGTTGATAAAGATAGAAAACACCATCCAGATTTCCTTCCACCACCGCTTCCCACACACCGTTTCCTTTATAGTCCATATCCACTTCTTTGAACGGCTCTGTGTCATCTCCGCTTCTGAAAAGAAGCACCTTCGCCCATTTTGCAACGGGAGACCATACTCTAAAGATCGTTCTCTCAGGAGAGTAAATGGCACCAAGTTCACCGTCGTAGTAGTAATCGTCCAGGATCTCCATCATGATGACCCTGGCAGGTTTGTATCCTTCTACGATCAGTTCCACATCTTTTCTGAGATCTTCTTCCTTCAGAGGCTCAGAGAGAACGACCCTCACGTAGTTTGTCACGTCCACATCCGTGGGATCTGCCTTCTCCACTCTTGAGATGGGTATCTCTTTTCCATCCACTGTGACTTTGAAGAGTCCTTTCTTCTTGGTATCAACGGGATTTGTCAGGTATGCTTCTATCACCTTGTTCGATCTTGCCTGTGCGAAGAAAATTCGTGGAGAAGTATCTGGCTTTTCGTAGAATATCTCTTCCACTCCCTGAAGGATCCACACTTCTGCTTTTCCGTCTTTTATCTCTATGAATCTGTCCTTCGCGACGTCTTTTGCCTGCCATTCGTTGAGTCTCACGATGATCCCCACCGTTGTAAGATCAAGAGGCAGTTTCACTACAGCAACTTTACCAAAGTCGTCTTCATCTGTAAACTGGTAGGCTTTCCCTTCCTGGGAAACGGGTTCTACAGGCCATATCCAGAGGTTCCATCCGTCGTACTTTCCATCGTACCGATGGTAGTGAACTATTATGGTAGTTTCGGAAAAGATCAGTACAGCGAAAAGAAGAACAAGCAGGATCCAGAATCTGGTCTTCATGAAAGATCACCTCACCTTCAGAAGTTGACCTCACCGTAAAATTCCACGAAGATGTTCTTGTAAGCATCGTATGTAACGCTGAGCCTTGCCTTTGCCGTGTCGTTTCTGAGTTCTCCAAAGACGGAAATTCTGTCAGGGTCGATTTCGAAGTTGTTGTAATCGCCGTATCTGTAGGAAAGCCCAAGAACGTACGTATCATCGAACACGTACCCAGCACTCAAGGTGTAGGTGTTGTTGTTCATGTTGTAGTCTCCGTAGAGTTCCAGATTGAAGACATCCAGACTGGCCTTCAAAAGGCCTTTGTCATCAGCAGAAGTTTTCTCGTAATAGAGGTATTTCAGATCGTAGACATCGGCATCGATTGAGAGATTCACGAAGTAGAGAACCGGATTGTCGAAAATCGTTCCTGCCCAGATGGTTGTCGTGGCACCGAGAAGATCAAAGGAGAAGAAGCCCAAAAGATTCACCTTTTCCATTCCAAGAAGGTAGTTGATACCAAAATACGCACCGAAGTTTTCTCCCGAGACACCAAGGAGAAATCTTTCCTTTGTGGCATCGATGTCGAACCCAACATCTGCCATGATCTCGTACGAGAGAACGGAAAAACCAAGACCAAAACCAGTTTTCTGGAGCCAGTCTTCGTAAGGTGTTTCCTCTCCCAGAATGGGTGTGTTGTAATGACCAAAAACCCTGAAACTGTCGCTTGTTACATCTACTTTTGCGCTTTCAAGCAAAGATCCGCCAGGGTTAAAACCAAGAGTTGCTTTCAGAAAATCGGTTTCCACACCGAGTACGAGTTCGTGGGAACTTTCAAGGGGCTTCAAAAAGGTATCTGTTGCATACTGGTAGGTAAGATCGATGGAGTACTTTCCAAAGAACGGTGTTTCACCGCCTGCTTTCTCCTCAAGGGGTTCTATCACCAGTTCTCCATCTTTCTCCACGAGCCTGAAGGCACCATTTTTCCCTCCAAAACCATCGGGCACATAGGAAGGAGCATAAGGATCCTCCTGCCAGACCTGGCTTCCTGCTATTGTGAACACGTACTTGTACTGGTAGGTTCCCGGGCTCAGTTGAATTTTTGCCACCCACAGGTCTCCTTTTCTTTCCATTGGATTTGCAGTTGTGCTCCAGTTGTTGAAGTTTCCGGCAACGTAGGCTTCGGAGGCTTCCGGTTTCTTCACGACAAAGACAACGTATCCATCTTCCACACTGAGGCCTTCTTCGAGCGTTTTTTCCTGAACGACAGGTTCTTTTTCTTCAGCGACGCTTTCTTCCTCTTCAACAGGAGATTTCACCTTCAACTCTCCGTTCTCTTCGTAGACTTCGAAAACTCCGTTCTTTCCACCGAATCCATCGTCAACGAACGCAAACGCGTTCGGATCTGTGACCCACTCTTCTCCGTTGACGACAAACTTGTATTCGTAGATACCAGGTTCGAGTTCCAGTACTCCTTCCCACCAGCTGTCCTCTACTGGATACATTTCTATCTCCTCTGCGTTCCAGTTGTTGAAGTTTCCGGCTATGGTTACAAACTCCGCATCGGGGTTGTAGTACCTGATTACCACAACGCCATCTTCAACGAAGATAGTGTCTTCCCTTTCCGGATTGGGTTCGTATTTCTTTTCCTCTCCCTTCTTCTGAGAAGCAACTATGAAGAGCTCTCCGTCCTTTTCCACAAGTGTGAATATTCCATTGTAGCCCCCGAATCCGTCGTCCACGTATCCGGGAGCGTTCGGATCCTCTTTCCAAGTGGTTCCATCTATCACGTACTTGTACTGGTACGTTCCAGGTTCAAGTTCGAGTTCTGCTCTCCAGAGTCCAGGTTCAACTTCTTTCATCGGAAGAGCCGTTGGACTCCAGTTGTTGAAATTTCCGGCAAGATAAACCACTTTTGCACCTTCCCACTGGAAGGTGAAAACCACCTTGCCGTTTTCGACGAAGACATCAGAGAACGCAAAGATACTCATTATCAAAGCAGCAAAAAGCAGGATCTTTTTCATGCCCCAAGCACCTCCTTACCACCATGTTGAAAATTCAAGGGTAACCTTTTTCTGAAACGTCGTTTTGCTTGAGAAATCTCCATCACCGAGGGCGATTTTGAACTCAGAACTTCCCTGGGATACCTTCAACTCGTAATAGGCTGTGTAATCCTTTGTGTAGAGTGTGTTCAAGTACTGCCATTTGGCGAAGAAGTTGATGTTCCCAAAGGATCTGGAAAGTTCTGCATAGAAAACTTCTCCCAGGGCCGTTGTGGAATCGTGAGCAGGCTTTCCAAACTTGTAAGAGACCTTTCCATTGAAGCCTATGAAAGTGAAGTTCTTTCCTACTTCCATTCCAAAATCGTCCCAGTTGAGGATATCGGAGTCAAACTTCGTTCCTTCTTTCCAGGCCTTGAACCAGAAGTCGTTTATTGAGTATTCAAAACCGTACTTTGGGGTTTTTGACTTGAACCTGTAATCCATCCAGAGTTTGAAATCTCCCAGCGTTGTCCAGAGGTTTGCGAGTATCTCCCCTTTCAGGCTGTTGTCGTTCACGAAGTCACAGTAATCCAGACGCGTTTCGGATCCAACACCAGTTATCTTCACACCGTGTTTCCAGTCAACGGAGGAGATTCCCATCATGTAGAAGAAATTCTCTGCGCCCACTTTTTCCTCGTAACTCACGCCGACTTCTCCAAAGTATCTCAGGTTGGGCTCCCAGTTGAAATCAAAGTAAATGTCGTTGACCGAGGAATGTTTTCCTGCCATCATGCTGAAAGAAATATCAGAAAGATTGCCACGGTACTGAAGGTACTGAACATCGCCTGCGATCACGCCCCTGAATCCAAAGGATGTGACCTCAACACCGTTTCTCTGCTCTCCATCGTCGTCAAAGGTGTATATTCCCATCCAGTCTCCTGTAGAACCAAACAACCTGTTGTAATACGCCTTGAAGTCTATCAAGTCTGTATCGAGGTTTATGTATCCGGAGTCGAGTTTCAGATCTTTCGTTGTGAACTCGCCGGAGAGGTTGTTCCCCGAAAGATAGAGTTCTGTGTAGTTCGACCCGGTCTGATTTTCCAGATCGTAGGAATAGCCAACCTTCATGGATCCTGACGGGGAGAAGGAGAACGCATAACTCAAAATCAACACGCTGAAGATGAGTATCCAGAATTTTTTCATCTTTCTCACCTCACTCCACACGTGCTTGAAGCGTGCTTGTTCGTGGATCGTACTCTATGACGAGCGTTCCATCTTTGTCGGCGGTGAAGGTTGCGTCCATACCGTATCCAGCGTTGTAACTTGTCCCGTCGAACTGTTCTTCGTATGGTTTCCAGCCCTCGCTTCTTGCGATTTTGTATTTCACCGTTTCACCGGAAGAAATGGTGTATCCCGTGTTCAGTATGAACTTTCCATCTTGAAGGGTCATCTCTTCAGGTGCCCAGTTGTTGAAATCTCCAGCACAGTACCAGGGAGGTGTTTCTTTTTCTGAGTCTCCCACTCCTTTTGCCGTGTTGTTTTCCATCAGGTTCGGTGTTGCGTACACTGTAACGCTCTCTCCTACGAGTTGTTTCCACAGCGGAATCCCAGAAGAGGTCTTCACCACCTCTCCATTTTCGACGACCACGACCTGATACCACGCGATGTCATTTTCAAAGTTCAAAACGGAGGAGGGAAGCTCCAGGGTGTAAAAACCACCCTGAAGCGTCATTTTGTACTCTGGACTCGGTACTCCGTTTGAAAAGTCACCAACGACATAAACCCCATCTAGAAGCTTTATGTTGAGCAAAGTCATACATCCAGAAAGAAACACAATCAGCAAAAAAGCAGGAATCAACTTCTTCAAGATCTTCACCCCCTCAGTTTACATTGAGAAAGTACAAGTTTGTGAATGTATCAGAATCACCCCATTCATTGCTGTTATCACCAATAGTACTATCATCAGGAATGCTGTCTACAGCTGAAGAACCATATCCGCCTGTTACCCAGACGATCAAAGCCACATCCTGTTTTCCACCTATGGCACTCCATGGAATCGCTATCTCCATCGTCTGAAGACCGTCTGTTGTGTCCCCTGTGTGGGCAAACGTTCCGGAAACATCACTTATTGATTTGTAATCCCAGCCCGATCCAGTCCATATGCAGAAATTGTCGCTATCCAGGCCAGATCCTCCAATCCACCAGAAATAGATCTCGTAGTCCACAGCGTATCCAGCGTCGAAGTTTATCTTTCTTCCCCACGCATCGCTGTCTCCAGTGTAATAACCACCAGGTTTTGTATCGATTCCTATTCCGTATGCAACATCCCAGGATCCAGTGTTCTCAGAATCGATTGCTGTGTTTTTAGTATCGAACCCTATGTAAAGATACGTTGCATCGTATGTCACATAGAGCTAGTACAGATCTGCTCCATTTCCTCCACCAGGATTTGTGCTTGTTGCAACGGGAGTTCCAAGATCACTCAAATCTCCATCTACGGTTATCGTAGCTGTGGGTTGTGGAGCGGGCTGTTCTTCACTTGGAGTAGGTTCTGTCTGATTTATCTCTTCTGTCACATTACCTTGGCTGTCACACACAACAAAGTTCACAACGGATGCTGGCTGTGTAAGCCCCCCATCCGATGTTGCGTCGTGATCAGGCTGGTTGGGATAGAAGTCTCCAATCCACTGTTTTCCTCCGCCTGTTCCACCGCTGATGGCAAAGACAGCCTTTACCTGATCGACCTGTTCAGTGATAGGTATTGAAAGCTCAACTATTGTAGAACCTGTTCCAAACTGCGCACTCACCTGATCTGTTATCTCTGTCAGCGTGCCGTCTTGCGCTACTCTCCAGACTTTGTAACTGTTATTTTGGGCTACTTCGACTATGATGTCTATGTCACCCTGAGAATTTTTGAACTCTCTCGTTGCCCCGTTCAGTCCTGTGTAAGAAACTTCCTGTGCTCCACTCACACCAACAAGGTCGATCAAAGCCAGAAATACGTTTTGATTGCCGTCACCACCAAGAACATATTCACCAGAAATGTACACATTTTCTCCATCGAACAAAAGCCCTGCCTTCAAGAGTTCGTTGTCTGCTCCCCACTTTGAATCGTCAGTGGGATCGGACTTTACTTTTTCTCCCCAGTCACTCAGATTCCCATCCACAGAAACCATTTCCTTAACAACGGGCGGTGTTCTCAGACATCCGTAGAGCAGAAACGAAACGACCAGAAGAACCAGAAGAAGTTTCTTCATTTTCGCACCTCCTCACTTTTGAAAATGTATCCCTTCATGGGGGAAACCTCGAAGTTTTCTCCTGAAGAAAAGAAATTGTTTTTTTCGCTCCAGGTGAAATTCTCGAAGTCCACCTCGAGGATCATGGTCATATCTTTTTCGAAACTGAAACTGTTTGGCCAGACCGGATCTGGATTCACGACGACGAGTAATTCTTCGTTGGAAGAGTATCTGTAAAACGCTATCAGATTTTTCCAGTCTCTGAAGATTCTCTGATCTCCATTCAAAATGGATTCATGTTCTTTTCGAAAACCCAGCATGAACTTGAAGAAGTTCAAAAGACTCTTAGGATCGTTCTCCTGTTCCTCAACTGAGAATCCATCGAACGGGTCATCGTACACACATCCATCGACATTTGCGTTTCCATATGTCACACCACGAGCATCGTATATTTCCCTGGTCCAGAAAGTCTGTCCCTCACCACTACCTTCTGCGTACCACTGCATGGGTTCTCTCAGGGGTTCATCGTAGATGGGACCGTACCACTTGAAACCCCTTGTTCCTATTTCCCCTCCATAGTAGATCACAGGAGATCCCTTCAACGTGAAAAGCAGAAAATACCACAAAGCCACGCGCTTTTTTATGAGTTCGTAGCCAGAAGCGTCGAACAAGTTGTATACATCCTGAACGTGTGAGAAAAAGCGGTTCAGATCGTGATTTTCCAGAAAAGGAAAAGAATTTTCAACCCAGTTGTTCTCCAGAAGACCATCTATTCCCTCGAGGTTGTTTCGTATTCCATACATGAGGGCGAAGTTGAAAACGGAAATGGGGTAAATCGAAAGATCAGATACGTTTCCACTGAATACCTCACCCACGATTATTGCATCGGGTTTTTTTGAAAGAACGTAATCTTTGAACCACTCAAAATACTCAGCAGATGCTACAACACCGTCATCCCACGACCATCCGTATATGTGCTTTGCAGCGTCTATTCTGAAACCGTCCACACCTTTGGATAGCCAAAAATCCACTATTTTTTTCACTTCATCTTTCACAGAAGTATTGTCGTGGTTCAAGTCGGGCATTGTGTAACCAAAAAGTCCAAAGTACCAGACTTTCTGACCCCTGGAATTCACCTTCCAGTGCCAGTGATCCTGACCGGAGTGGTCTTCAAGGCTCATGATGTAGTAGTTCCAGTATGGTGAATTCCTTGTATTCTCTACAGCGTCTCTGAACCAGGGATGCTGGTCGGAGGTGTGATTGATCACAAGATCCATGATGACTTTGATACCGTTTTTGTGGAGTTCTTGAACCATGTTTTCAAAATCTTCCATCGTTCCATAATCATCTTCAACATCGTAATAATCGACCACGTCGTAACCATGGTACGAAACAGATTCGTTGAAAGGCATGAACCAAACAGCGTCTATTCCTAGCTCTTTAAGGTAATCAATCTCTTGTATTACCCCATTGAAATCTCCTACGCCGTCACCGTCACTGTCGTAGAAAGATCTTATGAATATTTCATAAATTACCGGGTATTTAACAGAAGAACCGTTGGAAGAAATAGGGAAAAGACTAGTTGACTGAAATTGCTGGCCACTCGTTTGAACACAGGAGGAAATAAAGACGAAGATCGTCAAACACACTATAAGAAGAGATTTTCTCACAACAGCTCCTCCTTCTTGGCAAAACATTACAGTGTCAATAAATTAACACACTTCCGATCGTTTATATTAACTCTGAATTCACATCGTGTCAAGAGGGTTAACAAAAATTTGGCCGTTCTATCGAAAACCATGATACATTGCGTATTCGGAGAGACTCATCCTTATTAAGTACGGATTGACACAAATTGACACAATAAAAAATTGGTGTTAAAATCCTGGGTGGAACGTTGTATGAATTTCGTGATGGTGAAACTTTTATTAACAAAAGGAGGTGCGTACGGTGAAGAGGCTCTTTGTTCTGATGCTGGTTCTGGTGTCCGTTTTGATGTTAGCGCAGGTTAAACTCACCATCTGGTGCTCCGAAAAGCAAGTTGACATCCTTCAGAAACTCGGAGAAGAGTTCAAGGCAAAATACGGGGTTCCTGTCGAAGTTCAGTACGTTGATTTCGGTAGCATCAAGTCCAAGTTCCTGACCGCCGCTCCACAGGGACAGGGTGCAGACATCATCGTCGGTGCACACGACTGGGTTGGAGAACTCGCCGTCAACGGTTTGATAGAACCCATACCGAATTTTGCCGATCTGAAAAACTTCTACGAAACAGCCCTCAATGCCTTCTCCTACGGTGGAAAACTCTACGGTGTTCCCTATGCCATGGAAGCAGTTGCACTCATTTACAACAAAGACTACGTTCCCGAACCTCCTAAAACCATGGAGGAACTCATCTCACTTGCAAAGCAGATCGATGAGGAATACGGAGGAGAGGTCAGAGGCTTCATCTACGATGTTGCTAATTTCTACTTCTCCGCTCCGTTCATTTTGGGTTACGGTGGGTACGTGTTTAAACAGACAGGTGAAGGTCTGGATGTAACAGACATCGGTCTTGCGAACGAGGGAGCTATAAAGGGTGCCAGACTCATAAAGAGGATGATAGACGAAGGAATTCTCACACCGGGTGATAACTACGGAACGATGGATTCCATGTTCAAAGAAGGTCTCGCTGCCATGATCATCAACGGTCCATGGGCAACAAAAGCTTACAAAGATGCCGGAATCAACTACGCAGTTGCCCCCATACCAGAACTTGAGCCGGGTGTTCCTGCAAAACCGTTCGTCGGTGTTCAGGGATTCATGATCAACGCAAAATCCCCGAACAAACTGATCGCAATCGAATTTCTCACGAGCTTCATTGCAAAGAAAGACACCATGTACAAACTCTACCTTGCAGATCCTAGACTTCCTGCAAGAAAAGACGTTCTTGAACTTGTAAAAGACAATCCCGACGTAGTTGCGTTCACAGAGAGCGCATCCATGGGAGTGCCAATGCCAAATGTTCCGGAGATGGCACCTGTTTGGTCTGCTATGGGAGATGCCCTCAGCATCATAATAAACGACCAGGCTTCCGTTGAAGATGCCCTAAAGGAAGCAGTCGAGAAGATCAGAGCACAGATCGAAAAATAAGATGTCAACTCACAAGCAGTATAAAGAGGGGGATGCTCCCCCTCTTTTAAAAATCCAGGGAGGTCTGAGTGCTGTGAAAAGCATTCTAAGAGTTTTTCTGATAATGCTTCTTGCACTCTTCAATGCCGGAATCGTATGGGCCGGTGTTTTTCTTTTTCAGAATGCTTATTATGAACTGGGGATCGTCCTTCTGACTCTTCTTGTTCTCATAGACTTTTTTGTGTTCAACCCCAAAGCCTATCCTTACAGATACACCATCCCTGCTCTCATTCTGCTTTTCGTTCTTGTACTGTATCCGATATACTTCACCGTGAAGATTGCGTTTACAAATTACGGAACGGGTCACCTGATGACAAGACAAGAAGCGATAGAAAGGATCCTCTTCGATCCAAACTTCACCTACGTACCAGAAGATTCAACCCCTGTTAATTACATGGTTTTCAGTGTCTACGAAGGGTTGAAACCAACAGAGGATTTCCTGATCTTGTTCGAAGACGGTGGAAGGATATTCCTCGCTGAAAAGCCCGTTGTAACCAAAAAGAGTGGAAATGAAGTTCTTCTGAGGGAATCTTCACTCTTTTCAGTCAAGGAAGGAACAGTTCAACTGGACGGTACCACTTACGAATTTGTTCCCTGGCCCGTTTCCTCACTGGAAGATGTGGACGCGATCACCTCGAACGGGAAAGTTTACAAACCCCTCTACTCTCCAGATGATCCTTCTTTGAAGAAAAACGAACCGTTTTTCAAGGTGAACATCGCTCAAAAACATCTGAACAGAGCAGAATTCTGGTACGACGATCAGATGCTGATGTTGAGGATAAGCGAAAGCGGGAAATGGTATTTTTACCCGGTGAAAAGACTCTATTCGCTCTCTCTGGAAGAATCCTTTGAAAACGGAAAGATCGTTACAAAACTGGTGGTGAAAAACAACCTCACAGGAAGAAAACTTGCTGAGAAAGACGGTGCTTTCTACGATTACGACAGAAACGGAAAAGAAATATTTGTTGTCGGATACATGGATTACATTGGCTTCAAAAACTTCTCCAGAATATTCACTGATCCGAAGATTTCAGGTCCTTTCTTCAAAGTGTTCACCTGGACCTTCACCTGGGCCGCTTTGAGCGTTCTTTTCACATTTGCCATTGGACTTTCCCTGGCTCTGGTTTTGAACGACAGAAGCCTTCGTGGAAGGAACATCTACAGAACATTGCTCATCATTCCCTGGGCCGTTCCAGCGTTCATCTCCGTTCTGGTCTGGAGGAATGGTATGTTCAACGAGACTTACGGAATATTGAACAGATTTGTTCTTCCACTTCTTGGTCTGGAACCTGTAAAGTGGTTCAACGATCCCTTCTGGGCAAAGGTTGCCGTTCTCACTGTAAACACATGGCTTGGTTTCCCATACATGATGGCCGTCTCTCTTGGAGCACTTCAGAGCATACCGGAAGAGTTGTACGAAGCAGCGTCGATAGATGGTGCTGGAAGATGGAGAAGGTTCTGGACCATCACCTTCCCTCTTTTGATGACAACGGTGGCACCCCTGCTTGTTGGAAGTTTTGCCTTCAACTTTAACAACTTTGTGAACATATACCTTCTCACCGGCGGTGGTCCTGCGATGGCAGGTGCCACAACACCTGTTGGACACACGGATATTCTCATCTCTTACGTTTATAAACTGGCGTTTGAAGGTGGAAGGGGTCAGGACTTTGGATTCGCAAGTGCCATATCCATCATTATCTTCTTCCTGGTCGGTGGTATCAGCTTTGTGAACTTCAAACTCTCCGGAGCCTTTGAAGAGGTGAGCGAGTGATGGTGAGAAAAAGAAACAGACTATTGACACACATCCTTTTGATCATTCTGGTGATAGTTGTTCTCTTTCCGATAGTCTGGGTGGTGTCCACTTCTTTCAGAAGGGACGAAGCGGCCTTTTCACCAAAACTCTTCTCCTCCCGCCTCACACTGCAACACTACAAGGACCTTGTGGCACCGGAGAAGAACCTTCCTGTTCTGATCCAGGAGATGCAGAGTCTTGTCTCACGTGTTGAACCTTTCAAAGATGTGACAAGAGAAAAAGCCGAAAAACTCATCGAAGATCGCATCAGCAGGTTCGATGGATACCTGAATGAAACCAGGAAACTTCTGGAGGATTCCTATAGAAGGTACACAAAGACAGAAGAGACCTTTTCAGAGAGAGTAGAAGAAGTGAAGGCTCATACAGAGAGTGTTCTGGAAAAGATAGAAAACGCTGTAAAGAAAGAACTGGAGAAGACACCTGTTCCCCAACCTCAGGAACTTGCGATTGCTCTGTACGAGAAACTGAAAGGAAAAAATTTAAAAAGTTCAGAATTTTCTGCTCTGAAAGATGAACTCGAAAGACTGGTCGGCTATTCCGTGAACACACAGGACGACCTCAAAAATGCCCTTTCTGATATGGAGTTGATCTATCAAAAAGAAATTGGATCTGTAAGGGAAAATATCGAAAAGCTCCAGAGCGAA
The DNA here is from genome assembly GCF_000018945.1 of Thermotoga neapolitana DSM 4359. Classification (NCBI taxonomy): domain Bacteria; kingdom Thermotogati; phylum Thermotogota; class Thermotogae; order Thermotogales; family Thermotogaceae; genus Thermotoga; species Thermotoga neapolitana. The sequence goes on along the minus strand of NC_011978.1, from coordinate 757,666 downwards.
ATCTCTTCTGTTCAGGAAAAGATCTCTCAACTTGAAAAGCAAAAAGCAGTCATCGAAGAAGAGATCCTGGACAAACAGAAAGTTCTTGAGATCTTGAAACCAGACATTGATTTTGCGACCGAGATACTGGCCGACCTTTCAGAAATGCTTAGAAGCATCAGCAAAAGCCAGATCGAAACAATGTTCACCCCCGACGATAGCGCTGTGAAAGATTCCATCGAGAAAGCGATCTCTGAACTGTCCATTTTGCACGAAAAGATATCCTCCTTCTCTGACCTGAAAGACCTTGCCGGCAGTGTAGCAAAAATGAAAGAGTCACTTCTGGAGATGAAGGAACTCCTTCTTCAGGATGGTAACATAACGAAGAAGTCTCTCTACAGGAACTTTCTACAGTCGTTCGAGGAAGTTATACCAACTGTTGATGGAGTTCTGAAGCAGATGAGTGAAAACATCGATTCGTTCATTCAGAAGGCGAAAGAATTGAAAGATCTGCAGAACGAACTGGCTTTCCTGAATTCCAGGCTGGAAGGCCTAAAGAAGAGTCTGACAACACTCACAAACACCGCTTCTCAGAAAGAAAGCAGAATATCCCTGGCAAAAAGGTATGTGGACCTGAGGGTGTTCTCCTACGAAATAGAAAACAGAAAGAGGGTCGTTGAAGATATAAAATCTTTCAACAGTGCAACCCAGATAAAGCTGCTGTCTATATACAGAACTTCAAAAAATTTTGTAAGTCTATACATTTCCCAATACGGAAACGACAGTTTTATTCAGACGATAAGAAAAATGGTATCGGAACTTTCCTGGATAGAGGATTACAGAGAGTTCAGCAGAAGAATGGAAACGGGTTACAAAAACGCTCTGGACATCCTTGAAAACTCCAGAAAGGTGCTTTACGATTTCAAAGGAAGTTATCCAAACCTTCTTGATCTTTCGTACAGAGGGGTTTTTGTCTCGTCTGAACACCTTCAGATGCTCTACGATCTGGTGAAGATGAACTTCGTTCAGGAAGTTCTCACCAACACCGCCGTTGCTTCAAGAAAGGCAGGATCCCTCATGGACAGTGTCCCCTTGAAGGAACTCAGAAGTGACTTCAAAAAGATTGACGGAGACCTTTACAGAGTAGCGCAAATCTGGGAACAGAAGACAAGACACTACTTCCTCAGATGGGTTGCAAACTCCGTCGTCGTCGCAGGACTTGTTTCTATAATCACAACGGCTGTCTGTGCGCTCGCAGCGTATCCGTTCAGCAGGATGAGGTTCTGGGGAAGACAGTACGGAATCATGGCACTCCTTTTGATACAGATGTTCCCGGCCATCATGTACATGGTCGCTATATACGGACTTCTGAAACTCATCGGGCAGTTCTTACCCTTTTTGGGACTCGATTCCCTGGGTGGTTTGATATTCGCTTACCTTGGTAACATAGCGTACAACATGTATCTCATAAAAGGTTTCTACGACACGATACCCTCGTCTCTGGAAGAAGCCGCCATGATAGACGGTGCCACACGCTTTCAGACGTTTTACAAGATAGTCGTCCCACTTGCACTCCCCATTCTATCCGTTATCGTGATATTGACCTTCATAGGGACGTTCAACGAATTCGTCCTTGCAAGAATCATCCTGCAGGATGTTAAGAATTACACTTATGCCCTTGGCCTCTGGACGTTCTCAACGGGAGCATATGAAACAGAATGGGGGCTCTTCACGGCAGCTGCTCTTCTCGGTATGACACCGATGGTGATTCTGTTCCTGTCACTTCAGAAATACATAGTCGGTGGACTCACGAAAGGATCGGTGAAAGGATGATGTATCCCATACCAAGTTGGGTATACGACAGTGTTGTGTACCAGATATTCCCGGACAGGTTTTTCATCGGCAAAGGAAAGACCGTCGAGGACAAAAAAGATCTTTATCTGAAACGAGGGGGAACCATCGAAAAATGGGGGGTTCCTCCTCGAAAACTTCCCGGTGCTCAGCACGTGAAGGTCTTCTACGGAGGAGATCTATGGGGAATAGCAGAGAAGATCGATTACTTAGAAGAACTCGGAGTTAACGCAGTTTACCTCACTCCTATCTTTCTTTCCGATACAAATCACAAATACGATACGATAGATTATTTCAAGATCGATCCACAGTTCGGAGGAAAACGAGCCTTTGTACACCTTCTGAAAGTTCTTCACAGCAGGAACATCAAACTCATTCTGGACGGTGTGTTCAACCACGTTGGAAGTCAGCATCCCTGGTTCAAAAAGGCAAGGAAGAAAGATCCTGAATACGTGAACCGTTTCTTTCTTTACAGAGACAGGCACAGATCTTGGTTCGACGTGGGAAGTTTGCCCGAACTGAACGTGGAAGTTGAAGAGGTGAGAGAATACATATTGAAAGTCGTTCAACACTACCTGGAAGTGGGTGTGGACGGCTGGAGGCTCGACTGTGGTCACGACCTTGGACCTCTGGTCAACCTGTGGATCAACATGAAAGTAAAGGAATTCTCTTCTGAAAAGTATCTTGTGAGCGAGATATGGACCTACCCGGCAGGATGGGAAATGGTCGATGGATTGATGAACTACAATTTCAGGAGCCTTGTTTTGAGCTATGTGAACGGAGAAACGGATTCTATAGGGACAGAACTCGAAAGGGCTTACAGAGAAACAAAGAACATCTTCGGGTGCTGGAACATGCTAGACAGCCACGATACTCCAAGGCTTGCAACGACGGTCCCAGTCAAAGATCTCAGAAAACTCGCTATAGTGCTTCAGTTCACATATCCGGGCGTTCCGCTCGTCTATTACGGAACAGAGATAGGCCTCACAGGTGGAGAAGATCCGGAGTGTCGAGCCACCATGGAATGGAACAGGGAAAAGTGGGACATGGAGTTGTTTGAGTTTTACAAGAAGATGATCAGGTTCAGGAGAACCGATCCTGGTTTGAGGTTTGGCGAGTTCATACTTTTGAAAGAAAAGCCACTTGCCTTCATGAGGAAAGCCCCGCATCCTCTTCAAGACACGATCGTTGTGGTGAATCCTGAAGAGGAAAAAAACGTTGTTCTCTCCCTTCCGGATGGAAAGATCATGAACGCAACTCCTCTTTTCGACATCTTCACCGGTGAGAAGTTCCATGTGGATGGAGGAGTCGTGAAGGTGCCCGTTGGAAGAAGATCGTTCAGGATCTTAAAGCCGATCGACCTCAGAGTTGGAAGGTACAGATTGTACAAGAGAGTGTGAAAAAATTCTGGTCTTTAACAGCCGGCGAAAGCCGGCTTTTGTTTTTTCTTGACGAAGTACATAAATTTTCGAAAAGATTTCGCACAGGTTGTATAGTGTGATTGGGAAATCAAAGAATGGGGAGGTAGTGGTATGCCAGCTGTGAAGATCGGTATCATCGGAGCAGGAAGTGCCGTTTTCTCACTGAGGCTCGTGAGCGACCTTTGCAAAACTCCCGGTCTTTCCGGAAGTACCGTTACCCTCATGGACATCGACGAAGAAAGGCTAGATGCGGTTCTGACCATAGCAAAAAAGTACGTTGAAGAAGTGGGAGCCGACCTGAAGTTTGAAAAGACAACAAGCGTAGACGAAGCCATCGCTGATGCGGATTTTGTGATAAACACAGCGATGGTGGGTGGCCACACCTATCTTGAAAAGGTCAGAAGGATCAGCGAAAAGTACGGATACTACAGAGGAATAGACGCGCAGGAGTTCAACATGGTCTCCGACTACTACACGTTTTCAAACTACAACCAGCTCAAGTACTTCGTGGATATCGCAAGGAAAATAGAGAGACTCTCTCCAAAGGCGTGGTATCTGCAGGCGGCAAATCCTGTCTTTGAAGGAACAACCCTTGTGACAAGAACGGTTCCCATAAAGGCAGTGGGATTCTGCCATGGACACTACGGCGTGATGGAGATCGTAGAGAAACTGGGGCTGGAAGAAAACAGGGTAGACTGGCAGGTTGCCGGTGTGAACCACGGAATATGGTTGAACAGGTTCAGATACAACGGCGAGGATGCGTACCCACTTCTAGATAGATGGATCAGTGAAAAATCGAAAGACTGGAAACCAGAGAACCCCTTCAACGACCAGCTCTCTCCCGCTGCGATAGACATGTACAGATTCTACGGTGTGATGCCCATCGGTGACACCGTGAGAAACTCTTCGTGGAGGTACCACAGGGATCTTGAGACCAAGAAGAAATGGTACGGTGAACCCTGGGGAGGAGCAGATTCTGAAATAGGCTGGAAATGGTACCAGGACACACTTGGAAAGGTAACGGAGATCACAAAGAAGGTGGCAAAGTTCATCAAAGAAAATCCGTCCGCGAGGCTCTCCGACCTTGGAAGTGTTCTTGGAAAGGATCTTTCGGAAAAACAGTTCGTCCTTGAAGTGGAAAAGATTCTCGATCCTGAAAAAAAGAGCGGTGAACAGCACATTCCTTTCATCGATGCCCTGCTCAACGACAACAGAAGTAGATTTGTGATAAACATTCCAAACAAAGGTATCATACAGGGTATCGACGACGATGTGGTTGTTGAAGTTCCAGCAGTTGTGGACAGGGACGGTATCCATCCAGAAAAGATCGCCCCACCACTTCCAGAACGTGTGGTGAAGTATTATCTGAGACCGAGGATCATGAGAATGGAGATGGCACTCGAAGCGTTCCTCACGGGTGATATAAGGATCATAAAAGAAGTTCTCTACAGAGACCCAAGGACAAAGAGTGACGAACAGGTAGAGAAGGTGATAGAAGAAATCCTTTCTCTTCCAGAAAACGAAGAGATGAGAAAGAATTATCTGAAAAAATAAGTTCATCTTCCAGAAAAGAGAAACCGATACAATGGAAGAAACTGAATAGTTTCGAAGATCGCTCTCGGGGCAGGGTGGAATTCCCGACCGGCGGTGAAAGCCCGCGAGCCCCCTTCTGGGGGTTGACCCGGTGGAATTCCGGGGCCGACGGTGAAAGTCCGGATGGGAGAGAGCGAAGAGTGTAGACCATCAGGGACCCGAGAGGGTCCCTTTTCTCTTTAAAAAGGGGTGAAAATGTGTACGAAAGGTTCATGAAAAGAGCAATAGAACTTGCAAAGAAAGGGCTTGGAAGAGTGAATCCCAATCCTCCCGTCGGTGCCGTTGTAGTGAAGGAAGGAAGGATCATATCGGAAGGGTTTCATCCCTATTTTGGTGGGCCACACGCCGAACGGGTGGCGATAGAAAGCGCGAAAAGGAAAGGGGAAGATCTAACTGGAACCACCCTTGTGGTCACCCTTGAGCCCTGTGATCATCATGGGAAAACCCCTCCGTGCACAGACTTGATCATCGAAAGCGGGATAAAAAAAGTAGTAATCGGAATGAGAGATCCCAACCCTGTTTCAGGAAGTGGTGTGGAAAAACTCAAAAAACACGGAATAGAAGTGGTCGAAGGAGTGCTGGAAGAAGAGGTGAAAAAACTCTGCGAGTTTTTCATCACGTACGTAACAGAAAACAGGCCTTTCATCGCTTTGAAATACGCTTCAACTCTTGACGGAAAGATAGCCGACGCTGAAGGCAACTCCAAATGGATCACACAGGACCTGAGACACAAAGCCCATGAGATGAGAAACGTGTATTCTGCCGTTCTTGTCGGTGCCAGAACCGTTCTGAAAGATGATCCCAGACTGACCTGCAGACTGAAAGGTGGAAGAAATCCCACAAGGGTAATCCTCGATCGCAGGGGGATTTTGAGCGGAGGAAGTTACAGAGTATTTGAAGACAACGCTCGAGTGATCGTTTTCACAGAAAACAAAGAAGCAAAATATCCGGTCCATGTGGAAAAAGTGCTGAATGATTGCTCTGTGGGTGGTATCCTGAAAGTCCTCTACGAGAAAGGTGTGGACTCTGTTCTTGTGGAGGGAGGTTCTGAGGTGCTCGGAGAGTTTCTCGAATACGCAGATGTAGTTTTTGCATTTTACTCTACGAAGGTATTCGGAGAAGGTTTGGATGTTTTTTCTGGCTACAGATCCTCCGTGAGTGATCCACCAAGGTTCAGAATAGTGCGATCAGAGCACACCGACACAGAACTTTTCCTGGAGATGAGACCGTGTTCACGGGGATAATCCAGAGGGTAGAAGAGGGTGTGTTCAGGGAAGGGAGATTATTTTTCAAAAGAACGTGGGAAGTTGAGGTGGGAGAAAGCGTGGCCGTGAACGGAGTGTGTTTGACTGTTTCTGGAGTCTCAGAGAACGAGTACTGGTTCGATGTGGGAGAAGAAACAAAAAGAAGGACGAATCTTTCTGTGTCTCGATTCTACAACCTCGAGAAGGCATTAACTTTTGGAAGCAGTGTGAGTGGTCATCTGGTTACAGGGCACGTAGACGGTGTAGTACGGTTTGTTGGCTCAGAAAGGCGGGGCGGCAGTGTTTTCATGTTCTTTTCCATGCCAGAAGAAAGGTGGGCTGTGGTTCCCAGAGGTTCCATTGCACTGAACGGAGTGAGTCTCACCGTTGTTGAAACGTCTCTGGATACCTTCAGCGTCCAGGTGATTCCACACACCTTTCATAACACGAATCTTCGGTTTCTGATTCCGGGAGATCCTGTCAACTACGAAATAGACATCATCGCACGTTATCTGAAGGGAGTGATAGAGAGTGGAAAGTCTGAGAGAATTCTTCGAGAGTGGTAAACCCGCCGTTCTTGTTGACAGAAAGAGAGAAAACGAAGCGGATTTTGTCTTTCCGGCCCAACTGATCACAGAAGAGGTTGCAAATTTCTTCGTCACCCACGGAAAAGGGCTTTTCTGTGTAGCAGCCGACGAAGAAGACCTTCTAAGAAGGGGCTTTGTAAAGCTTTCCTCCAACTACCAAGCCAACTACTTCTTGCCAGTGGACTGGGGAAGTGGAACGGGAATTTCCGCATCCGAAAGGGCAGAAACGTGCAGGAAGGTAGCAGAAGGAAAGTTCTTCCACGAGTTCAGATACCCGGGGCATGTTGCAGTACTCGGAGGCGTGGGGTTTCAGCGGCGCCAGGGACACACGGAGGCATCTTTAGAAATTGTACAACTGGCAGGATACAACCGGTATGCGGTGATAATTGAGATCCTGAGCGATCGAGGAGATTCCCATGATCTGGATTTTGTCTTTCGCCTCGCAGAAAAATTCTCACTTCCTGTTCTGGAAATGGAAGAGGTCTGGCAGGAATTCATAAGGAAAAAACAGCTCATAACGAAGAAGGCAGAAGCCAACCTTCCAACGGATTTTGGTGTCTTTAAAATCGTCTCCTTTGAGAATCATCTTGACAACAAAGAACATTTTGCCGTCGTCAAAGAACCCTTTGGAGAAGTAGTTCCGGTGCGAATTCACTCAGAGTGTGTAACAGGAGACGTTCTTTCATCTTTGAAGTGTGACTGTGGTTCACAACTTGCGAATTTTCTCAGATACATGTCAGCTCACGGAGGTATCCTGATCTATTTGAGACAGGAAGGGAGAGGAATCGGCCTTTCGAACAAAATTGCAGCCTATTCTCTTCAGGACAAAGGTTTGGACACGGTGGAGGCAAACAGAGTTCTTGGTTTTTCTGAAGACGAAAGAGATTACGCACCGGCAGCGCAGATCTTGAAAGCCCTTGGCATCGAAAGGGTTCTTCTCTTCACCAACAACCAAAGAAAGACGGTTGGTCTTGAAAAATACGGGATCGAAGTTGTCGAAACGAAGAGACTGTACGGAAGAGTAACACCTCACAACAGGTTCTATCTTTCGACAAAAATGAAAAAGCTCGGACACGAACTCGAAGAAATCTTCAGGGAGGTGAATTCATGAAGGTTGTTCAGGGAGACTACAGAGGAGAAGGTTTGAAGATAGCCGTAGTCGTTCCTAGGTTCAACGACCTTGTCACTTCGAAACTCCTCGAGGGAGCGCTCGACGGGCTGAAAAGACACGGTGTCTCAGACGAGAACATAACGGTTGTGAGAATTCCGGGAAGTATGGAAGCGATATACACGCTCAAGAGACTCCTCGATCTCGGTGTGCATGATGCTATAATCGTTCTCGGTGCTGTGATAAGGGGAGAGACGTACCACTTCAACGTGGTGGCGAACGAGATAGGCAAAGCGGTGGCTCAGTTCAATATGAATTCGGATGTTCCAATCGTGTTCGGTGTTCTCACCACCGATACCCTGGAGCAGGCACTCAACAGGGCAGGAGCAAAAAGTGGAAACAAGGGCTTTGAAGCAGCCATGGTGGCGATAGAGATGGCAAATCTCAGAAAGAAACTCAGGAGGGATTTTCTTGAACCTCATAGCAACAGCAGGCAATGAAAAGATACAGGATTTCCTTGTGAACGACTGGTACAGATCTCTGAAGGAAAATGTGGATCTGAGCAAAACGGACGTTCTCGTCATAAACTACGGTCTCACAGGACTTCCTAAAGAGGTTATCAACTTTCCGGCTGTGGAGCGTTCTGGACTCATAAACAACACGCGTTTCATCAATCTTGCCATTTTTCTTGAGAATCATCCTGAGTACGATCAGATCCTGTTTTGTGATGGCGGAGACATCATCTTCCAGAGTGACATCTCGCACCTATTCGAGGAACACAGAGATGCTTTTCGAGCGGTTGTGGAGCAGTTGAGTCCACCCATTGATCTCGTGGTGAAGGAAGAAGACCTTGTGAATGGAAAGGAGATAAAGTCTTTTCTTTCAAACAAAAAGCTCTTCAACGTGGGTGTGATAATAGCACCAAGGGAAGGTTTCCTCGAGCTCGCAAGAACAATGGAGAGACGTCTGAAAAACATAAACGTCTGGGGTGGAGATACTGTCATTGGAAACTACGTGATCTACAAGAACCCTCATGTGGAACTTCCTTCGAAGTACAACTTCATTCCTTCAACGGCCCGAGAAAAATTCTACGTGAAAGATTCGAAGTTCTATCTCGAAAATGGTGAGCTCATTCCCATCGTTCACAACGCTGGGAGGTACAGATTTCTCAGACCGGTGAAAGATTTCGGTTACGGCCCCGGAAAGAACAGGGTAAACAAGTTCAACATATGGATGTTCAGAATGCTCTTCAGCGTGAGTAACTTTCTGAAAATGAAGTGAGGGAACTCTCCCTTACTTCGTTTTGAGGTATTTCAGTGCATCGAGTTCGTCTCCAATTATGAGAATTCCTTTCTCGATGGATCTGTAAACCTCCATCGTTCTCCAGAATTCGTAGAAGTCCTTGTCTTTTGAAAACACCTCCGCGTAGATCTTCACCGCGCTTGCTTCTCCGGTTCCCTTGATTTGCTCTGCTTTGCTTTGAGCTTCCGCGATCAGAACCTTCGCTGTTTTGTCGGCTTCCGCACGTATCTTTCTTGCCTCTTTCTCACCTTCAGCCCTGATCTGTGCAGCGATGCTGTATCTTTCCGCTTTCATTCTTTCGTACACGGCCTTTTCGTTCTCAGCGGGGAGGTCGGCGTGCTTCACCCTCACATCGACCACTTCTATGCCGAAGTCCTTCAGATCTTCTCTTGAAAGAGCCGTGACTTCCCTCAAAAGGTCTTCTCTCTTCTCGGAGATGATCTCGTCGAAGTTCGCTTTTGCGAAGATGTTCCTCACGTGTGAGTAAACCACATCGTCGATTCTTGGAAGAGCGAGCTTCACGCTCTTCAGTGATTTTATGAACGCTTCCGCATCTTTTATCCTCCAGAGAACGTACGTGTCTATCACGAGCGTTTTCTTGTCGGCGGCTATGATCTTTTCTGGTTCTATATCGTAGAGGAGGATTCTTTTATCGAATCTCACCACATTATCAACGAACGGCTGCTTGAAGTGAAGCCCAGGTTCTGTTTCCACCGCGACGATCTTTCCGAACCTCAGAACCACCGCTTGCTGTGTCTGATCCAGGACGTAGAAAGAAGAGAAAAGAAGGATCGCACCCACCACGATCAGAATGATCAGAAGAGAAATCATCCAGATTTTCATTTTCCCATCCCCTTCAGAAGGTCGGAAATGTTGAGAATGTTCAGAGAATCACCGTTTCCCACGAAGAAAACCTTGTTTTCGGATTTTTCAAGCAAAGATTGGAGAGCGTCGAGGAGCATTCGTTTTCTCGTGATATCAGGAGCCTTTGAGTATTCTTCCAGCACCTCTTCGAATCTTTTCGCTTCGCCGAGTGCTTTCAGATAAACTTCCTGAGCGTAGGCCTCTGCCTGTCTCAGTATCTCTTGTGCCTGTCCCTGGGCTTTTGGAACAACGTCGTTGGCGTATTTTCTTGCCTCGTTTATGAGACGTTCTTTGTCCTGACGAGCGTTGTTCACATCGTCGAAGGCATCCACCACTGGATCCGGAGGAACTACTTCCTGAAGATAAACGTTCTCCACCTTCACACCGCAGTTGTAAGAGTCGAGAATCTGCTGGAGCATACGGGCTGTTTCAAAACCTATCTCGTCTCTTCCGGTGGTGAGGACATCATCGATGCTTCGCATGGCTACCTTTTCTCGAAGAACAGATTCTGTTGTGAACCTCACGATCGAATCCGCTTCCGTGATGTTGAAAGCGAATGCTACCGGGTCTTTGACCCTGTACTGCACCACCGCTTCGACACTCACGAGGTTGTTGTCACCGGTGATCATTATGGCTTCTTGAGGAACCGACTGGTAAGAGATCCTCTCCCCTCGTTGAATGCTTCTGAATCCTATTTCGATCTTTCTCACAGTTGTGACGTCGACGGTCACATGAGACTGAATCGGATACGGCAGGTGGTAGTGGATTCCTGAAGGAACGACCGAGGTGAATCTTCCAAAAGTCTTGAGGAGGGCGACTTCGGAGGGTCCTACCTGATACACACCGGTGAGAAAGTAGATTCCCAGCACGATGAAAACGACTATCCACACGTATTTTCGCACTCCATCACCTCCTATTTATCCACCTTCCCCTTCACAAGGTACCACAGGTAGAGATCGAACTTCCCGGGAGATTCTCCAAACGCTTCGGCGACTTTTCTGAGGATCTCTTCCACGTAGAGATATCTTTTCTTACTCCATCCTTTTGGTATCTCCTGAATCAGGCCGTGTCTTTTCATGAGTCTCAGAACGTGTTTATCCAAAATGGCGAGGTCTTCCACACCGGTGTTTCTGAGAAAGTGGCTCGCCTCTTTCCAGCCGATCCCCTTTGCGTTTCTTACTAGGAACTCTCTGGATTGAAAAGGATCACCCTTCACAAGGTTCTTCAACTTTCCCAGCAGTTTTCTGTTTTCTACTATGAACTCGGCTCTCTTTTGAGGATACCTGTGTCCAACCTCTCTCAGTTTTTCCGCGAGTTCCTCAAGGGGAAGATGCACAAAACCCTTTCCGATTTCTTTCTGCGCTCTAATTCCACCTTCCGCACTCCAGTTGGCTGTGAGAACACAGAAAGAGAGTTCACAGAAGAGATCCTCTTCTGTTCCTTCTTCGCCCAATCTTTTGAACTCTTCGAACCGCTGTTCAACGAGCGGTTTTGCTTCTTCTCGTATCCTTTCGAGTTCTTTCAGCAGTTCTTCCAAGTTCTCACTCCCACTCTATGGTTGCAGGCGGTTTTGAAGTTATATCGTAGACCACTCTGCCGACACCTTTCACTTCTCTTGTGATCCTTCTTGATGCCTCGTCCAGTATATCATGCGGAATTCTGGACCAGTCTGCGGTCATCCCCTCCACGCTGTTCACGGCTCGAAGCGCCACCACGTACTCATACGCCCTCGCGTCACCCTTCACGCCTACGCTTTTTATAGGAAGAAGAACCGCAAACGCCTGCCACACTTTATCGTAGTAGTCATGCTTTCTGAGAGTTTCTATGAATATGTAGTCCGCTTCTCTCAGGATTTCGAGCTTTTCTTCCGTGACCTCTCCCAGCACCCTCACGGCGAGTCCAGGGCCAGGGAACGGATGCCTGTTTATGATCCTGTCCGGTATGCCGAGATACTTTCCTACTTTTCTCACCTCGTCTTTGAAGAGGTCTCTGAGGGGTTCTACCAGTTTCAGGTTCATCTTCTCTGGAAGACCGCCCACGTTGTGGTGGCTCTTTATCTTCGCAGTCGTCTTTCCGGATGCGGCGCTTTCTATGACGTCTGAATAGATCGTTCCCTGAACAAGAAATTCCACATCGTGTTTTTTCGCTTCCTCTTCGAACACTCGTATGAATTCTTCTCCTATGATCTTCCTCTTCTTCTCCGGATCCGTGACTCCTCTGAGTTTTTCGAGAAATCTCTTCCTGGCATCCACAACAACCAGATTCATGTCGAAGTGTTCCTTGAAGACTCTCTCCACTTCTTCTCGCTCGTTCTTTCTGAGAAGGCCGTGGTCCACGAAGACACACACGAGGTTCTTTCCTATCGCTCTGTGCACGAGGACCGCTGCAACGGAAGAATCTACCCCTCCAGAAAGCGCGAGGATCGCTTTTTTGTTCCCTATGGTCTCTTTGATGTGTCTTATTTTCTCTTCCACGAGGTCTCCTATCTTCCAGTTTTTCTCAAGCTTACACACATTGAAGAGGAAGTTGGAAATCATACGATCACCGTACTCGGTGTGGTGCACTTCCGGGTGGAACTGGAGCAGCCAGAACCTTTTTCCATCTGTGGCAGCGGCGATCACACCCGTTTCGGACACAGCGATCGGGTGGAATCCCTCCGGGAGTTTCACCACCTCGTCACCGTGACTCATCCACACATGGATTCTGTCCGGGATCCCTTCAAAGAGAGGATCCTCTGAGAGTTCCACTAGGGTTCTTCCGTACTCTCCTCTTCCTCTCTTCACTTCTCCACCGAACTCTTTCACGATCAACTGCATTCCATAGCAGATGGCAAGAACAGGCCCTCTGTACTCGCGAAACCACTCTGGAAGTCCTGGAGCGCCTTCCTCATAGACACTCTTTGGACCGCCCGAGAGGACCACCGCGTCCACCTTGGAGAGATCCACAGGATCATCTGGAAAGACCACCTCGGAGTAAACCTCGTTTTCTCTGATTCTTCTTGTTATCAATCGAGAGTACTGTGACCCATAGTCCACCACAAGTACCAAATCCATCCCCTCCCGACTCTTTTGATTCTATTAAATCATATACAAATTTAACCCGAAGGAAATTTGCGTTGAACTAAAATCGAATCTGGAGGTGGGAAATTTGGTTGTAAGGCTTTTCTTTCTGTTCCTCAGAATATCCACCCTGACGATAGGTGGAGGATACGCGATGATTCCCGTGATGAAATGGGAACTGGAAAAATCCGGCCTTCTGACGGAGAAGGAGTTTTTCCGGATAGTCAGTACGGCACAGGTGATACCAGGTCCTATAGCCTTCAACACGGCCATTCTGGTTGGAAGAAAACTTTCGGGACTGCCCGGTGCGGTTGCATCCGGAGTGGCTGTTGTTCTACCACCGTTTTTTGCCATCGTTGCTGTAACAGAAATAATACGGTCTTTTTCAGGAGTAAGTTACGTTCGAAGTTTTCTGAGAGGGGCATACGTTGCCATCGTTGGGCTTGTGGGAAGTGTTCTTTTCAGACTTGTGAAGAATCAGCGCTGGGATCTGTACAGATTTTCCCTTGTGGGTATTTCTGCTCTTCTTCTGATTTTCCAGAGTTTTCTCGTTATACCGATGATCGTCTTGCTTGCCTTTTTACTCTACCTGAAGGAGGAATGAATCTTGTGGAATCTTGCGTTTGTCTTTCTTAAGGTGGGATTTCTTTCCTTTGGTGGCGGATGGGCAATTGTTGGTGTTTTGAAGGAAGAGCTTGTCTCTCGAGGATTTCTCACCCTTGAAGAATTTTCTCAGGCCATCTCAATCGCTCAAATGACACCAGGGCCTGTGGCGATAAACCTTGCCACCTACACGGGATACAAATTCTTCGGATTGACCGGAGCCGTGTTGAACACGCTCGCTTTCCTTGGAGCGCCGATTCTGGTGCTCTCTTTTGCCATTTTCCTTGGAAGATTTTTGAAACTTCAAAGGAAAAGGTTGATGAAAGCACTTGAGGGTGTCACCACCACCCTTATGATCGTCACGCTCTTTTCCCTGATGGGGAGTATCAGAAGTCCCATCATGATCATCTTCAGTGTGGTTGCCTTTCTGTGCTCCTTCACGAAGGTTCATCCCCTTGTAATCATATTCGGTTGTGGTCTTGTGGGGGCTCTTCTCAGGTTCTGATAAAATATTTCAAGAGAAGGAGGTGCTGAGAGTGGCTGAACTTTCGACCAGATACAATCCAGCCGAGATAGAAACCAAATGGTACAGGTACTGGGAAGAAAAGGGTTACTTCACTCCCAAGGGTGTTGGCGAAAAGTTCTCCATCGTGATACCACCACCGAACATCACAGGAAGAATCCACATGGGCCATGCCCTCAACATAACGCTTCAGGATATAGTGGTAAGGTACAAGAGAATGAAAGGGTACGACGTTCTGTGGGTTCCAGGTGAAGACCATGCCGGAATTGCCACACAGAACGCTGTGGAGAAATTCCTTCTTCAAACGCAGGGTAAAACCAGAGAGGAGATAGGAAGAGAGAAGTTCCTTGAGATCACCTGGGAATGGGCGAACAAGTACAGAAGAGAGATCAGAGAGCAGATAAAGGCCCTTGGAGCATCGGTGGACTGGACAAGGGAGCGCTTCACCCTCGACGAGGGCCTCAGCAGAGCAGTCAGGAAGGTCTTCGTCGAACTCTACAAAAAAGGTTTGATATACAGAGGAAAGTACATCGTGAACTGGTGCCCAAGGTGCAAAACCGTGCTCTCGGACGAAGAGGTAGAGCACAAAGAGCATCAGTCCAAACTCTACTATGTGAAATACCCCGTCAAAGACTCCGATGAATACATAGTCGTTGCAACCACAAGGCCTGAAACGATGCTTGGAGACACGGCGGTGGCCGTCCATCCGGAGGACGAAAGGTACAAAGACTTCGTCGGCAAAACTCTCATTCTTCCACTTGTTGGAAGGGAGATCCCGGTTGTTGCGGACAAATACGTTGACCCGAAGTTTGGAACAGGAGCGGTGAAGGTAACACCGGCTCACGACCCGAACGATTATCTCATCGCACAAAGACACAATCTCCCGATGGTAGAGATCTTCGATGACAACGCACGAATAAACGAAAACGGCGGAAAATACAGGGGACTCGACAGATACGAAGCAAGAGAGAAAATTGTGAAAGATCTTGAAGAGCAGGGCTTTCTTGTGAAAATAGAAGACTACACACACTCTGTCGGTCACTGTTACAGGTGTGATACCGTGATAGAGCCGAAGTTGTCAGACCAGTGGTTCGTCGCCACAAAGCCTCTGGCAAAGAGAGGGATCGAAGCCGTTGAAAAGGGAGAGATCAAATTCTTCCCGGAAAGGTGGACAAAGATCTATCTCAACTGGATGTACGAGATCAGAGACTGGTGTATCTCCAGACAACTCTGGTGGGGTCACAGGATTCCCGTGTGGTACTGCCAGGACTGTGGACACATCAACGTTTCCGAAGAGGATGTAGAAAAGTGTGAAAAATGCGGTTCCACCAACCTGAAGCAGGACGAAGACGTGCTCGACACGTGGTTTTCTTCCGCTCTCTGGCCCTTCTCAACACTTGGCTGGCCCGAGGAGACGGAAGATCTCAAGAGGTACTATCCGACTGATCTTCTCGTCACGGGATTCGACATCATCTTCTTCTGGGTTGCAAGAATGATCATGATGGGATATGAGTTCATGAACGAAAAACCGTTCAGTCACGTGTACATCCATCAACTGGTCAGGGACAAGTACGGAAGAAAGATGAGCAAATCTCTGGGAAACGGTATCGATCCTCTTGAGGTGATAGACGAATACGGGGCAGATCCCATGAGATTCACCCTTGCCATTCTTGCCGCTCAGGGAAGGGACATAAAACTCGATCCGAGGTACTTCGACGCCTACAAGAAGTTCGCAAACAAGATATGGAATGCCACAAGGTTTGTCCTGATGAACCTTGAAGATTACAAAGAAGTCCCACTTGAAAACCTCAAGACGGTGGACAAGTGGATACTCACAAGACTCAACAAAACGGTCAAAGAGGTGACCAGTGCCCTGGAGAACTACGACTTCAACATAGCGGCAAGGACCATATACAACTTCTTCTGGGATGAATTCTGTGACTGGTACATAGAAGCATCAAAGCCAAGACTCAAAACAGAAGAGAGGCACCTCGTTCAGACGCTTCTGGTGAAAACACTCGATACCTCTCTGAGACTCCTTCACCCGTTCATGCCGTTTCTCACAGAAGAGCTCTGGCAGAAGCTCCCTGTCGATGGTGAATCGATAACGATAGCAAAGTGGCCCGAGGTGGAAGAAGAAAACATCGACGAAGCAGCAGAGAAAGAGTTCACAAGACTTATGAACATGATCCGTGGTGTCAGAAACGTGAGAGCAGAGATGAACCTTCCTCAGTCTCAGAGAGTGAGGATTTTCGTAAAAGGGCTTGAAATCACGGATGAAATGAAACTACTGCTCAAAACTCTTGGAAACATAGAAGAGATAGCCATCGTGAATGAAAAGCCTCAAAAAACAGCAACTGCCTATGTTGAAGAGAGCGTGGAAGTGTACGTTGATCTTGGTGGTCTGATCGATTTCGAAAAGGAAAAAGAGAGACTGAAACAGAACATGGAGAAAATCAAAAAGGAGATCGATCGCCTCGAAAAGAAACTTTCCAACAAAGACTTCTTAGAAAAAGCCCCCGAAGAAGTGGTCGAAGAGACAAAAGAAAGACTGGAAAGCAACAGAGAGCGTCTCGAAAGATTAGAGTCGATACTGAAAGATCTGGAGTGAAAAAGAGGGGCTTTGGCCCCTCTTTTGTTTCAATGGTGATGGAATTTCTCCCGAACTTCATAGTCCAAATCTCTTAATTGTCCTGCCAAGTACCGGTTCACCACCTCTTCCACCGTTCCTGAAGCTCCTCTTATCACTTTTATGCCTAGAGTCTCGAAGATGGAAAATGCTCTCTTCCCAATGCCTCTCACTATAACCAATTCTGCACCTTTTTCTTTCACGAAATTTGGAACAGCACCGGCGATATGATCCTGTGCAAGAGGGTTTTCTTCAACGGAGATATCCAGCACTTTGTCGTTTTCCACTTTTACAAATGCGAAGTAGGGTGCTCTACCAAAGTGTTCCGATATAGGAGAGTCTTTTCCTTTGTTTTCAGAAACGGGAATGGCTATGATCATGGTTTCACCTCCTTTATGGTTCAGGATCAGTTTCTGTTTCCTTTATTGATAGGTGTTCATCAGGTAGCAGAGGTTTTATTATTTCAAAAGTTTTTTTTACAATTTTATTCTGTGCGACCAATTTCTTTATGTAAGAAACATCAGGAAAACTTATTGCTCCTGTTGGACAAAGATTCATACACGTCTGACATGCGACCATGCAATTGTAAGGACGTGCTACTATCACTTTCCCTTCTTTTCTGTCAAAGTCAAATACTCGCCTTCCACAAGTTACAAAGCAAATACCACACGTTGCACATTTATCGTAGTTGATGACTGGATACCACTCTATTGCTTTTCTATCTACACCCCACCAGGGAATTTTAGAAAGATCACGAATCTCCCGCCCAAGGGCATCCTTTCCAATCACCGGAGTGTTCTTAGATTCCATTCCAATCTCCCTCCCAATCCTGTTTTTTATCTTTTTGCAATAGGGAGGGAGTGTTAATAACCACACCACCAGCACCAGCACACTTTTCTCATAGCTTTCACCTCGAGGAAATTATATACTTTTTACATATATTTGTCAAATAAAAATAAAAAATAGAAGCTTTCCAGCCTGAAAAATCGCTGCGGGTTTGTACCTATAAGGAAATATTGAAACTTTCTCATCAAAAAGTTCTTTCGCCTGCCAGAACACTCGTTTCCATACCTCTAAGGAAGTATTGAAACCCGAGCAGTTCCTGGCGACGGTCAAAGACACAGACCTGTTTCCATACCTCTAAGGAAGTATTGAAACCCGTTGGATTTCAAGGGAATCATACCACAGAGCATGTCAGAAAGCAAGAGTATATGAGAACATACAAAGGGTGTTTCATCACAGGTGATTCTAACACACAGAAAGATCCAGTCAAGTACTGTTTGGAAAAATGGAATAATTGCATAGTCAATGAAAAGCCTAAAGAAAGACAAAATCAAAAGATAAATTATTCTAACCTAGGTCGGGGCATTTTGAGTTGTTTTATGGGAAAATCAACTAGTTCTCATTTTCACAAATTTGTTCAAAAAGGTTCTCCTTAAAAGGTTAGAGGCTAAGTGTGCGGTTTCTTTATTCATGATAGATACATGAACACAGATGAAGACATATTCACAGATCTTTTTTTCGCTTTCTCACTCACAATTCCATTTTCCCTGCATACATCACCTCTCTCAAACCCGCATGAATTTTTTCGTTACCGGTAATTGCATACTCTGTATCACACATCCAATGCCAGTTACAATCACCACCCACCTTGTGAATAAATGGAACTTACCGTACTTTAGTGAATAAAATATAATTTTAGTAAATCAATCAATTTGTAACTAACATAAATACGACCTCTCTTGTCAGTTGTTTACAGCAGGTGTAAAATTTGTTAGGGGTGAAGACAATGAGAGTTCTCATCATAGGTGTTGGCAACATCGGAAAGCAGATTTTGAAGATGACTCACTTTGAGAAAGTTTATGCCTTCGACAAATTCCGAAAAGATCACATTCCAGATATTCACTGGCTTGAGGAGTTTCATGTCCCGGAGGATGTGGATACAGTAATCGAATGTGCCTCCCCAGAAGCGGTTAAAGAGTACTCCTCTCAGATACTGAAAAGCCCCGTGAACTATCTGATCATCAGCACCAGCGCTTTTGCCGACAGAGTTTTCAGAGAATCGTTTTTCGAAGAACTTAAGGTTTCACCAGCAAAGGTATTTTTCCCTTCCGGTGCGATCGGTGGGCTTGATTTGCTGGCAGCGGTAAGAAAAAATATACATCGAGTGATCATTGAAACAAGAAAACACCCGAAAAGTCTTGGAATAAACATCGAAGGAGAAACGACCGTCTTCGAGGGAAGTGTAGAAGAGGCAGCAAAGCTTTTTCCCAGAAACATAAACATCGCTTCTACCGTTGGTCTCATCGCCGGCTTTGAAAAGGTAAAGGTGATCATAAAAGCCGATTCTTCTCTCTCAAACAACGTACACATCATAAGTGTTATCTCCGATGTTGGAAAATATGAATTCAGAATAGAAAACCTGCCATCTCCAGAAAATCCCAAAACGAGTATGGTAACGGTTTATTCCATTTTGAAAACCATCGAAAGTCTGAACTCCAAAATCGTCTTCGGATGAGGAGGGACAAGGGTGATAGACAAAATCCTGAAACTGAAGAAGGAAAAAGGTTATGTGATACTTGCTCACAACTACCAGATCCCGGAACTTCAGGATATAGCAGACTTTGTTGGAGACTCACTGCAACTTGCAAGGAAAGCCATGGATCTGGAAGAAAAAAAGATTCTTTTCCTCGGTGTGGATTTCATGGCAGAACTGGTCAAGATATTGAATCCAGAAAAAAAGGTCATAGTTCCTGACAGAAGCGCAACATGCCCTATGGCAAACCGCCTGACACCGGAGACAATCGAGGAATACAAAAGAAAATACCCGAATGCTCCTGTTGTTCTTTACGTGAACAGCACAGCCGAGTGTAAAACCCTTGCGGACGTCATATGCACCTCAGCAAACGCGGTGGAGGTTGTAAGAAAAATCGAATCGGATGTGATCCTCTTTGGCCCAGATAGAAACCTGGCAGAGTACGTGGCCGAGAAAACAGGGAAGAAAATCTTCGCCATGCCCGAAGATGGTCACTGCCCTGTTCATCAGTTCAGTGAAAACTCCGTTGACATTGCAAAGAAAAAACATCCTGACGCCAGGGTAGTGGTCCATCCAGAGTGTCCAAAACCGGTCAGGGACAAAGCCGATTACGTTGGAAGCACTGGTCAGATGGAAAAGATACCGGAGAAAGACACGGCAAAGACCTTTGTGATAGGAACAGAAGTGGGTATGATCCACAAATTGAAAAAGAAATTCCCGGATAGAAACTTCATCCCACTGGAAAGCGCCATCTGTGTGAACATGAAGAAAAACACCCTGGAAAATACACTCTTGGCACTTGAGACAGAAAGTTTCGAAGTTACTCTTCCTGAAGACATCATCGAAAAAGCCAGAAGACCCATTCTCAAAATGTTTGAAATCATGGGGTGATAATGTGGAAAAACTCCTTGAGATCCTTTCATCACACGTGAGGGAAGACGAAGGAAATCTGGATATCGCTTCTTTTCCCCTTCGAAACACGACATCCAGAGCGACTGTTTTTCTGAAAACAGAAAACGTGGTCGCTTCCGGAATAGAACTCGCCCAGAGATTTCTGGAAAAGTACCATCTGAAGTCCATCTTCCACGTGAAGGATGGTGAGTTCATACCCAAAAAAGGTGCGATAGGTGAAATAGAAGGCAACACGTACAGCCTGCTTTTGATCGAAAGAACTCTCCTCAACACACTATCACTGATGTTTTCAACAGCCACCGTTACAAGGAGGTTTGCCAGAAAACTCAAACACGCAAAGATAGCCGCCACGAGGAAAACGATTCCGGGTTTTTCCCTTTTCCAGAAACTTGCTGTGATGCACGGAGGCGGAGACACCCACAGGTTCAATCTGGGAGACTGCGTTATGATAAAGGACAACCATTTGAAACTCTACGGAAGTGTGGAAAAAGCGATCCAGGAAGTTAAAAAAATTTCCTCCTTCACAAGAAAGATCGAAATCGAGGTCGAAAACATGGAAGACGCCCTGAAGGCCGTTGAGATGGGAGCAGATATCGTCATGCTGGACAACATGTCGCCAGAAATGGTAGAGAAGGTATCGAAGAAGATCAAAGAGATGAACCCAAACGTCGTGGTGGAGGTGTCTGGAGGCATCACAGAGGAGAACGTATCGGATTACGATATAGAAACAGTGGATGTGATCTCAACAAGCCGCCTGACTTTGAGTGAGGTCTTTGTGGACCTTTCACTTGAGATTCAGCGGTAGAGGTTGAGTATGAGTCCGTTGATCTCTTCTATCCTGGCAGCCAGGTTTATCGTCTGCCATTCGTTCTTCATGATCTTTTCGGCGAGGTCCATCAGTTTTTCGTTCACTTCCTCCACCACAACGTGTAGTTTTGCCTTCCCGCTTGTCATATCGAAACTACCGGACAGTTTGTAGAGTTTTTTCTCAACGAGTTTCAGAAATTCCTTTATGGCATTCTTGTACCTTTTCAGGTTAGAGGGAGTGGGGGACCTCACAAGTTCATTCCCGGACTCGATCACTTCCTCGAGGGCCTCTTTGAGGAGTTTTTCAAATTGCTCTACGCTGATGTCCTTCATTATATCGAAGAATTCCTTTTTATCTACTTCTCCGGTTCTGGAAGTTCTCTTGGATTTTTTTCCTTTGACCTCCTGGTTTTTCAGAGATTCCCCTCCGAGAGGGTCTATCCTCACCTTTTCATCTCCTCGGTGATGACCTCCAGTTTCTCAGGGTCAAGGTACAACCTCCGGTACTCTTTTCCCTGAACTTTCACGATGACAGGCGCTTTTGTTATTGTCGGTGCTTCGAAGATGTCGATCGCATAACTAGATACCTTTTCCAGGAACTTGTACAGGGAGAACCTGTTCAGGTTGTTGAACCCAAAATTCTTCACCCAGCTTCCCACAAACAGAAAGTCGAAGAGTTTCACCTTTCTCTTCGAAAGTTCCTTGACAAAATCCGTGAAACTTTCAACCTGCTTTCCAAGAAGATTCTGAGAGAGTTTCAAAAACTCCTCTTTCGACATCACCGAGTAGAAGACCCTTTCCGCTTTTACTTTCAGCAGGTTCTCTATCTTTTCGAGATCGCTCAGGGGTCTTTCAGAAAAGAGCGACTCTTTTCTTTCCGGATCGTAGGACTCCTTTGGGAAGGAAACGATGTACACCATCCTTTTGGTGTCATCTATTCTCACAAAGTAACTTTCGCCCTCCACCCTGAAAAGATAGTGTATTTCTTTTGCTCTGTAATCTGGAGAAGAAAGGAATGATCTGTAGTAGAGAAATCCAACGGCGATAACAGCCACTACCACAAAGACGACGATGAGCAGTATCTTACTCGACCTCTTCATCCACATGACCTCCTCTGCTCATGAGAATACTGTTCCAGAGTTCCACCGTTTCGGGTATGAGCAAAAGATCTCTTCCGACCGCGTAGAAGATTTTATTCTTCAAAACCTGGAAGAATCCTTCCTCTAGGTTTCGAAACGCTATCTTCCTCAGAGCGTCAACCCCTGGAAAGTCCCGTGTGAACTCCAGAGAATCGGCTATGAAGAGGATCTTTCCTATTTCCCTGAAACCAACGTGTCCTGAAGTATGATAAGCAACGGCTATGAGTACTTCTTCGTCATCCACACCGAAGCGTCTTTTCAAAAACTCTGCCGCCACCTTTCCGTGGAGCAAAACAGGATGAGCCTTTTCTAGATCCGATATCTTCAGACCGTAAGCCCTGGACATCTTCAAGAGTTTTCTGGGTGGCACGTCTCTGAACATATCATGTGACAGAGCGGCAAGTTCCAGTCTGTTCAGATCCACGTTGTATATCTCTCCCAGTCTTTTTGAAAAATCCACCACAGACTTTACATGAACGATCCTTTTTTTTGAAAGGACTCTGTTCAGGATCGCTTCCAGTTCATCTATGACCAGCGTCATTTTCTACCACACCTCTCTCTCTGCTTCCTCTACCTCCATACCGGGATAGAGTTCCAGATAATCTATGATGGCGTCAAAAACCTTCTCTATGAAAGCCTTGTCGGTGTTCACCATAGCGATTCCTATCTCGAAGAAGTTCTTCGAATCGTGTGCCCCAACTTCAGAAATGGATATGTTGTACTTTTTTCTCAGGTCATTCATGAGTCTTCTCAGTATGCCTCTTTTTTCTTTCAAGGATCTCACACCGAAGAGTCTGACGCGCAAATTCACCACACCTATGTTCATTCTACCACCTGCTCTCAGTAGAGCACGAAAGAAAGTATCAGAGGTTCTCTTCCGACTTTTATTTTTGCTCTGGAATTTTTCACACTCACCCTCACAATATCGTCGTTGAACACATTTTTGGAGTGAATACAGATATTTTCCCATATGCCGGAAAAATCCAGAGTAACGGATGTATTCTCCAAAAGAGGGTTCAAGACACAGAGGATGAATCTGTTTCCGTGCCTCCAGAGATAGGATATCACCCTCTCCGGCTGATCGTTTCTTATGAAGATCATCTCTCCGTTCGAAAACACGTTCGTTTTGTATCTGTAATGTGCTAGTTTTCTGTGCAGAGAGAATATTTCGTTTTCTTCTCCAGGAATGGGAAGTGTGTACTCGTTGAATATGTCAAGATCTTCCTTGAGAGCGTATTCCTGCCCGTTGTGAACCAGGGGTACTCCCTTCACCGTGAAGAGAAAAGCAATCCAGTGCATCAGTGATTCTCGAGAGAGAAACTTCGCCACTCTGGGTTGATCGTGGTTTTCCAGAAACCTCATCTTTATGTATCCTCTTGGGTACATGTGATCCTGCATCCTCAAAAAATCGATGTACTCCCTTAAACTATTTTTCCCTTCTATGAAATCCCTGAACCTGTAATAACCGTCGTAGTCGTAAGTGATGTCAAACGCCTGGTACATGTACGGATCGTGAGTCTCGGATATCCATATGAGTCTTTTCACAGGATCGAGATTTTTTCTTGCCTGAAGCCAGAAATCCAGAGGAACAAGGCCTGCCACATCACATCGAAAGCCATCCACGTCGAACTCTTCAACCCAGTACCTCATCATGTTGATCATGTACTCTCTCAATTCTCCGTTCGAATAGTCAAAATCGACGACATCCGACCAGTCGGGAACCTTCCTCGTGGGGTTTCCGTTTTCATCCCTGAGAAACCACTCAGGGTGTTTCTTCACTAGGACATTGTCGACAGCAGCATGGTTCAACACCATGTCCATCAGAACGTACATGTTCAGTTCGTGTGCTCTTTTCACAAATTTTTTGAAATCTCCCTTTGTCCCGATCAAAAGATCTATCTCGTAGTAGTCACGGATGGCATACGGAGAGCCAAGAGTCCCTTTCCTTCCTTCCACACCAGTAGGATGAATGGGCATCAACCACACCGTGTTGATGCCCATTCCCTTCAGTCTTTCCAGATCTTTTTCGAGAGAGAGAAACTTTTTCCCTTTTTCACCCGGATAAGCCCTTGCGAAGGCTTCGTATATTATCAGGTTTTTGAGGTTCATATCATTTCTCCTGTTCCTGCATCTCTCTTCTTCTCTCTTCGATGATCTTTTCCTGAATGTTCGGAGGTACTATCTCGTACCTCTGGAATCTCATGGTGAAGTAACCTCTTCCGCTGGTGATGGAAGAAAGTTTGTTGGAAAAGTCTAGCATCTCTGCAAGGGGAACTTCCGCTTTTACCTTCACCATGCCCTTGCCGGAGGGTTCCATACCAAGAGGTCTTCCTCTTCTGCTGGAGATCTCACCCATCACGTCTCCTGCGTTTTCTTCTGGGACGAAGACCTCTACCTCCATGATCGGCTCAAGTATCACAGGCTTTGCCGCTTCCATTCCTTTCTTGAAGGCCTGTATCGCTGCTATCTGGAACGAAATGTCGGAGGAGTCCACTTCGTGATAGGAACCATCGAAGAGGATGACCCTGACGTCCGTAACAGGATAGCCTGCAAGGACACCTCTCTTCATCGCTTCTCTGACACCTTTGTCAACGGAAGGAATGAAGTTTCTGGGGATCACACCTCCAACGATCTTGTCAACAAATTCATACCCCTGACCTCTTGGCAGAGGTTCCAGTTGTATCTTCACGTGTCCATACTGACCGTGACCACCCGTTTGTTTCTTGTGTTTGTGCTCTGCGATGGCTGTTGCTGTGATCGTTTCTCTGTAGGCGATCTTCGGTCTTCCTACCTCAACATCGACTCCGAAGATTTTCTTCAGTCTTTCCACCATAACGTCAAGGTGCATCGCACCAAGACCAGAGATCACCGTTTCACCAGTCTCCGGATCGTACTCCCACACGAAAGTAGGATCGGAGTCGGAGAGTCTGGACAATCCACCGCTGATCTTGTCGATGTCCGACTTGGACTTTGGATGAACAGAACGAGAGAACATGGGCTCCGGGAAAGAAGGAGCGATTATCTTCACCCTTCTATCCCTGTGGGCCAGTGTTTCTCCAACAGCACCCTCTTTGAGTTTCAAAAGTACCACGATTTCGCCAGGTCCAACAGATTCGACTTCTTTCTGCTGCTTGAGAACAGGAAGATAAACATGTCCGACCTTTTCCGAGGTGTCTTTCTGAACGTTGACGATGGTGTCTCCACTCTTCAGAGTGCCCGCTATGACTTTTGCAAAGGTTATTCTTCCAACGAACTGGTCAACAACAGATTTGAAGATGTAGGCACAGAAAGGTTCTTCTTCAGAAAAAGGTATCTCTACTTCTTTACCATCTTCCATCGTTGCCCTGTAGGGACTCGCCTCTGCCGGAGAGACACCTATGTTTTCCAGATAGTCCAGAAGCACATCAACGCCGATTCCGCTCAGAGCAGAACCTGCTATCACAGGTACCAGTTCACCTTTTCTGTAGCTTTCTTTGAGAACTTTCACGAGTTCGTCGTATCCTATTTCTTCTCCATCGAGGTATCTCATCATGAGCTCTTCGTCCTGCTCCACTATGTCCTCGAGGATCTCTGATCTCAATTCATCGAACTCAGATGGCATATCTTCTTCCACCGGCTCTTCTCCGTTGTATCTGTAGGCCTTCTTCTTGAGAAGATCAACAACACCTTCAAAATTCTCTGCTGCACCGATTGGAACAACAAGGGGCAGTATTTTTCTTGAGAACCTTTCCTTCAACTCCGCAACGACGTTGTCAAAGTTTGCTCTTTCCTTGTCCATCTGGTTCACAAACACCATGATGGGTTTTTTCATTTCTTCGGCCAGGTTCCAGGTCCTCTCCGTCTGTATCTCCACACCCGCCACAGCGTTCACTACTGATACGACGTTTTCCGCAACGAAGATCGCATTTATGACTTCAGAGATGAAATCTGCAAACCCCGGAGTATCTATCAAAAACATTCTCTTGCCCTTCCATTCAAAAGATGCCACATGGGAGGAAAAACTCGCACCTTTCTCTTCCTCAACAGGATCGTAGTCCACATACTTTGTTTCTGGTTTGTCGATCATATTCAACTTGTAGAGAATACGAGCCAGAAGCAAAGATTTCCCAGACCCGTTGTGACCTATCAAAGCTGCTGTTCTCACATTCCGGATGTCTCCCATCACTCACCCACCTCCGTGCTTTTTTTCTCCCAAACAACGATCCCCACAGGTATGGCTGCCGTGCTGTTTTCTGCTTTTCCAAAGAGGTTTCCGCCCACCGCCATTACCGAAGAACTTCCCCCATCGACACACATGGCATCTTCGAACCCTCTGGAAAGAAGAAAATCAACAAGTTCATCATAGTTCAACCCTCTCGTTATATGATTATAACCTTCGAAGACGATAAACCAAAGCTTTCCATTTTTTGTAGCAACGACCGTTCTCGGTGCCTTTGCATAGGCGATTCCACCACCGTATCTTGCCTTTTCTTCCTGGGCATCTGGAATCGGAGCACCATTTTGAATCAGAAGAGGCCCTCCCTCCACCGCCTGTCTTATTCGAATCGGCAGATTCGGCTGAATCGAAAGATAAGCCCTGTCTCCTATCTTCAAGTTGGAAAGGTAGGTTTCGTATTTCCTCGAAACGGCTATCACACTTTCTGAGCCTTCTGCCTTTTCTTTGTATCCAAGATATTTCACCGTGTTTCCTTCCACGACGAAATACAACTTGTCATCCTTTTTCGGAATCGTGCCTGAGAACTCCTTCGTGTAAACCAGCACTTCTCCCTCTCCGAGCGTGTTGATTCCCTTGACGAGAAAGAGCACATCGTTCACCGTCAAGGTGACATCCACAAGCACCCTTCCTATGAACACGTCTCCTTCTTCGGTGATCGCAAAAATGGGTCTTCCGGAAAACATCGTAGAATAGGGCTTCCCATCTATCACGACAAGGCCAATGGGAAACTTCGTCACAGGATCAAAATAGTTTCCGTTTATACCAGCCACACCACCGACCCTCTTTACCATATCGTCCAGTTTTTCAAGTGAACCAAAGCCCTTTTCGGCTATGACGGGTTTCACCTCGACCTTTTCTGGGTCCATGATCAGGTAGTTCACAACCGTTTTTTCTCCCTTTCCGAATTCTTCTATCTTACGTTCGAACACAACACCATCGGCTATCTCAAGTTTCCCGAAAAACCCCTCGATCAACGCCAGCTGGCAGACGAGGCGATTCTTCTCAAAAGTCAACCTCACATCTGGGTAGAAGTTTCCGATGCTAGTGATGATGGTGATCTCATTTTTCCCCGGCTTCACCTCTATTCCTTCTGAGACCACGGGAATGTTTTCCACCACAGGGGAGATCTTCAAGACGACCCTGCCCATGCTCTTTTCAACTTCCACCATGTCCGGCACGAGAACACCCGTGTAAGAGATGACTATCCTGTCTTTTTCTTTTGTGGCGGAAAGAAGTATCGGCAGGGAGTTGTAGATGAGCACGTTTTCTCCTTTTGTGTAAACCTGAAAGCCTTCCATCAACTCTTTCACAGCATCGATTGGAAGAAGGAGTTTTCCTTCCAGAAAAAGAGGTGGGGAGAGTTTCTTCACAAAATCCAGTACCGTTTCTTTCTCTTTCACAAAGAGCACATGATCATCGTAGACAACGTAGTGGTAACCGTTTGCGTGTATGTAACCAACACCAACCGGTGAAAGATCTTCCACGTAAACGTAGTAGACACCGTCCCTGAAAACACTTCTTACAGGAAATGCTTCTTTTCCGCTAATCACGTATGAAGCAAAGGAAAGACAGGCAAGAAGGAGAAAGATGAACATCAGTTGTTTCATTTGATCACCTCTTCTACCACTCTGAATGGCTCTGGTGGAGTATCAGACACCACATATGCTTCCTTCAGAAGTTTCATAGCACTTTCCAGGTCGCTCTTTTCTGAAACATAAAGCCTTGCGATCGTTTCTCCTTTTTCCACGAAGTCTCCCAGTTTCTTCTCAACAACTATTCCCACGCTGTGATCTATTCTATCCTCTTTTTTCTTTCTTCCAGCACCCAAAAGCATGGAAGCCGTTCCCACCTTTTCGGTGTCTATGAAGGATACGTATCCATCTCTTTCGGCTTTGAACTCCTCTATCTTCTTCGAAACGGCCAAAAACTTCCATGGATCGTCAACCACTCTCTCATCTCCACCCTGTGCTTTTATGAGTACACGGAACTTTTCGAGGGCTTCCCCCGTTTCGATCTTTTTCTTCAATATCTTCTTTCCATTTTCAAATTCAGAAACTCCCGCAAGTTCGAGCATCAAAGCACCAAGGGTGATCGAAAGTTCTACCAGATCCTCTGGGCCGCGTCCTTTGAGGGTCTCTATAGCCTCTATCACTTCCAGAGAGTTTCCTATGAAACGTCCCAGCGGCTGGTTCATGTTCGAAAGAACAGCGGCCGCTTTTCTACCATGGCGTTTTGCTATTTCCAGCATCAAGCCGGCAAGTTTTCTGGATTCTTCAATGTCTTTTATGAACGCACCCGTTCCAAACTTCACGTCCAGAACGAACGCATCGCTCCCAGCAGCAAGTTTTTTGCTCATAATACTCGATGCGATCAGCGAGAGTTCATCAACGGTTGCTGTGGCATCACGCAGAGCGTATATTTTCTTGTCCGCAGGGACAAGATTTCCCGTCTGTCCCACAATCGCTATGCCGTATTTTTTTACGTTTTCAACGAATTCATCTATGGAAAGCTCCGTCCTGAATCCCGGTATAGACTCCAATTTGTCGATTGTTCCTCCCGTGTGTCCAAGGGCTCGCCCAGACATCTTCGCAATGGGAACCCCGCAGGAGGCAACGAGTGGAGCAACGACGAGGGTGGTCTTATCCCCAACACCTCCAGTTGAGTGCTTGTCAACCTTCTTTCCAGGTATTTCCGAAAGATCCAGAACCTCTCCTGATCTCATCATGACTTCGGTGAGATAGTAGGTCTCCTCCTCGTCCAGATGGCGAAAAAAGATCGCCATCAGAAACGCCGCCATCTGGTAGTCAGGTATTTCCCCTCTCACGAATCCTTCCACCATGAACTTTATCTCTTCTCTGGACAATTTTTCACCGTTTCTTTTCTTCAGAATAACATCGTAAGCCCTCATGTCATCACCTACCCTTGGGCAGATACACCCTCATGAGTGTACCCTGTCCGACCTCGCTTTCTACTTCTATCTTTCCACCGTGCCTGTCGACAATCGTCTTCACTATGGTGAGGCCAAGGCCAGTGCCTCCCATTTTCCTCGATCTTGCCTTGTCCACTCTGAAGAATTTTTCAAAGATCCTGCTCTGGGCCTCTTTTGGAATACCGGGTCCCGTATCTTCCACCTCTATAACGGCCCAATCGGGTGTATCGTAAGCCCTAACCCAGACTTTCTTTTCTCCTTTTTCCTTGAGGGAAGTGTACTTGACAGCGTTGTCCACGAGGTTCAGAAGCATCTGGATGAGCCTTTCTTTGTTTCCTTTGACTGTAACATTCTCGCAATCGATCTCGAGTTCCACTTCGTTTTCTTCCGCGATGGGCTGAACTATCCTGTAAACGTAATCCACCACTTCACAAAGATCGAGTTCCTTCATCTCAAACTCAACAGAACTTTCTTCCATCTTTTCAAGATCCAGCAGGTCGTTTATAAGGTGTGTCATGCGTGCTGATTCTTCTTCAATGATCTTGAGAAATCTTTTGACGAGTTCTTTGTTTTCGAGATCGTCTTCCAGCAGTGTTTCCGCGTATCCATGGATGGAAGTGAGAGGTGTTCTGAGTTCATGAGAGACCGTTGCGATGAACTCACGTCTCATCTCATCCAGTTTCCTTTCCTTCGTCACATCGTGGAAGAGAATGACAAAGATCTTGTCACCGCTTTTCAGATCGACGGGAATCACCTTCACGTGAAAGTACTTCTTGTCGTTTTCTATGTATGTGACCAGTGTTCCTTCCTGTGGTTCCAGGCTTTTTATTGTTTCCTCGACCATTTCGTTTATGTAGTAATCCTCGAATATCTCATAGTAGCGTCTTCCCTCAGGACTGATTCTATCCTGAACGAGCCTTCGAGCAGCTTCGTTCAAAAATGTGATGTTCCCCTCTCTGTCGAGGATGAATATGGGTTCACTGAGACTGTTGAGTATGGTGAGAAAATTGTCCCGGCTGACTTCCACGCGAGCGATTCTGTCTTTCAGATTGTCGATGTACTTTTTCAAACGCTCGAAAAGATAAAGTGGGGGAACATCCTTTTCCCCCAGCATATCCGCCACTTTTTTTATGAATATCCTGTACTCAGATAACTTCCTTCTGAAAAAGAAAACAAGCAAGGCAAACAGCAGGACTCCTGCGACGATCAAAAACAGTTCCATGGATCATTCTTCCTTTCCAGGATCTCTGAACTTGTAACCTTTTCCACGAACGGTGATGATGTATTTCGGGTTCGATGGGTCTTCTTCTATCTTCGTTCTCAACCTTCTGATGTGCACATCGACCGTTCTCGTGTCACCGTAGTAGTCGTACCCCCACAGCTTGTCGAGAAGCACATCCCTGCTGAAAACCTTTCCTTCATTTTCTGCCAGAAACCTCAGAAGTTCGAATTCCAGAGGTGTGAGGTTCACTTTCTTTCCTCTCACTTTCACTTCGTATTTCTCCACATCGATCTCGAGATCCTTTGCAGTGATCTTTTTGGGTCTTTCCTCCTTGCTCTGCACGGCAGCAGACAGTCTTCTGAATATAGCCTTCACCCTTGCAAGAAGCTCTCTCACGCTGAAGGGTTTCGTTATGTAGTCGTCGGCTCCAAGTTCCAATCCAAGAACCTTGTCGAACTCTTCACCCTTTGCGCTCAGAAAGATAACCGGAGTGTTTCTGTATTTTTCCATAGATCTGATCTTTCTTACCAGTTCGAACCCGTCCATTCCCGGAAGCATAATATCCACGATGAACATGTCCACGTCTTCTTCGTTGGCAAGTTTCAGCGCTTCTTCTCCATCGTACGCCTTCAGAACGTCGTAGCCTTCCTTTGCCAGGTTGTATCCTACCAGTTCCAAAATTGCAGGGTCATCGTCGACAACCAGGATCTTCTTCTTCGCCATTTTCAATCCCCCTGAGAGGGGTACACCTCCTTTCATGTGATTTCTATACTATTTTAACATTACAATTCGGATTTTGGAGAAGGTCTTTTCCTGAACGTGTACCAGGAGGCAACGAACAGAAACAGAAGAAAGAGCGAAACATAGAAGAGCACCATCGATTTGTTCTCAAAAAAGCTTTCTGGGCGAAACTCCATGCCGAACATCCCGGAAAGATAATGAAGGACCAGAGCGGCCAAAACAGCGGCCCCCACTATCACCGAAAGCATTCTCGCAAAGTCTTTTTCTTTTCTGTACGCTGTGATTCCTGCAAGAAAGCCTATCAGAACGGACAGTCCCAGCGTTATCCAGTTCATATACTGTACATCCTGTATGTTGAAAGAATTCACCATGAAGTTTATCACATAGTAGGCAAGAAAAGAAACGGTCACAAAAGCAGCCAGAAAGACCAGGTACTTGTACAGAACGTATATCACAACCGCTGTCAGAACTCCAACGGCCACCATGACGATCGTTCGCACATTCTCGTTGGAAAGATAACTACTCAGGGATTCCACTTTTGACAGAAGAGGAAAAACGAAGTTGATTCCCATCACAAATCCCAGCACGGCAAACGCAACGTGTTCAACGTACCTGGATGCGAACATCAGAAAGAGGGCTGCGGGAAGGGAAAAGTACCAGTTCTCGACAACCAGTTTCAAAAAATCCCCTATCACCCTTTCCATAGGTATCCCTCCTCAAATTTTAAAACCAGAAATGCCCCGCTGAGGGGGCTGGATTTCAAGGTCGAGGAAAAATTCACTCCTGAGTCGTTTCAGCTGCTTCCAGGCTCTTCAGGTACTCGTTCACTCTCTTGAAGAGTCTTTCTTTTCTTCTCGCTCCCTGGTTTTTGTGAATGACTCCCTTTGATACCGCTTTATCGATGGCAGCCTGCGCTTTCCTGGCGAGTTCCAGGACCACTTCTTTTGGCTCGCCGTTTTCTATGGCCTTGATGACTTCCTTTATTCTGTTTTTGAAAAAGGTCTTGTAAGCTTTGTTCCTCAGTCTTCTTTTTTCAGAAACCCTGACCCTCTTTTTAGCAGATTTCGTGTTAGGCACTACTCAATCCCTCCCTCACATGTTGAAGGCTCTTTTCAACTCATCGACCATGTCGAGTTTTTCCCATGTGAATTCTTCCTCGTTTCTACCGAAATGACCGTAAGCTGCTGTCTTCCTGTAAATGGGCCTCAGTAGATTGAGTTTCTTTATGATCGCCCCGGGCCTGAAATCGAAGATCTCGGTGATCACCTTGAGGAGTTTTTCCTCGTCAACCTTCGCTGTGCCGAACGTGTCGATCAGTATGGAAACGGGTTTTGCGACACCTATAGCATAAGAGAGCTGTATGAGGAATTTGTCAGCAAGACCTGCGGCGACCACGTTCTTCGCTACATATCTTGCCATATAGTGAGCCGATCTGTCAACCTTCGTTGGGTCTTTACCGCTGAAGGCACCTCCTCCGTGGGGCACCCATCCTCCGTAGGTATCAACTATTATCTTTCTGCCGGTAAGCCCCGTGTCCGCCATTGGACCACCAAGGACGAACCTTCCTGTAGGATTGACGAGAATTTTCATCTTATCATCTCTGTACTCTTCCGGTATGACAGGATTTATAACGTGTTCGATGATCGCCTCTCTCAGATCCGCCTGGGAGATGTCCGGGTCGTGCTGAGTGGATATGAGGACGGTGTCAACACGCACCGGCTTGTCGTCCTCGTACTCTATCGTCACCTGTGTTTTCCCATCTGGCCTCAGAAATGGAAGTATGCCCTTCTTTCTGACTTCAGCAAGTCTCATAGCCAGGCGGTGAGCAAGCGTGATTGGAAGCGGCATGTATTCGGGTGTTTCGTTTGTGGCGTAACCGAACATGATTCCCTGGTCTCCTGCACCCAGTGCCTCCAGTTCGTCCGCTACCTCTTCTCCACTTTTCACCTCGAGTGCCTTGTCCACACCGAGCGCTATATCTGGAGACTGACTGTGTATGCTTGTGAGCACTCCACACGTCTCTCCATCGAAACCGTACTTTGCCCTTGTGTATCCTATCTCAAGGATCGTTTTTCTCACGATATCTGGTATCTCCACGTACGCCCTCGTTGTAACTTCTCCTGCTACGATGACGAGCCCCGTGGTAACGAGCGTTTCAACGGCGACTCTGCTCTTTGGATCCTGCTCGAGCATGGCGTCCAGTATGGCATCCGAGATCTGATCCGCAACCTTGTCAGGGTGACCTTCTGTGACACTTTCACTGGTGAAAAGTCTCCTCATTTCCCATCCTCCTTTCGCTGGTCGTATGACAGCCTTGATAGTTTATCATATCTTCCCTTAAAAGAAGATTACATTATTGTTTTTGAGCGTCTTCATACTCTTCTTTTGTGATAAAACTGCCACCCTCGATGGAAACCGACACCGGTTTGTAGGAAGATGTGAACGTTGCAACAAGATGGATTCTGTTGGGACATTTAGAGCCTACGTAGAGTTTATCTATCTTGTAAGGAACGCCTGGATTGTCATAGTCCACGATGAAGTCGTATCCCCGCCTCAGATGACTTCTGAACACCTCTCCACATCGATCACACTTTATGTAAACAACCAGAGCCCCCTTTTCTCTGTAGAAAGGATCCCTATCCAGATTCTTCTTCTTTTTCCCGAAGAACAAAAAGAGCACCACTTCACCTCCTTTGCAGATAGAAGGAAAACTCCTTCTTCATACCCCATATATCCTCCAGCACGATGGTGTACTTGGCAAAGTCTGGGAACTTTCCAATTTCCGGAAATTTGTTGACTTTCACAAGCGAAGAAAACGTCTCTGGAAAGAGTTTGTACCAGAGTTCGAATCTGTACGCCGCCGATACGGACTTTCTGTCGTACACTCCCCAGACATTTGTGAACTCAGACCATGGAATCTGTT
This sequence comes from Thermotoga neapolitana DSM 4359, assembly GCF_000018945.1. NCBI lineage: Bacteria > Thermotogati > Thermotogota > Thermotogae > Thermotogales > Thermotogaceae > Thermotoga > Thermotoga neapolitana. Next base: position 723,478 of record NC_011978.1, on the reverse strand, counting down.
CAAAGGAGATCTGATAGATCTCTTCTCCTTCCATCAAGAGAGAGATCTTCTTGAGCCCCAGAGTGTTGTTGAATCCTCGAGAATAGGCCTTTATGGAAAGAACTGGAAAGTTTCCGGTGAACGGGTAGGTTCTGTTTTCAACGAAGTCATAAACGTTGTCTCCTATTTTCAGATTTTCCAGGAAGATATCTTCATCCACGGGTTTTTGAAGGTTCAGGAAATTCGATGGATCGTAAGAAACTTCTTCTTTTTTGTCTCTTATCTCAAAGTGTGCGTGTGGTATGGGCGCTTCCCCGGTAGTACCGGAGTATCCCACAACTTCTCCCTTTTCAAACCAGATCTCTTTTTCTGGGAACTCCACAACAATCCTCACGTCTCCGAACTCTTCTTTCAGAGACTCCACGATCACTTCGAGTTTCTTTGCAAAACCACTCAAATGAGCGTACAGCGTTCTGTAGCCGTTTTCGTGTTCTAGAACCACCGTGTAGCCGTATATATCGTCTCTGTCGATCTCGAGCCTGACGAGCCACCCTCTTTCAGAAGCGTAGATGGGAACGCCTTCTTTCAAACCAGTGGAGAAGTCCATCCCCATGTGAAAATGCGGTCCTCTGTTTCCACTTCCTCTGTACTCACCGAAACTCGCTGAAACACGTGGGGAATCAACAGGTGGAGAGAAGGAAAAGACCACGGAAAAAAGAAGGACCAGAGCCAAAATCAGAAGCCATTTTTTCACAGTGATTCCCTCCTCATCCTCTGGCAGATTTTGCTATGTCCATCAGCCTTTTTCTCAGAAGAAGCCTTTTTGCAGGTTTTATCCTGTCTATTATAAGTACCCCGTTCAGGTGATCGAACTCGTGTTGAAAGACCCTTGCAGGATATCCTTCCAGTTCCTCTTCAACGAACTCCCCACGAACATTCTGATACCTCACCTTCACTCTCTTGCTCCTTTCTATCTCGACGAAGATCTCTGGAAAACTCAGACAACCCTCTTCTGCTATTTCCGTCTCAGGACTGGCTTCGAGGATTTCGGGATTTATCACCGCCACAGGGCCGTTTCCCACATCCATCACAAAAAACCTCTGGGATATTCCAACCTGGGGTGCTGCAAGTCCCACTCCATCGTAGTGATACATCGTTTCTATCATCCTCTCTATCGTTCGCTTCAAAGCCTCATCGAACTTCGTCACGGGTTTTGCCCTCTTTCTCAAAACAGGATCTCCGAAGACTCTCACTCTGTACACGATTCATACACCTCCCTGAGTTTCCTGAGACAACCTTCGTTGGTGAGAAACGGGTGTATGGGTGTTACGGAGACATATCCCTGCTGAACCACCCTGTAATCCACGTCCTCTCGATCGTCGTCTTCTATCACTTCTCCCATCATCCAGTAGTATTTCTCTCCAAAGGGTGATATTCTCTCTTCGAAATAATCGTTCCACCTTCTTCGACTCTGTCTTGTTAACTTCCATCCCTTTATTTCACCTACAGGAACGTTTATGTTCAGCATGGTGAAGGGATCAAGGAGCGAGAGATCGAACTCCTTCAAAAAGCTTATCAGAAATCTTGCCGCTCCTTCGAAATCAGGACTTTCATAACTTGCGCTGGAGATCGCTATCGATGGTATGTTCATCATGGCACCCTCCATGGCTCCGGAAACGGTACCGGAGTAAAGGATGTCCATACCCATGTTTGGACCTCTATTGATCCCACTCACCACAAGATCCACTCTCTTTTCCATGATCACGTTGTAGCCGAGTTTGACACAGTCTGCGGGTGTCCCTGTTGTGGAGTAAGCCACCACGTCTTCACTTATGAAGACCTTCTTCATCCAGAGTGGAACGTGTATGGTGATGCTATGCCCTGTCGCACTTCGCTCTTTGTCCGGTGCCACAACGAAGACCTCGTGCTCTTTCGAAAGGTACTCCGCCAGCAGTATTATTCCCTTGGAATTTATTCCGTCATCGTTCGTCAAAAGTATCCGCATCCTCTACCTCCCATTTGCTTTCTTTTCCAAATTTTTTCCAGAGTTTCCACTTGAACGGCACTTCTACATCTTCGAATCCTTTATCCATGAACGCTTCCCAGCTTCCGCAAAAATCAATTGTACCATCTCTCATGTGCAGTACCACATCGAAATCTTCCAGGTATTCAAGTTCGTGAGTGGCAATGATGATTCCTTTTCCCTCTCTTTTGAGATCCTCTATCACTTTTGATATCTCCCTCTGGGAGGGTGGATCGAGCATAGAAAGGGGCTCATCCATTGCTAGAAAGTGTGTATCGCGTGCCAGCATGGAAGCGATGGCCAGTCTCTGTTTTTGACCCCCAGAGAGGTTCAAAGGATCCTCTTTTTCCAGTCCAGAGAGTCCCACAAGTTCGAGAACCCTTTTTATTCTCCTTTGCATCTCATCTCTGTCGATCCCGAGTATTTCAAGAGAAAAGGCCACGTCTTCCTCAACGGTAGCACCAATTATCTGCGACGACGGATTCTGAAAGACGTATCCAACGTTCCTTCTGAGCATGAGAGGATCGGCAGGTTCTCCGTCTATAAGGATGGTTCCCTCTGCCTCTAAAAGACCGGATACCACCTTCAGTAAGGTGGTCTTCCCGGAACCGTTCTTTCCGACAACGATGTAGATTTTCCCCGTTTCGAATTCCATGTTCACGTTTTTCAGAACGTGTCTTCCGTTGTATCCGAAGGAAACATCATTCAACGATATCTTCATCTTCCTTCAGCCCTTTTACGGATCTGTAAACCCTTATTCCACCGCTTTTACAAAGTTCCTCTACGTTTCCAAAGATCTCTCTCATGTACTCTCTGATACGTCTTCCACCCTTGTTGTGGTAAGCCACCAGTTGAAGACTTCCCCCATCTTCCAGGAACTCAGGAGCCCTTCTCACAATCTCCATCCATACCTCTTTGCCGGCAACTATGGGAGGATTGCACACGATCATGTCGAACTTCATACCCTCCCATGGCTCGTAAAGATTTCCCCAACGCACTTCGACCTCTACGTTGTGGTCCTTTGCATTTATCTTGGCAAACTCCACCGCCCGTTTGTTTATATCGCTCATGTAGACTTCCAGATCTGGATATTCTTTCTTCAGAACGATCCCTATCACACCGTACCCACATCCCAGATCGAGCACCTTTTTTCCGTGAACCTTCATGTTCTCAAGGAGAACCTTCGTCGCCTTGTCTATCTTACCGTAGGAGTACACCCCTGAGGGTGTCTTGAAGACATACTCGTGCCCATTCTTCAGCACGAGTTTTGCTTCTCTGACCTTGAGTTTCGATGTGGGCTCCACCGTGTAGTAGTGTTCGAACTTTTTCTCACTCATTTTTCTTCACCTCTCTTCAGGTCCTCTTCAAGATTTTCCAGTGTCTCAAAAAGAAAGGAGGCAAACCTTGGATTTTCCGGGTCCCACAACCCGGCTTCTTTCAACTTGCTGGTGTCTATTTCATAGCCTCTTCCGTCTTTTTTTCTCAACACGTACCAGTTCACATTCGGATCAGACAGGATCAGACTCGCCAGTGTACCTGCCAGATCCCCTATGGGCTGACAGTCAACGCTTTTCAGGTTGAAAGAGGCCTTCACAACCGTTCCTTTCCCAGGCTGAGTCCACAGACTGACCTTGCCTCCAGATTGTTCTGCTGCCTGCTTGAGGAAAGGAAGTCCAAGCCCCACCTTTCTCAAACGGGGATCTCTTGTTGTGAAGAACGGATCAAACACCTTCTCTGGATTCTCTATTCCCGGACCATCGTCCTCTACGGTGAACGTGAACCATTCGTCGGTTTCTTCTATCGTTATCTTTATGTTCCTGGCACCCGCTTTCACCGAGTTCTGAGCGATGTCCATCAGATGGTCCGCTATCGTTCTTAGCATTCCTTCACCTCTCAACACCAAGAAGTGCAAAGACCTTTGCGTCTTCCACCATGTGGGATATCTTTCTGTACTCGTTTGGTTGATGCGCAGTTTCCTCTATGGTGCTCCAGACCACAGCGGGCCAGCCTTTTTTTCTGAAGAAAGCCGCACAGGTACCTCCCCCGATACCACCAACCCTGACTTCCAGGTTTCTTAGACTTTTCAAAACACTCGAAAGTTTCACGACGAGATCAGAATCGGCTGGTGTGGGATCCGGAGCCGGCTGCTTCACCACCACTTCAAGTTCTGCTCCTCTTCCATCGAGAACAGACTTCACAGTAGACAGAACGTCTTCGAGATCGTAGCGCGGAAGGACTCTGCAGTCGAAATAGAAAACGAACCTTCCCGGAACTGTGTTCACGTTGTCCACGGTCTTTTCCGATCGAGTCGGCTCGAAGGTGCTGAGTGGTTCATCGAAGAGTTCATCCTTTTCTGAAAATTTCCTGTGGAGTGTTTCATCCAGTTCTGTTATGATCTGTGCTCCCTTTCTGAGGGCATTCTCCGTGGTCTTCGGTCTTGAGGCATGTCCCTGCTTTCCGTTCACCGTCACTTTGAACCAAAGGATGCTTTTTTCTGCGATCTCTATGAAATCTCCCTTCTTGTTTCCAGCATCGGGCACCAAAAACATGTCGTCTGGCCTGAAAACACCCTTTTCTATGAGATACTGGATTCCATACTCACTTCCTGCCTCTTCATCGGCAACGAGTGCAAGACCAAAGTTATACTCGGGAACAACATCAAGTTCCATGAGAGCCTTTCCTGCGTATATGGAAGCTATCATCGATCCGCCGTTGTCCTCAGCACCCCTTCCGTACACCCTGTCATCCTTCACAACGGGGATGAAGGGATCCGTTTCCCACAGCGAAAGATCCCCTGGTGGAACGGTGTCTATGTGTGTCACTATCCACAATGTTTTGCTTCTGTCCCTGCCGGGAATGATTGCAAGCAGATTCGACCTCCAAATTCCGTTCTGGTCTTTTGTGTCATGACGCTCAACAGTGTATCCCATCTTTTTGAGAAGTTCCTCCAGCCAGTCGGCCTTCTCTTTCTCTCCAGGTCCACCGAAGACTGGATTCACCGAATTGATCGATATGAACCTTTTCAGCGAATCTACCATTTCGTCTTTCAATTCTTCTATCTTTCTTGTTATCTCCATCTGAAACACCTCCCAAGTACAAGTATATCTCTCCAAAAAAATATTTGAAATGACCCCAGGGAATTTTATATAATTGATTGATAGAAAAAATTTAGGGAGGTGTTCACATGGCTGAATTCTTTCCAGAAATCCCGAAAGTGCAGTTCGAAGGCAAAGAAAGCACAAATCCACTTGCGTTCAAGTTCTACGATCCAGAAGAGATCATCGACGGCAAACCCCTCAAGGACCATCTGAAGTTCTCCGTTGCCTTCTGGCACACCTTCGTGAACGAGGGAAGGGATCCCTTCGGAGACCCAACGGCCGATCGTCCCTGGAACAGGTACACCGATCCCATGGACAAGGCTTTTGCAAGGGTGGACGCCCTTTTTGAATTCTGCGAAAAACTCAACATCGAGTACTTCTGCTTCCACGACAGAGACATCGCTCCCGAGGGAAAAACGCTGAGGGAGACAAACAAAATTTTGGACAAAGTAGTGGAGAGAATCAAAGAGAGAATGAAAGACAGCAACGTGAAGCTCCTCTGGGGTACTGCAAACCTCTTTTCCCACCCAAGGTACATGCATGGTGCAGCGACAACCTGCAGTGCTGATGTTTTTGCGTACGCGGCCGCCCAGGTGAAAAAAGCCCTTGAGATCACCAAAGAACTTGGAGGAGAAGGGTACGTCTTCTGGGGTGGAAGAGAAGGATACGAAACACTCCTCAACACGGACCTTGGATTCGAACTTGAAAACCTCGCCCGCTTCCTCAGAATGGCTGTGGATTATGCAAAAAGGATCGGTTTCACCGGACAGTTCCTCATCGAACCAAAACCGAAAGAACCCACCAAACACCAGTACGACTTCGACGTTGCAACCGCCTATGCCTTCCTGAAGAGCCACGGTCTCGATGAATACTTCAAATTCAACATCGAGGCAAACCACGCCACACTCGCCGGTCACACCTTCCAGCACGAACTGAGAATGGCAAGGATCCTTGGAAAACTCGGAAGCATCGATGCAAACCAGGGAGACCTTCTTCTTGGATGGGACACCGATCAGTTCCCAACAAACGTCTACGATACAACCCTTGCAATGTACGAAGTGATAAAAGCGGGAGGCTTCACAAAAGGTGGGCTCAACTTCGATGCGAAGGTGAGGAGGGCTTCTTACAAAGTGGAGGACCTCTTCATAGGGCACATAGCGGGAATGGACACCTTTGCACTCGGTTTCAAGGTGGCATACAAACTCGTGAAGGATGGTGTTCTGGACAAATTCATCGAAGAAAAGTACAGAAGTTTCAGGGAGGGCATTGGAAGGGACATCGTCGAAGGTAAAGTGGATTTTGAAAAACTTGAAGAGTATATAATAGACAAAGAAACGATAGAACTTCCATCTGGAAAGCAAGAATACCTGGAAAGCCTCATCAACAGTTACATAGTGAAGACCATTCTGGAACTGAGGTGAAACAGAGTGTGAAGTTCTTGAATCTTCGAAGATTACTTCTTCTGGCACTGATTGCGGCTGGAATCTCAGTGATCATAGTCGTATCCAACCGGGAAAACAGGGTGAAATTTCCAGAAGGAGAGATTGTGATAACTGACGGAGAAAGATCTCTGAAACTTCGTGTCGAGATAGCGAACACTCCTTTTTTTCGTTCGATCGGTCTGATGTACAGAAAGAGCATCCCGGATGACTTCGGGATGCTCTTTGTTTTTGAAGAAGATACAAGAAGCGGCTTCTGGATGAAGAACACCTACGTTCCCCTCGAAATCGCCTTCATAGACAGAAACGGCATCGTATTTTCCATTCAGGAGATGGAGCCATGCGAAAAAGAACCCTGCAAGGTTTACTACGCACCAAAGCCGTTCAGATACGCTCTTGAAGTGAAAAGAGGTTTTTTCGAAAGGCATGGATTTGGAGTGGGAAGCCGTGTCCTGATAGAAAAGTAGCGGTACTTTCAAACAAAAACGTATGGAATCTTCATCTTCTTTGCCTCGTACATTCTCGAGTCAGCCATCTTCAGAAGTTCTTCTAGATTCGTTCCATCCTCTGGAAATCTTGCAACTCCCACATTGGCAGACACACTGATCTCGGTGTTTCCTATTTTAACAGGCATCTTGAAAGCGGAAAAGAGTCTCTTCAGGAAAGAATCCAGGTAGTCTTCTTTCATATCGTACAGAAGCAGAGTGAACTCATCTCCACCAAAGCGGGATATAACATCGCTCTTTCTTATTCTATCAAGAATTCTCTTCGATACGGTCTTCAACACTTCGTCACCAAAGGGGTGTCCATAGGTGTCGTTTATCTTCTTAAAACCTGAAAGATCCAGAAAGAGGATGAAAACCTTTTTGTCTTCACGTTTTGCAATATCGAGATACTTACCCCCAAGTTCGAAGAAATAGCGCCTGTTTGGAAGTCCCGTCAGAGGATCATGATAGGCCATGTACTCCAGTTCCTTCATATCGAAGAAAAGATCCTCGCACTCTGAAACAGACATCAGAGACTGTATCAGAGAGAGCGTCTCTTTTTCCAGGGGTTTTTCAAGAAAGAGTACCAGCATTTTACTCCATTCCCTGTCCTTCATGACGGATACCACGGCAGTGTCACATTGGAACTTGAGAAGCTCAAATATTTCATCCGTTGTGAAAGAAAAACCTTCTTTGAAAAAGAGGGGCACCTTCCCAACCGACGTCTTCACAGAAAGTTCTCCGCCCACACTTTCAAAAAGGACAAACCCTCGAATACTCTGAATGGAACCCAAGACCCTCTTCAAGAACTCGAAGCGTCCGTTTTTCATGTTCCCCCCACCTAAAAAAAAGAACGGCCAGAGCCTTCCAGGCTCGTGGCACGTTCTCTTCGAGATCTCAAAAAGTTCGGAATCCTTACCTGAGATTGTATCACAATTTCTTTAAATCTTATCATAAAATATCATCGAATCGGCCATATCCATAATTCGTCTTCGCACCCAGCCCATAGGTTTTGAGCATTTCTATGAATCTTTCCCTTATATTCTTTTTTTCCGAACTTCCGATCGGTCTTTCTGGATCTTCAAAAACGATGAACCAGAAAATATTGCTTTAGTATGCTGTTTGTGAGGAATAGAGTAACAGTTGGCATTTTTCCACCATTCTACTATATTCCTCTTAGGAAGATAAAAACGTTGTGTGAGGTGGGAGTGTGACCTATCACACCGCAGTTCATATTCCTCTTAGGAAGATAAAAACGTTCAAAGCAGCGGTGAACAGGTGGAAGGAGTTCTGGTTCATATTCCTCTTAGGAAGATAAAAACGTTGTTCAGAGACAAGGAGGGGAATGACCCGACCATGTTCATATTCCTCTTAGGAAGATAAAAACCGATCCATGCGTCAGCCTGTGCAGCAGCCTTCTCAAGGTTCATATTCCTCTTAGGAAGATAAAAACGATCGAGTACGAGATACAGAGGTAAGGAAGTGATAGCAGTTCATATTCCTCTTAGGAAGATAAAAACATTCCCAAAAACGGCAGGCGGATAGGAGAGAAGACAGTTCATATTCCTCTTAGGAAGATAAAAACTGCGCCAACACCCTCAAAGAGATAAAATTGTATAGAGTTCATATTCCTCTTAGGAAGATAAAAACCGGATATACCTACCCCCGCCTTCATCACGAGGTAAAGGTTCATATTCCTCTTAGGAAGATAAAAACTTTTCATCAGCTTTTCAACGAACTCCTTTTTTATCAGTTCATATTCCTCTTAGGAAGATAAAAACGATATAAAAAAAGAGTAGAGGAAGACTTCAAGAAAAGTTCATATTCCTCTTAGGAAGATAAAAACCAGAAAGGTGTGCGCATCACGATGAGGTAAGGGAGGAAGTTCATATTCCTCTTAGGAAGATAAAAACTTTCATACAGGAAGCGGATATAGGAGTCTGTCCATATAGGTTCATATTCCTCTTAGGAAGATAAAAACCTGGACAGGGAGATTGAAAAAGACCCCCTGCAGAACGGTTCATATTCCTCTTAGGAAGATAAAAACAAAACACGAGACCCTATAAATGTCCTCTATCTAGATGTTCATATTCCTCTTAGGAAGATAAAAACTGAAATCTTTCAGAACGCCAATGAGTTAGAGAAGATTGGTTCATATTCCTCTTAGGAAGATAAAAACTCCATTCACTCATCCTACCACCTCTAGCTTCCCTACGTTCATATTCCTCTTAGGAAGATAAAAACCGCAGTTTGCAAACGACACTGGCGGCTTCTGTCGCCGTTCATATTCCTCTTAGGAAGATAAAAACTGGTGTGGGAGGAGATTTAAGGTGAAGATTCTTATCTTGTTCATATTCCTCTTAGGAAGATAAAAACGAGATTACACTCGAACACATAGATATAGTTGTGAATGTTCATATTCCTCTTAGGAAGATAAAAACTCATACTTGACCATCTCAATCCCCTCCTTCTAGATTGGTTCATATTCCTCTTAGGAAGATAAAAACTTTCACAGGGCAGATAGATCGCCGTGGCTGGTTACAAGTTCATATTCCTCTTAGGAAGATAAAAACTTGATATGTGACAGTCGATCTTAATTGAGGGTAGAGGTTCATATTCCTCTTAGGAAGATAAAAACACACTCCATACTCGCCGACTGTCGCATCGAAAGAGCTGTTCATATTCCTCTTAGGAAGATAAAAACGAGTAATCCCCTGGAATGAAATAGTTTATAAATGTCATGTTCATATTCCTCTTAGGAAGATAAAAACTGAGCGCTATCGTGTCTATTTCTGTCCTGATGGCTTGTTCATATTCCTCTTAGGAAGATAAAAACCTGGATAGCGGTAGAGTTTAGCGGGGAGTAATCCCCGTTCATATTCCTCTTAGGAAGATAAAAACCTGGCGCCAACGCTCTGGTACGGCGTGGGCAGTTTCGTTCATATTCCTCTTAGGAAGATAAAAACCTGGCGCCACAAAAACGCCGACACACACACATTTGTGCGTTCATATTCCTCTTAGGAAGATAAAAACCGCAGTTATTTTCTTAGTAAAAAAGCATGAAACAACCATTCTTTTGAACAGATTTTGCGTCAAACCTCCAGTTTTGTCTAGATGAAATTCGAGGAGGGATCCTCTGTATTCGTTAGAAAGTCTCTTTCCATCATAATGGAAGGCGGCATTTTATAGATTATTACGAAATCTTCGTTCTTATCTATAACACATGATAATTCGAATTTCAATTTCTCGACCTCTCCTTCTGTCAGTTCACCTTCAAAGACAGATTTCTGTATATGGTCAAGATACCTCCTGGCAATTTTTCTCACCTTGTTTAAACGCTTAACACCTTCCTTGGTCTCTGTTGAAATGTCATAGACCAGTATAACCTTTACCACTATCACCACCACACTTTAAGAGGCCTGTATTCATCCTCTCCAAGCAAATGCTTTATGATTTTGTATGCTTCTAGCCTTATGAGAGATTGATATTTAATTTTCCTTTTCAATTTCCTGTGAAGAATGGTTTGTTGAAGCATATTTTCGAACTCCTCTATGAACAACCTCCTGCCTTCTTCGTTTAGAAATACGCCTCTCGCTTCCTGAAGAAAGTGTTTTTCTCGATCAATCTTTTTAAGATTTATGAGCTTAAATATTATTCTATCAACAAAAATTGGTTTGAATATTTCCGCTATATCAAGAGCAAGAGAAAACCTTTTGGTGCCAGGTTCATGAAGGTAACTTATCGTTGGGTTCAGGTGTGTAAAATAGAGTTCTTTTAAAACAATGGAGTACGTGAGAGAGTTTCCAAAAGAGATGAGGGCGTTCAATTCATTCAAAGGGGGTTGCATGCTTCTTTCTTCGAATGGCCATCCCGTTATTTCTTCCCAGGTGGAGTAATAGAGTTTTCTGGCGTGGGCTTCACAACTCATGAGTTCTGGTATAGTTTTCGCATACTTTGTTCTTTCCAGGTATTCAGATATCTTATCAGTTATATCAAAACCTCTTTTTTCGATATTTCGTTTGAAATTGTGAACAGCACCTTCTACGAATTTTCTTGCCAGGGTTAATCTTTTTTCTGAATCTAGGTAATGTTCAACCTGCCTTACTAACAACTCTCCTGAGATGAACTTTTCCCTCGGATAAAAAGATCCTGTGTAGTATCCATAATAGTTGAAGAAATGTAAAACAATATTATTCTTAGCCGCAAAATCCAGGAATTTAGAATTCAAATCAACCTCTCCCAGGAAGAATATCTGGTCAATGTTTTCCACTGGTATGAATTTCCTCTGCTGCATACCAGCCTTCTGGTACTCTATCAGGATGGTGTTTTCATGTCTTTTAACTCTACCAGAGGAGAAGACGTAATAATTTTTTCCCATGAAAATCACCTACACATAGCACAGTTCGTAATATGAACACCTTTTACAAAAGGATTTGTTCAACACGGGAGGTGGAATTTTTTCATGTGTAATCCGTTTTATCTCAAGTAACGCATTTCTTATTTTCTCTTCATCATCCTTTTCAAAGTTTATCTCCTCTTTTCTCATCAGCTTAGGGTAATGAATCACACCATGAGTAATATCCAATCCGTATTTCCTCAGAACAAACATGTAATATTTAGTTTGCCAGACATGTGCTTCTTCGAACTTTCTACTCTTTTTCGTTTCATGAATTATTATCTCTCCACGAAAAGTAATGAAATCTATGACACAATCCTCAATCTCTATTTCTTTGTGTTTTTCCTGTTTAAAGCTTTTAAAATTCAACAGTTTCCCAATTATGAGGTCTGTGGTTGGCTGTGACTGCTCCATATCTATATTCTTGGCAAACAGCCAGAGTTTTCTCTTGCAGGTAAAATAATAAGAAACCATTGTACCTGATATGTTCAGTATATCAAGTTCCTCCACGTTTACTTCTCCTTCAGAAAAATTCCTATTCCTTTCTCATACTTGCTTCCCTTCAACACATAAAGCGAACTTGTCCATCTCAGGACTTTTTCATCCTGTGCTTCTACTTTCAGAGGTTCAAGCAAAGACCCATCCATATCATAAAGTGGAACATCCACAAGGTATCTCGATGTAATCTGTTTGAATTCAAAATAATTGCTTGCTCCTTTCAACTCTTCTACGAGATCCTCTTTCAGGTTCTCTGGAACGATACTCATAGACGATATCCTTCTGAAGATCCTATGAGCTTCATGTTTTTTCTCCGATGAATAGCCGCTATCTAGCACATCGAGAGTTTTTCGAAATCTCTCCATATAACCTTTTTCAAGTTCCAGCTTTTCATAGGTTTTCTCAACCCATGTTCGTTTCTGTGATTCGTTCAAAGAAAAAGGTTGCTGTTTGGGAAGATTTTTGAAAAGAACGTCAATTTTTTCCTCGCCCAGACCTAAAATCACCTCAGATAAGGCTTTCAAGGTATTCTCTACGATGTCTTTACTGTATACTCCTTTGATCAAACTATCAAACTCTTTTTTGCTTTTTCCTATGTAAATAAAAGTGTTTGGATTATTCTCAGTCCATTCCCTTTTTCTGAAAATTCTTCCCATTCTCTGCACCAAAGAATCCGCCGGTGCTACATCTGTCAGTAGTATGTCGAAATCTATGTCCATGGATGCCTCAACGACCTGGGTTGATACCAGTACGATGCTTTCTCCGTTCATTCCTGGTCTGTAGTTCTCCAGAATACGTTCGACTTCTTTTCGATCCTCTAATGTCATACGGGAATGAACAAGCAAGACTCTTTCTTTTCCAATTTTCTCCACAAGTTTCTGATAGGTTTCAATCGCTTTCTTTACAGTGTTTCTAACAACCAGAACTTTCCAGCCTTCTTCATAGAGTTTAACTGCCTCTTCTGTGGGATCAGAGGAGTCTTTGAATTTCAGGACGTTTCGGCGCAATCTTCCTTGAGGAATACTGTCGTAAACGTCTTTGACGCCCTCATCCAGATCTGTTCTTTTTATGATCTCATCTTTTATGAATCCAGGAAGAGTAGCCGTCATTATCAAGAATTTTCCACCAAGGGTGTTCACATCTTCCACAGTTTTAACGATTATTGCAGCTGCTTCGGGTGAATAGGCCTGTATCTCATCTATCACCAAGAAAAGAATTTGCCATCACTGAGTAAATCATTTCATAGCCGGGGTATTTCAGGGTTGCCGGAAAAACCTGGTCACCGGTTGCCACAACAAATGGATAGGAAAAGAACCTCGATTGCTCCGCAATTTCCAGAATCTCTCCTTCTCTATCCTCGAAATCCTTTCTGTAGAGGCTCGTAAGAAACAGGTGGATGGCAGCGTCAGAGTGGAGAAGCCCCACGTTTTCTTCCCCAAAGTACTTCTTTACCCTCTCATACATCATGTTCGTTGCACTTTGAAGAGGAAGTGTGAAAACCGTCTTCCCTTTGCTCCACATCAGGGCAAACTCTGTCTTCCCGGCACCTGTGGGAGCAACGAGAACAACGTTTTTTCCTCTTATTTCTTTCACAACGTCTGATTGCCATACTTTTTCATATCTTCGTTTTAGATCACTTTCGATCACTTCAAATGTATCTTCTTTGAACTCTATATCCGCTCTTTCCAGAAGATCCTTCTTCCCGACTCCTTCAGCGCAGGAAGCAAATCTATCCGCCCTCATAAGTGTGCCCAGAGTAAGAATGTAGCACCTGTAAACATCGTCTTTCAGATTCAACTCCTTGAGAACAATGCTTGGAAGCAGGGAAATCAGATGAGGGGGAAGTATTAGTCCACTGTCGAGGATTGAATTTTGCGATAAATACTCACACAACGATCTGTTGAGTTCCACATCATACTCGAGGAAATCTTTCATTTCTTCTTTGATCATGCGAATTAGATTGTTCCCTACCTCCAGGAGTCTTTTGAAAGCTTCGCGTACATTCCCCTGCTTGCTCCCGAACAGATAATCAAGATAGGTTTCACGCCAGTGATGATAGAGAATCGCAGAGAGAAAAACTTTTGAAAGATCTTCTCCCATCTCTTCAAGAGTGTTTTCTGGTACAAAGGCTATGCTGAGGAAACTGTGTGGCACCTCCGGTATACCATCTTCCGGAACATTACCTCCTACTTTCTTTTGAAATTCGTACGATACTTTTCCTAAGTCGTGGTAAAAAACAGCCTTTCTCAAAAATTCTTTCAAATCCGGCTCTATTGAGAAGTTATTCAGCACCTTTAAAACATCCTCTACATGCTCTCTCAGACTTATTCCATTACTTTTGGCAAGTATTGGCATATCTATCCCCCTTTATCAGGGAATCTTATCCTAGCGAGAAAAATAGGCGTTCCGTTCCAGGAAAGAACCTCTGGAACTTTGAATCCAACCATAGGAATGGCACCACGATGAAGTTTGGCATGAACAAACTCAAAGATTCTTCTGTTATTCTGTATGATGTAAACAGAGGATACCCTGTACACAGATCCTGATATTCTTTTGTAAAGTTCCTCGTAGGAATCACTCACATCATCCACAAATTCAGGGGAAGGCATCCATGTGTAACCATTTGTGTCGAAAACCTGTTTCTTTTCGCAATCAATCAGTTCAACTTTTATATCGTCGACAACGTCTTCCGACCTCCCGAGGTGTGGCCGTGAAATGCACTGAGGGTTTTCAAAAGATTCTTTTACCATCTCAAGTATCCATTCCTCTGCTTTAAGAAACAAGTTTATCTTCGGGTTTATAAGAGTTTGAATCTTAACCGGTGACTGCCCCCCAGGATGCTCTATTTCGTTGTTTGCCTCTCTGTTAAAAGAACATATGAATTTTTTCGTATGAGACTCCTTTGACAAGTTTCTGAACCAGGTGTATTCTTCCACTACACCATCATGATCTCCAACTACTGCCATTGAAAAGTTTGAACTCAAGAACCGACTTATTTTTGCTTCATCAGCAAGGATGTTGCAAACAAATCCGATCATGGTCGAATACATAGGAATGGGAAATGTTTTTCTTTCGAATATGAGAAAAGGAATGGCAAAATGACCTGTTGATGCTTTGATTTCTATTCTTAGCAACTTCATGAATTCTCCTTCCCTCCAATAACACCAGTCACCCAATCGTTTAAATCTTTTGGTCCTTTGCAGAGTTTATCCACCTCACCCTTTAGAATGAACGGAACGCCCCAGATTCTATAATCTATAACGTTTGTATTCTCTTCTGCAATTTTTGCTACTAAATCTACATCTATCTTCCCATCATCCAGCTTTATATAAGGATTGAAAAGTGTTACCGGTAGTCTTGTTGTGGCAATTACTATGAACACTGGTGATACACACCAGCTTTCCGTTGAAGAGTGGATTTCAAAACCGTTGATTATGATGTCAAAGAACTGTTTCAAGCGCTTCTGTTTTTCTGGATCATTGAGTGTTACAAGAATCCTGTAACTCTTTTCACCAACAGATTCGAGTGATATGGTTCCTTTATCATTGGCAATGCTTTCCTTTTCTTTCAGCTCCTTCAGATCTATTCCAAATAATCTATTCAGTTTTTCGCACTGTTTTTCATTGATTATGACTTTCTCTTTGCCAATGTTTTCAAGATCGACCACAACAGAGTACTTGTAAAGTGAAAGATGTTCTTCTTTGGAGAACGGATTTGGATCAGCACTTTCACCGATTTCACGCGCCCTCTGAACCAGGTCATGATTGGCATAAAACGCCATGTCTCCTTCCCATTTTTCCAGAGAAACCGCTTTCGTCATACCAACAGGCGCTTTTCTTGAGAGGGAGGCACTTTCAAATGTTCTCATGTATCCAAAAAAGTCAAGTTCTTCTGAAGTTAGAATGCTTTCTTCCAACACGTCGAACTGAATAACGTCACCATCTTTTGCAACTCTAGCAGGTTTCCATCCATGCTTCCTCACGAGGGCATTGAAAACATGGTGTCTCATACTGGCTCGCGAAAAGAAGGTATAGACACCGTCTTCTCTTCGAAGTTTTTTTAATGATTGAATGTTGTTTGCTATGTTTTCATCTCTGTTCACAGCAGAAGATTCGAAAACGATTGTAGCGGTGATTGCCTTTGGATTACTCATTTTCCTCACCCCCACTTATCATTCCACTCACATAAGCGAACATCAGGTTCTTGAAATCTTCATCCTTTGCCGAAAAGACTCTGTTCAAATCTTCTGGGAAAGGTTTGTTGTTTGCCATGTATGTCTTCAGGATCAGATGATAAACTTCATCTTTTTTTGCCAGCCTTATCAATTCCAGAAGTCTATACCTGGTACGCTCAAACAGTTGAGACGCTTCTTTCCCAAGTTCCCTCATCCTCCAGACTGGTACCATTTGCTTCACCCCCATAACACTCCTTACTTCCTGGAAAAGATCAGGCAAGGTATTCATGTAGTATCCGGCATTTCTTTTCACATCTCCCACATACTGTTTCACGTTCTCTGCCAGGTGACTTCTTCCCGATGAAGAGACATCGAAAAGGTATTTCAACAGCAAATATTCACATTCCAGAATTTCGTTCAACCTTTCCTGATAAATCACTGCCTCAAAGATTTTTATGCTGTTCAGAGAGTTCAAAATGGAAGAAATCCGTGTGTTCAGCAAAAGATTAATCACCCTTTGTGGCATGTAGTAAATTCTGTAGGATTTGCTGTTGTAGTAGATAACTTCTACGTTCTGTCTTTCCCAAATCCCTAGAAGTCTTTGAAGTTTTAAATGAACCTCTGATATTGCCCTTGAAACTGAAAGTTCCAGAGACAAATCTCTGTATGCTTTAATTGCTTCGTTCAAATACCATATGGCTTTGAAAGAAGGAACGTTCACGAAAATACTCTCACCGCTTTTTGGAAAAACAAAATGTCTGAACAGAGCCATTTGGGAGCAAACGTCACAGAGATAGAATTCATTGGACATGTTCCAGAATGAATTCGGGAACTTTCCTTCTGATGATGAAAAATCCTTAAAAAGAATCCTCGAAAACTGTTTTCTCTGAAGAATCGATCTGTCTTCGTCTGTTTTCAAGGAATTTCCACAGAAGAAACATCGATCGGTTCCTTCCAGCGATGGTTTTCTGAATATATAGTGAACAATTTTTGATAAATTTTCCATGAATTGTTTTTCTTTGACTTGTGCTACATAATTCTCGTAATATCCTACATTGCCTTTAAAGTAGTTATACGCTTTTCTTATGTCACCTTCTATTCTTGCTGTCTCTTCTAGGATAAAAACAAATAATCGAGGCAGTGATAAATTATCGAAATTGTCGATCAGATACAACTCATCCAGCATTTTGTCTTCCAGAACTATCGTGCCATCGTCTTTTAAAATATCCGATAATTCGAAAGAGATCTTTCTTTCCCTGCTTTTTTCATTTATAACTTTCAGAAAACCATAAACGTTTGCATTGTGAAGCCAACCTTGAGGATATATGACTAGTGCCACTCTCTCACCACCTTAAGCATACCAAACCCCTGTCCTGTTCGAACACCAAGACCATTTTCATGGAGGAAACTCAAGACATCGGGGTCACCATCAAGCGTGATTGTTCCAGAGAAAGCTTCTATATATCCTCCATAGTGTTTGGCAGGAACTTTTCTTAGGTTTTTATTCACAACTTTCACCGGTTTAAAGTTCGGTATTCTGACACCGAATGTTTCAAAGAGTTCCCTTGAAAGATTCAATCGAACCTGTATGGAATGATTCAAAGCCTCTTCAAAATCGTTGTCTTCAGGTAACACGTAGTATCTATCCTTTTCTGCCCTTGTTAAAACAGCGCTTCCCATGATTTTAAAGGTCACCGTTTTGGATGTTATGATCTTTGGAACAGGAAGATCCACACCTGCAACCTTCAATCCGTTCATGATTGAATCCTGCGAAACGATGTAGTTATATAAATAACCCACCATCTGGGGAATAGAGGAAGAAAAATTAAAAAAAATAGGAGACTCAAAGATTATCGAGTCTCCGGAGATATCTTTTATTTTGTTGAAACCAACACTGAAGACATAGGGTTTTGGTATTCGATCGTGAGAATTAACAATTTCTTCAAACGGTGTACGCTTATACACTTGCTTCAATAGAGACATAAAGATTCTTCTGTAATCAGCAGGAAATTTACCCTCAGAACCACTTTCGGGCTGGATTTTAACGAATATTCTCATATTCAATCCCCCTGCCTCCCCCGGTACAACAGGATTAGGGATGAGGATGTTTTGAGGTCAGAGCACAGGATACTTTTGGTGGGTAAATCATACCTCTGAGGATGTATTGAAACTGCTAATTGTAAAAGAGAAGCCTGGCTCATGGCTCAATTTCCATACCTCTAAGGAAGTATTGAAACAGAATTCCCAAACGCTTACTTCACGCAAAGAAAAAGTTTCCATACCTCTAAGGAAGTATTGAAACTCGGTGCCGTCATGTCCTACCATATACGACAGTGTCCTTTGTTTCCATACCTCTAAGGAAGTATTGAAACGAGGTGGAAAGAAGATCAACCCTCACCCCCTCAAGAGTTTCCATACCTCTAAGGAAGTATTGAAACAAGGCAACGTTCTGAGATTCACACTTACACGAAACAGTTTCCATACCTCTAAGGAAGTATTGAAACGAGTTCGAGGTTTGCTCCGGCACCGTGAGGAACTACGGTTTCCATACCTCTAAGGAAGTATTGAAACCCGTTGGATTTCAGAGAAATTATACCACAAAGCATTTCAAAAAGCAAGAATATATGAGGACATACAGAAGGTGTTTCATCACAGGTGATTCTAACACACAGAAAGATCAAGTCAAGTACTGTTTGGAAAAATGGAATAATTACATAGTCAATAGAAAGCCTAAAGAAAGACAAAATCAAAAGATAAATTATCCTAACCTAGGTCAGGGCATTTTGAGTTGTTTTATGGGAAAATCAACTAGTTCTCATTTTCACAAATTTGTTCAAAAAGGCACTCCTTAAAAGGTTAGAGACTAAGTGTGTGGTTTCTTTATTCATGATAGATACATAAACACAGATGAAGACATATTCTCATACCCTGTTTCACATTCTCGCTCATTATTCCATTTTCCATGCATACATCACCTCTCTCAAACCCGCATGAATTTTTTCGTTACCGACAGTTGCATACTCCGTATCGCACATCAGGAGTCAGTTACAATCACCACCCGCTTTGTGAATAAATGGAACTTACCCTGGTTTAGTGAATAAAATATACAAAGTATAGTTAAATAATCTTTTGACTAACATACAAATGTGGGATATATCACAAACTCTGAAGATCTGATAACATATAACTGTGGAGGTGATTTCCGTGAATCCCTATGAAGTTCTCGGTGTTGAGCCTGGTGCTTCGAAGGAAGAAATAGAGAGGGCTTACCGCGAACTTGTGAAAAAGTATCATCCAGATCGCTACAAGGATCATCCACTCAGGGATCTGGCAGAAGAAAAGATGAAACAGATAAACGAGGCCTACCAGATGCTGATGAACGAAGAACCAGAAAAGAATTATTCTGAAGAAGATTCTAGATTTTTCTCCTACTCCATGGGATACAGAAACAACGAATGCAGAGATATACTCGCATGTCTTGGATGTGCCTGGTGTACGGATACCTGCTGTGAAGCATGCGGGGGTGACTGCATCCCTTGCATGTGAAAAAGATCTCCTACGGAGGGCTGATTTCCGCCCTCGTCGTTCTTTTGCTCTACACGGGAAACTTCACAAAGAGCAAGATTTTCTTTGCCGCCCTGTGCAGTGTTTTTGTGGGATTTCTTGTGGAACTGTTCGGAAAAGGGGCAATTCCATTGATCGCTGCTTTGAATCTACTCTCTTTTCTTCTTGTTCCAAATCCAGGATATGTTTCGATATTTCTGGTGCTCTCTTTCTACTCCTTTGTGAGGAAAAAATCTCTCCTTTACAGGCTTTTTTATCTAAATGCGGGATTTTTCTTTCTCCTGATCGTTGCCATCAGGTTCTTCAAAGTAGAACTTCCAGAGGTTTCTCCCATCCTCTACATTCCTGGCATAGCAGGTCTTCAAATTGCCTTTCTGGCCTATGATTATCTCTACACGAGGATTCTCGATTATCTCCTTCACCTTGTAAGGGAGAGAAGATGATGTTTGGATACATCAAACCGCTGAAGTGTGAACTCAAGGTCAGAGAGTACGAAGAGTTCAGAAGGTATTATTGTGGAGTCTGCCGTGCTCTGAAGAGGTACTCCATAGTCCCCCGGCTTCTTCTCACCTACGAGGCTGCCTCACTTTCTCTTCTTCTTTCTAGTCTGAAGGGTGAACATGTGGAGAGAAAGCGAAACTTCTGCTTTTTCACTCTGAAAAAAGTGGAATACTATCAGTCTGAATCCATAAACCGTGTTGCAGAAATCTTCGTAGCCCTTCTTTCCGAGAAAATGAGGGACAACTATCTGGACACGAAAAATCCGATTTATCTTCTGGTCAAATCGTTTTTGAAAAAAGACCCGAAAATATCGAAACTCTTTGACAGATTCTACACACTGGAAAGGAAAAAAGCAAACTTTGAAGAACTCGCAAAAGAGCAGGGAAGAATACTCGGAAAGATCCTGGAATCGACCGTTGAAGAAGAAGATCAGAGAAGAATCCTTTACCATCTTGGTGTGCACCTTGGAGAGTGGCTCTACATCGTCGACGCACTCGATGATTTCGAAAAGGATAAAAAGAAGGGGGTGTACAACCCCCTCGTAGAAGAGTACAGAGATTTTGAAAGAGCAAAGAACGCTGTAAAGGATGTTCTTGAAATGTGCATCAACGAGATCTGGAAGGCATACGACCTTCTGAATTTAAAGAGAAACAGGTCAATTCTTGACAACATAATGTATCTTGGAGCACCTGCCGTGACGGAGAGAATTTTCATGAAACAGAGAGAAAGTTCACCGGCGGGAAAAACCTGAAAAAGCAGGAAGGGATTCACTCAACGATTCTGTAGATTTCTACATCCCCCATACCAAGTCTTCTGTTCTCTCCCACACCACACAGTCTTCACCTGGTTTTCTTGAGAAATCAAAGCGTTTGTTGAAGATTTCAAACCTTCCATTGTCCTTTTCAACGAGATAGATGTAAGTATAATTTCCTTCTTCATCCTTTTTAAGAAGGTCTCTTCCAAGTTCGTACATCTTCCTGCAGAAATCACAGGCTATTTCTTCTTCGCTGTCACCGAGGGCAAAGAGTTTTTCGACTCTGTTTCCGCACACTTTGCACGTGAAACCTCCCTTTTCCGCGATCGAAGAGAGATCATCCGGGAAGAGTTCCTCAAGGTCTTCTTCTGTGTACATTCTGAGTTTTCTCAGGTTCACCTTCTTTGCTATGCTCTCGAAAATGCTTCCCATGTCCTTGACATCTTTTGTTGAAAACTCCGTGTATTCCGTCACAAGATGGAGTGAAAGCCCTCTTTTCCTGAACCAGGCGTTCAGTTCTTTTCTGATCTTTTCAATGGTTTCTTTCACCTTTTCCGTGTTGGACAAAACAAGGTGGAAGTGTCCTCCTCCGATGTAGTGAACATTTGTTCTGTAAAAGCCTGTTCTGCTGAGAATCTCATCAACCACAACTTCCTGGAGGATCTCTATGAAGAAACTTCTTCCTCTGTAGGATCTGAGTGCTCCCTTCGAAGAGACACTGGAGATGAAGTTCTGGATTCCAGAGACGTCTCCTCCAACAAGAAGGAAGGGTTTTACGGAAGGATCTTCGAAGTATCTTTTCATCTCATCGTAAGTTTTGAAGTCAAGGTGATTCTCTTTTGCGTAATCGTACAGGGCCAGAGAAAGCATGGCGGTGACTTTCAGATGGTCGTAAAGAGAAATGTCCATGTCTCCTTCCACTCTTGTTTCCTGTGGGATGAAGGAAAAATACTTGTACACAAGAAAGTTCACATCGTCCGGTGAGAGACTAATCTTCTCTGCATCCTCAACGAACGATTCGTAAAGAGAAGCGTAACTCTCCTTTTCTTCTTCCATTTCCGTGACGGCTTCTGTTATTTTATCTGCGGATCTGATAGGAAAATAGGTGGGCTTTTTTTGTTCCTTTTCTGGAATCTTCGAGAGGAGGTTCTCTAACCTTCGATACTCGTCGAAGACGTTCCCATCAGTCATTCTCTCGCTGCTGGACAGGTTGTCTGCAAAGCACACGTACCAGACCTTTTCATCTTCTAAATTTTTTTCTTTAAGATCCTTTTCATGATGGTAGTGTATGTACTTTTGAAACTTTGCAAACTTTTTTACCTTATTTGTGAAATCGTACCCTGCCAGTTGATGTGCTCTGCTATCACCTGCTCTTCTCACAACTTTTCCTACATCGTGAATGAGAGCACCTACGACGAGCTCTTTCCTGTCATTCAAGAATAAAGCACCCCCTTTCTTCACTCAAGTTCCAGAATTTCTCCTACCACAAAGGGATTTTTTATCTGCTCTTCATAGCTTCTTCTGTCTACAGCGAGAACGGTTTTTATCTTTCTTCCATATCTGAGATGATTTTTTATACACTCCACTAGGTAAGTGAGAAGTGTGGTTCCTCCAGTTAGGTTGACTATTATCTCGTCGGAGTCTGCAAGGTATTCTCTGGCTTCGGATATAACTCGATTTATCTCATTCACCCCTGTAAACGGGTCCTCAAGGAGTATCACTTTGTAATCATTCTTATATTTCACTTTTTCCAGAATTTCAGGAAGGATTTCCTTCCCCTGTTTTGATGTCACAATCAGAAGCAAATCAGGTGAAAAATGCTTTAGGACAGTATACAGAGCCCCTTTTGTTGTACCAAGAGGCGTGAGGAGGGCAGCTTTTCTACTCTGATAGGACTTTTCTGAAGAAATCAGGATTCTCTCCGGATGTGATGAAACGAGAGATTTGATGGCTTTCTCTATTTTGTTCAAAGAAGGAAGGTCAACTTTGTTGAAACCAAAACGAGCAACATGATTTCTTGCCTGAAGAATGATATCGTAACCCAGTTTTGAAAGGTTAACAGATTCTCTGACATCTCTTTCGAGAAAATTCGTTTCTTCTCCACTCATCATCAGATAAGCGTTTATCAAATATTCTCTTGCCAGGCGAAGTGCCATTCCCAGATCACCAGTTTGAAGATAAAAATTCAACAATTTTCTTTCAGATTCCAGTTCCTCTTCATTCAGTTTCAAACCTCCTCTTTCGATGTGAAAAACCCTGTAACTTTTTTCCAGAACATCCAAAAGGGCAGCAATTTCTGGAACAAATTCTTTCACTTCTGATCTTATCTGATTTCTTTTTCCATCAAAAAATTCAAAGAAATTTGATAGGTTCTTTCTAATAGCTTTTATTGATCCTATTCTGAGAGAGAAAGAAATATTCTGCAAACTACTGGATAAAGAATTCAATATTCTCGGCTTTTTCGAACTATTTTTTCTGTGGATCTCTTCGTTTCTTTTTCTTATCAGATGAGCCAGCTCTTTCGCATATCCATACTCTCTGAACAAGCGAACTGCGTAGATCCACTCTGTAGCCCTGGTCAAAGGAGTTAGGTCTTCACATTCGGTTGTGTTTGTTTCCGGGTCAAATTTACCGTAGATTACTCTAACATCGATACGTTTGGCTTCCTTAAGATACAGTGCCACCACACCTGCCATCAGGGGAAAACTTCTGAAAGAATGCGTAATGTCCAGTATAATGTTCTCATCTTCCTTAAGATTTTCCACGAGTGTCCTTACAAGAGAATTCATCACAACCTCTGAGGAAACCCTTTCTGGTATGCTGAAAAACTTGTAAGACACATTTTTGTTCTCCAGGTAATTTCTACATTCAAGCCACGTTTCACTCTGTCTTGATTCCTCCGTCAGAAAAAATAGAACCTCCACTGATTTTCCCAGATGATGTAAATAATCTACTATCGCTAAAGGAAAAACTTTTTGTCGAACACAGAAATCTGGAGAAATCTTAACCAGGCTTTCTCTATAATTTCCCACACCGAGGAAAGTCACAAGTTTGACAAACTCATGCACCCCATCACCTCCTCAGGGCTTATTCTCTTTCAAAGCCACCATTCCAAATCCCATGCTGTTCTTTTCACCAAAGCCTGTTTCATAACCGATCTCTACCAGTTTCCTATCACCCCTCATTCTGAATGGAAAAACAACTGCTCTGACGAAGACATCCTTCAACTTGATTCTCTTTGTTATGCGTTCTCTGGATTTTATGTAGTTCCAATCTGGTATGATTTCCACATCGCCTTCTGGGTCTTTTCCGTAGAAGATGCGGTACTTCTTGTACAGGTTTTTCTTGAAGGCCTCGTAAAACTCTTCTTCACACGGGTGAAGGTACCTGTGAACCAGTTTTCCATTTTTCTCTTCGGGAACACTGACAACAAGAGGAGAGATCATAACGAAGTTATACTCCGAAAGGGCTGGAAGAGATTCCTCGACGGTGATCGACTGGACAAAAAACTCTGTCTTCCCAACCCTTATCACAGGATCTTCAGATAGGGAAGAAAACATGTACCTTACAAAGTCAACGACAGGAGAAGATATGTGCCACCACCCCCTTCCCGGAAATATAACTATCTTGTCTCCATCTACTTTTGAGTTCTCAAAAAAGAGCTGAGAGAACGTGAAAAACTTGAATCTCTTTCCGTACCCACTTTCGTGGAGAAATCTGGCAAAGTTTTCGTTCTGAGCGGCCAGTCTTTTGTAGATAAAGGATGAAAGAAAGTAATTGTAGTTCAGAGGAATTCTGGCTTTGGTAGTTTGAAAATTGATTTTTATTCTCATACCACACCCCCTTTTTGTGATAATTTTATCATTTTTGTCCACCAAGAACACGGTAATAAGTTGCACGTAAGAAAGGGAAGGCCCCTCCCTCCGTACTTTTTCTACCCGACCCTCCTTGATGATGTCTTGCGTCTTCAGATTTTTAGGCACACTTTCTAAATCACAATACTTTCAAAAGTGCATCGTATAGAGTCATACTTTTTTCGAGATTCATCGAGTGATTGATGATTCTAAAATTTCTCGGATTGGTAACTCCGTAGTTATATCTGGGGCGTAATATGGCGTTTTTGCTTTTGAAATCTGGCAAAACTTTGTACCTGACAATATCTGCTTTAAAACCCAGGATGTCTCCGGTCGCAATATCAAGAGTGTGTGGCAATCTTTTTATCACCATCCACAGATGATCGATTTTCACGGATTTATTTTTATATCTGACGGTAACGCTGGTCAATAAAACTATCGGATACTTGCAAGAGGGGTGTCTTGTAGAACCGAATCTTTTTACGTTACCAACAACTTCGACAGTTTTTCCCACAAACTGCTTGAGTTCGCTTCTGATTCTTCTTTTTTGGAGAACTGGCATGTACTCTCACCCCGGATCTTCGGAAGTTGATCTTCATCAAGCAAACACTTTCTGTTTCCTCTTCCTCTGTTTCCCCTTCCAGGCCATGTATTTCTGCAAATCTTCCCTAACGAGATTCCAGAGGAACTTTATAACTGTAATGTCATCAATCCAACCAGCAACAGGTATGATGTCCGGTATTATGTCGAAAGGAAAGACGTAGTAGAAAATAGCGAGAGACGCTGCAGCAATAGTTCCCCCGGGGACATCTTTATATTCTCCTGTGAAAAAGTCCTTCAGCATCGAAAGAAATGTTTTGAACTCTTCAAAAACTTCTGCTATGTTTCTAAATGCACCTTCAAGAATTTCTTCTTCGTTCTCTACGTATTTTCTCGATTTTTCGATGATTTCCTCCTCGCTTTTTCCTTTGAGAAACCTGTTCAGATATTCTCTTCCTTCCATATGTTCACCTCCCGAAGTGTTTAATTGCGTTGAAAAAAGGCAGTGGAGAAACCCCACTGCCAGGAAGGGTTCATCAGGTTGTGATCTTACCTTGTTTTGTCCTTGTCCTTGTCTTTTTCTTTCTCCCTTTCTTTGACTTCTCTTGAAATGGCATCTAATACCATACCTGTTCCTATCAATACTTTTGCAATGATTTCGATATTCATATGTTCACCTCCTTTCTGTTCGATTTTCCATCTCTGTGTTTTTAGGTACACTTTCTGACGTCGGAAACGATCAGCAAAAAAGCATCGGAAGTTTAACTCCATCATTCTTTCTTAAGTTCCTCAACCAATTCGGAAATGGTCTGTAATATTGTTGCCAATCCAAACAGTATCATCCCAATCGTTCTGATGTTCATGGATCGCACCTCCTCTCCTATCAGTTTCCGTTCCTCGAGTTTGTAGGTACACTTTCTGGCAAAACAACAAAACAAAAAACCGGGCGCAAAGCCCGGTAAGTCTCTTCCTGGATCAATTTTCAGAGTATTACGTAAGTTCCCTTCTTCCTTGCAAACTCTACAAATCTTCTGTATGTTGGATGAACAGAAAGCGTGCTGGAATCTCCTATTGCTATCAACTTTCTTTTGGCCCTTGTGAGGGAGACGTTGAGTCGTCTGAGATCTTCGAGAAAACCTATCTCACCGTTTTTGTTGGACCTCACAAAGGATATGATGATCACCTCTTTTTCCCTTCCCTGAAACCCATCCACACTGTGCACTTCCACCTTTTCTTCCAGAAGCGTTCTTACCAGATCCACCTGGTCATCGTAGGGCGTAATGACCCCGATCCATTCTTCTTTGACCCCCATGGAGATGAGTTTTTCCACGATTTCTTTCACCAGCCTGGCTTCCAGAGGATTTTCCCTCGACGGAGAGTCTTTCCTTTGCCTTTCAAACCTGTCAGGTCTGTTTCTGGTGTCCACAAACACAAGCACGTTCTTTGGTGAGAGAATTACATCCCAGAGTTTGTCGAAGTTCGGTGACTCCACACCAAGATCGAGGAGGGTGATGTTTTTTACGCTGTCGTCTGCTTTGAGTTTTCCATCGTAGAATTCCCTGCTTGGAAATTCCATCAAAATTTCATTCATCCGGTACTGGGTGTCGAGAAGAACGGACTTTTCAGGATAGAGCCTTATGAGTTCTTCAAAGAGTGTTCTGGACAGATCCCTTGCTTCCTCTGAAAGTATCGTTGGAGGAAGTTGTTTGTGATCTCCTGCAAGAACGAACTTTTTTCCTCTGGAGATGGGAATCAGAATGCTGGGAATCGTTGCCTGAGATGCCTCGTCCACCACCACGACGTCGAAGAGAATACCAGAGACTATATCGAGGGCGGCGGACGAGTTGGTGGAGAGCACCACCTGTGCCTTCCTCACGATGCTTCTCGCTATCGCCTCTTCCTTTTCTTCGATCAACTCTCGCATTTCCTGAATCTGATTGTTCAGCTTTATCCACTCAGCCATCTCTTTTATCCTTTCCTTTGGAACTCCCCTGGCGCTCCAGTTTTTTTCGGCGTATTCCAGGATCTTTTCATCACTCAGACCTCTTCTCCACTGGGGAGACGGTTTTGTGAATCTGTCCCTTTTCTCGATCAGTTTTGAAAGATTTTCCTTCATCTCCTTCACCTTCGTATATTCATCGTGAGTTTCTATCTGGTGTGCGAGGGTGGATTCTTTCAGGTGTGGTGACACCCTCGAGGGATGGCCGATTCTCACAAGGGACACACTTCCCCACAACCTCTCCACCAGGTTGTCCACCGCGAGGTTGCTCTCTGCTGTGACAAGAAGTTTTCTTCCACGCGCTGTCTCCTGTCTGATGTACTCCACAAGGGTTCTTGTCTTTCCCGTCCCGAAGGGACCGTGGATGAGGAAAAAGTCAGAACTTCCAAGGGCAAGAGACACAGCCTCTCTCTGACTTTCGTTGAGACCTTCGTCGAAGGGAACGAACTCCTCTTCGACCGACTCTTCTGGCTCTCTCTTTCCGAGGAGAAACTCCAGACACCTCTTACCCTCCGGTGAAAGTCCCATCAGGTTCTCTATCTGTCTTCTGAAGGTGATATCGCTTGCAAACAGGTCTATTCTGACGTTTTTGAGTTTCCAGGGAGGCAGTCTGTCGACTGCAACGGTGATGAATCTTGTTCCCTTCTCTACCACCGTTCCCGTGTAATCGCTTTTCAGGGGGGTTCCCTTGCTTATGAGAACAAGATCTCCCACTCCGATTTCCGTGTCTATCTCTTTTCTTCTTCCAAACCTCACAAAGAAGTAGCCGAGTTCCTCTCCCACGAACTTTCCCGTAAGACCGAGAATGGCACGGCCCTTCTTTTCTCTTTCTTCTCCGGAGAGCCGCTTTATTTCATCGAGCATGGCGGAGATCTCGGCGTTTCTTTCGAGTTCCACAAGTTTTATGAGTTTCTTCACAAACTGATGAACCGTCATTCTTCTCTCACCCTCATTTCTGGACCTTCCTGGATGAACTTTCCTCTGAATTTTTCTTCCTTCAACATAAGATGACTGTCCAGATCGTGGTATTCGAACGCACCCGTTCCAAGGGCAAAGTGCACGCTCTGGTTGATTCCAAGACTGGACTCTCCCATACATCCTATCATGAGTTTCAGTCCCGATGCTTCTGCAATCTTCACTATGGCCAGGGCATCGGAGATGCCGGACTTCATGAGTTTGATGTTCACATAGTCCACCGCCTCTTCTTTCACCAGTCTCATCACGTCAAACTTTGTTCTTGCAGATTCGTCCGCCGCTACAGGAAACGGAGAGTGAAACCTCACAAACTTCAGACCGTCTATATCCTCTCTTCTCACAGGTTGTTCATAAACGGAGATGTCTATTCCTGCTTGGTAGATCTTCTTTACAAACTCCACCGCTTCCTTCGGGGAGTAGCCCATGTTCGCATCTACGATGTACTTTGCACCTTTTGTGACCTTTGCTATCTCCATCATCGCTTCGATGTCTTCCTTCAGGTTTTCTCCCACTTTGATCTTTATCACCCTGAAGCCTTCTTCGAAGATCTTTCTTGCCTCCTCCACTCGCTTCTCTATGGAATCTATTCCCACCGTTTTGTCCGTTTCTATCCTGCTCTTTGCACCTCCAAGAAGATGACACACCTGAACGTCGAGTTCCTGCGCCAGAGCGTCGAGCACCGCAAACTGAACGGCCGCTTTCAAACTCGGGAAAGCAAATAGTTTATCCGTGATCTCAAAGATCTTCGCGTAGTTTCGAACGTCAAAGCCGGTGATCATGTCCTTCACCACGTTTTCTACTGCCAGAAGAGCCTCCACCCTCTCTCCGTTCACCCTGAACGAAGGAGAGGCCTCTCCATAACCCCTGATCCCGCTCTCGAGTGTGATCTCGACCTCCACGTTTCTGCTCTCAGAGGAGATGCTCCCTGTTATATGGAAGGGCTTTTCGTACTCGTGCCTTCTGAGGGTGAACTTCACGTCCACTATTTTCGACATGCTCACACCTCCTCAAAACTCAAAACTTCCAGAGTGCTTTCGAATGGAAGCCTTCCATCTTCTCCCTCTGCTTCTCCCACCTGATTGTCAGTGGGATCCTGCCTGATGTAGCGTGGCTCTGGGTCAAAACTCTTCATGAAATCGTCGTTTGCCACCATTCTGAAACCATCCAGGTTTCCAAAGTAGAAACTTCTGAAATCTTCCCTTTCCTTCCTTGCACCTCCAAAGGAAAGATCCGCTGGAAGCCACCCGTAAGGTTCGATGTAGAAAAGTGCCCAGTCGTGTGGGGAAGCAAAGATGGGGTTTATGTACCATCCAGACTGCCACCTTGCCGGAATCCCAGCGATCCTGCACATCGTTATGAACAGCAAAGCCTGGAAACCACAATCACCCTTCAGGTTGTTCACCACAAAATCCGTGATGTTCTCGTAGAGAGCGTACGGTTTCACATAAGAGTACCTCACGTTGAACGTGATCCAGTCGTAGATTCTCTTTGCCCTGAGGTACGGATTTTCCTCGTCTCCCACAACTTCTCTGGTGAGCCATCTGAGTTTCGGTGTGAAGACGATGTGAGGTGGCTCTTTCCTCAGAAATTCTTCGAAATGTCCAGGTTCTTCGACCACTTCGGGATCAACACGGTTTATCCACTCCCTCACGGTGTACTCGAACTCCACGAAATAAACGGAGTCTTTTCCTTCGAAGTATATCGTTCTCTGTGGAACATCGTTCGGTGCCAGGTAGAAGTTCTTGTGGCTTGTTTTCAGAAGTTTCACGTTTTCGATCTGAAAACCCTCTTTCGGGAACGGAAGCCAGACACGGTTTCTGGAAGAAGTTTTCTTCAGCCTCAGAGTAACCCTTGCCCTCACGAGATATTCCTTTGGTTTTTCACCCTTTGTGAGACGTTCAAGACGGTCATGGAGGATTTTTCGTGCCTTTTCGACTTTTTCATCTTTTTTTCTGAGTCTTTCTCTGTACTCTGGTTTTGCGAAGGCAAGGTTGTGAAAGAAGCGCCTTTCAAATCTTCTTTCTCCATTCACAACAATGTAGTCAAGAATTCCTTCCTTTAGAAGACGGTGAAACTCTTCTTCGGAGAAATCTTCAAACATCTCTTTGAGTTTCTCGAGGGCCTCTTTTTCGCTGAAAGGATAATCTTCGATGAGTCTTTCTATTCTTTCTTTTTCGTAGATGAGTCTTTTTCGCTGAAGTTCTGGGAGGTCTTTTTTCAGGAATTCATCGATCAGTTTCAAAGCAGTGGAAAAGTTCCCCAGGGCTTCTTCCCTGGCGATCTCTTCTGGTAAACTGTATACGAGAAACTCCATGATCTGAACCTCCTGAAAGGGAAGTGATGGACATGTTCATAGAACTATCTTACCCCATTGAAGAGAAAATGATGACCTATCCAGATAACCCTCCGACTCGCTTTGAAGTGGTGGACAGAATCGAGCAGGGAGATATCGCCAACACCACGATGATTCATCATTTTTCACACACGGGAACCCACGTGGATGCTCCGTATCATTTTTGCAAAGACGGCTGGACTCTGGATGAGATACCACTTGAGTACTTCATATTCGATCATCCTGTGATCGTGAACAGAGAAAAAGCTCCCATGGAACTTTTCACGCTGGAAGATCTGAAGGGAGTAGACCTGACCGGGGCAGATCTTCTCATGTTCAGATCAGGCTTTTCTAGGTTCAGAATAGAAGATCCTGCCACTTACAGATTCCTGTTTCCTGGAATCTCTCCTGAACTTGCAAGATTTTTGAGAGAAGAAGTTCCCTCGCTCAGGGCGATCATGCTCGATTTTCTCAGTGCCGATCCCATCGTTTCGGGAGCAAAAGAAGGATACCCTGCACACAGATGGCTTCTTTCGAAAAAGTTCAGCAGAAAAAGACCGATCATCATCTTTGAGGATGTGAACTTGGAACCCATCGTTGAAAGAAAGATAAAGCGTGTGATAGCACTTCCGGTGAGATTCAAGGGACTGGATGGAGGGCCTGTCAGCGTGCTGGCAGAGGTGGAATGAGTCAAAACAGGTTCATCACAAGAGAAGAGAAAACAGGAACGGATACGTTGTCATCTATCGACAGAGGAAGAACCTCACATGTTGTGGCAACCACGCTGCCAAGAAAGACAGGAAGAAAATCCATCAATCCCGAAAGAAAGATCGCATAAGCAACAAAGAGGTTAACGGCAAAGGCCGCCATCGTTCCTTCGAAACTTTTGTGAAACAGTCTTTTCCTCCCAAAGGAGACCCCGACAACCTTTGCGGTCATATCACCGAAGATGAGAAAACATCCTGCTGCGAAAGAGATTTCCTTTTCAAAGAGCAGAAAACTGAGAAGTACTCCAAGTAGAAACAGTGTCATGGAGGAGATCTTCTTTCTTTCACCACTTCTGTAGATTCTGTTCTCGAGTTCCTCGTGGAAAAACCTGTGAATTCTGCGGCTGATCAACCTTGAGATGTCTGCCAGAAGAAAAATGGAGAAAACTATCACCACAAGAAGCAAAAATTTTTCCTTTTCCATCTTCAATCCAAGAAAAAGGAGCAAAAAAGCAGAGGGTCTGATCAGAACTCTCCAGCCAGCCTCCCCCAGTTTGATGACCTTTTCCTCAAGAACGTTTCTCAGATTGATCATCCAGAGTGTACCCACAAGGACCCAGAGAAACCAGAGGTGATCAACCTTCCTCAGAGAAAGGAGCAAACCAAGTGCAGGAAGAACAAACAAACCGACGACGTCTCCCTTTTTGCTGCTCCAGAGGAGAACAAGTACAAGAGACAAAAGGACAAACAGATCCGAAAGAAACCACCATACTGGAAACCTTAACCAGGTATTCCAGAGAAAGAAAAGAAGAAGTCCTACACTCGTTGCCGCTCCTTTTCCTCCCCTGAACTGCAGATAGAAGGGAAAGATGTGTCCGATCACAGCAAAATAGCCAGACAGAAGTGCTATAAAATCTGACTGGCCCATCGCCTTTGAAATTTGAACAGCAAGAACACCTTTCGTTGTATCGTAAAAAGCCGTCACAACAGCCGGCCACAATCCGGCAATTCTGTAGACGTTTGTGGTTCCAGCGTGCTTTGTTCCCACATTCCTCACGTCCACTCCGACAAATGCCTTCACAAGAAAATAAGCGGGCAGAATACTTCCAAGAAGATATCCGATCAGAAGTGAAAGAACTATTTTCACTCACCTCGAAAAAACCCCGCCGGTCGGCGGGGCAGTTTCACACATCAAGCCTCAAAAGGTCCCTCAGATGTTTCTTTTCTTCGTCAATGATCAACTGGATCGGTTCTTTCTCAGGAACAAAGGCCAGTATCTCACTGTAGAACACGATGGAATCTTTTTCGACCTCTATAGCCCTTCTCACTGCCTCTCTCAGATCATCGGGTGGAGTGTCTTCCAGTTTTGGAAAGATGGAGATTTCAGCAAGGGATTCAAGGTATCCGAGTACCTCATCGGAAGGGTTGAGGTCCTGTTCGTACTTGTCGAGAATTTCTCTGAACCTTCTTGAATGGTCTCTTTCCTGTTCTGCAAGCCTTTCAAAGAGTGCTTTTGTTTCTCCTTCAGTTTTCTCCGCCAGGTTTTTGTAGTATGAGTACCCGGTTGATTCGATCTTCAAAGCGATGTTCAAAAGATCCCTTGGCCCTATCATTCTACCGCCTCCTCCACGGGCAGAGCCGGTGTGACTTTACTGATGGCACCGAACCTGCAGACCTCGATACAGCTACCGCACCTGACACACTCTGCCTGATCTATCACGTGTGGCTGTCTCACCTGACCACTTATACACTGAACAGGACACACCCTCGCACAGGCGGTACAGCCGACACACTTTTCTGGATCTATCACGTAACTGATGAGTGCCTTACACTTTTTGGCAGGGCACTTCTTCTCCCTGACGTGTGCAAGATACTCGTCCCTGAAGTACCTCAGGGTTGAAAGAACGGGGTTCGGTGCGGTCTGGCCGAGTCCACAGAGGGAAGTATCCTTTATCACGTTCGCGAGTTTTTCTAGTTCTTCTATGTCTTCCTCGGTTCCCTCTCCCGATGTGATCTTTTCCAGGATTTCGAGCATTTTCTTCGTTCCTTCTCTGCAGGGAGTACACTTTCCGCAGGACTCTTCCACGGTGAACTCAAGGAAGAACCTTGCAACGTCGACCATACAGTCGTCCTCGTCCATCACGATCATTCCACCAGAACCCATGATGGCTCCCAGTTTCTGTAGAGACTCGAAGTCAACGGGAGTGTCTATGTACTCGGCGGGAATACATCCCCCGCTGGGTCCTCCTGTCTGTACGGCTTTCAGTTTCTTGTCTCCCACTATTCCTCCGCCGATCTCATAGATGAGTTCTCTGAGGGTGAT
Source organism: Thermotoga neapolitana DSM 4359 (assembly GCF_000018945.1). NCBI lineage: Bacteria > Thermotogati > Thermotogota > Thermotogae > Thermotogales > Thermotogaceae > Thermotoga > Thermotoga neapolitana. The sequence continues at coordinate 689,837 of NC_011978.1, read as the reverse complement.
TCCCATCGGAACTTCCACAAGACCTGTGTTCTTCACTTTACCGGCGAGTGCGAATACCTTCGTACCTGGAGAGGTTTCTGTTCCATACTTTCTGAATTCCTTCGCACCGTTTCTTATTATCCAGGGTACGTTCGCAAGTGTCTCCACGTTGTTGATCACCGTTGGATATCCCCACAGACCTTTTTCAACGGGATACGGGGGTTTCACCCTAGGCTGGCCCCTTTCTCCCTCTATGGAAGCCATGAGTGCCGTCTCCTCACCGCAGACGAATGCTCCCGCACCGATTCTGATCTCTATGTCGAAGGAAAAATCCGTTCCCATGATGTTTTCTCCAAGAAAGCCGTACTCTCTTGCCTGTTCAAGAGCGATGCTGAGCCTTTCTATGGCAAGGGGATATTCAGCCCTGACGTAGACAAAGCCCTTCTGGGCACCTATCGCGTAGGCAGCGATCGCCATACCTTCTATGACAGCATGGGGATCTCCTTCGAGAACAGACCTGTCCATGAACGCTCCTGGATCTCCTTCGTCTGCGTTACAGACAACGAACTTCTTCTCGGCCTTCTGTTTTGCAGCGAGTTCCCATTTGAGCCCCGTTGGAAAACCTGCCCCTCCTCTTCCTCTGAGACCACTGTCTTTGATCTCTTTTATCACATCCTCTGGCTTCATCTGAAGGGCCTTTGCAAGGGCAAAGTATCCGTCCCTTGCTATGTACTCTTCTATCTTCGTTGGATCTATGACTCCGAGGTTTCTCGTGACGATCTTCACCTGTTTTTTGAAGAAAGGCACCTCTTCGTGAACTCTGGGAACGGGCTTTCCTTCCGGTGCTCTGTAGAGATGCTTTTCGACGATCCTTCCCTTGAGGATGTGTTCCTCGACTATTTCTTTTGCCGCGTCAGGGGTGAGTTTCTGATAGAACACTCCTTCCGGGTAGATCACAGCGATCGGACCCAGCGTACACGCACCCATACAGCCTGTCTCTATCACCCTGACGACTTCATCAAGACCGTACTTTTTCAGTTCTTCCTCGAAGGCATCCTTGACACTCTTTTCACCCGCAGAGATACAGGCTCCTCCTGCACAGATGAGGATCGTGTTCGTTGTGAGTGGCACTTCATTCACCTCCAGTGTCAGACTTCTCCTCTTTTGACAACCAGATCTTCTACCACTCTACCTTCCAGTATGTGCATCTTCACTATTCTCCTTGCATTCTCAGGTGTCACCCTGCCGTACACAACGGGTTCCTGCCCTTCGAGTCTCACTTCCACCGTCGGTTCAACCTCACAGAGACCCATGCAACCGGACTGAACCACGGCCACATCATTCACACCGTGTTCGTTGAGTGCCTCAACGATCGCCTTCAGGGTCTCTTTCGCACCGGCGGCGATCCCGCACGTTCCCATGGCAACCGTTATCTTCCCTCTTTTACCCGTTTCACCCCTCAGTTGCAGATCTTTGAGAGCCTGCTCTTTTATCTTCATGAGTTCTTCCAGGCTTTTCACCTTACCCATTCCTCATCCCTCCCGCCTGTACTTGTTTATGATCTGAGGTACCATATCGGGCGTCACTCTACCGTAGAAGTCGCTGTCGTCCACCATGACAACGGGAGCCATGCTGCACGCTCCGAGGCATCTCACTCCATGAACGGAGAAGAGTCCGTCACTGGTGGGCTCGTCCGGACTCACCTTGAGTTCCTCAAGAAATCTTTCGAAGATCCTGTCCGCCCCTTTCACATAACATGCGGTACCAAGACAAACTTTGATCTGATGTTTTCCTTTTGGCTTCGTGGAGAAGAAGTTGTAAAAAGTGACCACACCGTAGACCTTGGAGAGTGGCACATTGAGTTTGTCGGAGATGAACTCGAGAACGTCCGCAGGAAGGTATCCGAACAACTCTTGCGCCTTGTGGAGCACCTGTATCAACACATCCTTTTTCCCTTCGTAGTTGTTTTTCTCTATGAACTCATCCAGTTCCTTGAAAAGTTCTTCCTTTGATTTAACCAACACGGCCACCTCCTAACTGATATTAAATCGAGAATTTTTTCACAATTTTCATCTGATATTTTTTTCACATTCATCACACCAATTATATCATCCCAGAGTACTGTACACCGAAAAGAAAAGAAAAATTTGTGAAGTGATAGAATCAAAGGGGAAGACATTGGCTGAGGAGGTGATCAATCGATGTTCGATAACGAGGTTCTCTACGATGATGGACAGCACAGGTTCTTCTTCCTGGGATGGGAAGAAAAGGAGGAAGAGATTGTTCAGACGAACCAGTACCTGATAATGGACGGTAACGAGGGAGTCCTTCTAGATCCCGGAGGAGCACACGTCTTTCCACGTGTCATGTCCAACATCGCTGAGATAACGGAACTTTCCAGTATAAAACACATATTTTACACGCATCAGGACCCTGATGTCACCTCCGGAATTCTCTTGTGGCTTTCCATATGCGAGAACGCGAAGATATACATTTCCTCTCTCTGGGTCAGATTCCTCCCTCACTTTGGAATTTTCGATCAGAAAAGAATCGTTCCCATCCCGGACAAAGGATCGAAGATAAAACTTTCAAGCGGAAAAGAACTCGAGATACTGCCCGCTCACTTTCTCCACTCAACCGGAAACTTCGTCGTTTACGATCCTGTTGCGAAGATACTGTTCTCTGGTGACATCGGAGCGGCAGTGTTCGAGCGCGGAAAGAGGTACAGATACGTCGACAACTTTGAACATCACGTTCCGTTGATGGAGGCATTTCACAAAAGATACATGGCTTCCAACGCAGTCTGTAAAAAATGGGTGGACATGGTATCAAAGAGGCCCATAGAGATGATAGCCCCACAGCATGGTGCTGTTTTCAGAGGAGAGTCCGTGAAGAAGTTCCTGGAATGGTTCAGAAATCTCAAGTGTGGAGTCGACCTTGTTGACACTCTCTATTCTGTGTGAGGTGATCCCATGAGGGAAATCGTGGACAAACTGACTTCCGCCTTCTTTGCAGAAAATACCATCATATCGTTCACCAGCCAGCTCGACGAAGCCCTGACCAGAAAACTCCAGAGGGTCCAGCGGAAAGTGGAGAACATCAAAGATAGATTCATAGAGCTCAACGGGGTGTTTCAAAAGATCTCCCAGGAATTTCAGAAAAACAGTGAGAAACTGATCGAAGCTGTTCAGGAAATGGAGAACATGAACAGCCAGATCATCGAGGATCTAAAAAAATCGGGTACAAGTGTTGACCAGGTTGTCGACAGGGTGAACGAAGCATCCTCACAGATAGCAGAAACACTGGAGAACATAAAATCCATAGAAGAACTCGTTCGAAACATCATGAAGATAGCAAGGGAAACAAATATACTCGCTCTGAACGCCACCATAGAGGCAGCTCGTGCGGGAGAAGCCGGTAAAGGTTTTGCAGTGGTTGCAAGCGAGGTTCAGAACCTCTCCAGCGAGACGAACAGGGTGACAAAACAGATCGAAGCCAAAACAAGGGAGATAATAGAATCCACCCAGCGCTCTCTCGAAAATCTAGAGTTCATGGCAAACCTTTTCGAAACGGTGGGAAGGACCCTTCAGAACATGATCCAGTTCATGGAAAAAAACGTGGCTCTCCTCCAAGAAGTGAAAAACACCCTTGACAACTCGAGTAAAACGTTGTTCGAAGAAAGCGAGGAGATCAACTCGGCCACGAAAGTGCTGGAAGAGACAACCAGGGGATTCACAACGATAGCCAGGGTGATAAACTCTGTGGTCTCTGCCCAGAGGAAGCTGAAGGACCTGAAAATTTAATAATCTGTTCAAGTATTCCGTTTATGAAATGAACTATGTATTTGATACAATTACGTGGGTTAAATCACATTGTGTAAGGAGGTGCAATCGATGCCCGTTGCAAAGAAATACTTTGAGATTCGCTGGCACGGTAGAGCCGGGCAGGGCGCAAAGAGCGCTTCTCAGATGCTGGCAGAGGCGGCACTAGAAGCAGGAAAATTCGTTCAGGCGTTTCCAGAATACGGTGCAGAAAGAACGGGTGCTCCCATGAGGGCGTTCAACAGAATAGGCGATGAGTACATCAGAGTAAGATCCGCCATAGAGAATCCAGATGTTGTCGTGGTAATCGATGAAACGCTACTTTCTCCTGCCATTGTAGAGGGTCTTTCGGAAGACGGAATCCTCCTTGTGAACACGGTGAAAGACTTCGAGTTCGTCCGACAGAAAACAGGCTTCAACGGAAAGATCTGCGTGGTCGATGCTACAGACATTGCCCTTCAGGAAATAAAACGTGGTATACCGAACACACCCATGCTAGGAGCACTGGTCAGAGTAACAGGAGTTGTGCCACTTGAAGTGATAGAGAAAAGAATTGAAAAGATGTTCGGAAAGAAATTCCCTCAGGAAGTGGTGGAAGCAAACAAGAGGGCCCTCAGGCGTGGATACGAAGAAGTGAAATGCTCAGAGTGAGGAGGTGTAAAAATGTCCCTTAAAAGCTGGAAAGAAATCCCCATCGGTGGTGTCATCGACAAACCGGGAACGGCAAGAGAATACAAAACGGGAACATGGCGTGTTATGAGGCCCATACTTCACAAAGAAAAATGTATAGATTGTATGTTCTGCTGGCTGTACTGTCCTGATCAGGCAATCGTTCAGGAAGGCGGAATCATGAAGGGATTCAACTACGACTACTGCAAGGGTTGCGGACTCTGTGCAAACGTCTGTCCAAAGCAGGCTATAGAGATGAGACCTGAGACGGAGTTTCTGGGTGAGGAGGGATGAAGATGGAAAGGGTCGTTGAGAGAGTGGCCGTCACCGGTGCCGAAGCCGTTGCCAATGCGATGAGACAGATAGAACCCGACGTCGTCGCGGCATACCCCATAACTCCGCAAACTCCCATCGTGGAGTACTTTGCTAGATTCGTCGCAGACGGCATCGTCAAAACAGAGATGATACCCGTTGAGAGCGAACACAGTGCAATGAGTGCCGTTGTGGGAGCTGCCGCCGCAGGCGCAAGGGCGATGACGGCAACCAGTGCGAACGGTCTTGCTCTGATGCATGAGATCGTTTACATTGCCGCGTCCTACAGACTTCCCATAGTGATGCCCGTTGTGAACAGGGCCCTGAGTGGTCCGATAAACATACATTGTGATCACAGTGATGCGATGGCAGAAAGAGACTCAGGCTGGATACAGCTCTTTGCAGAGACAAACCAGGAGGCTTACGATTTCACCATCCTTGCCGTGAGACTCGCAGAACACTCCGATGTGAGACTTCCCGTCATGGTGAACCTCGATGGATTCATCCTCTCCCACGGGGTGGAACCCGTTGAGTTTTATCCTGACGACCTTGTGAAGAAGTTCGTCGGTGAACTGAAACCCATGTATCCTCTCCTGGGCACAGAACACCCGGTAACGTGGGGACCCCTCGATCTCTACGATTACTACTTCGAACACAAAAGACAGCAAATAGAAGCCATGGAAAACGTGAAGAAAGTGTTTCCGGAGATCGCAAAAGAGTTCGAAGAGACGTTCGGCAGAAAGTACTGGTTCGTCGAACCCTACAAACTGGACGATGCAGAACACGTGATGGTGGCCCTCGGTTCCACGAACAGCACGATAAAATACGTCGTCGACGAACTCAGGGAAGAAGGCCACAAAGTTGGCGCATTGAAGATATGGATGTTCAGACCGTTCCCGAAGGAACAACTTCAGGAGCTTCTCAACGGTAGAAAGAGCGTCATCGTCCTTGACAGGGCAGTCTCTTTTGGAGCGGAAGCCCCCCTGTATGAGGCTGTTAAATCCTCCCTGTACGAAGTGGCCGCAAGACCAAGCCTTGGATCCTACGTTTACGGTCTTGGTGGAAGGGATATAAAACCGGAGCACATCAGAAAGGCCTTCGAGGACGCCATAAACGGAAATCTGATCGCCGACGAACAGAGATACCTTGGTCTCAGAGAATGAAGGAGGTGTGAAGAATGCCCGTTAACATAAAACAACTGGCACAGGAGTTCGACAAGAAGGAAATAGGTATCACACAGGGTCACAGACTCTGTCCCGGATGTGGTGCTCCAATCACGGTCAAATTCGTTATGATGATCGCAAGACACCTTGGATACGAACCCGTTGTTGGACTAGCGACAGGTTGTCTGGAGGTTTCCACCACCATCTATCCCTACACCGCCTGGAGCGTTCCCTACATCCACAACGCCTTCGAAAACGTAGCAGCAACGATGAGCGGTGTAGAAACCGCTTACAGGGCTCTTAAGAACAAAGGAAAGATTCCAGAAGACAAAAAGTACGCTTTCATCGCGTTCGGAGGAGACGGAGGAACGTACGATATAGGACTTCAGTCACTCTCCGGTATGCTTGAAAGAGGCCACAAGGTGCTTTATGTCCTCTACGACAACGAAGGTTACATGAACACAGGAAACCAGAGATCCGGTTCCACACCACCGGGTTCTGACACCACAACGGCTCCCGTTGGAAAGAAACTCCCCGGAAAAGTCCAGTTGAAAAAGAACATCGTCGAGATCGTGGCAGCCCATGAGAACGTCTACGCCGCAACTGCCGCCCTGTCCGAGCCAATGGACTTCTTCGCCAAGGTGGAAAAGGCACTGAACTTCGACGGACCTTCTTTCCTTGCAGTGCTCTCCCCCTGTGTCAGGTTCTGGAGGGTGAACGACGACAAAACGGTTGAGATCTCAAAACTCGCAGTGGAAACAAAGTACTGGCCCCTGTACGAAGTGGAAAGGGGAGTTTACAGAGTCACAAGAAAGCCAAGACAGTTCAAACCCGTGGAGGAATTTCTGAGGGCCCAAGGAAGGTTCAGAAAACTGCTTTCAAGACCCGACGCGAAAGAGATCATAGATGAACTTCAGGAATACGTCGACAGAAGATGGGAAAGGCTCCTTGCGCTGGAAGAGGCCACAAAAGACAAACCGATCAGATGAAAGGGCGGGTTCTCCCGCCCTTTTTTGGAGGGAGTATCATGCTTTCTGGTAAAGTTGCTGTTGTCACGGGTGGAGGACAAGGAATAGGCGCTGCGATCGCTCAACTTTTTGCAGAAAACGGAAAGCGGAAATAGATGAAGAGGCCGGCTTTGAAAGAGAAGAGATTCTGAGATCGAAGGGTCTGGATGTCACCTTCGTGAAGACGGACGTTTCTGACGAAGAATCCGTGAAGAACATGGTGAAGAAAACCGTGGAACTCTACGGTGGAATAGACGTTCTTGTGAACAACGCCGCCATCACTTCTGTGAAAAGCATATTCGAAAGATCTCTCGAAGAGTGGGAAAGAGTGATCAGAGTGAACCTCACAGGTCCCTACATCTGTTCCAGATACTGTGCAGAAGAGATGATAAAACGTGGCGGTGGAGTGATCATAAACATTGCAAGCACAAGAGCTTTCCAGTCGGAACCAGATACGGAGCCTTATTCAGCCTCAAAAGGGGGTCTTGTTGCCCTCACCCATTCTCTGGCTGTGAGTCTTTCAAAGTACAGAATAAGAGTGGTGTGTATCAGTCCGGGATGGATAGAGACATCGGAGTGGAAGAAAAAATCTCTGAGAAAAAAACCAGACTTGAGACCCATCGATCATGAACAGCACCCCGCAGGAAGAGTGGGAAACCCGCTGGATATAGCTCACCTGTGTGTTTTCCTTGCGGACGATGAAAAGGCTGGTTTCATAACGGGAGTGAATTTCACCGTCGATGGAGGAATGACTATAAAAATGATCTATGAGGAGTGAAGACAGGTTGGAATACCTCCTTGTGGCAATCGGCGGATCGATCGGAGCCATTTTCAGGTATTTCGTTTCCAGAGTGGTCAACTCCCTTTTTCCATTCTCCTATCTTCCTCTTGGAACGATCGTTGTGAACACCACTGGATCTTTTTTTCTCTCTCTTATGATGTTCGCCTCTCTTGAAAAGGTTCCCCTGTCGAAGGAAGCGATCCTCTTTTTTGGAACAGGACTTCTCGGTGCCTTCACCACTTTTTCTACCTTCACGTACGAGACGCTTTCCCTCATAGAAGAAAGCCCGGCAAGGGGTGTGGTGTACATGCTGACCAGTCTGATCCTTTCCTTCACAGGTGCTTATTTTGGAATGATTCTGGGGAGAGGAAAGGTATGAAACTTTTGAGAATCTACCTTGGGGAGAAGGACAGACATGGAGGAAAGCCCCTCTTCGAGTACCTTGTGAAGCAAGCCTATGAACTTGGAATGAAAGGAGTAACCGTTTACAGAGGAATAATGGGATTTGGTCACAAAAGGCACATACACAGGAGTGACTTCTTCAGTCTCTCACCGGATCTTCCCATCGTCCTGGAGATCGTAGATGAAGAAGGAAGGATAAATGAGTTTTTGAGAGAACTCGATGGCATAGATTTCGATGGTCTTGTTCTCTTAATCGATGTCGAAGTTGTAAAAATGGGTTAGCGTTCGAAGAACCTGTCCAGATCTTCGTAACTGATCCTGAAAGAAACAGGCCTTCCGTGTGGACACCTTTCGTATTTTTTCTGGAAGTAAAGATCCACGAGTTTTGAAGCCGTCTTTTCGTCGAATTCACCGGATCTTGTGGCAAGTTTACACGCGGCAAGGGCAATTTTTTCCCTCAACATCTCCGTGCTGCCGTGGATGATCTCTTTGAAGAATTCTTCCACGGCATCTTCTGTGAGAAACTCTGGAACCTTCCGAACCACCAGGGATTCACCTTCAAACTGGAAGGAAAAGCCCAGTTTTTCCAGTTTTTCCAGCTTTTCATCAGGCAGGCTGGTGATGACCCTTCTCTTCAGGTTCTTCGATCTCCATACCCTTTTTGCCAGGATTTCCTCGTATATGACCCGCTCATGAAGTGCGTGAAGATCGATGAAAAAAAGGGCATCTTCAGTCTCCACAACCGCGTACTTTTTCTTCACAAGAAACCACCTGTAGGAAGAAGGTTCTGCCACACTGAGCGCACGGGAGGAGATTTCTTCGTACGTAACCGATCTGTACCACTTCCTTGCAAGATTTTTCGTCAAAACTTCCTCCAGGGCCTCTTTGACCTTTTCTTCCTCCAGAAACCTCACCACGATCTTCGAGGGGTGTATGTTGATATCGAGTTTTTCCGGATCTGTTTCTATGAATAAAACAGCGATCGGATACCTTCTTTTTGGAAGATCGTAGACCTTCATGAGAACCTCGTGGAGCTCCTCAGAGATGACAAAGCGTTCGTTCACATAGAAGTACTCTCCTGTTCTGTTCGGTCTTGTGATTTCACGCGCTGAAACGATTCCTTTTATCTTCAGATCCGAAAGTTCCTCTTCGAACGTTATATATCCCTTTCTCAGATCCTCGAGTATCAAAAGAGCCCTTTCGAAAAGGTCGCTTGTTGCTGGGAAAGAATGAATTATCTTTCCATCTGAGATGAAGGTGAAGTCCACGTTGTTTTTCACAAGGGCGAACCGTTCGAACATCTCACGACACATTCTGAGTTCTATTGAGGAAGATTTCAGGGATTTTCTTCGAACGGGTAGATTGAAGAAAAGATCCTTCACCTCAACTGTTGTACCGGTGTCTCTGTGGGTTTCAGAAATTTCTTCCACCTTTCCTCCGGTTATCAGAACCTGAGTTGCAAGGGCATCTTCCTTCGTTTTAGTCACGATTCTGGTCCTGCTCACCTGAACGATCGAAGCGAGTGCCTCTCCTCTGAAACCGTACGTTCTGATCCTGCGAAGGTCCTCTTCGCTTTCTATTTTACTCGTTGTGTGAGGTTCTATAGCGACAAGGACCTCTTCCTTTGTCATTCCCGTTCCGTTGTCTGATACTCTCACGAGATTCTTCCCGCCGTTTTCGACCTCAACAACCACCCTGTTTGCCTGTGCATCCAGGCTGTTTTCAACGAGTTCTTTCACAACAAAGGAGGGATTGTGTATTACCTCACCTGCAGCTATCTTTCTGATCAGACTTTCAGGAAGCCTTCTTATTCTCAAGGTGTCACTCCCTAATTTTTTTGATCCAGTGATGATTTTAACATCGAAACAGTAGAATGTCGTGGGGATGAGATCATGCTGAAAGTCACGGGGATAGTTGGTAGTCCTAGAAAGAACGGAAACACGAAAATTCTGGTTGAGAAGGTACTGGAAGGTGCAAGAAGAAGAACTTGTGGGGCTGGTTTTTCTGTCAAACAAAAATCCTCATGGACCGGTTGTTCGCATTGATGAAGCCACTCCCAGGGCGGTGGTAATACCGGTGAGAGTATTATGAAGGAGATCTCGAGGTTTTTTGAATTCTTAGAATGGAAAAGGTGGGAATCATCGGTGGAAACGGTCTGAACGAACCCGGTGCTGTTTTGAAAAGAACAGACCTTCTCAAAAAAGCTGAAGAAATCGGAGAAAAATTTCTGGGATAAAAAGAGTGGGGGATTCACCCCACTCTGAATCTTGATACCAGTCCAGAAAGTGCCCCGGATATTTTCAAAAGTCTCTCTGCCGCCTCACTCACCCTAGCAGAGGAGGTGGTCTGGTTTTCTATGAGGGACTCCATTCTTGAGAGACTCTCCACGACACCTTCCACCACCTTGGTGACGTTGTCCATCGCACTTGCCATCTCCTCTGCTGCAGCCCCCTGCTCCTGAGCTGTTGCTGCCGTGTTCTCTATCATGCTGTTGATCTCTTCTATCCTTCCAAGGATCTCTTTGAACCTCTTTGTGATCTCTTCTCCCTTCACCGCTATCTCGTCCACACTCTCAAAGACCTCTTTCGACCCTTCTTCCACGTGCCCTATCGTCCCCCTCAGACTGCTCAGCATCTTCGCTATGTCTTCTGTCGCTTTCTGGCTCTCTTCTGCAAGTTTTCTGATCTCATCCGCAACCACCGCAAAGCCCCTTCCTGCCTCTCCTGCCCTTGCCGCCTCTATCGCTGCGTTCAGTGCAAGTAGATTCGTCTGCTCTGCTATCGAGCTGATCGTGTTCACTATCTCCCCTATGGTCTTGGCTGACTCCACAAGTTCCTTCAGGTAGTTTCTCTGTTTCTCTGTTGACCCTTTCAGTTTCTCTATGACACGGCTTACCCCTTCTACGCTCTCTGTTCCTTCTCTTGCCGCTTTCGTCACCGCCTCTGACCTTTCCGTCAGATCCTGGGTGATCTTCGAGATGTTCTGTGCACTCGCCGCTACTTCTTCTACTCCACTTGTCACTTCTGTGAGTGCACTGCTCATGTTGTTCGCCTCATCCAGTATCCTCTTTGCCTCTTCGTGGAGGTTCTCTGCCGATCTGTGGCTCTCTTCTGAGAGGGCCTTTATCTCTTCTGATGCCCTGCTCAACTCGTTTGATGCCTCTATGATGTTTTTGATCATCTCTTTCAGTGAGGATACTGCTTCTTTCAGGCTCTGTTCTACCTGTGTCAGTTCGTCTTTTCCTTTCGCTTCAAATTCTACCGTCAGGTCCCCTTCTCCAAATCTCTTCACTCTCTCTACCTGCTGTTTCATCCTTCTCACTACAGGCATCATCGAGAAGAACAACACCCCAAAGATCACGCCTCCAAATACCACGTACGTCACTATCGTTCCAAAGGTCGCTTTCCTTCCTTCTGAAAGAAGTTCGTTGAGGTATCCTGTCGAGAAGATGTAAAAGTCGTATCCTGGCACTTTCGCCCATACGGTGTATTTCTTTTCTCCGTTTTCTTCGTACTCCACGTACCTTTCTCCTCCACTCTTTGCTTCACTGAAAGCTTTCTCAAATCCACCAAGTTCTTTCACGTCTTTCATGAAGTTTTTCATGTCTTTGTGTATCAATACTTTCCCATCACCGGATACCAGTATGCCGTAGCCGCTTTTGCTCGCTTTCCCCTCTTCTACTACGGTTTTCCAGAGATTTGAATTTTCAGAAAGGGATACTCCAAGAGCGAGTGCTCCCGATGGCTCCGTTCCAAAAGTGGTGATACCCTCCATGAACAGCAGCATCGGACTTTCCCCGATTTTCTCTGCCAGAACAAGCGATGTTCGGTTGCTCTCTTTCAGAAGTTTCAGATATTTCTCGTATTCTGAATAGTTCTTCTCTTCTATCTTCTCGGGCAAGACGAGATAGGCAGATTCACTCATTTCATCGATCACAAGACCCAAAGAAGCTGTATCAGTAGCCCCCTGAAGAACGGTTTGAAGGTTCGACGCGATCGTATAACCACCTATGAGGGAACTTCCAAGAAGGGTTTTCAAATTCTTCTGAACCTCATTCAACCTTTGAGAAACATACTTTGAAAGAGACACCACGGACTTCTCCATGTACTCCTTTGCACTGTTTACAAGAAGATTCGAGGTGTTCCTCTGGATCAAAAGAGCACTCAACACAAAAGACAAAAGAACTACGATCATTATGAAGACAATCCTTGCTCTTATGTTCACTCTCGATCTCCCCTCTTCGGTTCAGTTTGAAAACCCCGGCATTACCGCCGGGGAGAAATCATTGAGGGCTCACCGAAACATCGTCGAAGTAAATCGTGGTTGGAGCCTCTTTTCCAAGTTCGAAACTGATCTGAACAACCTCGTCCGCATCGTCTGGATGTGTGTAGGTGAACGTAAACGTCTGCCATTCTGTTGTGAGATTGACTGTCTGCGCAAAGTAGTTGATCCATGGATCGTGATTCTGAAGGATCTTCACGTTTATCGGTCTTGGTGTATCTGCTTTAGCCCTGAAAGAAATGGTGTAGGTCTTTCCTTTGTAGAGGCCTATCCACTGGTTGAACTGTATGTGCCAGGTATCTGTTCCGGAGTCCTCTATCGTGATGTACGCGTAGCCATCTGTGACACCGTAGTCAGAAACTCTGGCACCGCTGATTCCATAGTCACCGGCCTGCCATATGAACCACTCATCCGGGTTGTTGGCCTGATCGTTCACTATCGGTTCATCGAATGTGCCGTTGTTTATCTGTTCATAGGTCACTTCGGGCCCTGTTTGCTGCTGAGACTGTTCGTACTCACAATCGTCCACTTCTCCTGTGATAGTTTCTGGATTCATATCTTTGTAAACTCTGATGTAATCGATGTACATTCTCTGTGGAAACTGCGTTGTTTCGTCAGGATAGCCCGGCCAGTAACCTCCCACCGCAACGTTCAGTATGAGGAAGAACGGGTGATCGAAGACCCATTCGAGTCCAAGTTCGGCAAGTTCGTCCTTGCTGAGAACGTGATACAGCTGGCCATCTACATACCATTCCACTTCGTCTTCGTCCCACTCGATGGAGAAGACGTGGAAGTCTTCTGAGAAGTCAGGAACTCCTTCGGGAAGATGATAAGCCACACCTATACTTGCACCGCCAGAATACCCTGGACCGTGCGCTGTTCCGTAAACGGTTCTTGTGTCGTGCCCCAGCATCTCCATGATGTCGATCTCACCACAGGTGGGCCATCCAACTTCACCGATGTTGTTTCCAAGCATCCAGAGAGCCGGCCAGATGCCCTTTCCTTTGGGAAGCTTCGCCCTTATCTCGATCTTTCCGTACTTTATTTCGAATTTACCTTCAGTGGTCATCCTTGCGGATGTGTAGTCGTAGGTTCCGTACTCATCGGATACCTGTTCTTTCCTTGCTTCTATCACGAGGCAGCCGTTTTCAACGAATGCGTTTTTGTCGGTGTAATACTCGAGTTCTGCGTTTCCCCAGCCAGGTATGCCCTTTGCATGGCCGTTTCCTATCTCAAAGTTCCATACGTTTGGATCGATAACTCCATCATCGAACTCCTGACTCCAGACAAGTTGCCAGTCTTCCACCTTGTCCTCATCCTCCTCGGTGTAGATCTCGTTTTCCTCACCACTGACTTCCAGCGTTCCCACATCTTCCATCACTACGTCGTCTATCCAGACCGTGTCTATCCAGACCGTCCCCGTTGACTTTCCAAGCTGGAACTCAAAGCGTGCGTTTTCATCCGTTTCCTGTCTCATGACAAATTCGAACTCGTACGTCTTCCAGTCTGTTCCAAGTTCAAAAACCATACCTCCCGACTCATCCGTTCCGGGATTGTAAGCTGCCCAGCCCCTTCCTGCCGTTCCTCCTATTTTCACTCCTATGTTTCTCTGAACGGAGGCCTTTGCCTTGAAAAAAACTCTGTACTTGTGGAGTTTCTCAACACGTATGGGGGACTGGATTATCTGAACAGACCAGGTGTGGTCTCCTCCGTTTGTTATTTCAACCACGAGAACGCCATTTTCCACCCTTGCTTCGCCCTCACCGTTCGAATTGGTGAAAAACACCCAGTTGTTCTGCGTGTTTATAGAACCGTCTGCTGCAGGTGGTTCGATATCGACACCAGCGATGAGAATGGGAGCGTCGAAGGAGCCATTGTGTAAAATATTCTGAGCCAGGATGAAAACAGGAAATAGCAAAAGAACAAGAACCAGTTTTTTCATGATACCCCCTCCTCCTTCACGGTTTGAATCTTCTCTCCTCACCGACGGAAAACGTTCCTTTAAGTTTTATGTTCCTCGAAGACGCACCAACCCTTACTTCGTATTCACCCGCTTCGACAACCCATTCTTCACCGTTGAAACTTGCAAGATCTCTGACAGGTATCTCAAGCACCACTTCTTCAGACTCTCCAGGATTCAAAAGTCTGGTTTTGTGAAACGCCTTGAGTTCCTGGAAGGGTTTGTCGATTTTTCCTTTCGGTGCCTTGATGTAAACCTGCGAGACTTCCTTTCCTGCACGACCGCCCGTGTTTTCTATTCTGTACTGAACTCTGAGTGTTTCACCGTCGAACGAAACGTTCAGGTCACTGTACTCAAAGGTCGTGTAAGAAAGGCCGTATCCGAACTCGTACGCCGGCTCCACACCGAAGGTGTCGTAGTACCTGTATCCCACGTAGATGTCCTCTTCGTAGACCACCTTCTGTGGATTGTCCTTTGGCTCTCCAGGAAAGGTCCAGGAGGGTACATCAGAGTAGTCTCTCGGAAAGGTGGTTGGAAGTTTTCCAGATGGATTGATCCTTCCAGTGAGAACATCGGCAACGATCCTGCCGGTTTCCTGCCCTGCCTGCCACACAAGGAGAATCCCATCCACCAGATCTCTCCAGCTAACAACCTCAACAGGACTTCCTATGTTGAGAAGAACGATCACTTTCTTGCCCTGTTCATGGAACTCTCTGGAGACAGTCTTTATGAGATCAGTCTCATCGTCAGAAAGGTAAAAGTCTCCCTTCACCGGCTTTCTGTCATAGCCTTCTCCGGAAATCCTGCTGATCACGATGACCGCCACGTCGTTCTTTTTCGCCAGTTTGTGTATTTCCTTCTCCGAAAGGAAGTTTTCTGGAAGTTTTGGTTTTATGATCGTTCCCCAGGAATCCCTTCTTGGTTTGTACTCTTCTGTTTCTCTCATCTTCTTGATGTAGTCTTCGTAGGTTTTTGCGAGTTCTTCGTCGAAATTCAGACCCCTTTCTTTTATCCCCTCAAGGATGGAAATAGCGTACCTTGGATGGGTGTCGCCGCTTCCTGTTCCACCTTTTATCGTTTCGATCTGGCCCGTTCCAAAGAGGGCTATTTTCGAGTTTTCAGAAAGAGGAAGAGCCTCTTCGTTCCTCAAAAGGACAACACCTTCTGCTCCTGCTTCATAAGCAACCTTTGCGTGCTTCTCAAGATCGGGTTTGTTGGAGTATCTGTAGTTTTTGAAAGAAGGTGCGTTCACAAGGACTTTCAAGATGTTTCTTACACATTCATCGAGAACTTCTTCGCTGAGTTTTCCTTCTTTCAGGGCCTCCATGATCTCTTCTATTTCGTCTCTTCGTTCTGTGTTCACCTGGTAGGCCTTTCCAGGCATGATGAGATCGTTACCTGCTTTGAGCTGTTCTACCGGATTGTCTCCAGCGTACCAGTCGCTCATAACGAAACCTTCGAAACCCCATTCTTCCCTGAGAACCTTCTTCAGGAGCCACTCGTTCTGCGAGCAGTACTTCCCATTGAGTTTGTTGTAAGCACTCATCACGCTCCACGGTTTTGATTTCTTCACAGCGATCTCGAATCCCCTGAGATATATCTCTCTGAGAGCACGTTCGGACACGATCGTGTCCACGACCATTCTGTTCGTCTCCTGGTTGTTCGCCACGAAGTGCTTTATACACGCACCAACTCCCTGTGACTGGACTCCCTTCACAAAGGAAGAGGCCATCTCACCGGAGAGGACAGGATCTTCCGAGTAGTATTCAAAGTTTCTTCCACAAAGTGGATTTCTGTGTATGTTCATCGCAGGAGCAAGGAGCACATCCACACCGTACTCTCTCACCTCTTCACCCATTGCCTTTCCCACTTCTTCGAGGAGCTCTCTGTTCCAGGTGGAAGCAAGCATGATCTCAACAGGAAAAGCGGTGGTGTAATAGGTGTTCTCATCGTTTTCTCTCGTAGGATTTATTCTAAGTCCTGCTGGGCCATCCGCCAGAACGAAAGCAGGAAGACCCACTCTTGGGACAGGATGCGTCTCTCCAGCGGCACCCGCCACCCGGGAATGGGGATTTCCAAACAACCCCGGAAGTCCTACCCCCACTACAAGTTTCACTTTTTCTTCCAGAGTGAGTTGAGACAGGATTTCATTCACCTTTTCCATCTTCATCCCTCCTCTTTTTCTCCCTGACTGCAAGGAATATCAGAAAAAACATCGTGAAAGCAAGAAGTCCAAGGTTAAGATAGAACTCCACAGGCCTGAGACCACGCCAGAGGTAGTACACAAGAACGATGATTTCGAGAACAAGAGCCCAGGAAAAAAGTGTCATTATAGCCCGGGTGAACATCACAGGTCCTCCAGTTTCCTGTAGAGTTTCGGTATACTACCCACGAGTACTTTTGTGTATTCGTGAGAAGGTTCCAGCACCACTTTGTCTGGATGACCTCTTTCAACGATTTCGCCGTCTTTCATAACGAATATGTTGTCAGAAACGTAGTAAGCAAGCCCGAGATCGTGAGTGATGAATATTATAGAAGTTCCCTGTTCCTCTCTGAGTTCTTCGAGGAGTTTTATGATACCTCCTCTGGAAGACGCGTCTATCATGGATGTGGGTTCGTCTGCGACAATCAGGAGAGGCCTCAAGATCCAGCATCTTGCGATCATTATTCTCTGCTTCTGCCCACCTGAGATCTGATGAGGATATTTTCCAAGGACATCCTTTGGATCGATTCCCACTCTGAACAGAGACTCCTTGATGAGTTCAAGGGCTTCTTTTTTATTGGAAGGTTTGTTTTCCAGAAGGTTTATCGCCTGCCAGAGGGTTCTCTCGACCGGGTAGAAAGGATTGTAACTTGCAAACGGATCCTGAAACACAGCATGGACCTTTCTTCTGAACTCAACGAGCGATTCTTTATCTTTGAGATCCCTCCAGATGTCTTTTCCCTCGAACCGTATTTCTCCAGATGTGGGAGGAAGGAGCCTCAAAATCATCTTCGCAGTTGTTGTCTTTCCGGATCCACTTTCTCCAACAAGGGACACTATTTCCTTTTCTTTCACCTCGAAGGAGACGTTTTTCACCGCTTCTACACGACGTTTTGAAAAAAAACCCAAGGGAAAAGATCTTCGTGAGATTCTTCACCTCTAATCTGCTCATGCTCTCTCCTCCGTGTAAAGCCAACATGCCACTCTCCGTGAAGGTTCTATTTCTGTCAGTGGTGGTTCCTTCTCCTTACATATATCCATCACATGTGGACACCTTGGATGGAACCTGCATCCAGAAGGTGGGTTTATAAGGTTCGGAGGTGCTCCAGGAATGGTAGTGATTCCTCTCTTTTTGACCTCTGGTTCCGGTGTCAAGACGGAGTTGAAGAGCCCCTGAGTGTAGGGGTGAAGCGGTTTTTCCAGTATGGACTCCACCGGGGAAAACTCCACGATCTTTCCAGCGTACATGATGATCATCCTGTCTGCAATCTGTCTTACAGTTGCTATGTCGTGTGTGATGAATATGATGCTCTTCACAATTCCCTGTCGCTTCATCTGCATCAGGACTTTCAGAAGGACCTTCTGGTTGACCACGTCCAGAGCAGAAGTTGGTTCGTCCGCTATGAGTAGGCTGGGATTCAAAATTGTTGCGATCGCTATCACGGCCCTTTGCCTCATTCCTCCACTGAGTTCAAACGGGTACCTTTTGAGCCACATGGGTTTCAATCCTACTTCTTCGAACCTTCTCTTCGCCTTCTCAAGAAGTTCGTGCTCGTCTATACCGTGAGATTCGGCAAGGTGTCTTACGTACTTTTCCATTTTGATCGTCGGCATCAGCGCGTTCATGGCAGCCTGGGGAATTATCGTGATCTCTTTTCCCCAGAATCTCTTTTTCACCTCGTCCCTTGTCATCGATGAGATTTCTTCGAATTTTCCGTTCACCTTCAAAAATATCTTTCCATCAACTAGCGTCAAGGGTTTCACCATGTTCATGAAGATCACGTTCGAAAGGGTCGTCTTACCGCATCCTGACTCTCCGACAACTCCTATGACCTCGTCTTCCAGTATCTCGAAGGAAACCCCATCTACGGCCTTGACAGAAGCCTTCTCCAATTTATAGTAAGCCCTCACATTTTCCGCTTTTAAAAGCACTTCCTTCATCCTCATTCCTCCCTCAAACGTGGGTTGAAGACTTCATCCATTGCAGTACTGATCACGAGCAAAGAAGCGGTGACTGCCACGATGGCCAATCCAGGTGGAACAAACCACCACCAGAGACCCCTTCTCACCGCCTCCATGAGAACCGCCCACTGAAGCATGATGCCAAGGGAAATTCCCTGAGTTGGACCAAGCCCGATCAAACTCAGACCAGCCTCTCCCATGATTCCTCCGTTTATGAACAGAACAAACGACATGAAAGCGTACGTTGCTATGGTGGGTATGAGGTCTTCTATCACGAGTCTGAGGTCAGAGTAGCCTGCCATTATGGAGAGGTAAACGTACTCTCTCGACATCACACTCATGAGTTGTGCTCTTATGGCCCTTGCAAACCATGGCCACTGGAAAAGCCCCAGTATGATCGCAACCATCTCCACACTTCTTACCTTCAAGTAACTGGCTATCAGAATGGCTATCAGGATAGACGGTGTTGTGAGCACGATGTTGGTTATCGCCATCAGAGTGTCATCCACTATACCTCTCTTCACCGCCGAGAGACTGCCTATGACCGTTCCTATCACGAGTGAGATGATCGCCGCAAGGAAACCGATGTAAAGAGAAGACCGAATTCCATGGAGCAACTGAGCAAGGACATCTCTTCCATATGTGTCCGTTCCAAGCGGATGAGTTGCGGAAGGAGGTTGCTCATAGTCCCATGTCATCTCGGTGGGGTCCACTCTGTAAAACACCGGTCCCAGTATTCCAAGAAGCAAGAAAAACAGAAAAACAGACAGACCTATTATGAATTTTTTGTTCTTAAAAAGCGGCTTGACCATCGTCAAAAACATATCTCATGCCTCCTGTCCCAGTCTTATTCTTGGATCTATCAAGGCATAAACAAAATCGACCACAAAGTTGGCAAGGTAAATGGACGCTATCAAAATCACGAAGATTCCCTGTATCAGAGGATAATCGAGGGTGGTCAACGCTCTGAACAAAAGATACCCCGTTCCGGGGTAATTGAAAACTATTTCTGTGATCAAAGAACCACCGAGAACTCCTCCTAAACTCAAAGCGAGTCCTGTAACTTGCGGAAGAAGTGAATTTCTGAAAACGTACCTGAATATTCTTTTATCCTTCATACCAAGATACTCGGAAAACATCGCATAATCGCTTCCCAATTCGTAGATAACCATGAGTCTCATACCTATCGCCCATCCACCCATGGCAGAAACAACGATGGACGCAAAGGGCATGATGTAATGCTTCAAAACATCTATGAAGAACGACCAGCTGAGATTTGGTATCGTTCCTTGAGAATAAGCACCCTGAACAGGAAGCCATCCAAGCTTTACACCGAAAAAGAAGATGAAAATCATTCCAAGCCAGTAGTACGGAATCTGAGAGACGATGAGAGACGTGGTGAGCACTCCTTTGTCTATCCATGTGTTTCTCTTATAAGCCGCCAGAGCACCTAGACTGTTTCCCAGAATCCACGCGACAACCGTCGCCGGAAGAAGAAGAGCAAGTGTCCATGGAATAACCGGTATGATCAGATCGATCACTTTCCTGGGGTAGAAAGTTATGGATGTTCCGAGATCTCCTCGAAGTGCCTTAGTGATGAATTCAAAGTATTGGACATACCAGGGTTTTCCGAACCCAAACTCTTCCATCAACGTCTTTTCGGCTGCCCTTATGGCCTCTGGATTTGCCTGAGCCACCCTTGAGAGGTTGGAAAGAATCTGGGAAAGAGGATTTCCAGGTATGACCCTTGGAAGGATGAAAACGATTGTCGTTGCGACTATGTAAGTGATCAGAAGGAATATGAAACGCCTTAAAAGGTACTTGAGCATAGACTTAGATCCCATTCAATTCTCACTCCCCGCTCGATTTTTATGAAACCCGGCCCCGAAGGGCCGGGGAAAAGATCACATGGTAGCTTTCTGAAGGTCTTCGAAGATCTTTGCTGTGGGTATTTCTATTCCTCCTTCATCGACCGTTCCGAGCCAGGATGGAATAGGCTGTGGATCGCTCTTCTTGGAGATTATGAACAGAGTCGGCCAGGTGTCTGCGTGCCACGGAGATGGCCTGAACCATGCTGGGTTGTCCTCGTTTGGCCAGTTGATCCAGTACTTCGTTGAGTATTCATACCAGTGAGCTGTGTAGAACGCTGGTATGCTCGGCATGTCTCTGTAGATGATCTGCTGGATCTTGAAGTAAGCCTGTTTTCTCACCTCAGGATCGAGTGTAGAAACTGCTGTGTCAAGAAGTTTCAGCACCTCATCGTTGTCGTACCTTTCCCAGTCTCCAGCCCATGTGACCTCTCCGACGGGAGCGGAAAGCCTCTTGTCGAGCACAAACCTGTAGATGTTGAACGGATGATCAAAGCTGGGCCCAACACTCCAGGATATGATGAGATCAAACGTTCCCTTGGTCAT
Source organism: Thermotoga neapolitana DSM 4359 (assembly GCF_000018945.1). NCBI lineage: Bacteria > Thermotogati > Thermotogota > Thermotogae > Thermotogales > Thermotogaceae > Thermotoga > Thermotoga neapolitana. The sequence continues at coordinate 668,883 of NC_011978.1, read as the reverse complement.
CCTGTCCGCCCAGACGGAGTAGTCCGGGAACTCTGTTTTCACATCGATTCCGATGCTTCTCAGGTTCTTTGCGATCATCTCGCACATCATCATCCAGTCGGTCCAGCCGTACGGGACGGAGATCGTGTAGGGGCCAAGTTTTGTTCCATTCGGTCCTACTCTCACACCATCCGGGCCTTTTTTGTACCCCGCTTCGTCCAGGATCTTGCTTGCCATCTCAAGGTTGGTCGGTATCCTGCCATCTTCCGTTCCGAAGGTCTTCCTGGCAAGATCGTAGTCTATGTACTGTTTGTACGGTTCGAACAGATCGATCACCATCGACGGATGAGCCTGGCTTCCATATCCGAAGTATGCTTTCTTGAGCATTTCGTTGTATGGAATTGCGTAAGCGATCGCCTTTCTCACAGCAGGGTCGTTCAGACCCGGTTTGGTATTGTTTACGTACACGAATCCCACACCGTCGGGAATGAAGTAAGGTTCCTTTTTGTACCACGTTCCAACCGGAAGGCCTTTCTTCTCCCACAGTTCCCAGACACTCGGAATGAAGAGTCCGTTCCAGTCGATGTCACCTCTTTCGAAGGCAAGACTTGCACTCGGGTTGTCCTTGTAGATGACGTGGGCCAGGTACTTGGGTCTTGGAAGTCCGAATATGTCCTTGCCCCACCAGTCATCGATTCTCTGATACACAAGAATGTTGGGATCGTAGTAGTAGAGTTTGTACGGACCGGATACAACCTGCTCTTCAGGTTTGTCGTTGATCCAGTCTTTTATGTTCATCTGTGCTCTGACTCTTTCGTAAACATGTTTGGGCATCGGCTGGGCTCCGAGGGAGTAGGAGAGGAACTGGAAGTAGTTGAGGTTTTCTTCTTTTGCTTTGAACTCGACTACTTTGGTGTCAACGGCTTTTACGTACTCAATGTAGGTGTCCCATCCACCACCAGGTCCTATGCCGAGTTCCTTTGTCAGCTCCAGTGCATAGACAAAATCTTGCGCCGTGATCGGCACTCCGTCGCTCCATCTTGCCTCAGGTCTGATGTAGATCCTCAGTGTTTTGTCATCCACAAATTCGTACCTTTCTGCGATGACAGGAATCCAGGCGTCCCTTCCAAGATCGTACTGAAAAGCTGGAAGGTACATGAACTGATCTGTACCCCATGTGGACTGCGGTGCGTAGAGATTCCAGGTTGTGGCAGGTCCCCAGATGGCTCCACCGATGTAAACTGTGTCTTCACGAGGCAGAGAAACCTGTGCCATCAAACTGGACAAAGCCACGAGGACCAGGAGAAAAACCAGAAACTTCTTCATAAAAACACCTCCCTTATGATGAAGTGAGTTAACCCACACTTTTCAAAAATTCCTCTATCACCAGTACATTTCCGCCAACAAGAGATGGTGCTACTTCCTTGAAGATCGTGTCTCTTATGAGAACGTCGGCGATCTCTCTGTCTGTTATCTTCTCAAGCTCTTTCTTTATGAAAGAGCCAAACGTTTCCCAGAGGTCGTTCACTATGCCTCCGAGAACAATAACACCCGGGTTCAAAAAGTAGATCACGTTCTTCAAAACAACTGCCACACAGCGAAGGTAATTATCCATGATCTTTCTCGCGCGTTCTTCTCCAGAAAACCACAACCTTTTGAGGTAGCGAAATTTCTCTTCGAGAAACTCACCTTGCAGATTTACCTTTTTTTCCACCTCGGCGATGAGTTTCGATATGGAGAGAAAATCCTCCACCTCCCTGTTACTGGAGATATCCAGAACGACGTGCCCTATTTCCCCAGCGGCGAAGTTCTTTCCTCTGACGATACTTCCATTCACCGAAATCGCACCGCCGATACCTTCACCAAAATAGAGAAAGAATGAAACACTGGAGCTTTTCACATCCTGAGAGAAGAACTCCTCAGCAAGAAGGGAAAGATTTGAATCGTTTTCTACCATCACATCGAACCCCAAACCTTCGAACTCCTTTTGAAAATCAACATCTCTCCAGCCAAGGTTCGGTGCATGGATCAACAGTCTCTTTTCAGTGTTCACTATTCCTGGAAGCGAAAACACCAGCTTTGAGATGCTCTCGTTCAGTGTATGGGTTCTGAGGATGTTCTCGTAAGATTCCTTCACTTTTTCTTTGAATTCTTCAAATACCCTTGGAGTGGGAAACCTTTCCACAATTCTCCAGGTTCCATCCAGGAAACCTACGGCCACAAGTGTTTCAAGAACTTCCACGTTGTATATGATCGCTGTGACAAACGATCTTGTAGGCCCATATGTCACAGCCCGTCTTCTTCGGCCCGTTGCCATCCCTTTTTCTTCTATTAAACCTTCGTTAATCAACTCCTCAACGATTCTCCAGATCGCACTCTGAGCAAGACCCGTCTTTTTTGCAATCTCAACTCTACTGTGTGGACCACTTTCTATCAGGTATCTCAAGATCATTCTTTTGTTTTCCTGTTTCATGGATCTGGGATTGAGTTTTTTGTGCAAAGCAAGTTTCCTCCTTTCATTCATCCCTTAACTGAACCGGCAAGTAGTCCTCTTATGAAGTATTTACCGAGGAAAATGTAGACCATGAGAGTTGGTAAAGCTGTCAGGATAGCCCCTGCCATTTGAACGTTCCACTGGACTACCTGGCTTCCAGCCAGATTAACCAAAGCCACGGTAACCGGCTGCTTTGTAGGATCGTTTGTTATGGTCACTGCGAAGAGAAACTCATTCCATATGTTTGTAAATTGCCAGATAACAACAACCACAAAAGCAGGAATAGAAATTGGCAACAATATCCGCCAGTACGTTTTGAAAAAGCCTGCACCGTCTATATGTGCTGCCTCAACAAGTTCATCGGGAACTTCCATGTAGTAATTTCTGAAGATCAAAGTGGTGATGGGGATACCGTATATAACGTGTGTGAGAACAAGCCCAGGAATAGTTCCATAGAGTTTTATACTCTGAAGAAACCTTATCAATGGAAAAAGAATACTCTGATATGGTATGAACATTCCAAAAAGAATGATGGCAAAAATGAGGTTTGCCCATTTGAATCTGACCTTAGAAAAAACATATCCATTGATAGATCCTAAAAAAGAAGAAATCAAAGTGGCTGGTATCACCAACAAAAAGCTGTTCTTCAAGTTCATCTTGAGTTTTTGGAAGGCTTCGATGAAACCATCAAAAGAAATCCTGGTTGGAAGTTTCCACATTGTTGAAATGGAAACCTCTTCGAAATTTTTCAGAGAAGTCGCGAGCAAGACATAGATAGGTGTCAAAAAGAATATTGCAAATAAAACGAGCAGGATGTAAGTGATTATTATATCAACTCTCCTCTTCATCTTGCTTCTTCACTCCTTTCTAAAAGCCGAAACTAGATACGGAATGATGACAACCGCAACAGCAAGCAACATAAGAATGGAAATGGCCGATCCTAAAGCGTATCGATTCGATCTGAAAGTTAATTCGAACATGTATATTGAAGGCATATCAGTAACGTTGTTTGGGCCACTCCCGGTCATGGCGTATACAAGGTCAAAGACCTTTAAAGATATATGTCCAAGGATTATCATTGCACTCAAAGTTATGGGTTTGAGCATAGGAATCTTCACTTTCCAGAACATTTTCCAGGAGGAAGCACCATCCACTTTTGCTGCCTCGATTATGGATTGGGGAATTCCTCTAAGTCCCGCCAGATAAAGTGCCATAACGTATCCTGACATCTGCCAGATAGCAGCTATGGCCACAGGTATCAAAGCCAGGTTGAAAGGTCCTATATGTTCTGTTGAAATGTACCACTTCCACATGAGATTTTCTAAACCTATACTTTTCAGAAGGAGATTTATGCCAGCAGGACTATCGGGTATTATTCCAGGGTTGAAGATCCATCCCCAAACTGTTCCAGTTACGACAAAAGCCACAGCCATAGGATAGAGAAATATGGTTTGAAAAATTCTGGATCCTTTTACTCCTCTGTCAACCAGGAGTGCCAATATCAAACCAAGAGCGATACTTCCAAACATGAACATGACGGTAAAAAAGAGAAGATTCCAAAGATCTGTAATAAATCTTTTATCCATGAAAAGCCTTTCATAATTTCTGAATCCGACGAACCTGTACACCCCACGTGCCAATTTGGAGAAACTGTTCCAATCGGAAGTAGACACCTTGAAAGTCCAGGAAATAAAACCATACACAAAAATTGCTATTGCTACAATAGAAGGAACAAGTATCAAAATTCCCAGTATTTTCGTCTTCTTTCTCAAGACTCTATCCTCCTTGTTGTATCGTTTTAACTGTGGATGTGGATAAAGGGGCTGCAGAGTGCAGCCCCTGTTTTTCACTCAACAAGATATCCTTCATCTTCCGCAGCCATAAGAAGTTCTTCGAGAGCACTGTCAATGTCTCTTGTTGTGACAAATCTGTTGATGATGTCGTTGAGAGTAGTAACAAATCCTTCTGGAGCAGCAGAACCGTGGGCTATTGAAGGAGTCAGTGCTTTTGTAGCAAAGTCTTCCATGGACCACTGGAGGTAGATATCGTACTTACTCCTGTCAGCATCCAGCCGCGCCGGTATGGAACCCTTAATGGGGTTGAAAGCATCCTGCCCCTCAACAGAAGCAACCACTTTGAGCCATTTCACAGCGTTTTCCTTGTGAGGTGCGTTCTTTGGAAGTCCAAAGGTGTCAGAAACAACCATGAAAGCATTTTGAGTTTCGGGAACTGCAAACCATCCAAAATCTTTTCCTGGTTCCCAACCAACAGATTTCAAATAACCTTCTGCCCAGTCTCCCATAACGTTTGCGAGGGCCTTTCCTTCGTATACGAGTCTCGTAGCATCCTGCCATGCAAGAGCTGCATGATCTTCGTTCACATAATCAAGGAGTTTGTTCATTATTTCAAAGGCTCTTCTTATGCGAGGATCGTTGAAAGAAACTTCACCTTTCCACAGACCATTGTAATCGTTTGGACCGAGAACACCAAGAAGGATGGTCTCAAACAGATGCAGAGCAGTCCATTTGTTCTTATCACCAAGTGCAAGTCCCACATATCCTTTTTCTTTTGCTTTCTGGAGGTACATGATGAACTCATCCCATGTTTTTGGTGGTTCATTCATACCGATTTCTTCTGCTATTTTTTTGTTATAGAATACGACATTTCCTCTGTGAACGTTGACCGGAATAGAGTAAATTTCTCCTTCGTAACTACACATTTCAAGTATTCCTTTCGGGAATTTGTCCATGACACCCCACTGTTCGAGGAGATTTGTTATAGGAGTCATGTATCCTGGTATGACGTATGTGTCGATAAGCTCCATCCCTGCATGGACCTGGAAGGAATCAGGAGGATTGCCACCAAGTATTCTGGTCTTCAATACTGCTTTGGCATTTGTTCCGGCTCCACCCGCAACGGTTGCGTTTATAACTTCAACATCCGGATAGTACTTGTTGAAAACCTTTATGAGTGCTTCCAATGCCTCGGCTTCCCCACCAGCCGTCCACCAACTGAAAATTTCAAGTTGTGATGCTGTTACAACGGCTGAGAGAAGAACTACCATCAAGAATAAACCCACAAAGCGTCTCATGAAGAACACCCCCTGTAAATGAAATTCGAGGATGAATTATCTTCCTCAGAAAGGAATTATAGCGATTGGTCTCAGAAAATACAAACACGATTAATGGGCATTTTCAGAATTTACAGACAAATATGTAGAATTATTTAGAATTATCGTTTGAATTCTCATGTTTTCTTTAAGTTACAACTGAATTCATCTTCAGAGGCTATTCGATGGATGATATCATTTTTGAGACAAAGGAGGGATGATTATGAAGGTTTCTCTCATCACCAAAGTTTTCCCGGAAGGTGAAAAAGTCTGTGCAGCTGTAATCGAGTATCCCGTTGAAATCGATGGGTGGAAACTCTCAACGGATCAGTTCTCGGTGAAGGTAAAAACGGGTGACACGTACTCTTCAAGAACGATCACGAAGGTGTACGCAAACAACAGCGGTGATATCTCCTTCAGCATTTTCAGCAATCGTGGAAAATTTGTGATTCTGGAACTCTCACCCAAGGATCCAAATGCAGGTACTCTGGTGTCCATTCCAGAAACATTCCTCAACACCCGTGTGAAACTGAACTACATCGTTTCACAGCTTGTTCCCGTTGTGGATGTGAATGGAAACACTGTGGAACCATTTACAGCAGAGCAGACAGGCGAAAAACACCTCATCATCGATGACTTTCTCTCTTTCACCTTTAAAGATCCAGAAACGGGGATAGAAATCCCTTACAGACTCTTCGTTCCAGAGGGAACAACAGACAGGAAATACCCGCTTGTGGTTTTCTTGCACGGAGCAGGTGAGAGAGGAACGGATAACTACCTGCAACTCGCCGGAAATCGTGGTGCCATCGTCTGGGCACAGCCAAGGTACCAGGTAACACATCCGTGTTTTGTCCTTGCTCCGCAGTGTCCTCCAAACAGCAGCTGGTCCACCCTGTTCACCGACAGGGCAAATCCTTTCAATCCAGAGAAACCTCTTCTTGCTGTCATAAAGATCATCAGGAAACTCCTCGATGAATACAACATAGACGAGGATCGAATCTACATCACGGGCCTTTCTATGGGAGGATACGGCACCTGGAGCGCTATTATGAATTTTCCTGATCTCTTTGCAGCCGCAATACCGATATGCGGGGGAGGAGATGTCAGTAAGGTTGAGAGGATAAAAGATATTCCCGTCTGGGTGTTCCATGCGGAAGACGATCCGATTGTTCCGGTGGAAAATTCACGCACACTGGTGAAAAAACTTTCAGAGATAGGTGGAAAAGTCAGGTACACCGAGTACGAAAAAGGATTCATGGAATCTCACAACTGGGATCCTCACTGGTCGTGGGCACCAACTTATGAAAACCAGCAAGTTATAGAGTGGTTGTTTGAACAAAGTAGATAGTTGTGGTAGAATTTAAGTGAAAACTCAACATCGAGAGAGCCCATCTGGGCTCTCTTTTTGATTCCTGAAGAAGGAGGGATGAACATGCCGGCAAAGGTGTACTTCACCGACATGACGACAAACCCGAACATGAACATGCTTCAGAAACTGGAACTTCTCCTGAAGAAGGTGGAACTCGAGAAGATCATCGAAAAGGGAAAGTTCGTGGCTGTGAAACTCCATTTTGGTGAGTACGGGAACCTTGCCTTCATCAGACCTCAGTACGTGAAGGTGATCGTTGACCAGATAAGAAATCTCGGTGGAAAACCCTTTCTCACCGATGCGAACACACTTTACACAGGTCACAGATCGAACGCCGTCGATCATCTGATAAACGCATATTTGAACGGTTTCACTTACGAAGTGACGGGAGCTCCTGTGATCATAGCCGATGGCCTGAGGGGAAGCGATGAGGTGAAGGTTCGAATCGATGGAAAATACGTGAAAGAAGCGAAGATAGGTGCTGCAATCGCTCTGGCTGATGTCATCGTTGCGGTGACACACTTCAAAGGACACGAGGCAACCGGATTTGGAGGCACGATAAAGAACGTCGGAATGGGAAGTGCCTCAAGGGCAGGAAAGATGGAACAACACTCCGATTCGAAACCGTACGTTGTGGAAGAAAAGTGCGTTGCCTGTGGAACATGTGCGAAATTCTGTCCGGTCGGAGCCATCACAGTTACGAAAGTTGCAAGGATAGACTACGACAAATGTATCGGATGTGGACAATGCATTGCGATGTGTTCTTACGGTGCGATGTCACCGAAGTGGGACAGTTCAACGGACTCTCTCAGCAAGAAGATGGCCGAATACGCAAAAGCCGTTCTGAAAGACAAAAAAGCGGTTTTCATTTCCTTCATCATGAACGTCTCTCCGGACTGTGACTGCTGGAACATGAACAAACCTCCTGTGGCACCAGACATCGGGATTGCCGTGAGTACCGATCCAGTTGCCCTGGATCAAGCGTGCATCGATCTTGTGCTTCAGAAAACTGGAAAGGATCCCTTCCTTGAGGTTCATCCAAACGTCACCTGGAAAACCCAGCTTGAATACGCAGAAGAGATAGGTCTTGGGACAAGAGAATACGAACTGGTGAAGGTGGCTTGTAATTTGAAATAAAAAGTGATTTAATAGTGTTGTCAACTCACATAAGGAGGTTTTATCGTGCGAAGATTTCTTTTGATCGGTATGGTTCTTCTAGCAGCTTTTGGGTTGTCCCAGGAAGAATGGGTCACGGAAAGTTTCGGGCCAATCACGTGGCAGCAACCATCAGACTGGCAGAAGACCCCTTCGCTGGGTTTGAACTCGACGGGCGTCTTCAAGGGAATGAGCGACGGACAGACTCTCACGCAGGGTGTTGGTGTGTTTTTCATCTACGATGCTGGTGTCGAAGAGTCGCTGGTTTCGGGACTGTCTCAGGATGCATCCCTTGTCGATCAGAAAGAGATCACCTGGAACGGTTTCAAAGGTCGTTACTACAGGTTTGAAGGAACAGATCTTGTCTTCGACGTCAGGGTGTTTCCAATGGGAATGAAGGATCTTGCCATCTGGAGTTTCGTGGCTGGAAATCCTCCAGAAGAAGATCTACAGAGCCTGGAAAGGATTCTTTCTTCCGTCAATGTGAGCGAACACGTCAGTCTCAGTAACTGGAAATCATCGAACGATATCCTTGAGATTTTTCAGAGTGGAAATCACATCGAAGGGTCACTCGGAGAAAGAATGATAGAAGGGGTCATGATCGAAAACAACATCTTCGGCTGGTGGAAGAGGGTGGATTCGCCAGGAACACTGGGACCTTCAAAATTCTGGGATGGTGCCTTCAGTGGTAGAGTCGAAGATGGAAGGCTAAATCTTTTGTTCTCCGATGTGGAAGACCCATTCTCCATATCAGATGGTACTTCCGTTGTGTTTGAGAACGTCTCAGGTGAGATAAAACATCTTCCAAAAGAGTCAGTATCCATCACCGAGTCTCTTTTCTGCAGAAGCGTATACGAAAACACTCCCTTCGCCACCGACGACACGTTCAACCTCTTTGACAAAAGAATCGTCATGTGGAGCAATACGGATCCCTTTGAAAACTCCCACATATTCAAATGGGAATGGTACGATCCCAGTGGAAATCTGAGAGAAACCGTTTACTACATCGTTGCCCCGGTGGTTGAGACAGGATACGATTACTACGACAGCGTGTGGGGCTGGATACCGTCAGATGGCCTGGGTGAAAAGGACCTTGGAAACTGGAAGGTGTCTTTCTACATCGACGGTGAAAGAACCGCTGAAGGGACTTTCAAGTTCTCCAGGGAGATTTCGATGAAAACCGTTGAAACGGACACCTTCAGGGTGGATGTTCCCAGTTACACCTACTACGAACTCTCCGAAGGTATTCACTACTTCATATTCGACATCGCTGATCTGACCTTCGCGGAAATCCACTATGAAACCGAGCCTCTTGAAAACGGAGAAACCGTCAAAACACCAAATTACGAGGTCAACTTCATAGAAAGCTCCATGCCCGATTACGAAACGGGGCAGAATTTTCTCTTCTGGATTGTTCAGTTTCCAGAGAAAGAGGGACAGTATCTCTACATGAGTTTTTACGCCCTCGAAGAGGATTTCAAGAGACTGGAGAGTGTGTTTGAGAAGATCCTGAACAGTCTGGAACTGAAATGAAAATCCTGATCACCGGAAGGCCGGGTGTTGGAAAGACCACACTCATCAAAAAGATCTCAAGCCTCCTGCAGAATGCAGGAGGCTTCTACACTGAAGAAATGAGAGAGAAGGGAAAGAGGGTTGGTTTCAAAATAGTCACCCTTGATGGAAGAGAGGGAATCCTCGCGAAGGTGGGATTTCCCTCTCAGCACCGGGTGGGAAAGTACGGAGTGAACCTGAAAGATCTGGAAGAACTGGGAGTCGATTCGGTGGAAAGAGCACTTGAAGAAAAGAGTGTTGTGATCATAGACGAGATAGGTAAAATGGAACTTCTCTCCGAAAGATTCAAAAGGGTTGTTGAGAAGGCCTTCAACAGCGAAAAAGATCTCATTGCAACGATCAAAAAATCAAGTGACCCGTTCGTGGAGAAGATCAAAAACAAAAAAGATGTTATCATCTTTGAGTTGAACGAAAGAAACAGAGACCTTCTCCTGAAGAGGATACTGGACATGTTAAAATCTAACCGAGGTGTCGGAGAATGATAAGGGTTCTTTTCAATTTACTCAAGACCATACCACCCCTGGGAAAACATACTTTTCAGGTCGCTTTTCTTGCCTTTCAAATCGCCGAAAAACTGAATCTGGACACCTCAACTGCCCTCCTCTCAGGCTTGCTTCACGATCTTGGTTTGATCCTCCCATACGATGGTGAAAAGACCATCCTGGACGACATGGACAACGCTTTCATCATCATAAAGGACACCCCTGGAAAACCTCTGCACCTTCACTCCATACTGGGCAGTTTCATAACGGACTATGTGGAAAGACTCAAGTTTCTGTCTCCTATCGTTTTGAAGCACCACTTTCCTGCGTTTCATCTGGACCCATCCAGGAACGAGGACATGTACGCAAACGTGGTGTTCATATCGGATCAGGTCTCAAGATACGTGATGATCAACCATGATACCGAACCAAAAGAGATACTGGTTCCTCTTGAAGAAATGAAGAGTTTTTTCTTCCCGGAAGTCTTCGAAGCATGCCGGGAAATCCTTCTGAAAGAGTTCACCCAGTGGCAACTTGAACACATCCTCACCGAATCCACAATTGATTTCCTTCAAGAATACGTGACGAACTGTCCGGAATGCACAGCGGAAGATGTTACTCAGTTTGGAAAGATCGTTTCTTTCATAATAGACGCCAAGAGCGAGTTCACCAGTGAGCACACCTGGAGGGTTGCAAACATCGCAAAGGAAATGGGAAAAGCATCTGGAAAGGATGCTGAAAGCCTCTTCAGAGCGGGACTGTACCATGACATAGGAAAAATCAGTGTGAACTACAGGATACTGGGAAAAACCAGCAAAGCTAGATGAGGAAGAGTTTCGGGTGATGAGAAAACACGTGTACTTTTCTTATCTCATACTTCTTCCGATGAACAAGGAAGAATGGTTTCTGCCTGCTGTAAGGCACCACGAAAGGATCGACGGTTCTGGATATCCCTTCAAGTTGAAAGGAGAGGAAATGAGCCCTGAAGATAAAATCTTGCAGGTGGCAGACGTGTTCAGCGCTCTCATGGAAAAGCGACCCTATCGTCCTAAGATGGATGTGGAGAAAGCCATGAATATCATCAGAGACGAGGTAAAGGAGGGAAAACTGGACAAGGAGGCCTTCGAAATACTCGGATCAACAGTGAGGGAGTTGAATTTTGAAGAATTGGAAGTGGGAAAAGAGTTGAGGCAAGAAATGAAGTCCTTTCTGGACAGAGTCGTCGAAAGGTTTGGAGATTATGTCCTCTAGCAGGGGTGAAAACATGGTTCTGGTGAAGAAGTTTTCCTTCGAGGCTGCACACAACCTGGTGAAGTACCACGGAAAGTGCGAAAGATTGCACGGTCACACCTACAGACTCACCGTGAAGGTGGAAGGCCCTCTGAACGAGGAAGACATGGTCATGGACTTTGCAGAACTGAAGAAAATGGTGGAAGATCGGGTGATAAAGAAACTGGACCACAGTTATCTGAACGAGTTGTTCGAGCAGCCGACCACTGAAAGAGTCGCCATCTGGATCTGGGAACAACTCTCAGGTCCCCTCAGAGAGTGTGGTGTTCGCCTTGTGGAGATAGAACTGTGGGAGACCGAAACGAGCGGTGTTGTGTACAGAGGTGAGAAGGTTTGAAAGACGTTCAGAACGAGAAAGACACGAGGATGGTGCCACTGAAGAAGGTGGGAATAAAAGATCTCAGCTGGCCTTTGAAGATATTGCTGAAAGGAGACGGATACCAGCCAACCGTCGCACAGATAAGTTGTTCGGTGGATCTTCACAGAGAAAAAAGGGGTATTCACATGAGCCGTTTCATAGAGGTGCTGAACGGACTGGAAGAAATCACGCCTCACATTTTCGAAAAGGTTCTGGACGATCTCATCGTCACCATGGAAGCAAAGAGAGCACATCTTGAGATCCGCTTTCCCTATTTCGTGTGGAAGGAGTCTCCCGTCACACGGAAAGTTTCCCCTCTGAAAGTGGACTGTTTTGTTGAAGCCGAAAAGGAAAAGAACTTCTCTTTTAAAATAGGAGTCAGGGTTCCGGTGCACAATCTATGTCCCTGTTCGAAGGAAATCAGCGACTATGGTGCCCACAATCAGAGGGCGTTCGTTGAGATACACGTGAGAACGAGAAAGTTCATATGGTTCGAAGATCTGGTTGAGATAGCCGAAAGGAACGCGAGCGTTCCCCTTTACACCCTTCTCAAAAGGCCCGATGAGAAATTCGTCACAGAGAGAGCCTACGAGAATCCAAAGTTCGTGGAAGACGTGGCAAGGGACGTTGCCCTCGATCTGGAGAAGGATCCAAGAATCACCTGGTACAGAGTCTACGTGGAGAGCATGGAGAGTATACACAATCACAACGCGTTCGCATGTGTGGAGAAAGGAGATTTTGTTCTGGAGGGTTGATGGGCATGATTTACACGACTCCATGGGAGAGAAAACTTGTATTCGACAGAACGCTGATCATGGGCATAATAAACGTTACACCGGATTCTTTCTACGCAGGTTCAAGGAAACAGAGTGTGTTGGAGGCCGTTGAAGCGGCAAAGAAGATGGTGAAAGAAGGAGTCGACATAATAGATGTTGGCGGAATGTCCACCAGACCTGGCTCGGATCCCGTCGACGAAGAAGAGGAAATGAACAGGGTCATCCCCGTGATAAAAGCGATCAGATCCGTAACGGATGTACCGATATCCGTGGACACCTACAGATGGAGGATCGCTTTGAAAGCCATAGATTCAGGAGCCGACATCATCAACGACATCAGTGGTTTCCAGTTCGAACCCGAGATAGTGGAGGTTGCATCGAACAACAGGGTACCGTACGTTCTCATGCACATCAAGGGAACGCCGAAAACGATGCAGGAAAATCCCTTCTACGAAGATGTCGTGGAGGAAATAAAAGGATACTTCCAGGAAAAGATAGACTACCTCAAGGAAAATGGTGTGGATCAGATCGTGCTGGATCCTGGCATCGGATTTGGCAAAAGATACGAGGACAACCTGGAAATTCTGCGCAGGATAGACGAATTCAAAGAATTCGATTTTCCTCTGCTCGTTGGTGCCTCGAGAAAATCTTTTATAGGCATCACGATGGGGAACGTTCCACCGGAAGAAAGACTGGAAGGCACCCTTGCCGTCACTGCTTACTGCACGATGAAAGGTGTTGATATCCTCAGAGTACACGATGTGCTACCGAACAAAAGAGTCGTAAAAATGATGGAGGCGATACTCTGGCGAAAGTGGTGATAGCACTCGGAAGCAACCTGGGAGACAGAGAGATGAACCTGAAAACAGCCATTGTGAAGATGAAAGGACGCTGTATGTATATCGAAAAACTCTCCTCGTTCGTTGAAACGGAACCCTATGGATACACCGATCAGCCAAAGTTTCTGAACGCTGTGTGCCTTGTGGAAACAGATCTTTCACCCCGAACCCTTCTTAACACTCTTCTTGAGATAGAAAGAGAAATGGGAAGGGTCAGAACGGTCAAATGGGGCCCCAGGGTGATAGATCTCGATATCGTGTTCTATGAAGATCTCATCGTGAACGAGGAAGGATTGATCATACCACATCCTGACGCTCACAACAGACTCTTCGTTCTGGAACCCCTGAGCGAAATAGCTCCGGACCTCGTTCATCCTGTTTTGAAAAAGACCGTGCAAGAACTGCTGATAGAACTCAAACAACGAATATAGATCTCGGCAGAGTGGTGAGGATTTCGCACCCCTGTTCTTTCAGAACCACATCCTCCTCTATCCTTATGCCGAACTCTCCTTCCAGATAGATTCCGGGCTCTATGGTGACGACCGCATTTTCGGGAAGGGAAGACTCGTTTCTAAAACTCACCGCCGGTCCTTCATGGACCTCCAGACCTATTCCATGTCCCAGACTGTGTCCAAAGAACTCCCCATATCCTTTCTCAACGATAAACTCTCTTGCGAACGAGTCGAGCTGTTTTCCCGTCAGTCCTGCCTTTGCGTTCTTCAGTGCTCTTTCCTGAGCCTCGAGAACGATTCCGTGTATCTCTTTCACTCGATCAGAAGGTTCGCCTATGCAGACGACACGCGTGATATCAGCACAGTAGTTCTCGTAAACTGCTCCAAAGTCGATGACGATCACGTCTCCTCTTTCAACGACCTTTTCAGTTGGTTTTCCGTGAGGCAGAGCGGAACGCCACCCGGAAGCCACGATGGAGTCAAACGCCGTTTTCTCCGCCCCTTCTTTCTTCATCGTGTACTCAAGAAGAGCGGCTATTTCCTTTTCCGTCGTTCCTGCTCTTATCTGCTGGATCGTCTCAAGGAAGGCCCTCTCAGATATCTCTATCGCTTGCTTGATTTTTTCGATCTCTTTTTCGTCTTTGATCATTCTCAGGCTCTTCACCTCGTCATCAAAACCAATGAACTTTCTCTTTCCGAGAGCGGTTGAGATCTTTCTGAACATGGAAAGAGAAAGCCTTTCTTCCTCAAGGGCGATCACCTTTATGTTGAGATCCTTCACCACGTTTTTCAAAACTCCGATGAAATCACCGTCTTTTACCTCCCGGACTTCAAAATCAGTTTCCTGCTTGGCCTGGCTGGTGTACCTCGGATCGGTGATGAGGAGTCTTGCGCTTTCAGAGATCAGGATGATAGAGAAGGACCCTGTGAAACCAGAAAAGTATATTGAAGAAGCCCTCGAGGAGTTTTCGACGTTCACGATCAGAAAGGCATCCGCTCCTTTTTTCATAGCCAGTTCCATCGCCCTGTCTGCTCTTTCCATTTTGTTTCCCTCCTCAGACGTTTTCAAACTGGATCCGATAGAGCCTGTAATACACACCTTTTCTTCCGAGCAGTTCGGAGTGAGTTCCTTTTTCCACTACTCTGCCATTATGAATCACCACTATCTCGTCTGCGTCCCTTACAGTTGAAAGCCTGTGGGCTATCATTATCACCGTTCTTTCTTTTGAGAGTTCTCTCAGGGATTCCTGTATCTTCATCTCCGTTATCACGTCCACGTTGCTTGTGGCTTCGTCCAGGATGAAGATCTTCGCGTCGAACAGCACCGCCCGTGCGAGAGCTATGAGCTGTCTTTCTCCAGCCGATAGAGTGGTTCCCCTCTCCACGATCTCGTAGTGAATTCCTCCCGGTAGCCTTTCGATTATATCCATTGCGTGCACCCTTTCCAGGGCTCTTAGGACCTCTTTTTCCGGTATTCTCTCGTCGAAAAGCCTGATGTTATCCAGTATCGTTCCACTGAAAAGCATCACATCCTGAGGAACTGCAGCAATTTGCCTTCTGGCAACTTTCAGATTGTACGCAAGCAAGGGTATTTCATCGATGAGTATCCTTCCCTTCTGAGGAATGTAGAGGCCGTTTATCAAACTCATCAGAGTGGACTTTCCTGCACCCGTTTCTCCAACAATGGCGTAGAGCTTTCCAGGATGGAACTCCAGATCAACGTCTTTCAAGACCCAGTTTTCACCATCGTAGGAGAACCAGACCTTTTCAAAACGAAGAAGTCCTTTTGAAATCTGGCCGGGACCATTCGGATCTCCCACCGTTTCCTTCTCCTCTTTTAGAAGGTTCAGAATCTTTTCAGAGGATGCCATGGAATTCTGTATTATATCGTACTTTTCAGAGAGATCCCTGAGCGGCCTGAAGAACATGTCAAGGTAAGAAACGAAAGCATAAAGGGCCCCAAAACCCAGGGTGCGATCTGCGATGTATCTGGCACCGTACCATATGACCAGACTGACTCCTAGAAAATAGAGGAAGTCCATGAGAGGCCTGAAGATTCCAAAGACATAGAGCTGCTCCATCAGGGACCTGTAATAAGCCTCCGAAACGTGAGAGAACTCTTCTTCTTTGTGTTTTTCGAGATTCAGGATCTTTATGATGTTCACACCCGCTATGTGTTCTGCCAGAAAGGCGTTGAGACGGGCAAGGTTGGTTCTGACTTTTCTGTAAGCCCTTCTATCGAAGTATCTGAAAAGTAGTATCGAGATGGCTATAATCGGAAGAAGGTAGTAAACGTGACCAAAAAGCTCCTTGCTGATCTGAACGAGAGAAAAAACCACAGCCCCGAGTAGAAGAACATCCATGATCACGCTCGTGACGACAGAGGAGAAAAACTCCTGGATGTTCTGAGTGTCGTTGACGATTCTGGTGGTGACTACACCGGAAGGTATCTTCGTGAAGAAAGAGTAGGGAAGAGAAACAACGTGGGAAAATACATCCCTTCTCATAAGAAGTACGATCTTTGCTCCGGCGTATCCTGTTACGTAAGTGCTGGCGAAGCCAAAGAGAAAGGAAAGCCCTCTTATTCCCAGTATGATGAAAGCGGTCGTAACAATTCCCTGGAAACGCTCGGTGATCGTCAGACCCTTTCCAGTCAGGAAGGTGTCGATCGCCGTTTTCATGAGACGGGGTGGAAGAATCTCCAGTACTGTGAGGGCAAGCGACAGAACGGTTCCCACAAGAAAAAGGTACCAGTATTTTCCTGCGTATCTCAGCAGAAATTTCTCCGGACTCAAACTCACCACCTCTGACTTGATATTTTACCACTTTCGTGTGCTATAATTGAACGTGAAAAATCTATTACAGGGAGGGAGACAGCATGAAAAAGTTTCTTGTGTTTCTTCTGGCAGTGGTTGCAGCAGGGTTGTTCGCCTTCTCAATGGAGGACCTGAAGGTCACGGTTTTTGGAAATTATAACTTCGCTGTTAACGTTTCTTCCACACCAACGACCGTTGAGGCTACAGCCGCTAATTATCTGGACTTTGGATTGGACCTCACTTATCCTGTAGCAGAAAATCTGGATCTGGGGCTTGGCCTTGGCTTTGCCTGGCTTCTTAACTCTGAAGCATCTCCTCTTATTTCGACAGATGGTACACCCAGCCAAAACGCCCTTGATCTCTTCGCTGTCTTAAAGTACTCCGTTGAACTCGACAGGGAGTCCAAGATCGTCATAAGAGGATTCGGTGGTGCCAGCTGGCCAATGGAAAAAATTGCCTTTGACAGAGTCGGATGGGTTTTTGGAGCAGGAGCGAACTACACAAGGTACTTTGAGGACTTCATTGTAGGGTTCGGTGCCGGTGTTGAGATGAGGATCTATGGTAAAAACAGTGTCATAGCCGTTCCTGTGGGAGCCAACTTCGAGATCAACTTCTGATACACATTCAACACGGAGAAAATATGGGGGCGTTTGCCCCCTTTGTTTTGGGCAGGTGATGGGGTTTGGACAAAGAAAAATATATAAAAGGTATTGAAAAGGCTCTACAGAGAATAGCCGTTCGGGATTTGAAGGATGTGGACATCTCCGAGATATGGATAGAGACGGCTCTGCCCAGGGATCTCATTAAAGAGATCTTGAAGGAAGAAAGTCTGAATATTCCACCGGGAATTGAGAGCATAAGAGACGGGAGGGAAATTCTCTGGAAAAGGTCTGGTTCCTGAGAGCAGAAAACTACGAAGATGCATACTCGAAACTCAAAAAATTTCTGAGCGAGCACTTCTCAGACCTTTTTTCTCCAGGAGATCGCGTGCTTGTCAAGCCGAATCTCATCTCTGCAAGAAGACCAGAAGAAGCCGTCACAACACATCCTCTCATTCTAAAAGGTGTGCTTGAGTTTCTGATCGATCTTGGAACAAAGCCCTTCGTGGGAGACAGCCCCGCCTTCAGCAGTTTCAAAAGGGTGGTCAGGGTCACAGGTGTTGAGGATGTCTGCACAGAACTGAAGGTTCCATGCGTTCCTCTGGACGATCCTGTGGAAGTGAACGGTGAGATATTCCAGAAGATAAAGATCTCAAGAAAAGTGCTGGAAGCGGACAAAGTTGTCAACCTTCCAAAGCTTAAGACCCATTCCCAGATGGTGATGACGCTTGGTGTGAAAAACACCTTCGGATGCGTGGTGGGACTTGAGAAGTCTTCCTGGCATATGAGGGCAAAGAACTACGACGACTTTGCAAACCTTCTGATAGACATTCACCGCATCGTTTCACCGATTCTTACGATCCTCGATGGGGTTGAAGGTATGGAAGGAAACGGGCCCACAAACGGAAAAAAGAGATTCTTCGGTGTTGTAGGTGTCTCAAGAAATGCCTTTGCACTCGATGAGGCTGTTTGTAGGGCACTGGGAGTAGATCACTTCGTTTACACGGTGAAACACTCAAGAAAGAGGAAACTGGTGCCTGATTACGAAACAGTCGGCCACTTTCAGGCTTCCATAGAACTTCCTTCCACCGTTTCCACGCTCGACAGACTTTCAAGAACTTTTTCGAGATTCTTTGTAAAGTATCCCAGAATAGACACAGGAAAATGTGTGAAGTGTCGCCTGTGCGAAGAGAGATGCCCCGCCTCGGCGATAGACATCTCCTCCCAGAGGATTGATTATCAAAAATGCATAAGGTGCTACGTCTGTCACGAAGTGTGTCCCCACGATGCCATAAAACTTGTCAGAAATTTCCTGCGATAGGCATTATATAAGAAACGCATATATTGAAGATACTGGAAATTTGATGATATAATTATTCCGAGATTGTTGAGAATGATTCTCAAAAAGGAGGAAGGTCGATGAGACTTTCCAAACTCATCCCGGGTGTTCGAGCAAGGATCAAACGCCTGGAAATTCCTGGAGAACTCAATGAGAAACTCGTGGGTATGGGTTTTATCCCGGAAGAAGAGATAGAGATCGTTCGAGTGGCACCCTTCGGTGATCCCATAGTTTGCAGAATTGGAGAAAGGAACATCACCCTGAGAAAGAAAGAGGCGGATTTCATAGAAGTGGAAGTGCTGTCTGAGGAATTGCCGCTTCTTCTTGCAGAAGATGGAATCTATGAAATCACAGATTTGAAAGGTGGAAGAAGGTTTCTGACCAGAATGAAAGCCCTTGGAGTGGAAAAGGGAAAGAAGATATCGGTTTTGAGGGGAAGGTACAACATGGAAGGAAAAGAGATACCACTGGGGCGAGGAGAGGCCATGAAGATCTGGGTGAGGAGGGTCGATGATGCCGGTGAAGAGTCTGACCCGCAAAAGTGAAACTGCCACCGTAAAGGTTGCACTCGCTGGCTGTCCAAACGTTGGAAAGACGAGTTTGTTCAATGCACTAACGGGCACAAAACAGTACGTTGCGAACTGGCCCGGAGTGACTGTAGAGAAAAAAGAAGGCTCTTTCACCCACAGGGGTTATAGAATAAACCTGGTTGACCTTCCCGGAACCTATTCCCTTGGATATTCCTCGATAGATGAGAAGATAGCACGGGATTACATCCTGAAAGGCGACGCGGATCTTGTTGTGGTCGTTGCAGACTCCGTCAACCCGGAGCAGAGTCTCTATCTGTTGCTTGAGATCCTCGAGATGGAAAAAAAGGTGATCCTTGTCCTTACCGCCATAGATGAAGCCAGAAAACTTGGTATCAAAATCGATCGGTACGAACTTCAAAAACACCTTGGAGTACCTGTGGTTTTCACCTCCGCCGTCACCGGTGAGGGAATCGAAAAACTCAAAGATAGGATCGTTGAGTACCACGAGGAAAACGATGTTTTTCACAGGATAGTGATAAAGTACGAGGAAAAAGTAGAATCGAAAATATCGCAGATCGAAAGTGTTCTGAGAGGGAAAAAGATTGGAGTGAACCCAAGGTACTTCGCTTTGAAATACCTTTCGGGCGATCCGGAGTTCTACAATGAAGGAGTGAAACTTGGACTTCCAGAATTGAGTGAGGAAGAGAGAATAGCCTACCGTCTTCTCATCTCAAAGAAAAAGCGAGAGTACATCGAAAGTATTGTGAAAGAAGCGTATTCCAACGCGAAAGGAAAGCCTTTGTCTCTGTCGGAAGCGATAGACCACGTTCTGACACACAAATTCCTGGCCTTTCCCCTCTTCTTTGCCCTGATGTATCTTGTGTTCAAATTCACCTTCGATATAGCACAGGTTTTTGCAGACCTTCTCGACCTTGCCTTCTCACACCTCGGATCTTTCGTGATAGCAACTTTTGGAGAAAACGCTATAACCTCTCTCATCGCCGACGGCATTGTGGGTGGGGTGGGAAGTGTCCTGGTGTTTGTTCCGAACATCTTTGCGATGTTTCTTGCACTCGGCTTTCTGGAAGAGAGCGGGTACCTCCCGAGAGCGGCCTTCGTGATGGACAGGATCATGGAGAAGTTCAAACTGAGCGGGAGGGCATTCATGTCACTCATTCTTGGGTTTGGCTGCAACGTGCCTTCCATCATGGCCACCAGATCCATAGACGACCCGAAAGAAAGGCTCGTTACGATCCTCATCGCTCCGTTCATGAGCTGCAGTGCAAGACTTCCCGTGTACCTTCTCATCCTGAGAATTTTCTTCCCCAAATCTTCCGCTGCCATGCTGTTTTTGATCTACTCTCTGAGTATCCTCGTCACACTCCTTTCGTCTGTCTTCATAAACTGGCTGTTCTATAGAGGAAGAACCTCTCCACTGATAATGGAACTTCCAAGGTACAGAATGCCCACCTTCAGAAATCTCTACATATACACCTGGAACAGGGGGAAGCATTTTCTGAGAAAAGCCGGAACGATCATCTTTGTTTCGGCAGTCCTCATATGGGTTCTGAGTTATTTCCCGGCAGGTGGGGACGTTGAGAAGAGTTTCTCCGCAATGATAGGGAAGTCTCTGGAGTGGATTTTCAAACCCTTTGGATACTCCTGGAAGGTGGTGACCTCCCTCTTCTATGGTGCTGTGGCCAAAGAGGTGATCGTCTCTACGATGGCGATGCTTTACGGTTTTGAAGAAGAAACGCTCCTTGGGGCGAAAGAGGCACTTTCTCTGGAGATGGATCCCGTCACCTCCATTGCCTTTCTTGTCTTTGTGATGGCGTACATTCCCTGCCTTGCAACGATCGCAACCATATACTCCGAGACGGGCAGTCTGAAGTGGACACTCTTTTCGATCGGATACTCCCTGACGGTTGCGTACGTGCTGTCTCTGATCGTGCTCTACGCTGGAAAGATGGTGGTGATGCTGGCATGAACATTCTGATGTTCATTCTGACATTGATTTCAGGTATCCTTTACTTGAAGAGTGACATCCTATTCGGCGTTTTTCTGGGAGTGGTCTCGATGGTTTTTCTCTATGGAACGTTCGAAACCTCCAGAGAAAAATATCGAGCACATCTGTTCGTTGGAAGTCTCATAGTTTTATTTTTTGCCGGAGTCAGTCTTCTTGAGTATCTGACGGGATTTTTGAGACCACTCCTCGGTGAGGAAAAAATCACACTGACACCTGGAAACTACGTTCTCTTTCTCACCGGCGCGATGGCCCTTTTCACGGTGATGAGAGGAAAGGTGAAGTCAAGATGAAACCTCTTTTCGTCGTGATCGTATTGATCGGTGTGTCGGTACTTGGTTTTGAACTGATTCTGGAATCCACTCCCACTCTGTACGATGTGGTGGAATACTACGCAGGAAACTGGTGTATATTCAGGATGGTCTACGATGGAACGATAGATCCACACAATCCACCACTTCTTGAGACGAACGCAACGGTCGTTGGAAAGGTGATAAAGTGGAAAATACCTGAGGAGAAATTGTTGGAAGTCTACGAAGCTGACTCTTCAATGAACCTTGTGGTGATACACGGAATGGATGCCAGAGAGTACACAGGGGAGATGACACCGTACAAAAAGGAGATCGTGAAAGTCTTCAAGGAGATAGGCGAAAGGCTGAAAGTGAACGTTTTTCTCTTTGTGTACCCAACCCTGGTGGCGGATCCTGAAAGATCGGCCGAGAGGTTTCTCGAACTGACCAGGAACATGCAAAACATCATCATTTTCGCCCACAGTATGGGAGGTCTGGTGGCAGAGCACATAGCAAGTAAAAAGCCTGATAATGTGAAAGGAATCGTCTTTTCCGGCACCCCACACCTTGGAAGCCCACTGGCCGATATCCTGTTCATCGATCCAGATCGATACGAAGAGGAACTCTTCGTCTCCAGAAAAGAAGCAGAAAATCTCAGAGCAGCTTTACTCGTTTCCTACGCAGGATTCAGTGTGACTTACGCACCCGGATACAAGTTCCTCCTCTGGGGAAGAAAACCGGAAGATTTCACAAAAGTGCCATTCGTGAATCTTGTGGGAATCATTCCTCTCGACAGTATCGAAAGCGTTCCAGAAATCCTGATGAACATGATCACAACATCCGCATGGGACACACTGGGACTCGTTGGTTTGAAACTGCTGGCAGATAGCGTATCCGTTTTGAAAGACGAATTTAAAAAGACGGATGGGATGGTTCCTTATGTCAGCGCATCCTACGGTGGAAACACTCTTGTTTTCAACGCCGATCACGAGGATCTGTATAAAAAGAAAGATATAATTTTTGAAGGACTGTCTTACCTGCTTTTGAGAATCATTGAAAAGTGATAAAATATTTCTTGAACGAAAGGGGGGATCATCATGAAAACAACTTTGATTTCCATTTTTTTATTCGGGATTTTGTTAACGGGTTGTATGCTAACCTCTGTTTTTCAAACACCACCTGACTTCAGCCCAGTTCAGGAAGAGGAGCTGCTGGATAGTGTGGTGGAAAATCAATCACCGGAATCAACAATCAGCACCATCTCCGCAGAAGAAGAAAATCTCCCTGAAGCAGACATCCACGGAACGGTCCTTTATGTCTCTCCCGCCTCAACAGACGTCACTGGTTTCATCAGCGTGTGGTTCGATCTCAAAGAGTTACTGGGTGAAAAAGCCTTTGGAGGTGATACTGTACATTTCTCCATCGATGTTCTTCAGATCAAAGAAGACCAGGCAACCATCACCATGAACATCTACGAGGAAACTTCTGGTAGCACCTCTCTCACACCAATAGCAACGGAGCTGCTGAGCAAAAACACATGGACGACCGTGGAAGGGTCCACGACCGTCCCCAATCTTAATAGTCTTCAGCTTCAGAGCTACCTTCTTGGCATCAAAGCCAGCGAGCCCGCAACACTTGATTTTTACATAGACAATCTCAAATTGGAAGTTGTACACAACCAAGAAGGCGGAGCGATCTGATCACGGGTATATCTTTCTTCCCTTCTCATCGGGAATACCAGTTCTTCTGTAGAAGTACGTGTTGATCACATCGCGCCACTCTTTTGCGTGTTCAAGTTGTGTGTGTAGACGCTCTCGTACCCTTTCAAAAACATCGTACGGGACCCTATCTTTTAATTCTTCCCACTTTCTTATGAACTTCTCCACTTCTTCCACACCTTCGAAGTGGAGATCGTACATCGCCTGAATCAACGTCTTTCCCGATTTCAACCGGTGGTCGTACCTCACCCTGTGGAAGAAGAGAAGAAGATCCTCGGGGCATGTGTTGATGTCGTCGAATATTTCCCTCCAGGGAGAGTGGTACTGGAGGGTGTAACCAGTTCCCCTGGAAGTTCTGTCGACACCGATCGCCTCCCAATTCGCCCTGTGATAGGTACCCCACTTCGAGTATTCGTAACCTTCCGGATTTGGTCCATAGTGGTGCCCCGGATTCACCATCCAGCCAAGCCCAAAGGGAGTGGTGTACTTCTCGTAAGTTCTGTGTGATTTCAAAAGCATGTAAGAGACGTTTTCCAGAACTTTCCTGTCGTCTCCAAAGGTGAGCCTTATCCAGTCTTCAACGATCTTTTCTATGTCTTCGTCTGGGTTCCACGCGAGTTTTCCAAAGGCGTAGAGATTGGCCTGTGCCAGATCGTGACCCGTCCAGTTCACACTGTCTCCGACGTTGGAAACACCGGCAAAACCGTTGTTCTCTCGACCAAAGAGGGTTCCATCCACGATCCTTTTCACATAGGAACCCTTCCCCTTTGCGAACGTATCGAACTCCAGTATTTCCTTCCAGAGGGTACCAAGAAAACACAGATGGATCTGCTGACCCGTGTACTCCTGAGTGATCTGAAGCTCCAGAATCTGATTCGTCTTTTCCAGACCACCAAAAAGAGGGTTGACGGGCTCTCTCACCTGAAAGTCCATCGGCCCGTACTTTATCTGAACGATCACGTTGTCGTCGAACTTACCATCGAGAGGTTTGAAATTGTCGTAAGCCGCCCTGGCCCTGTCTGTTTTGTAATCTCTCCAGTCCTGAAGACAGTTGTAGACGAACGCCCTCCATATCACAACACCTCCGAACGGAGCAAGTGCTCTTGCAAGCATGTTCGCTCCCTCTGCGTGATCTCTTCCAAACATGTGTGGGCCAGGATTGAACTCAGAATCGGCCTTCACGAGGAACCCTCCGAAATCCGGGATATAGTCGTATATTTCTCTTGCCTTTTCTCTCCACCAGCGAGCCACACGTTCATCGAGAGGATCGGCCGTGTCCAGTCCTCCCAGGTACATGGGAGAAGCAAAATTTATACTCAGGTACAGCCTGATCCCATACTCTCTGAAAAGGTCTGCCAGTCTTTTCAACTTCTTTAAGTAAACGGGCTCTATCAGCAAAACTTCCTGTTTCTTGACGTTCACGTTGTTTATGACCACGCCGTTTATGCCGATCGATGCAAGAAGCCTCGCGTAATCCCTTGTTCTCTGATTTACGATGATCCTGTTGTCTTTGAAGAAGATGGAGTTGCCCGCATATCCTCTTTCAACCGATCCATCGAGATTGTCCCAGTGATTCAGCATACGAAACTTTGCCTTTGGCTTTTCCAGAACATTCATTTTCTCTATATCCTCACCGAGTCTTATCCTTCTTATCAGATCGAAAACAGCGTACACGAGAGATCTCTTCGTCTTTCCGGTCACAACAAGAATCTTCGATCCGTTCCAGTTCTGTGTTCTCAAAATGAACCCTTCTTCGCCGGGATCTTCTTCGATCCCGAAGGGTAGAGAGTCCAAAGATCCTATCATGATGTACTTTTTCTTTTTCAGAGGTCTGGAGTGAAACCTTGGAGTGATGTCGAGTGATTTTTCAGAGAATTCTCTGATCTCGTTTTTCAGGGCAGAAGCGTCGGACTCCAGGATGGAAACACTCGAAAACCAGTCCTTCAAATTCGAAATGGTGTTCTCTGGAAGTTTTCTGTACTCCAGCCAGCACATCGTGTAATTCACGTTCTTTCCCTCCCTGGAAGTTTTGAAAACCCCCGGCGGGTGCCGGGGGCTGGTCTTATTTCTGCTCGATGAAGAACTGCATCGGCATGGCGTTCAGTGGTGTTCTCAGCACGTCGTCTGTGACAAGGAACTCCGGTACGTTTCTGAAGTTGTTCTTCACAATGGCAGGTGAGAGATTTTCTCCGACAGTTCCTATCATCCAGAGGTTCTCTCTGTGGATCCTCGTTGCCTCTTTCATGAGTTCTTTGATCTTATCAGGATCGGGTGTAGCGGCTATCTGGTAGTATAGATCGACGAGTTTGTAGACGATCTCGGGTGGTTCGGGTCCCTCGGGGATCTCTTCGGGCTCTTCTCCTCTTATGTTCTTTTCGATGTAGTAGGAGATCCATCCGCTCCATCCGATGTACCAGAAGTCTGCGATGTTTTCAGAACCCGGGAAGATGACCATCGGTGAGGACAGCGGCTGGGCTGCCCTGTCCATGTTCCAGACCATCGCATCGAAGTCACCAGCATCCGCTCTTTCATAGAATAGGGACCTCTCGACGTTTTCAATTTCTATCCAGACTCCTATCTGCTTCCAGTACTCCTTCACCATTGTCCAGACGTCAACATCGATTTGTCTACACACTGTCACAGTGAATCTCAGAGGTCTTCCATCTGGAAGGAGTCTGTATTCGTGCTTGTCGTCCCACTTCAGTCCCATTTCATCAAGCAGTTTGTTCGCCCTGTCTGGATCGTACTCGGCATAAGCCTTTTCCCACTCAGGATCGAAGTATGGAGATCCACTCACAAGAGCGGCCTGTCTTGGTTCTGCAAGACCGTTGAAGAGTATCTCGTTGATCTCTTCTCTGTTGATGGCAAGCGATAGGGCCTGCCTGAATCTCACATCGTTGAAGACTTTCCTCAGAACCTCATCGGAGTGTGCGTAGTTCAGAGAGATTCTGCTTACTGAACCGTTTGCAGCGATCCATTTCAGCACTCTGTAGCCTCCACTCTGAGCATTTTCCATGAGCAGTGTGAAGTTTCCTGCACCACCTGCAAGTCCTCCGATGTGCCTCCACTGCATGTCGATTTCACCGGAGATTGCCTTCAGGAGTATAACCTCGTCGTTTTTGACGTACTCGTGCCTCACGTAGTCTATGTACGGAAGCTGGTTTCCTTCGGTGTCAACTGCCCAGAAGTACGGATTTCTCTCGAGAACGTAGAACTGGCTCGTTGGATCGGTGATCGGTTTCCACGGTGAAAGTGTTGGAAGTTCGAGGTTTTCAAGGAAATCGTTCTTGTCGTCGAAGAGATCTACCCATGTGTTGTGCACACCGGGTACCATCTTCTTTTCTATCTCTTCCAT
Organism: Thermotoga neapolitana DSM 4359; assembly: GCF_000018945.1. NCBI lineage: Bacteria > Thermotogati > Thermotogota > Thermotogae > Thermotogales > Thermotogaceae > Thermotoga > Thermotoga neapolitana. The sequence goes on along the minus strand of NC_011978.1, from coordinate 642,338 downwards.
CGGTGTGTACTTCGGATGGAACTGTTTCAGGTAGTGTGCGGGAGCTCCGGTGAAGCCACCGTACGGAACCTTCAGAAGGAAGAGTCCATAAGGTTTGCTGAACTCGAACTTCACCGTGTAGTCGTCGAGGGCTTCAACCTTCACACCCACGTTGTACCAGTCGGGCTTTGAAGGTGTGATATCGTCGTTTCCTATTATGTCCTCTACCCAGAACACGATATCGTGGGCTGTGTAGGGTTGACCATCTGACCACTTCACACCTTTTCTCAGGTGGAAGATGTAGACTCTTCCGTTTTCAAGAACCTCCCAGCTTTTCGCAAGACCCGGTACGAGTTTTCCTCCTTCTTTGTCCCAGAATGCGAGTTTCACCTCGATGAGTTTCGAGATACCCCACCTGTCGGACGGCCCTTTCCAGACTCTTCTCCATGTTCCGCCGTACTGTCCGATCTTTTCCACTGGCTGAACCACGAGCGGTTCCTCCGGGAGTCTCTGCTCAACGGGTGGGAGCTTCCCTTCCTCAACGAGTTTTGCCAACATGGGTGCTTCGTGATACTCCGTGATCCTCTTTCCCGTGGCCTTGTAGTAGTCCTCCGGTGTTGCGTAGAAAACCCAGGTGTCGTTGGCAGCAAGAGCGAAGACAACAAGGAACACAAGCGACAACAAGACAGAAAACCTTCTCACAGCTAGCACCCCCTCACAGAGTGATTTTCACACCTCTCAATTTCAGACTCTCGGCAAAATGACACGCCACGTAATGCGGGGTTTCCTCGGTTCCAAGATTTCTGAACTCCGGGTATTCTTCTTTGCAGATGCTCTTAGCGTAAGGACACCTTGGATGGAAGTAGCAGCCGGATGGTGGATTTGCTGGATTAGGTACTTCTCCTTCTATCGGTACGAGTTCTTCCCTGAAATCTGGATCGGGCTTTGGCACAGATCTCAGAAGGGTTTCCGTGTAAGGATGTTTGGGATTTTCGAAGACCTCTTCTGTACTCGAGAGTTCCACGATCTTTCCCAGGTACATCACGGCCACCCTGTCGGAAATGTGTTCCACCACACTCAGGTCGTGTGTAATGAAAAGATAGGTGAGACTGAACTGCTCCTGAAGATCCATCAGAAGGTTCAGTATCTGCGCTCTGATAGAGACGTCCAGAGCAGAGGTCGGCTCGTCACAGACGACCAGTTTCGGTCTCAGTGCGATGGCTCTTGCTATGACGATTCTCTGTCTCTGTCCACCAGAGAAGGCGTGTGGGTACCTTATCATGTACTCTGGTCTCAAACCAACTGCCTTCAGAAGTTCCGCTACCCGATCTTCCAGTTCTTTTCCCTTCGCGATCCCGTTCACCAGAAGTGGCTCTCCGATGATCTCTTTGACCTTCATCCTGGGATTCAGTGAAGTGTACGGGTTCTGGAAAATCATCTGCATGTACCTTCTGTAGGGCTTCAGCTCATCCTTGTGAAGTTTTGCAAGGTTCACAGATTTTCCATCCACGTGGAGGATGACATCTCCATCCGTGGGATCTATCGCCCTGAGTATGCTTTTGGCGGTAGTTGTTTTTCCACATCCACTCTCACCAACGAGTGCCAGGGTCTCACCCTCTTTTATATCGAAACTGATATCATCGACCGCTTTGACGTATCCCACGACCTTCTTGAAAAACCCCTTTGTCAACGGAAAGTATTTCTTCAGTCCTTTCACTTCGAGTAGTTTCATTCTTTTTCCCCTCCATAAAGGAAACACTTGACTTTGTGTCCAGGCATTACTTCTACCTCAGGAGGTTCTTTCACATCACACAGACCCTTCATGAACCTTTCACATCTGTTGTGGAACTTACAACCAGTTGGAAGATTATACGGATCTGGCACCATACCTCTTATGGTTTCGAGCCTGGTCTTTCTCACTCCGATCTTCGGAATGGATCTCAGCAGAGCCTGAGTGTAGGGATGGAGCGGATTTTTGAAGAGTTCGAAGACTTCAGCTGTCTCCACGATGTTTCCAAGGTACATCACAGCTACTCTGTCCGCCATCTGAGCCACAACACCCATGTCGTGGGTGATCAGAAGGATGGAGGATTTGTATTCTTTCTGCAGTTCTTTCATGAGATACAGTATCTGAGCCTGTATGGTCACGTCCAAAGCGGTTGTGGGTTCGTCAGCTAGAAGCAAAGTAGGATTCAAAGACATGGCCATCGCTATCATACAGCGCTGGAGCATTCCACCGGAGAGTTCAAAGGGATACATGTCCACCACCTTTTCAGCGTTTGGAATCTTCACCTTTTTGAGCATCTCAACAACCCGTCGTCGGGCCTCTTCCTTTGAAACGTTTTCGTGCAGCAGGATTGCTTCCATCATCTGAGCACCGACCGTGTAAACCGGTGAAAAGGACGCCATTGGTTCCTGAAAGATCATGGATATATTCTTTCCCCTAATGTCTCTTATTTCTTCACCCTCAGGATCCAGTTTTGCCAGATCTATCGCTTTTCCATTCCTGGAGAACACGATTTCACCGGATACTATTCGAGCGCTCTCCGGAAGAATCCTCAGAATGGACTGAGCGGTGACACTCTTTCCACAACCACTCTCTCCAACCAACCCCAGGATCTCTCCTCTCCGAATATCGAGCGATACACCATCGACGGCCTTCACCGTTCCTTCTGTCAAGTAGAAGTAGACCCTCAGGTTTCTTATTTCAAGAACCTTTTCCATGACTCTCCTCCCTTCACGTCTTGTATGGATCGGCGGCGTCCCTCAGCCCGTCTCCGACGAAGTTGAAGCACAAAACGGTGACGATCACAAACAGACCGGGTATCAAAAGCCACGGGTAGAGTGCAACGGTCCTGATGTTCTGAGCTTCCTGAAGGAGAACTCCCCAGCTAATAGCAGGTGGCCTCAACCCCAGACCAAGGAAACTGAGCCCCGTCTCACCCAGTATCATTCCAGGAACAGCGAGCGTGGCAGATGCTATGAGATGACTGGTCAGAGATGGCAGCATGTGTTTGAATATGATTCTCCATTCGGAGGCTCCAGCGAGTCTTGCCGCAACAACGAAATCCTCTTCTTTGAGAGAGAGAAACTTACTCCTCACAACCCTTGCAAGTCCAGTCCAGCCTATCAGCGAGAGAATCACCGTGATAGCGAAGTAAACCTTTATCTGAGACCAGTACCTTGGAAGAGCAGCAGCGAGCGCCATCCAGAGAGGAATGGTCGGAATACTGATGATGAACTCTATTACCCTCTGTATGAAGTTGTCAACCTTGCCTCCGTAGTATCCGGAGATGCCCCCTATGACGATCCCCAGAACCATGCTGATGAACACCCCGACCAGCCCGATCGTGGTGGAGATTCTCGCACCGTACAGGATTCTGGAGAAAACATCCCTTCCGAGTCTGTCCGTTCCAAAGAGAAAGACCACACCATCTTCCACTCCGAAGAAATGAATATTTGACTCCCAGACGTTCCAGAGTTTGTACTTGTCACCATGGACGAAGAATTTAATTCTATATATCTTCGTTCTGTCTTCTTTGTAGATCCTTCTGAAAGTCTCCGGATCTCTTTCCATCTTGTAACCATAAACGAACGGGCCTATGAATTTTCCCTCGTGGAAAAAGTGTATCCTCTGAGGAGGAGCGTACACGTATCTTGCGAAGATTCTGTTCGGGTCGTATGGGGAGAAGAACTCACAGAAAATTCCCAGCACGTAGAGAATCCCTAAGATGATCAGACCAATGATCGCGAGTTTATTTTTCTTGAACCTCCACCACATCAACTTCCACTCGGACGCAAGATACAACTCCTCCACCTTTTCCTTGTTCTTCCGCTTCTTCCACACACCTATCACCTCATTCGAATCTTATTCTGGGATCGAGCCAGGCAAGCAGGATGTCGGATATGAGAGTACCTATGATCGTGAACACACTCAAAATCAGAACGAGACTACCGGCAAGGTACATGTCCTGGGACGTGAGCGCATCGAGAAGGAGCGTCCCCACAGTGGGAAGGTTCAGCACAATACCGGTCACCACCGCTCCCGAGACTATCTGTGGAAGCGCCCAACCTGCGGTGGAAGCAAATGGAATAACCGCCACCCTCAGAGGATACTTCCAGACGAGTTCCCTCTCAGGAACACCCCTGGCCCTCGCAGCAACCACATAGGGCTTGTTTATCTCATCTAAAAGATTTGCCCTCAGAACCCTTATGAGACCCGCCATACTTCCTGTACCTATGACAACAACAGGGATCCATATGTGCTTCAAAAGATCAACGAACTTTGCCCAGGACCAGGGAGCATGTGCGAACTCAGCAGAGAACAAACCTCCCAGGCTCACACCTGTTGTCACGAACACCACCCACAGGAGGATCAAAGCGAGCAGGAAGTTCGGTGTGGCAAGCCCTATGTAACCCAACACCGTGAAGATGTAATCACCCATGGAGTACTGATGTGTTCCAGAGTAGACACCTATGAGAAATCCAAAGACCCAGGCGAAGGCGGTTGAGAGGATGGAGATCAGTATTGTCCACCAGACCCTCTGATTCAGAAGTTCGCTGACGGGTTTTTCCCACATGAAGGAATAGCCGAAATCTCCTCTCAGGATACCACCGATCCAGTAAAAGTAACGAACTATCACCGGTTTGTCCAGACCATACCTTTTCTTCAGAACTTCCAGAGCCGCCTGGTCGATCGTTTCTCCACTTTGCCTGAGTGTCATGACGTAGGTGGTGAGATAGTCTCCTGGAGGAAGTTCGATGATGATGAACGAAACGATTGAGATGATGAACAGTAGCGGAATGGCGTAGAGAACTCGCTTGACTATGTAGGTAAGCACCCAGTACACCTCCTCAGGGGAAGATCAGGACTGAAAAATTACAGGCGCAAACATCATCCTTTCTTTCTTTTGACGTCCTCCCAATCCCCTGAAGGGGTCAGGAGGTTTTTACCCACTCGAAGGTGGGCTTCCACGGTGACCACATGGCCACCGGGCAACGAAGGTGTGAGTTGTACCTCACACCAACGGGGGACGCCAATGCCCCTACTACCAGGCCCTCGCCTGTATACTTTTTCCTGATGTTCAATGCCCCTACCGCATCCCTGTGCCATTCAAAACCACAATCTGTGCACCTGAAGTTCCTCGTCGATGTTTTGTGTCTTTTGCCACAGACAGGACACGTCTGTGATGTGTAGGACTCGTCAACAAAGACCACTTCGATACCGAGTGCTTCTGCTTTGGTCTTGATGAGATCAGAAATCTTTCTGAACAGCCATTGATGGATCTTTTGATTCACTTTGGTACTGTAATCAACCCTGTCTCGTATACCTCGAAGGTCTCCGATTACGATGGTGCCTACTCCAAGTGACAGACACCATCCAGCAAAGTGCGTTGTGTACTTGTGGAGGATGTCTTTGATCTGGTTTTGAATCTTTCCAAGAAGCCTTCTTTTTGCCCTCACAAGTTTTCTGTATCGTCTTGAACCAACCTTTTTCCTGGACAGTTTCTTTTGAAGATCAGCAAGTTTTTTGTTTCGATATTGAAGTTTTGAATTCAATACTCCTCCGTTGTAGAGAACTGCTCTGTCTTCTGTTGAGGCAGTTATTGGATGAACAACTCCAAGGTCGACACCAACTATCTTACTACCAGAGATGTTCGTCTGGCTTTCGAATGAGACTGTCACATGGAAGAAATATTTGTCTTGTCTTTTGTCGTAGACAAGTTCGACACGTCTTATGTCCACTTCCTTTGGAAGGGTTGTTGGAATGTACAGAGGGTTACTGCCGTTTGCCATCGAAAGTCTCAAAGTTCCATCTTCAAGAAGTTTTACTGCCTGGTTTTTCCAGACAACGTTTGTGTACTTTGGTGTTCTAAAGGGTGGTCTGAGCCCTTGGTTTGTTTTACTTGCCTTGAAGTAACTCTTGAGGGCTTTGAAGTATCTTTCCACCAGGGCCTGTTTGGTCTGAGAGTGAAGGGGAATGTTTTGTGCCCATCGAAGGATGTACTTTTGTACTGTGTTCATAGAAAGCCAGAAGCCTTTTTTCCTGTGGATTTTTCTGACAAGAGAAACTGTCTTGCTGTATACTCGTCCAGCAAGTTTTGATAGTTCTTTACATTTTTGGTAGTACTCAGGTGGTGCAGGGAATTTGTATGTTTTCATATGTTTTGCCATGTTCTGCACCTCTGGTGCTATATTAACACTTCTTGCCATTCATCACGATCCCATAAATGGGATGTGCTTTCTGGCAAGTTTTCTGTAATAGATTTTTTTCTGAATAAATTCTATATCATGTCGTCCAAAAATTTCAAGTGCGATTATCATCGATTATCTATGATTATCAGCGAAAAATACCAATTATTTGAAAATATCATCGCTTTTCTAATTTGAAAGCCTTTTTCACAATTATGGTATAATTCTTCATCGGAGAACGTTATTTTTTCTCCGTAAGAAATAACTTAACAATTAAGAAGGAGGTGTGTGGGTTCATGCGAAAGAAAAGACGGGGATTTTTGAATGCTTCAACCGCAGTGCTGGTAGGTATCCTTGCAGGTTTTCTCGGAGTGGTCCTTGCAGCCACAGGAGCTCTGGGATTCGGCGGTAAGGGAGTCTCTCCTTTTGAAACAGTTCTTGTCCTGAGTTTTGAAGGGAACACAGACGGTGCTTCCCCCTTTGGAAAAGACGTGGTTGTCACCGCTTCACAGGATGTTGCAGCAGATGGAGAATACTCACTGAAAGTGGAAAACAGAACTTCCGTATGGGATGGAGTAGAGATCGATTTGACCGGAAAGGTCAACACAGGAACCGATTATCTGCTTTCCTTCCATGTCTATCAGACTTCCGATTCTCCGCAACTTTTCAGCGTTCTTGCAAGAACGGAAGACGAAAAGGGTGAAAGGTACAAGATACTGGCCGACAAGGTCGTGGTACCGAATTACTGGAAGGAGATCCTTGTTCCATTCTCGCCAACCTTCGAAGGTACTCCAGCGAAGTTCTCTCTGATCATCACCTCACCCAAGAAGACAGATTTCGTCTTCTACGTGGACAACGTCCAGGTCCTCACGCCAAAGGAAGCAGGCCCGAAGGTTGTTTACGAAACCTCCTTTGAAAAGGGCATTGGAGACTGGCAGCCAAGAGGCAGTGACGTGAAGATTTCCATTTCTCCAAAAGTGGCACACTCTGGAAAGAAATCACTCTTCGTTTCCAACAGACAAAAAGGCTGGCACGGAGCTCAAATCAGTTTGAAGGGAATCCTGAAAACCGGAAAGACTTACGCCTTCGAAGCATGGGTCTATCAGGAATCCGGTCAGGATCAGACGATCATCATGACGATGCAGAGAAAGTACTCGTCCGATTCAAGCACAAAATATGAGTGGATCAAAGCGGCAACTGTTCCTTCAGGACAGTGGGTTCAACTGTCTGGAACGTACACAATCCCTGCCGGTGTGACCGTGGAAGACCTCACGCTCTACTTTGAGTCTCAGAATCCGACCCTTGAGTTCTACGTGGACGATGTGAAAGTAGTGGACACCACTTCTGCCGAGATAAAGCTCGAGATGAATCCGGAAGAAGAGATACCCGCTCTCAAGGACGTTCTCAAGGATTACTTCAGAGTGGGTGTTGCACTTCCGTCCAAGGTCTTCATCAACCAGAAGGACATAGCGCTCATCTCCAAACACTTCAACAGCATCACCGCCGAGAACGAAATGAAACCAGACAGTTTGCTTGCAGGTATCGAAAACGGCAAACTCAAATTCAGGTTTGAGACAGCCGACAAGTACATCGAATTCGCACAGCAAAACGGCATGGTTGTGAGGGGCCACACACTGGTATGGCACAATCAGACACCCGAGTGGTTCTTCAAAGACGAAAATGGAAACCTTCTGAGCAAAGAAGAGATGACAGAAAGGCTCAGAGAATACATACACACCGTTGTTGGACACTTCAAGGGGAAGGTCTACGCATGGGACGTTGTGAACGAAGCGGTCGATCCAAACCAGCCGGATGGACTGAGAAGATCGACGTGGTATCAGATCATGGGGCCTGACTACATAGAACTTGCGTTCAAGTTTGCAAGGGAAGCAGATCCCAATGCGAAACTCTTCTACAACGACTACAACACCTTCGAACCCAAAAAGAGAGACATCATCTACAACCTTGTGAAGAGTCTCAAGGAGAAAGGACTCATCGATGGAATAGGCATGCAGTGTCACATCAGTCTTGCAACGGACATCAGGCAGATCGAAGAGGCCATCAAAAAGTTCAGCACTATCCCCGGTATAGAAATTCACATAACCGAACTCGATATAAGCGTCTACAGAGATTCCACTTCCAACTACTCAGAAGCACCAAGGACAGCTCTCATCGAGCAGGCCCACAAGATGGCACAACTTTTCAAGATCTTCAAGAAGTACAGCAACGTGATCACGAACGTCACGTTCTGGGGTCTCAAAGACGACTACTCCTGGAGGGCAACAAGAAGAAACGACTGGCCACTGATCTTTGACAAAGATTATCAGGCAAAACTCGCTTACTGGGCGATTGTGGCTCCCGAAGTACTTCCACCCCTTCCAAAAGAGAGCAAGATCTCCGAAGGAGAAGCAGTGGTGGTGGGAATGATGGACGATTCCTACATGATGTCGAAGCCGATAGAGATCTACGATGAAGAAGGGAACGTGAAGGCAACGATCAGGGCGATATGGAAAGACAGCACGATCTACGTATACGGAGAGGTTCAGGACGCGACGAAGAAGCCAGCGGAAGATGGAGTAGCGATCTTCATCAACCCGAACAACGAAAGAACACCATACCTGCAGCCGGATGACACCTACGTTGTGCTGTGGACGAACTGGAAGAGTGAGGTCAACAGGGAAGACGTAGAGGTGAAGAAATTCGTTGGGCCTGGATTCAGGAGGTACAGTTTTGAGATGTCGATCACGATACCTGGTGTGGAGTTCAAGAAAGACAGTTACATAGGGTTCGATGTAGCGGTGATAGACGACGGGAAATGGTACAGCTGGAGCGACACGACGAACAGCCAGAAGACGAACACGATGAACTACGGAACGCTGAAACTTGAGGGAGTGATGGTGGCGACGGCGAAATACGGAACACCGGTCATCGATGGAGAGATCGACGATATCTGGAACACGACGGAGGAGATAGAGACGAAATCGGTTGCGATGGGATCACTGGAGAAGAACGCAACGGCGAAGGTGAGGGTGCTGTGGGACGAGGAGAATCTGTACGTTCTTGCGATAGTGAAGGATCCGGTTTTGAACAAAGACAACAGCAATCCTTGGGAGCAGGATTCGGTGGAGATCTTCATAGACGAGAACAACCACAAGACAGGTTACTACGAAGACGATGATGCGCAGTTCAGGGTGAACTACATGAACGAGCAGTCGTTTGGGACGGGAGCGAGTGCGGCAAGGTTCAAGACGGCGGTGAAGTTGATCGAAGGAGGCTACATAGTAGAGGCGGCCATCAAGTGGAAGACGATCAAGCCGAGTCCGAACACGGTGATAGGCTTCAACGTGCAGGTGAACGATGCGAACGAGAAGGGTCAGAGGGTTGGTATCATCTCCTGGAGTGATCCAACGAACAACAGCTGGAGAGATCCTTCAAAGTTCGGAAATCTCAGGCTCATCAAGTGATATCCCCTAGTTGTGTGCGATTGTGAACAAAACCCCCGCTCTGCGGGGGTTTTTATATGGTATGGAGACGCTCACTTCTCAGATACCTGGAGGAGACAAGAAGAAGACCACCTGTAATGAGCTTTGAGAAGTAACCTATGATTTCCGATGCTCCCAGTCTGTAGCCAACGGAGAAGAAGAACGGTGACTGAAAACCAGACCAGACGAGCATGAGCATCCCGGAGACCATGAGAAACGCCCTCAGAAGATCTCTTACACCGTCTTTCGCCTTCTTTCTGAAATAATCCTCACTGAACATGAAAACCCCCAGAAAGACAATCCCCAGAACGATCACCACGAATTTGTCCACGGCATTTATGGTCTGAACACGAGCGTTTGTGAGCCCAAGAACTGTGAAGAAGAACCTCCTTCCCTCCAGGAAGATCACATAGAATCCAAAAGCCCCCGTCACCGCGAGGAAGAGATAGGCGAAAACGTAATTAAGGATCTTTCTCATGTTTTCCCTCCTCATCCGAAGAAGAGAGCCTTCGGACCGTCGTAACAGACGTGTTTCACCAGTTCCTTCGCTTCCCTGATGGGAATCTGGCCCCTTTCGACCATCTCACCGACAACACTCGAAAGAACCCTCCTGAACATCTCCGTTCTGGAGCCGAAAGAGAGAAGTTTTCTCGAATCTGTCACCATTCCCGCCAGGTTGTACAGAAGATCAACCGAGGCAACGTACTTCAGGTGCATCTCCATACCGAACGGGCTGTCGTTGAACCACCAGGGAGCCCCTATGTAGACGTTCGGAAAGGCACGGGCGATGGTCGCTATCGTTGGAAGATGCGTGGGATCAAGTACGTAGAGGACGATCTTGAGTTTTCCATCGAACTCGTTCAGGAAGTACCTCAGTCCTTCTGCGATCTTCAGAAAGTTCGTTGAGATATCTCCGCCTGAATCCGGCCCGAGCGTTTTGAGGAGACTGTCCCTGTAATCTCTCAGTGCACCGATGTGAAGCTGTGTCACCCAGCCGGTCTCCTGGTTCATCTTCCCGAACTGAACCATCATGAACGCCTTGTAGTCTCTGATTTCCTCAGGATCGAGTTCTTTTCCTCTGAACACCTTTTCGTGGATTTTTCTGGCGGTCTTTTCGCCAACAAAATGTATCGATGGTTCCAGAAGGGCGTGGTCACTCGCCACACATCCGTGCTCTTTGAAATGTTCGTGCGACTTCCAGAGAGCACTCAGGAAACCTTCGAGTGTGGAGGTGTCTTCGTTGTATATTTCACCGATCTTCTTCACGTAATCTTTCCAGTCGCTCTTTTCCACGTTCATCGCCCTGTCGGGACGCCAGGTGGGAAGTATCGTCACGTCCTTTATCGTCTCTCTGGCCTTTCTGTGATACTCCAGAGTCGAGATGGGATCATCCGTTGTGCAGAGGATCTCCACCTTCATATCCTTGAGAAGTTTCTGGGGGGTCATTTCGGGGAGCATTCTCTTTGTTTCTTCCCAGATCTCTTCTGCCGTCTCTTCTGAGATCACCTTCTTTACGTTGAACCTTCTCCACAGATCGAGGTGAATCCACTCGTAAGTTGGATTCCCCACAAATTTTGGAAACACCTTCGCAAGCGCAAGCCACTTTTCTCTGTTGCTTCTGGATCCCGTTATGTACTCTTCTGGAACCCCGCACCTTCTCATGAGCTCCCAGACGTAGTGATCCGTTGCACCCTCAACCTCCCAGATGTCGTTCCAGGGTTTGTTTTCGACGATGTCCTTTGCATCCAGATGGTTGTGCGGATCCACGATGGGAAGATCTTTCACCTCGCTGAAAAGCCTCACCGCTGCCCTGTTCGTCAAAAGGTAGTCCTCTCCAAGGAACATAGATCCACCTCCACTGTGAAAATGATTTTCTCAAAAAGAAAATCTTCATGGTATTATTATAATTGATTGTGCTGTGTGAACGAAACCAGGGAGGCGAAAAGTTGAACACTCTCAGGAAAGCCCTGGAAATACTCGATTTCATCGTGAAAAATCCCGGTGATGTGAGTGTCACAGAAGTGGCGGATAGATTCGGCATGAGCGTTTCGAACGCGTACAAGTATCTCGTCGTTCTTGAAGAAAAAGGTCTTGTTCTCAGAAAGAGGGACAAAAGATACATCCCGGGATACAAGCTGGTGGAGTATGGTTCTCTTGTTTTAAGGAGGATCGATCTGAGGGATATTGCACACGATCACCTGGTTGAGGTGATGAAGAAAAGTGGAGAGACCGTTCACCTCATCCTGAAAGATGGCTTCGAAGGAGTGTACATCGACAAGGTGGAGGGAGAACACAGTCTTCCTATGGTCTCGAGGGTGGGAATGAAGATAGATCTTTATTCCACAGCCTCTGGGAAAGCGATACTTGCCTTTCTGCCGAGTGAAGAACTCGAAGAGTATCTCAAACTCGTTGAGATGAAACCAAAAACCCCAAACACCATAACAGATCCCAGGATGTTGAAAAGAGAACTCGAAAAGATCAGAAGGAGAGGATACGCGGTGGACAACGAAGAGAACGAGATAGGCATCATGTGTGTGGGTGTCCCCATCTTCGACCACAGAGAGTATCCCATCGCCGCCATGAGCATCTCAGGAGCAGCGCGGAAGTTCACAAAAGAAAAGATAGAGGAGTACGCGAATCTTCTTGTGGAAATCGCAGAAAAAATCTCGAAAAAACTTGGATATTGAAGCGTGAAGTTTTTCTGGTATCTTTTTCTATGACCATCAATTAAACATCAAATATCAGGAGGGATGAAGATGGAAGAACTCTTCAAGAAACACCAGATCGTGGCCGTGATGAGAGCAAGTAGCGTGGAAGAAGCAAAAGAGAAAGCACTGGCCGTTTTTGAGGGCGGAGTCCGCATGATCGAAATCACCTTCACGGTTCCGGATGCGGACAAGGTCATCAGGGAGATCTCCTTCCTGAAAGAAAAAGGAGCTGTTGTGGGAGCAGGCACCGTCACAAGCGTAGAACAGTGTAAAAAAGCCATAGAAAGCGGAGCAGAGTTCATAGTCAGTCCTCACCTGGATGAAGAGATCTCCAGATTCTGCAGGGAAAAGGGAGTTTTTTACATGCCAGGTGTCATGACACCAACCGAACTCGTGAGGGGCCATGAAGCTTGGACACACGATTTTGAAGCTCTTCCCTGGAGAAGTGCTGGGCCCCACCTTTGTAAAAGCGATGAAAGGACCCTTCCCGAATGTGAAGTTCGTCCCGACGGGAGGAGTGAATCTGGACAACGTGTGCGAGTGGTTCAAGGCGGGAGTTCTCGCTGTGGGGGTTGGAAGCGCCCTTGTGAAAGGAACCCCGGACGAGGTAAAAGAAAAGGCAAGAGCGTTTGTTGAGAAGATCAGGGGGTGCACAGAATGAAGGTAGTGACGTTCGGAGAGATCATGCTGAGACTCTCTCCACCAAATCACAGGAGGATCTTTCAGGCGGAAAGCTTCGATGTTACCTACGGCGGTGCTGAAGCGAACGTGGCTGCCTTTCTTGCACAGATGGGAGTTGATGCGTACTTTGTAACGAAACTTCCAAATAACCCGCTGGGAGACGCTGCAATTGGTCACTTGAGAAAGTTCGGTGTGAAAACGGATTACATAGCAAGGGGCGGAAACAGAATTGGTATATACTTTCTAGAAATAGGAGCTTCCCAGAGGCCCAGTAAAGTCGTCTATGACAGGGCTCACTCTGCCATTTCAGAAGCTGGAAGAGAGGATTTTGACTGGGAGAAAATACTGGACGGTGCCAGATGGTTTCACTTTTCCGGAATCACCCCTCCCCTTGGAAAGGAGCTCCCTCTCATCCTCGAAGATGCTCTGAAGGTTGCCAAGGAGAAAAATGTGACCGTGAGCTGTGATCTGAACTACAGGGCAAGGCTCTGGTCGAAAGAGGAAGCCCAGAAGGTGATGATCCCGTTCATGGAGTACGTGGACGTTCTGATAGCAAACGAAGAGGACATAGAGAAGGTTCTGGGAATACCCGTTGAAGGACTCGATCTGAAGACGGGGAAACTCAACAGGGAAGCCTACACAAAGGTTGCCGAGGAGATTTCGAAGAAGTATGGCTTCAAAACGATAGGAATCACATTGAGAGAGAGCGTCTCTGCTACTGTAAACTACTGGTCTGTCATGGTTTACGAAAACGGAAAGCCACACTTCTCAACAAGGTATGAGATACACATAGTCGACAGGGTCGGTGCAGGAGACAGCTTCGCCGGTGCTCTCATCTACGGAAGTCTGATGGGATTTGAGCCACAGAAGAAGGCAGAGTTTGCAGCCGCCGCATCCTGCCTCAAACACACGATACCCGGTGACTTTGCAGTCCTAAGTGTGGAAGAGATTGAAAAACTCGCCTCTGGAGCCACCTCCGGCCGGGTAGAAAGATGAGGAGGTGAAAATGTGCGTCTCAGTAGAGAAACGGTGAATGAAAAACAGGCCTGGGAAAGAATAGGTGTCAGGCCTCCATACTTCGACCTTGATAGCGTGGAGAAGAACACGAA